>JASHOH010000013.1 GCA_030041215.1 Candidatus Sulfotelmatobacter sp. | reverse complement strand
GGTCCTTCCCGGCGGCTGGCCATGGCGGCCGCACCCTTGAAGATGGCTTTCATATCATGATTGTGGTTCTCGTTGAGCCCGCGCAGTTGCTGTGGTTTCTTAGAACGTTGCAACTGTCCAGCCACGTAGCGGTATTGCGCGCTGTCGCGTGTCTTGATCGCCAAACCGCTGTACGTCCAGAGTTGCCGCTTCGTGCGGAACCGATGAGGGGTTTGGATCAGCGCAATCAATAGAGCGGCTCGAATCGGGCCGATGTAAGGAATCTGGCGCAGTAACTTCGTCGCGCCATGTTTCCGGCTCTCGGCTAATAGATCCCGCCGCACGGCTTGGCGCAACCCTCGCACCGCATCGAGCTGTTGGTAGAAGAACTCGGCCCGCCGGCGCACGCCGGGCTCCCCGATCTTGTTCAACCATTCGTCCCGATAGCGCGGGGCATAGACCTGACTCCCGGCACAGGCAATGCCCCAACTCCGGTACAGCGCCTTGACCCGATTCATCACCCGAGTGAGATCTTGGCTGATGGTCAGGTAACTGCGGGCCAGTTCCTTCAAGGTCCGTAGGCCGTTCTCTCCATGGTAGACCGAGCGCAGATAGCCACCGCGTAGTAGATCGGCGAGCTTGCGCGCGTCAATCTTGTCGCTCTTGTTACCTTCTTTCAGTAGAGCGTTTTTACGCGGATCGCACACGACGAGTTCGGTGACATGTGGCTTCAGTAAATCGTACAACCATGCCGCCCAGGTTCCTTCTTCGAACGTGACATGCAAGTCACTGTGCAGCCCCTGGACAAACTGCAGGATGGTGCTCGCCTTGGTTTCGACGATGGATTCCATCACCAGCTTCCCATCGCCGGTCATCACCGCGATCGCAATCGTTTCTTGGTGAACGTCCATGCCGATATACTTCTTAACGTTCATAAGGGGGCCCCTTTCGGTAGAGTTCTGGATCACGCTCAGACGCTACTGCAAAGGGGCGCCCTTTTATAATGCGTCGGCTTCGGGGACTCGAAGCCCGTTTCTGGAGAACTTCCGGTTTGCCGACCAACCGGGAGTTGCTGCATGACGCGTGATGACCTGCCTCATGTTTGTTTTACGTCCGTCCTGCAGGCGTCCTCTAGCCGCGAGTGCTGTTTGGCGCCGATCAATTCATTTAGCTTGCCGAGTATAAAGCGATCTCTTACTCTGAATTTCTCCACTATCCCTCATGCAACAGCTCTCAAGCCGCCGCCGCTTTCTTAAAAAGGCAGCCTTCGCAGGCGGCGGTGCGTTGCTCGGAACCGTCGGTCTGAACCAGATCTCTCCTAAGATCTGGCGTGAACCGTTGGAGTTTGAGCCCAGCCGCAGCTATTGGGCGAGAAGTCAGCCGCTGCAGAATCCGCCGTTGAAGGAGGACATCGCTGTGGATGTCGCGGTACTCGGCGGCGGCTTCACGGGACTCTCCGCTGCCTATTACATCCGCAGCATCTCCCCGCACAAGCGCGTGGTCGTCCTGGAAGCGAAGGGCTGTGGGAACGGAGCGTCGGGACGAAACGGCGCCATGGTGCTGACCATGACCGCAGATCGGTATATGCAGTTCAGCTCAGCGCCGGCCATCGACAAGAAGATCTACGACCTGACGGCCGAGAACATCCGGACGCTATCGAAGCTCAGTGCGGCCACCGGCATCGACTGCGAGTTGGAGACAAATGGGGCTCTGCAAGTGCTGGGTACCTCCGAGGACATGCAAGCGGCGAAGGCCTATGTGCAGCAGGCACGATCCCTCGGAATGCCGGTTGAGTTCTGGGATAAGCAGCGACTTGTTGACGCCATCGGCACTGAAGTCTACGAGGCAGCCTTCTTCGACCCCAATGGTGGACACATCCATCCCATGAAACTGGTGCACGTGTTCAAGGCCGCTGCCGAGAACGCGGGTGCGGAGATTTACGAAAACACAACCGTGGCCAGCATCGAGGAAGGGCGGGAGAACCTTCTTCACACGAGCAGCGGACATTCGATCAAGGCAAAATCGCTGGTGTTGGCGACTAATGCCTTTACCTCAAGACTGGGATTCTTCCGAAACTCGATTGTCCCTGTCCATGAATACGTGGCGGTGACGCAGCCCTTCAGCGAGCAGCAACTGGCCGAGATCGGATGGCGCAAGCGAGTCCCGTTCAATGACAGCCGCACCGAAGTCTTCTATCTCGGCTTGACCGAAGATGGTCGTATCCACATTGGTGGGGGCAGCCCCAGCTACTTTTTCAATAGCGGGGTTGGCGATGCCAGCGACGGAGCTTCCCATTTTGCTCAACTCCAGCGTGAGCTGGTACGAATCTACCCCAGCCTGTCGGGAGTCAAGTTCGAAGCAGGTTGGAATGGACTAGTTGACTGGTCTCTCGACGAGTCACCCTCTGTCGGCTGCACTGGAAGCAATAAGAACATCTTCTACGGACTCGGCTACAGCGGACATGGCGTGAATCTGACCTCAGTCTTTGGGAGAATCATTGCCGATCTGGAGGCCGGCCGTGAGCAACCCTGGAAACAGTTTCCCTTCCTCAATGCCAGGCTGGATTACGTTCCGAATGAGCCTTTTCGGTGGCTGGGTGCACAAACCGGGCTAGCATGGTATCGCCTAACGGGGTCTTAGTTTGATTATGCGACCCTGTATTGTCCGATCTCCTTCGTTGATCAGAAGCCAAGGAGTCTGTCGGCATCGTGTCTGAGTGAGACCTGCGCGAAGCAATCCATTAGGTAAGAGTTGCCGACGACTCGGGAGTTAATGGCGATCGGGCATTTAGCCGTATTGATCTCGCACAGCAGGATTGCTTCCGGATCCTCCATGTTTTAGCCATGATGGATTCAAGCGCGACTTTGCTTGACACAAGCAACCGCTGTCGCCTAGGCTGCGGACTCGTAATGCGACCTGGTGTCTTGACAACGGAGGAAGAATGACCAGAGCGATAGCTGCCAAGCTAGGAAAGCGACGGGATGCGGCGGTTGGGGATCGGTTCGTTACATTCCTGGTAATTCTGACGGTGTGCGCCTCTTACGCAGTCGCAGCGGATGGTTACGATGTAGCGATTGAGCATGACTTGGCCCTGAAGACGCGAGACGGCGTAACGCTTCGGGCAGATGTTTGCCGTCCGAAGGCGGATGGCAAGTTCCCGGTCCTTTTGACACGCACGCCGTATGACAAGAACGGAGTCATCGATTTTTGTCTGAAGGGCGCAGCACGCGGTTATGTCGTCGTTGTACAAGACGTCCGAGGAAGATATTCCTCTGAGGGTGATTGGTATCCGTTCAAATACGAGTTACAGGATGGATACGACACGGTTGAGTGGGCAGCGGGACTGCCGTACGCAGACGGGAAAGTAGGAATGTTTGGCGGTTCGTATGTCGGCGCGACCCAGTTTCTGGCGGCGATTGCCCAGCCACCACACCTCGCTGGAATTTGCCCCAACTACACTGCATCCAACTATCACGACGGCTGGACCTATCAGGGCGGTGCGTTCGAGCAGTACTTCAGTGAGTCGTGGACGACTGGGTTGGCGTTAGACACAATCAACCACCTTGCGATTAAGGCCACGCAGAGGGCGAACGACGCGAAAAGTTGGTCGCAAGAGTTACCGCTGTTGTCGTATCCGGTGCTTGCAATGCCAGCGGCTGCTGAACTGGCACCGTACTTTGCTGACTGGCTCAAACATCCGAACTATGACGAGTATTGGAAGCAGTGGTCGATCGAAGATCACTACTCGCAGATTCAGATACCGGTATTCAGCCTGGGCGCGTGGTACGACATTTTTTTGGGGGGAACTCTCAGAAATTACACGCGCTTGAGGAAGGAAGCAGGCACTGAGTCTGCGCGACGCGGGCAGCGGCTCATGGTTTATGTGGGCGGGCACGCTGGCGGGTGGAAAAACCAGAAAGTCGGCGCTGTCGATTTTGGAGACAGGTTGCCATTCGATGTGGGGGAAGTAACCCTGCGCTGGTACGACAATCTTCTGAAAGGAATGGCAAATGGGGTCGACCGTGAAAAACCGGTGAAGATTTTCGTCATGGGCAAGAACGATTGGCGCCAGGAAGATGACTTTCCACTGGAACGCGCAAAGCCGACACACTATTACCTGCACTCGACCAGGGCTGCGAACGGTGTTTTGGGAGGCGGCACTCTGAGTACGGCCGCACCTGCCGAGGAGAAGCCCGACCAGTACGTCTACGATCCCAGCAACGCGGTCCCCACGATCGGGGGCCCGCTCTGTTGTGGGCCATTGCCCACAGGCATCGGTCCGGAAGATCAGCGGCCCGCGGAAGCACGCGAAGATGTGCTGGTTTTCTCTACGCCAGCGTTCACGCAAAGTACCGAAATCACGGGCCCGGTTCTGCTCGACCTGTACCTAAGCAGTTCTGCGGTCGACACAGATTTTACGGGGAAACTGGTGGATGTCTGGCCAGACGGATTCGCGCAGAATCTAACAGAAGGCATTCTGCGCCTGCGTTATCGCAATTCAGCGGAAAAACCGGAGTTTGCAAATCCGGGAGAGATTTATCACGTCAGCCTAGATCTTTGGGCGACCAGCAATGTTTTCTTGCCAGGTCACAAATTGCGGCTTGAGGTTTCCAGCAGCAACTTTCCGCGATTTGACCGAAACTTGAATACGGGTGCGGATCAGGCGCGTGGAACGAGCATGGTTCGCGCTACAAACTTCATTTACCACGACAAATCTCGGCCATCTGCCCTGATTCTGCCTGTTGTGCAGTAACAGTAACACCCTCGATGAATTCCGACGGTGATCGGGAGTTTAATCCTCATCCCAGCAGGCTTGGCGCCGCGGAGCGTGATGGACCGCTTTTCTGAACATGAATTGCACTTTTCGACCGGATAACGGGCAAAACAGAAGTTAACTTCCCAATGGCCGACAATTCGGCGATAAACGCGTTTCAAAGGAGAGAACCGCACCTATACGGAGAAGGCCGCCTTCTCTAACTGCTTCAACCTGTTGGCCAGCAATTCCTGCTCCCGCAGGTTCTTCGTCATTGCGATGGCGCGTTGGATTTCTTCACGCGCCTCAGTGAGCCTGCCCATCTTCATCAGCAGGTCTCCGCGAACGCTGGGAAAGAGATGGTAGCCTGCCAGCGCAGAGTCACCGGCGAGGGCGGCGGCTGCGTCGAGGGCGTCGAGTCCTGCGGCTGGGCCTTGGACCATGCCGACAGCGACTGCGCGATTGAGTGCCACGATTGGAGATGGATTGATTTGCAGCAGGGCGTCGTAGAGAAGAACGATGCGGTCCCAGTCTGTCTCTTCGGCGGTGCGGGCGCGCATGTGACATGCGGCAATGGCTGCCTGCAACGCGTAGGGTTTCGCGCCCCCGCCTAGTCTTTGGGCTTGTTCGAGCGCGGTCATTCCTCGCTGGATCTGCGCGTAGTCCCACAAGGAGCGGTCCTGATCCGGCAATAAGACGGCCTCGCCGTTTTTGCCCCGGCGCGCTGCGTTGCGCGATGACTGTAACTCCATCAATGCCACAAGCGCATGAACTTCCGATTCTCCGGGGAGGAGTTGGCCCAGCATGCGCCCGAGGCGCAGCGCCTCTTCAGAGAGAGCCGCCCGCATCCATTCATCGCCCGAGGTCGCGGTGTAGCCCTCATTGAAAATCAGGTAGACCACCATGAGCACGGACTCAACCCTGCGGCGCAACTCGTCCCCCGACGGCGTCTCGAAAGGAACATGCGCTTCCGAGAGGGTCTTTTTGGCGCGAGAGATCCGCTGGCCCAGCGTCTTTTCCGGCACCAGAAACGCGCGCGCGATCTCCGCCGTGGTGAGGCCGCCGAGCAGGCGCAATGTGAGCGCGACGCGTCCTTCCATCGGCAGGATTGGATGGCACGCGGTGAAGATGAGCCGCAGCACGTCATCGTCGATCACCTCGTTCAGCGAGTGCTCCAAAGCGTCTCCCAG
>JASHOH010000141.1 GCA_030041215.1 Candidatus Sulfotelmatobacter sp. | reverse complement strand
ACGATTCGCGCAGAAAAGTCTGGGCGGAATTCTTTAACAGTATGGTTGATCAGGGAAGGAAACCGCATGATTCTCATTTCCCGAACCAGGGCCGCCTGGATATCTATAACTTACGCAAGTTTGGAAGTTTACATTCACGCGGTGATTTGTCGTCGCGAAGACCGAGATACACGGGCTGACGAAGTTTCCAGTCGGCGGTCCATTCCTGGAACGAGATCTGGGCGACAAGTCGAGGCTTCAGATACGTTACGGCTCGCTCGCGAGGGGGGTTGGCGAACGGAGATGATGGGCTCACCAACGGCTGAAAACTGCGATAGAGAGACTGCAAAATCGATTTCGAGAATCCAGTACCGACTTTGCCTACATATACAAGCCGTCCCCCCTTGTCATAAGCACCCAGCAAGAGGGCGCCGAATTTTACGCGAGAGCCTTCCGGTGCCGTGTACCCTCCGATTACCAATTCCTCTTCCTGATGTACCTTCACCTTCAGCCATTTCGTAGAACGCCGTTCGATGTAGGGCGCGGAGAGATCTTTCGCGACCAACCCCTCTAACCCCTCCTCCTTGGCGCGCCGATACGCTGCGATTCCGTTATCGGCGAGGCGGCGTGACAGGAGAAGTCCGTTGTCCTTCTTCACAACGTTTTCCAATGTCTGCCTGCGTTCTTGTAACGGCAGCTTCCGTAAATCCTTCCCATCCTTGTATAAGCAGTCGAACACGGCGTATTGGCATTTCTCGCTATGTTCCTGCAGGAGCTGGAATCGCGATACATGCCTGGAATCGAATGCGACCACCTCACCATCGAGCAGGAGCGTTCGCGACGGCAATGCCAGCACGGCATCTGCAACGTGCTTAAACGCATCCGTCCGGTCAATATCATTTCTCGACAGCAATGTCACATGGCTGCCTTCTTTGTAGGCCAGAATCCGATAGCCGTCGTACTTCTCCTCATAGACCCATCCGGGCCGGTCGAAAGGTTTGCTCACCAGGGTTGCCAGCATTGGCCGGACGCGGAATGGAATACGGTTACTCATGCTTCCACCGTCGTCGCGGCAAGAGGCCGAGCAGGAACAACGCCGTAGCGACGAGAACGATCACCGGCCCCGCCTCACGGTGAAGGCGCACGGCAATTCCAGTGCCTAGGGTCGTCGAAATGACCGAGAGCACTACTGAAATCCACAACATGCTGGCCAGATCATACGCCAGGCGTTTCGCGGTTGTCGGCGGAATTATGATCAATGCTCCCATCAGTAGAACGCCCAGATAGCGCAGCCCGAGCGCGATTGTCAGAGCAAAAGCTTCAAGGTAAAGCAAGTCAAGCCGCCGCACATTGATACCCGCGGTACGAGCGACGTCCGGAGACACCATCATGACGATTAGGCTGTTTCTATGGATGACGATGAACGCTACTATCGCGCTTGCAGTCGCAAGTCCGAATACCTTTTCCGGCCAGCTAATCGTCCCTGCTCCTCCGAACAAGGCTTCAATGAGATTCTCGCCGGTAGTCATTATGCTGCCAATTGCAAGCGCCGCCGAGAAAACCACGCCAATGACGCTCTCTGTCGTAGCACGGCTCTTCTCCTCGACTCCCCATACGATCAGAGCGCCGAGAACAAGCATGGCAACGGCTCCAAATACGGGAGCAATGTGAAGCGCCAGGGCAATGCCGATGCCGGGCAGAGCAACATGGGAAAGAGGGTCAGCCGCAAGCGACATTCGCCTCATCACGGCAAACGCGCCGACCAGGCCGGCAGCAATCGCCATAGCGATGGACAATAGCAGGGTTTCAGTGTTCATGTACGTGATAACTCACTTCGCCGCCATAGATTTCACGAAGCAAATCAGGTGTGAGGATTTGGCGCGGGCGCCCAAAGCACGTTTGCGTACGGCTCAGGCAGAGCACATTATCGGCGAACCGGTACACGACAGACAGGTCGTGCGAAATAAAGAGTACTGTCAGGCCTCGATCTTTCTGGAGCCGCCGTACCAATTCGTTGAGCCGCTCCTGACCAGGTTCATCCACCCCGGCAGTTGGTTCGTCGAGCAGCAAAACGCTGGGATCCCCAACCAATGCAAACGCGATCAACAAACGCTGGAACTGCCCTCCTGACATGGTCCCGATCGTCTGCTGGGCCACTTGCCGTGGAATTCCGACCAGAGCCTCCACGGATGAGATGTCAGTTATCGACTTATGAGCCACTGCGGTACGCGCGCGGAGAAAATCAACACCTGTAATCGGGATGTCGCGTTCGAGATCGAGCTTTTGCGGGACGTACCCGATACGCACGCCCGCGCTCCATCGCACAGTACCTTTGAACGGAAGCGAACCTATTAGCGCCCTCAATAGCACCGTCTTGCCAGCGCCATTCGGTCCGATGATTCCCAGCGAACTACCTTTCGCAACCGAGAAACTGAGGTCGGTAAAGACACGGTTATCGCCGAAACGAACCGACAAGTGACTCGTCTCAAGCGCATTCTCGGCTGACATCAGCTTTGTGGCTGTTGCAGTTTCCATGCGATCAGCATTAAAGCGCATCCCGGCGACCAACTCAATGAGGAAACGAAAATTGCGAGTAAGGCAATTAAGGATGAAGGAATTTTGGGAGTCACATTAGCAAGCCCATCGGTTTGTTGTCGCTCCTCGACGGCGATATCAAGTCAAAACGACGACTCATGAAGCTCCGATGTCTTGAATCGTGCGATCAGAGCGATTGAATAGCGACACGCAACGAATCTAGGGAGCTGAAGACACAGTGATTTTCCTCCCAGTCTATGGTTATTGAAATGCTGTTTAGTTGTTCCGTGTGATTAGAGTTGGGACAAAGGAACTGATAATGGACGCATCGAAGGTGTTGGATTTAGAGCACGAACTTCCCACCGGGGAAAGAGGCGACGATTTGCAGAGGCCAAATCGGCCCGCTGCAGAAGTCCAACGGCAGGCAACAAGCTTCCTGCCGGATTCGCCGAATGACGAAAATGACCCTGTGAAACTGCGGGAGCGTTTAGCCCGCTTGCAAGCTGAGTTTGAGAATTCCCGCAAGCGTGCACTCAGAGAACAAAAAGAATTTCAAGAATATGCCATATTCGATACCATCAAAGCCTTGCTACCAGTCGTTGACAGTCTTGAAACGGCGGCACGAATGTCGCCTTCAGAGAACGCGGACTGCCGCACCGGTATGGAGTTGATTTACAAGCAACTGTTGGATGTCTTGTTCAATATCGGCGTACGTCCCATCAGGGCAATAGGTGAGCGCTTCGATCCCAGGATTCACCATGCCATTGCAACCGTTGACACTGATTTGGTGGAGGATCAACTTGTAGTTGGCGAATCACAGTGTGGCTACAAGTTCAAAGATCGTCTGCTGCGTCCGGCAATGGTGACCGTCGCCAGAAAGATCTCACCAAGCATCACCAGTAATTCAGCGGATCAAAAAAGAACGATTTCCGGTCTGTGAAGCAGATCACATTTGCCCGTGCGACACGACATTGCCATCGCAATATCTTGCTGGGATACAATAGCGGCGATAGATTCTGCATTCGAAAAGCTTCTGTTCAGTGGCACCGAAAGCTATACGCCGCTTTCCTCCGAAATAGAACAATCTGTTCTAGCAGGGAGGCCCAAGGCACATCATGTCGACACGAGCCAAAATCGTTCGCATGAACGCCTCGACATCTCACTCCCTCAAGTCAGAATCGGCACCTGTTCTTAAGCATTACGAAACCCTGCTGGAGGTAGCGGGGTCGCTAGTCTCGCACATGAATTTGTCCGAGCTTTTTAAAGAGCTCCTGCAAAGGCTTAACCAGTTTGGCAAGTTCGACTTTTTGGTTCTCGTCTTGCACGATCCCACCCGGAATGTCATGCGAATGAATGTATTACAGGCTTTGACGCCAATGACCGTCCCGATGTCGATGGAGGCGCCAGTTAATGATTCGCCTTCTGGGTGGGTATGGGAAAACCAAAAGCCCCTTCTCTTTGACGATCTCACGAAGGAAGAGCGTTTTAGCGCCTATGTGCGAACGCTCCGTGAGAGCGGCGTCAGAACTTACTATATGTTTCCCCTGACAACTGCCAAACAGCGATATGGGGTCATTTGCTTTGGAAGCCGTCAGGTCAATGCATATAGAGGCACAGATCTGAAGTTCCTCGAACAGCTGGCAGCTCAAATTGCGATCGCCGTTGATGCCACTTCCACGCACGAAACGGTAAGAACTTACCAGGAACAACTCGCCAAGGAACATGAGCGCTTGCAACTTGTGCATGACATCACCAACACTCTGGTGAGCCGCTTGGATTTGAAGGAACTTTTCGACCAGATTTCCAAGTGCATCGCCCGAATCATGCCCCACGATTACTGCAGTCTCTGCCTGTATGACCCGGCGACCAACCAGTTTCGTATTCGTGCGGTACATTTCCCCAAAGGCGACGGCGAGTTTCTGCATGATGAGGTTGTCTTTCCTCCCGAGGACAGCCCTGCAGGCAGAGTTCTAATCACCCGCAATGCACTGCTCGTAAATCGACTGAGCATAAACAACTTTCCTGCCAAGGTAACTAACCTTCTCCTCGATGAGGGAATCAAGTCAGGATGCTGGCTTCCGCTTATCGGCCGGGAGCGTTTCCTCGGCACGCTCAACATCTGCAGCTTTCAGGAGTCGGCGTTTACTCAGGACGACTTAAAGCTCCTCACCGAGATCGCTAATCAGGTGGCTATCGCCATCGATAATGCGTTCGCTTTTCGAGAGATTGCCGAGCTTAAGGACAAGCTCGCGCAAGAGAAGATCTATCTGGAAGATGAGATTCGAATCGAGCACAACTTCGAAGAAATCATGGGAGAAAGCCCGTCCCTGAAGCACGTGCTCAAACAAGTGGAGACGGTAGCCCGAACGGACTCCACGGTGATGATTCTGGGAGAGACTGGTACGGGCAAAGAGCTCATTGCCCGGGCCATTCATAACCTTAGCAACAGGCGCGGGCGGGCCCTGGTGAAGCTGAATTGTGCCGCCATTCCAACCGGGCTGCTGGAGAGCGAATTGTTCGGCCACGAGAAAGGAGCCTTTACTGGCGCCATCGCGCAGAAAATTGGGCGGGTCGAACTCGCCGACAAGGGTACGCTTTTTCTGGATGAAGTCGGCGATATTCCGATCGAACTTCAGCCAAAACTGCTACGGGTCCTGCAGGAGCAAGAGTTTGAACGACTGGGAGGAACCCGTACGATTCGGGTGGATGCGCGGCTGATTGTTGCCACTAATCGCGACTTGGACGCGATGGTCAATCAGCGAACGTTTCGACAGGATCTGTTCTACCGGCTCAATGTGTTTCCCATTCACCTCCCTCCTCTACGGGAGCGTTCCAGTGATATTCCTTTGCTCGTCAATTTCTTTGTGAACAAACATTCCAAACGGATGGGCAAGCGAATCGAGAAGATTCACACTGAAACAATGCGTGCCCTGTCGCGATGGCACTGGCCGGGGAATGTTCGCGAGTTGGAGAATGTCATTGAGCGAGCTCTGATTCTGTCCCAGGGCTCGATTCTCAATGTGCCGCTCAGTGAACTAAAGGGGGCCAGCCCATCGGTTTTTCCCGAGAGGATCCAGACCCTCGAGGCGTCAGAAAGAGAACTCATTCTGCGCGCTCTGCGCGAGGCAAATGGCATTATTGCCAGTGCTGCGGTGAAACTTGGAATGAAACGCACAACCTTGAATTCGAAGATGCGAAAACTGCAAATTTCGCGAAGTGATTTGTTCGTGAACTGATTGCCGTTTCGACCTGATGTCGCCGCAAGGCTCATTCCCGCCCTGAGTCCACTTTCGTACAGAAAGCTTTAAGTCCTCTATAAGCTTGCCGTTCTGTGCGTCCGGCTGTTCTCCCGCAGCTTGGCCGTTGGGATGCTAATAAAAACTGACTAGGACTCCCATGGAGAAGAAAGCAAATGGAAGGTCACAACAGGGGAATAATGCCAATTGAAACGATTCTGCGCCAAGATGAATTCGCGGAACAAAAGTGCCTTTATGAACTTAGTTCGGCCGTATGGCTCCTGGCCCGTCGTCGCAATGACGTCATGTTGCTTCGGAAATCTGCTAGACGAATGCTCTTCCACCTGAAAATGATGTACAGCCTGGCGAATGCGAAATGAAACCACTAGTCTCCAGCGAGGCCCCTTCGCTGCCGTGGGCGACTATGACGGGGCATTCAATAATCTCCGCTTGTTCATTACGGACCATGGGTCGCACGGACAGCCCCGGCGATGCTGCTTGCAAGCGATGCCATCAATGGATTATCGGCCTCCAGTTCTACGTGCTCTTCGATCATGGTTTCCAGAAGAACCTTGCCTTTGGCATCAACAAAACTGACATCGTTCAAATCAACAACGAAGCGGCGCGATGGATCAACATGCTTCACGCAGATCCAGCAGCGTTCAAGCTCCCTGACCCAATCACCGATCAGTTTGCCTTCGAGCCGAAATCTGGTGACATCTCCCTCTTCTTCAGTGGTGATTCGCAGCATCGCCTCTCCTCTTTGTTCCATCTGTTCTTCACTGCGTTTTGAATTGCAAGCGCCACGGTGTTCAGCAGTTGTGTCGAACGCCTCCACGTTGGCCGAGACCGAATCTGCGTGCATCGGCGCCTCACACTCATACAATTCCCAGCCCTCGGAACATGGGACGACGGGCAAGACAAGATCCCAAGGCTGTAAGTGCGGCCATCGATAATAAAAACTCACCCCAAATCACACCACGGCGCCTCAACCTTGCACAAGGCCCATCTCTCTTTTTAAGGGCCTTACTACAAACTGCAGTTCATAAACCAAATCTGGCGCCAGTTGCACAATGGGAGCCCCTTGTAATCCTAGGGTTTTAATGGATTGAGCTGGTAATAGCCGGAGCTCTCAAGTATTAAAACATCGTCAAAATGACGAGAAATCGCCAGTCGCACACTAAATTAATAAGAAGCCAAGCAGGCGGCAAGCATTGTCGTAGGGCGTCAATCTGTTGGCGAGCTTATGGAGCAGAAGGGCAGAAATGCCGGAGACGGCAACGACAAACGACCATAATCCGCAAGAATGCGGCGCGGAGTCCCCAAAGCCTGGCGGCCCTTGTGTTGCTTGCCCCTGTGCGTGGACGTAAAATGAAGAGTAATTCAACGTCATCTCCAAGATTCAACCACTGCTAATTTCGCATTCAAATTCCAAGGGTCACATGGCAATCCAAAATAGTGATAACGAAATCTGCGAAAGGCTAAAAGCCCTGGGCTACGCTCACGGCAAATCGATCCGTGTGTACGGAGAGGAGTTCGATCTGATCTCCAACCCTAGTGCAGACATAAATGGTTTTGCAATTGAGGCGATTTCCAGAAAGTCGGGGTACGCCAGAAGATTGGGAATCCCATTATCGATCCTGCAGATGATATCGAACGATCTCTCCGCACGTACTCTTCTCAAGGCCGCCTGACGGGACGGTCGGCTGTGATTCTTTTGGGAAGGTCTTGATCGACTAGTTGTCGTCTGATGCAAACAGGCTGTGGTCAGGAAACCGGGCTGGAGAAGCAAGGTTCTGCGGCTTACTGTCAAGCGTCGCGGTTTAAGATGCCTTCACGGCTTTGTCGGCGATTCGGCGGTCGCATCGGCTTATTGTGAACCTCAACTCGCGTTGAACGACGTCCAGGAGCACGTGGTCGCCATCGAGAACCTCGCCGTGGAGCAGTTTCGTGGCCAGGGGATCTTGCACAAGCCGCTGGACTGCTCGCTTCAAGGGCCGGGCTCCGTAATTGGGATCGTATCCCTCCGCTAGGATCAGCTGTTTGGCGGCATCGGTGAGCTCCAGAGTGACCTTGCGCTCTACAAGCAAATGGCGCAGATCCTCCAATCGCAGGTCAATGATTTTGGTCAGTTCCTCTCTACTGAGTGAGTTGAATACGACGATGTCATCCACGCGATTGATGAATTCAGGTTTGAAGTACGCTCGCAGCACATTTGTGACGCACTTGCGTTGCTCCTCAAGGTCGTTGTGCAGCGAATCTGGTGGCAGATGCACGGAATCGATGTTGGATGTCATGATAAGGACGCTATTACGGAAGTCGACTGCGCGCCCCTTTCCGTCGGTCAGGCGGCCATCGTCCATTATTTGCAGCAGAATATTGAATACATCCTGGTGCGCCTTCTCTATCTCATCAAATAGCAAGACCGAGTAAGGCCGGCGGCGCACAGCCTCCGTGAGTTGGCCGCCTTCTTCGTAGCCGACATATCCGGGCGGCGCACCGATGAGCCGCGACACCGCGTGTTTCTCCATGTATTCCGACATGTCGAGCCGCACCAGAGCACGCTCGTCATCGAATAGAAATTCAGCCAGGGCGCAAGCCAGTTCGGTTTTCCCTACCCCCGTAGGTCCGAGAAAGATAAAGGAGCCGATCGGACGCTTAGGGTCGGAGAGCCCAGTGCGGGCGCGGCGAATCGCATTGGAGACCCGTTGCAGAACGGCGTCCTGTCCGATTAGCCGGCCACGCAGCCGTTCTTCCATGTCGACCAGCTTCTTGACCTCGCCTTCCAGCATTTTGGAAACGGGGATCCCGGTCCACTTGGAAACAATGCGGGCAATGTCCTCTTTATCCACCTCTTCTCTAGTCAGGCGTGAGCCACTCTGTGCATCGAGCTGGGATTGAAGCTTTCGCAATTCCTCCTCAGCCTCGCGAACGGCAGCCCTGCCGTCACCGCCAGCTTGCTGTAGATCAGCATCGCTCAATCCCGATTTTTCGAGCAGCTTCAGTTCATTGAGCTTCCGTTTGAGCTCTTGCACTCGAGCCGCGTTCTCTCTTTCCTGCTTCCAGCGAGTCTTGAGCGCATTGAGCTGATTCCTGAGATTGTTCAGTTCGGACTCCAAGGTCTGAAGGCGATCGTGGGAATCGCTCTCGTTTTCCCTGGCGATCGCAAGCTTCTCGACTTCCAATTGCGCCGCGCGGCGTTGGCATTGATCGATGTCGATTGGCAGGGAATCGATCTGCATGCGCAAGGCGGCGGCCGCTTCGTCGATCAGGTCGATGGCCTTGTCTGGGAGAAAACGATCGGAGATGTAGCGATGCGAGAGCTTCGCGGCAGCCACGATGGCTGAATCCTTGATGCGCACGCCGTGGTGTGTTTCATAGCGCTCTCGCAGCCCACGAAGAATGGCGATGGTTTCCGGGACGCTAGGCTCGGCGACCAACACCGTTTGAAAGCGGCGTTCCAGCGCGGGATCTTTCTCCATGTATTTGCGGTATTCGCTGAGCGTAGTTGCTCCGATCGCGCGCAACTCGCCCCGCGCCAGAGCCGGTTTGAGCATGTTCGAGGCATCGATCGCCCCCTCCGCCGCGCCTGCGCCGACTAGCGTGTGCAGTTCGTCGATAAACAGGACAATCTGCCCTTGTGAGTCTTCGATCTCCCGCAGCATGGCTTTCAAACGGTCTTCAAATTCCCCGCGATATTTTGTGCCCGCCACCATCGCACCCAGGTCCAAAGCCACAAGGCGCTTGCTCTTGAGCGGCTCGGGAACATCGGCAGCGACAATGCGCAGCGCCAGGCCTTCCACAATGGCGGTCTTGCCTACACCGGGCTCGCCGATCAGGACGGGATTATTCTTGGTACGGCGCAACAGCACCTGAATCACTCGCCGAATCTCGTCATCGCGACCGATGACAGGATCAAGCTTGCCGTTGCGCGCCAACTCTGTGAGATCGTGGGCATAGCGCTCTAATGACTCGTAATGTGTTTCGGGGGCAGATACCCCGACTCGTGGAGAGCCGCGAAGGCTGACCACCGCCCTCAGAATGGCATGGTGATCTACGCCGTGGCGCATCAGCAGGGCTCGAGCCGGGTCGCCTTCCAGAGCAGCGATCGCCAGCAGCAAGTGCTCAGTTGAGACGCGCTCATCCGCCAGGTCAGCTGCTTCCTCAAAAGCCTGCTCAAGAACCTTGTTCGCCGCCCACGACGGCTCAGCTTTCAAAGCGCCGCCGGTCCAGACTGCGGGCAGGCGGTCGATTTCGCGGCGCGCCTGCGCCAGAATCGTCTGAGTGTCAATTTCGATCTTGCTCAGTACCGGCGTGACCATGCCTTCGCGGTCGGCCAGCAAGCTGGCCAGCAGATGGAGTGGCGTGATCTCGGCATGGCCGCATTTGGATGCAAGATGGCCGGCTCTCTGCACTGCCTCCTTAGCCTTGGACGTCAGTTGTTCCCAACTTGCTGTGATCATCGACACATTTGTGGTTGCAGACCCGTGGCGGAAGTTTTCCCTCCACGATCCACAGCACACACCTCAGTCAGCACAGATGGCGGGCACGTTAGCAGCCAGATCGCAGGCTTTCCAATTGAAAACCGGCTCCAGTCCTTCTGCCTTTAACTTGACGGAGTAGACCGGCGCATCATAGGAATGCGCAGTGAACTGGCATCCTCCATGCTGCAGCGAGTAACCGCCTGGCGTCGTGGAACAATTGAGCGTAAACAGACATCCGCCGCCCTTGGCCAGTTCTACGCACACATCCCAGTCTTCTCTCGTGCTGACAAAGGGTGCCGTCGTCGGCGAACAAATGTTATGGAGGGCAACGGTAGGCAGAAACTCCTGCCGGCTGGGGATATAAGGCCCATCCTGAAACGGCGCTCCTGGAGCCAGTTTCAGACGAGGAAGACCGAGAATCGTAGCGCCCCGTGCGTGCTGCTGTCGCAAGTATTCTTCATGCAGCATCAGCATCGCCCAATCCCTTCTCCAGTTCGACAATCCCGAAAGAACGCCGATGCCGACGTGCTCTACCCCGGCCGCCAGCATGTGCTCATAAGCATTCAGCCGATATTCAAAGTTCGCTTTCTTCGTTTTGCCGGGATGCAGCATCGAATATCGCGCCTTGTCGTAAGTTTCCTGCCATAGTACTGACCAACACAAACCGGCATTCACCAGCCGGCGGTAATCGTTTTCTTCGAACGCCTCGGAGCTGATGCCAACCAGGCCGCCACCACGGTTCTCCAGTACCCGGCACAGGAGTTCGACGTGACGGCACATGGTATCGATTCGCATCCGCGGATCAGTCGAGTAGACCAGTTCCAGAACT
Organism: Candidatus Sulfotelmatobacter sp.; assembly: GCA_030041215.1. Classification (GTDB taxonomy): domain Bacteria; phylum Acidobacteriota; class Terriglobia; order Terriglobales; family Acidobacteriaceae; genus Sulfotelmatobacter. The sequence continues at coordinate 380 of JASHOH010000141.1, read as the reverse complement.
CTCAGCCCTTTTTGCTCGATGAGATACAGAGCTTCTTGTTTAAGTTCTTCATCGCTCAGACGCCTGCGCTCCACTCCGAGACCTTTGTTCGCGGCGCGGAAATTGCAATAGAGGCACTGCTCCTGGCAGATGCTCGTTACGTAGAGCGGGGCAATTACGAAAACCTGTCCGCCATAAAGAGCGGTCTTCGCCTCGGCAGAGCGAAGGATCAGCTCGCGATCCAACTTGCCGCCCAGTCCGAAGCCTTCGCTCCACAAAACCGGAGCAAAGTCGCCAGCCACACCGGGCTGAAGCAACTCAATCGATTTAGCCCGTGTGTGGGAGAGTTCCTCAACCCGCTCCCACATGGCCTGATAGTGATCAGAGAACATTCTTCTTCC
>JASHOH010000140.1 GCA_030041215.1 Candidatus Sulfotelmatobacter sp. | reverse complement strand
CCGGGAGCAGCACTTACATCTTCGGTTTCACGCCGAACGATGGTTGTGGCGGAAACTCGAACGGGGTTTCTTTCACGATCAAGTCCTGAGCGCCTCGAAGTTGCCCCCGGCTGTGTCCATTATTCCGCGTTGCCCCCTGAAAGGAAGGCCGGAACAGAGTGAATCAGTCAGGGTTTACGTTAGCCTGCGATCCTCTCCTGCCCTGTAACCGAATAGTTTCTTGCATTCGTCACGTAGAAAACCGCCGATGACGGGTATAGAGTGATTGCCCTTCTCGAAAACGAGTCGGCAGGGAATGAGGCAGGCTCGCCACTTGTATTGTTCCGTCCCGCACTTTCGGCCATAAGCGGCGATGTCTTCCTGCGAGACTCCGTATACGACGGCACCGATTCTCGCCCATACGCAGGCACCCGCACACATGGCGCAGGGTTCATGCGTGGTGTAGAGCACGAACTCGGTCAGGTAGCGGCCATAACCGCTCGATACGTATTTGAGCGTTTCTAACTCCACATGCTTGATGCTTGACCCTGAGGTCTTTACTCGGTTCCCCGCGCTGGCAATGACCACTTCGCGCCCCTCCGTTACGCGGGTGATGACTGCGCCGATGGCATAATCGCCTCGGTCACGGGCACGCTTGGCTTCCGCGATTGCCAACTGCATAAACTTCTTCTTGGGTTTGTAGGAAGCCGCGATCATGCAGGGATCATATCGCAGCGCGAGGATTGTTGAGACTCGAAACCTATTCCTCAGTCGGTTGCGCCTCGGCATCTGGACGGTCGAGAAGGAAGACCGTTACTTGCTCGTAGGCTTGCCTGCCGATATTTACTGCCCGATGCACGCGGGCACTCGGCTCTTCCCACTCGACCTCTCCCGGCGTGATCTGGATACGCTGGCTCTCGCCTCCGTCGCGGTATTCGATTAACAGAACATCTCCGCTCAGCACCACTGCGACTCGATGGAATGGATCACGGTGCCACGACATAGCCTCGCCGGGAGCGAGGCGCAGACGACGCACCATCGTGGTTCCGTGATGAAAGAGAAGTTCGTCGGTCACTTGGACTTTACCTGCTGGTCAGCCTTCACAAGTTCGATTTCAACAACACTTGTTTTGCCAGTCATCGGAACAATGACGCCCGGCGACTTCATCGTCATTTGTCGCCTTCGACCCTCATATCGCCAACACCAGCCCCGACAGGCTGCAGTTGACGCATCGCAAGGCAGGAGATTTTACACGCCTGTAGCCGGAGCCAAGTTCCGCCGAAACGCGTTGCGCACCGGACGACGAAAGAAATACCACAGACCCAACACCGACAGGGCGACCCGCACCAGCGTCAGGGCAATAGCGCCAGCAGTGAGTGTGGTCAACAGCGGTCGTATCTCGGCAACCATCAGCAACAATGAAAGCTCGATCATTCCCAGCACGATGATCCGCGCCCAGTTGCGGAGCCTCCAGAAGCCAACGGCTAAAGCCCCGGTAATAACCGCCATTGCAGCATAATAGAAAGGCTGGAAGTGACCCATCGCTGTATGGATCGCTTCTGGGCCTGCCCCAGACGGACTGAGCGCGTGCAGCACAGCGACTAGCGCGGAGTGATTAAATGCGGCTAGTACGGCCAGCACCACGTAGAACACCACATTCAGGGCAAACAGCCCTGCAAAAATCGTGACCCCAATCGGTCGAGCTTTCATGGACGGCCTCCTCGTCTTAATGTGAATTAGACTTCACATTTGGTAGTAGAAATGTTAATCTAACTTCACATATTGTCAAGTGAAATAATGTAACTCATGCCCCGCAAACCATCCCCGCGCCCGCCGCGCCAGACCCGCAGTCGGGAATCGCTGCGGCGAATGCTGGATGCTGCCGAGGTCGTGCTGGCGAAGCACGGACTAGAAGGTGCGACCCTTCCACGAATAGCGGCGAAGGCTGGAATAGCCCCAACGAACGTTTATCGCCGTTTCCGGGATAAGGATGCCCTGATGGCCGCCGTTTTTCAGCGGCTTACCGAGCGTAGCTCCACAGCAACCGCCGCGCAGTTCGACCCTGAAGCAGTGCGTCCTTTGGGTCTCGTGGTGTTTTCGAGGAACGTCATCGAGGGCATGATACGCAACTTCCGCGCAGATGCGGGCCTGAGCCGCGCCAGCGTTCGCTACTCGGAGGAACACTGGGAGGTTGACTTTGTACGGAAGGCGCGGGCGTCGGAGGCGCAATCATTTCAGATAATGGTGAACACATTCATGATGTGGCGCGACCAGATCAAACACCCTGAACCGGAACGCGCTGTTCGATTCGCGTTCGTCATGGTTGCCCTTGCCCTACGGGAATTGGTCTTGTTCGGTCGCACTCGCATTTTCGCGGACATCCTGCCCCTTGATGACAACACCCTACGGGAGGAACTGACGAGGATGTTTCTACGCTACCTCGGTGTCGTTACTACGGAGATCGCAATTAGCCCGGTGCCCAGCGGCCCCCAAACTGAGCATACTGCGTGATTGAAGAGCATGAGGAGGCTTGAATTGACCTTCCCCTCTATCCGACCTAACATTTCATCCCAATGACCACGCCGTCCCAACCTGTGGGGCAGACGGTTTCCCATTACCGCATCCTTCGCAAGATCGGGGGCGGAAGCGGCTACCTCTGCGCCGAGAGTTGCTGGCGAATTTCGGGCGCGACATCTACGACCGCCCCGCCAAAATAGACGGGCGCAGCCGTTCCCCATTGAACGCCGCTGGCGTACAGCGCACCAACGTCCCAGAGAATGCC
>JASHOH010000139.1 GCA_030041215.1 Candidatus Sulfotelmatobacter sp. | reverse complement strand
CACCGCGTGCTCGACACCAATCACCGCACAGGATGCCACTTTGTCGGTGAGGGCACCGATATGAGCCTCAACATCGACGGGAAAAACCTGATATCCCGACGGCTTGATCACCCACTTCGCCCGCCCTGACAGATGGAGCCCGTCCGCATCCTTGTATCCGAGGTCGCCGGTGTAAAGAAAGCCGTCTTTGGAGATGGTTTTGGCTGTTGCCGCCGGGTCGTCAAGGTATCCCAGAAAGGTCTGCGGGCCGCGGAAACAAATATGGCCGATCTCCCCGGCGGACAACTCCTCGCCCGCAAAGCCATCGATGCGCATCTCCCTGCGGACCGAAACGGGATACACGGGCATAGCCGACCCCAAACTGACGGCGCATTGGCGCGCTGCTTCCCGAGGCTGTAACTGATACGTGCAGAACCCGGCTGCCTCGGTCAATCCCAAGCCAGTGCCAACCCAGGGCGCCATAGTTGCCATTTTCGCAACGAATGCCTCCGAGACCTGCTGGCCCCCGTAGGCCACGCACTTCAGACTGGACAAATCAAACGCTTCGTAGGTCCTGACCCGCCACTCGAATTCGAACATGGCAGGAATCTGCCCCACGACCTCTGCCTTGTAATCCTGAATCGCTTTGAGAGAGCGCACCGGGTCAAAGCTTCCCAGAATGACCGCTGTGCCGCCGCCGAAGAGCGTACCCATCAGAAGTTCCGTTTGGCAGCCAACGTGGGAAGGAGGCAGATTTACCAGCGTCTTCATGCCCGAATCCCCACCGAAGAACGCCTGGCTTATGCACATGTTCTGGCAGGTAATATTCCGGTGCGACAAAAGCGCCGGTTTGGGTGATCCCGTCGAACCCGTCGTGAAAATGATCAGCGCCGCATCGTTCTCGCTCACCTCAATAGGCCGGCGTTCTTCAGTGCCAGTCGTGAGCCGGGAAGCTCGTGCAAACAGATCTGAGGCTGCAGTAGCTCCTTGAATGGTTTCGTCCGCCGGGGAAAACTGGATTCTGTGACCGACGAACGGACATTCCTTCTCAATGGCTCTGCCGACTTCACGAAAATCTCCGAGAGGAGTGACTCCGGGGAAGGCGAATCCCTTAGGCTGCACTTGTCTGATGCTGCGAATCATTTCCGGCAAAGACACCCTGAGGTCGAGGGGCGCGAAGATCACGCCAATCCGGAAACAGGCGTATTCCAGAATGATGTGTTGCGTAGTTAGAGGTAAAGCGCTGACCAAACAATCGCCCTTCATATATCCAAGTTCATGGAGATGAGTAGCCAAGGCAAGCGTTGCGGCTTCCAGCTCGACCCAAGTCGTGCCCTGACCAGTATCCGCATTGAGGATTGCCAGACTATCCGGTTTCTCCTTTGCCCACTTCGATACCACCTTATGAACGAGGTGGCGTTCGCGGAACTTCTGTTCGAAGTCATGTCCCGAAAGTTGCGGTAAGGCGCCCGATTGGTTCATAAAGCGTGAGCCGTCTGAGTTCTCCGTTGTTGGAGCCTTTCGATGTTCCGATTCTGCGCACGACTCTGGTTCTGTTTGGGAACGCTTGCGCCGAATGCGACTGCCGCAGCCCACATTCGCCCGCACACCCTTCAACCTAGTCCGCCGCCGATGATGTTACAAGAAAGTTGCGGGCTGCACGTGTACATTGATGTGGGAGCTTGCGTGCGACGATCGGTTGCCACCACGTTATTTCTGATAACGATTGCGCCACTGCTTGCCGGCGCGGAGTTGCGGGCTGGCGCTGCCCGATCAGTCGTCACACCCGAACTCGATGCTCATGCGGTGTACCTAGCGGGATTTGGGCACAACCGCGTGGCGACGGGCGTGCATGATGATCTTTATGCGCGGTGCCTGGCACTGGGGATCACGAAGCAGCCGTTGGTCGTTTGTTCTGTCGATCTGATCGGCCTATTTTATGACGACGTCCTCACTATCCGGCGAGTGTTTCAGCAGACGACACCCGCGGGATCGGCCTTAATCGTTGCTTCAACGCACACCCACGCCGGACCCGACACGCTGGGGCTCTACGGTCCCAAGCCACTCGAATCGGGGATCGACCGGAAATACCTGGATTGGGTCGACCAGCGCATCGCCACGACCGCCGCGGAGGCCGTGCGTGCCATGCGGCCGGCGAGACTAGAGTTGGCGCGCGACGACCATCCGCTGCTAGCAATGCTACAGGGCGTGGATCGCCCTCCCATAGTAAAAGATCCATTTCTCTACGTGATGCGCCTGGTTGCGCGTTCGACCGGGCAGACGATCGCGACGCTGGTCAACTGGAGCGACCACCCCGAAGTCCTCGGGCGAAAGAACACGAAGATCACCGCCGATTATCCACATTGGATTCGTGATTATCTGGAGAAGAAATTGGGTGGCACAACCCTGTTCTTCCCGGGCTCGATCGGGAAGGTCTCGCCGCTTCGCGATCAGGTTGCGCTTCTGGATCCACAAACAGGCAAGATCGCGGAGGATGGGACTTGGCGTAAGGCCGAACTCTTGGGGACCGAAATCGGGCGACTTGCGGAACGCGCACTGAAAGGCGCGAAGCCGGTGAACGTGGACTCGCTCTCAGTCAGGACGGACACCATCTTCGTCCCTATGTACAACCCGAATTTCAGAGTCGCCGAGGCTGCCGGCGTGTTCGCGGGACGGAAGCCTTTCTACACAAATGGCAACCTCGACCCGGCGGCTGAGACGCGCGAACTACCCGAGTTTGGGCGCGTGAAGTACGCTACCGGCCACGACATTCAGACCGAAGTCGATTACATTCAGCTGCGCTCAGACGGCGTCCCAGTGGCCGAGATCGTGACCGTTCCCGGAGAAATCTATCCCGAACTGGTCAACGGCGGCGTGGAAAGGTATCCCGGGGCCGACTATCCGGAAGCGCCAATCGAACCGGTTCTACGGGAGCAGCTCAAGACGGAGTATCAATTCATCTTCGGCCTGGGAAATGACGAGATCGGTTATCTGATCCCCAAGGCGGAGTGGGACGAAAAACCGCCCTGGCTGAAGAATGCCGCGGAACCCTGGTATGGGGAAGTAAACTCGGTGGGACCCGATGCCGCCGTCGTCGTCCTGCGGGCTTTGGTCGCTCTGATTTCTCGCCAATAGGGTGTCTATGTCCAGCTTTCGTGCGTGACATCGCGGCCACGGCAAATCGGCTGTACAGCGACGACGGAGAATCTGAAACAGCACCCGCATCATCGCCACACGTACCTCGGTGACCGTCGTTGACTGTGTCCCTGGCAAGAACAGCGCCGCTCCATCGAACTGTCTCGCTTTTCCACAAAAGGCTTACGATGCCGACTTCACGGCCTGCCCCAGATGTGGCTTCACCGAGAGAGAGCGTTTCGGAGACCCCACCGCGATCCACCCCAAAGCCGCATAACTCGAACTGTTCCATTTCCGGCCAAAGGCGGGTGACATGAGTCACTGCACTTTTGGGATTGCTGCGATAAAAAGACAAACAGGCGAGAACAATAGGCCGAATCGCCATGCCAAAGCAGCAAATTAAAATCCTATCGGCAAAAATGCCGACCGACGTGCATCCGAACCTTGAAGAAGAAATCCGCCGTCTCGCATTTGAAATCTATGTCGAGCACGGACGGGAGGGCGGCCACGACCTCGATAATTGGCTACAAGCCGAAGCGGAGGTCCTGGGCACCGCCGCAAAAAAAGCGGCGTGATGGCAGCCCTGAACTATTCAAACTTTCGGATCTCACGCAGTACTGGAACCCTGACTGGACGCTGGAGCGAGCCGGTTTTGGCCGAGCCGGTGGAGTCCTGCCAGGATTTCGGGGAATCACTTATTTGGACGGCGACATGACCGAGACCCGTTGCAGGATCAGATCACAATTAGATCAACACCACGGTTTAATTTCCCGTTCGTTTCCACAGCCCTAATCGTTTATAATCGCGCAAACGCGATAACCTCAAACATTCACTCATTGATTGCGGGGCGAAGTGTACGCATATCACTGAATGACTCACTCATTCCTAATAAACCAGGCGTCAAAGGAGTATCTACATGGCAAGGTCGAAATCTACCACAGGCGTAAAAACCACTCGCAGTAGGGCCACCAGCAAAACGAAGATAGAAGATCAAGTTATCGATGCTGGCATTTCCAGCTCAACGGATGCGAAGGCAACAGCGACGGACGCTGGTTCATCCGTGACACTGACAGAGCGCCCGGTCACCAATCCGCAGGTTGCGGCCGAATCCACAAGCGCGCAAGAAACTCGACCGCAGGAAGTCGCGCAGGAGAGCAACTCGCCCGAGCCGCGCAAACTGGGCGTCGTTAAATCCGAGCCACGCAAGAAGGTCGTCGTTTCCATCAATCTGGAAGACGAAATTCGCCGGCGCGCCTATGAACTCTATCAGCAGCGCGGCAGCGCTCCCGGCGGCGAGGCCGAAGATTGGTTTGCAGCAGAACGGGAAGTTCGTGAGCGCTATCAGCGGCAGCAGCACAGCGCCTAAGAAGCATTCGTCTCGGTTGTAAGCAACTGAATTCATAAGGCGCTCGGCGGCAGTAATCGGCTGACCAACGTGCCGGTGCGCCCTCACGCCGCGGTTAGATCCAGTTTTGCTTCACAGCCTTGCTGCGCTGAGGCGCCTGAACACTTGTCCAGCCATTTGCCAGGACATCACTCGTACCTTCGTGTTTCCGGCAGAAGCGGATTCTTCGCGTTAGGCGGTTGCCTCCTACCAGCGTTTCTGGAAAAATAGCTTGGGGTTTCCCACATGGCAGAGTTAGGTAGTTTTGCGCTGCTTCTGGCGTTAGCGCTGAGCGTGTATTCGTTCCTCGCCGGACTTGTCGCGCTCATCTACCAGAAATCAGCCACGCAACCAGCAAGCGCAGCCCGCACACTTCCCGAAAGCGCAGGTTTTGCCTCGCTACTCCGCCGTGGCTCTGAGCGCCTTGCTGAAACGTCGCGGCGCGCCGGAATCGCATCTTTCGGCGCAGTCCTGCTGGCATCAATTATTCTGGTCATTTGCGCATTCCACGACGACTTTTCGATCGCCTACATCTTTCATCACAGCAACCGCGATCTTCCTGGACCTTACAAGTTCGCGGTGCTCTGGTCGGGTCAGGAAGGCTCGCTGCTTTTCTGGTCCCTGCTGCTGACAGGCTATGCTTTCGTCCTTCGGCTGCGCTACAAGACTGACGCGCGCCTGTTTGCGTATGCCTCGGTCGTTCTCGCCGGAGTGCAAATCTTCTTTCTATCTCTTCTGAATTTCGCCGCGCACCCCTTCGCCATCATGCAGGGTAATATTCCGGCCGATGGCAACGGCCTCAACCCTCTGCTTCAATATCCCGAGATGGTGATTCATCCGCCCATGCTTTATCTGGGCTACGTGGGATTCACCGTGCCCTTCGCCTTCGCCCTGGGCGCACTAATCATGAAATACCCCGGCGAGAAATGGATTCACATCACTCGCCGCTGGACCATGGTCACCTGGGCATTTTTGACCTGCGGCATTTTTCTGGGTGCGCACTGGGCGTACTCAGTCCTCGGCTGGGGCGGCTACTGGGGCTGGGACCCTGTCGAAAACGCCTCGCTCATGCCCTGGCTTACGGGCACGGCCTTTCTGCACTCGGTGATGATGCAGGAAAAACGCGGCATGTTGAAGGTCTGGAACATGTGGCTGGTCTTTGCCACGTTCTGGCTCGCGATCCTCGGAACTTTCCTGACTCGTAGCGGCATCATCAGTTCCGTTCATGCCTTCGCGCAATCCTCGATCGGAGATTGGTTCGCCTGGTTCCTTGTTCTCACTCTCGGTGTTTTTCTTTTCTTCTTTATCAAGAACCACAAGAGTCTGGAGAGTGAGCACAAACTCGAGTCGCTTGCTTCGCGTGAATCGAGCTTCCTGTTCAATAACCTTCTATTCGTGCTGCTCTGCTTCACCGTTCTGTGGGGGACCTGGTTTCCGAAAATTTCCGAGCTCGTTCAAGGCAACAAAGTCACCGTCGGTGCACCTTTCTACAATCGCGTCGCAATTCCAGTCGCCCTCCTTCTGCTGATCCTCACCGCCGTTGGCCCATTGCTCGCTTGGCGCAAAACCTCGCTCGAAAGCCTGAAACGCAATTTCTTCTGGCCGACCATCGGCGCGATCGCCGTGGCTATTTTTCTGATCGCCACCCCCGAAAGCTGGGGCTCGGTCTTTGGCCTCAGACCCTGGCGCGACATCTCTTATTTCTATTCGCTGATGGCGATCTCGCTTTCAGTGCTCGTGATCCTCGCCGTAGCCAGCGAGTTCTACCGCGGCGGCCGCGTCATCTCGCGCCACACCGGCCAGGGGATGTTCGGATCGATGGTGCAGCTGACCCACCGCAACACGCGCCGCTACGGCGGCTACATCGTGCACTTCGGAGCGGTCGTCGTCATCATCGGCCTCGCCGGTGCGGCTTTCAATCAGGATCGGGAAAAAGAAATGGGCTACGGCGACAAAATGTCCATCGGCCCCTACACTCTGCTGTGCCGCTCTTACACCGAGGACGAAAGCCCCAACTATTTCAGCCAGTGGGCGATGATCGAGGTTTTCAAGAATGGCAAGGCGATTGGCTCGATGACGCCGGTGCGCCGTTTCTACAAGGCCAGCCAGCAAACCTCGACCATCCCCGATATTCGCTCGACACTGAACGAAGATTTGTATTTGGTCTTCGAAGGCGTGAATCAGGATAACGGCCATCCCATCATCAAAGCGCATTTGAATGCTCTGGTGATGTGGATCTGGATGGGCGTCTGGATCATGCTGATCGGCACGGGCCTGGCATTAGTTCCAAACGCGCAAGCGCCGGTGCGCGCGCCGGCAACAGCACGCCTGGAGCGTGCGCAACCCGCACCAGTGGCCACAGGAGATTGATGTTTTCCTCTGTTTCATCGATAAGGGCAGAGAGGTGGGGTGCCCCACTTCTCGCCTCTTTTGCGAGAAGTGGGAGAGTGCTCAAAGCGCTGTTGCTGTGCGCCTCTATGTTCTTTCTGTCTGGCGCCTCCGACCCCGCCTCGCGGTTCTCCGACATCGGCCACCGCATGATGTGCATCTGCGGATGCAACCAGATTCTGCTCGAGTGCAACCACGTCGGCTGCCCCGCCTCCGACAGCATGCGCGGCGAACTCATGGCCGCCCTCGATCGTGGAGACAGCGACAGCCTAGTCGAGCAAGCCTTCGTGCAAAAATACGGACCCACAGTACTCGCGGCGCCCACCGGCAAAGGCTTTGACCGCGCTGCCTACATCATGCCCGTCGTGGCGCTGGTCCTCGGCTTCGGCCTGATTGTCATGGTCGTGCGCGCCTGGAAAAACCGCCCCGCTCCCGCCATCGCTGGAGGCTTACCTCCAGTTCGCGGCGCTGAACTCGAACAGTTCCGCGAGCAAGCCCACAGGGAGACCGAACTATGACCTGGCTCCTCGTCGCCGCCCTGCTCACTGCCGCCACGCTGTTCTACGTCTTCTACATTCCCGGCCAGCTCTTTTTGGGCCCGGAGAAAACCCGTGCCAGTTACCTGCGCGAACGCAAAGATGCTGTCTACGAAAACCTGCGCGACCTCAATTTCGAATACCAGGCCGGCAAAATTCCTGACGCCGACTATCAACAAATGAAATCGTCGCTGCAGGACGAAGCCGCCACCATCCTCGCTGAAATTGCGCGGCTCGAGCGAGGGCCCGGAAAAACTGCGTGAACCCCAGAAGCCTAAGCTCGTCCGGGAAGATTCTCGCCGCCGAGCATGATTGAGCCCCGAAGGGGCTCCTGAAAGTAGCCCGGCGCTTCAGCGCTGGGTATGCTAGAAAAAAGGAACCGCGTCCCGTATGGACGCCTGAAACGTGAGAACAATCTTGAAACTCCGACTCATCAATTGGACGGCGATCATCCTCTTTCTCGCCTCCCTCGCCTCCGCGCAAACCCTCACCGGCACGGTCAAAAACGGTACCACCGGCAAACCCTCCGCTGGCGACGAAGTCGTCCTCCTCAAGCTCGGCCAGGGCATGGACGAATCCGGGCGCACCAAAACCGATCCCAACGGCAAATTCAGCTTCAAACTCGACGATGCCCAGTCGCCGCATCTCGTCCGCACCATCCATCAGGAGGTTACCTATCACCGCATGGCTCCTCCCGGCACAACGTCGGTCGAAATCGAGGTTTACGACGCCGCCAAGAAAGTTGACGGCATCAGCGTCGTTGCCGACATCCTGCGCCTCGAAGCTCAGGAAGGCAAACTCTACGTCGTCCGCGAATTCGGCGTGCAGAACTCCTCCAAGCCGCCACGCACGCAGATGAACGAGCACAACCTCGAATTCAACATTCCCGAAGGGGCCGAAATCATCTCCGACTCCGCCACCGCTACCACCCAAGGCGGCAACCCGCTGCGCTCCGCTCCTGTGCCGGAAGATGATAAGAAGCTTAAATATTCATTCATCTTCCCGCTGCGCCCCGGCCTCACGCGCTTCGAAGTCGCGTATCAGATGAACTACACCGGCAGCGCCAACATCGACCCGAGATCGGTCTACCCGCTTCAGCATTTCGTCGTCATGCTGCCCAAGTCGATGCAATTCACCGGCTCTCCCTCCGCCGGATTCAAGCTGGTCGATTACCCGCAAGAGCCCGACGCCGCCGTGCAGGTGGCCTCCAACACCACTACTGGCGAGAACCTCGCATTCAAGGTTTCCGGGGAAGGTGTGCTCCAGCAGTCGCAGCAAAACGGACAGACTGAATCCGGCGGGAGCTCCGGCAATGCCGAGGCCAGCAACCGGCCCGGCGGTGGCCTCGGCCCGCCCATCGATGCCCCCGACCCGCTGCAGAAATATCGCTGGTGGATTCTCGGCGGCTTCGCCGCAGTTCTGATCGTGGGCGGAGTCATCGTGGCCTCGCGCCAGCAGTCCGCCGCCCGGGCCGCCGCTCGCGAGCGGTCAGGAGCAACAGCCTTGCACCAAATAGAGGAAAGTTACGTCCCAGCCGAGTCCCTGCCGGCGCCTCCGCCGCGGGCAGGTCGTCCCGGGGCGGCGCTGCTCGACGCCTTAAAAGAGGAACTCTTCCAACTCGAAGTCGAACGCCGCCAGGGCAAAATCTCACAGGACGAATACGAGAAGGCCAAATCCGCGCTCGACCAAACCCTCGATCGCGCCCTGAAACGCGAATCGCAGAGAGCCTGAGAACAGCCGGATGCTACGAACTAAGCCTTGAACTTGATGGCGGGCGCTTGCCCACCGGCTTTCCTTTTGCCAGGGCTTGCGAATCTTCCCGCACCTGCTCCAGATGAGCGCGCATGGCTTCCCGCGCCATCTCCGGATTGCGCCGTTCCACTGCCGCTAAAATGCATTTGTGATGAAACTGCCCGCGCTGCGGGCCACCTTCCACGTTGAAAATCTTGATGCGCTGCTCGCGCAGCAAGCCAACAATCGAATCGATCAGTGAAAGAATCAGCGGATTCGCCGCCGCCTCGGCCAGCGCAAGATGAAAGTCGAGATCAGCCTCAATATAGGCCTGCGGATCTTCTTGCGAGTGATCCATAACGTCGACCGCTTCACGCATCGTCACCAGGTCCTCTTCTTTCACGCGCTCGGCGGCGAGAGCGGCGATCCCAGGCTCCAGAATCAAGCGCAATTCGGCCAGATGTGGCGAACCTTCCTGTTGCCCGATCTTCACCATCAGGTCGAACGACTGCCGTGCCGCCTGCGACGTCCCATTCGTGACGAACGTGCCGCGTCCGGAATACGCTTCCACCAATCCTTTTTCGCGCAGCGTCTTGACCGCTTCGCGCACCGCTGTGCGGCTGACTCCAAGTCGCTGTGCCAGATCGCGTTCGGCCGGAAGCTGATCGCCCGGCTTCAACGTGCCGTTAAGAACGGATTCTTCGATCTGCTGAACGATTTGCTCGTACAGCCGCGAGGTGCGGACAATTTTGTACACAGGAAATTCTCCCGCACAAGCCAGTTTCGGGGGACTAGCGATGGTCTGGCTACTATACCGCAGGTCCAACGGCACGGTGTACATTTCTCTGGAGCTTGGGGGCGGATCAAACATTTTCTGGTTTTAGGTATGGTGGTATGGCAGCTAGGACAATATCATGCCTTGCTTGCTCTAGGCAAGTTGGTAGGGGTCCGGCTATCTATTTTCCGTTTTCTGAGCAAAAGAGCGCGCTACTGCTTTACTGATAAGGAGCGCGCAAGGAGGAGTGATCAGTCCGTTGATGGCGCTGAAGTCAGAGAATTTCCTTGACTTCGTTCCCAAAGCAGTGGTATGGCTGTCGGACCAGAAAACTGGGGGGTTTCCAATGTCATTCCACAAACTCGCCGTGTCCGTTAGCGCGGCAGTTTTGCCTACCCGAGTCGTCCTCGTTGTTCTTTCTCTAACTGTGATGTGCATTCTTGCAACAGGCCAAGGAACGGCGGGACGCGTTCTCGGCGGCGTCAACGACCAGAGCGGCGCCGCAGTCGCGGGAGCAACAGTCGTAGTTACAGACACGCAGCGCGGCACGTCGCGAACGCTTACCACTGACTCCGCAGGCGCATACGTTGCGCCCGACCTCGTCCCGGGCATGTACAAAGTTCACGTCGAGGCGAAGGGCTTCAAAGCTGTAGAGCGCACCGGCATCACAATCGAAGTCGCGACTGACGTTCGCGCCGACTTCTCTCTGCAACCGGGAAATATTTCTGAAGTCGTAACCGTCATCGGGGAAGTTCCGTTGGTTAATACCACGTCAGCAACGCTCGGCGGCACGCTGAGCAATCAGGAAATCAACGATCTGCCGCTCAACGGCCGCAACTATGAAAATCTGCTTCAGCTTCGTCCCGGAGTGATGCGCTACCCCGGTGGGGGATTTTCGACCACGAGCACCGACGGTCTGCGGGCCGAGGACAACGCTTACTTTGTCGAGGGCCTGTTCAATAGCGAGCCCTTCTCTGGGCAGGGCATCATCAACGGTGCTGGCATCGCCGGAGATTCGGCGACTATTCTTCCCATCGACGCTATTCAAGAGTTTAACGTTCAGGAGAACCCTCCCGCCGAATATGGATGGAAACCGGGGGCAGTGTTGAACGTGGGCTTGAAGTCGGGCACAAATAAGATTCACGGCAGCGCGTTCGCCTTCGGCCGCGATGGGCAGGTTTTCGACGCTCGCAACTACTTCAATACTGCTCCCGCATCGGAAACGCCGCGCACTCTCGAACAGTTTGGCGGCAGTTTGGGCGGCCCCATCGTCAAGGACAAAGCTTTCTTTTTCGCCACCTATGAAGGCCAGCGTTATGACGTAGGAAACACCTACAGTGTCACGACACCATCGACGATCGCCCTTCCGCTGCCCGCCACTCCCAACTGTACCTCGCCCCTGGTAATTGGTGATTGCGCCAACAGCATACCCAATGCGATCGCCGATCTGATCGCCAATGGGATTCCGATCAGCCCCGCCAGTCAAAAGATTTCCGGATGCAATGCCTCTGGCGTGTGCGATGGCACCGGGTTTCCCCTTAACAACACCAACAGCATCAATGTAACGCAGGGTTTTCCAAACGATGTACGCGTTGATAACGTGCTCGGCAAAGTCGATTACAACTTGAATCCGCGCCACAGCGTCAGCGGCATGTATTTCTTCGGCAACAACACAGGCATCGTCGAAGACTTCCCGGAACTGCAACCGCAGTGGCGCTCAAATATTCACACACGCGCACAGGTGGTCGGAGGCAACTGGGTATGGACTCCCAATACAAAGTGGGTCAATGAGGCCCGCGTAGGTTATAACCGCCTCTATCAGCCAACGCTACCCGGCGACCTGAACACACCCGTCTCTGCTTACGGTTTGGATACCGGCGTAAGCGGCCCCTACACGGGCGGTTTGCCTCGTATCGGCTTTGCGGGAGCGTTTGTTCCCGGCCTCGGTGGATTCAAGTGGCCAAAATTCCAGGGGCCAGACTCGATTACTCAGCTCATTGACCACGTCTCCTACACAGTAGGAACCCACGCCCTGAAGTTCGGCGGCGAACTCCATCGCAATGAAGTAAGCGGCGGCGCATTCGGCAATGCCCGCGGCAGCATTACGTTCCTGGGCGGCGTGGCCCTGCCAGCGTCAACCCAACTGGAAGACTTCTTCGCCGGCGACCCGTTCAAAGCATCGGTGCAGGTCGGCGATCCCACACGGACAATTCACAACTGGGCCTACGGACTCTTTATTCAGGATGACTGGCGGATCAGCCGGAACCTGACGATCAACTACGGGCTCCGTTACGAGTACAACTCGGTGATCAAAGAAGCCCACAACCTGCTGGGCAATTTCGACCCCAACGCGCCCTACGGTCTGATTCAGGATGGCGTCAACGGCGTCGACGGCGTTTACAACCCGGATCATAAGAATTTCGCTCCGCGCTTCGGCTTTGCCTGGGACCTCTTCGGTACGGGCAGAACCGTTCTGCGCGGCGGCGGCTCACTGATGTACGAAACCATCAACTGGGAGTCGATGCTTGCCTTCAACAATGCCTTCGGACTGGGCAACGTGCCGACCGCTTCGATCATGCCAAACGGCACGATTCAGGGCGGCAATCTGGCAATTGCTCCGCCTATGCCTCAGTGGGACACCGCCGCGCCTCTTTATGGCAACATTGGCCCCACCACTCCGCTTCCTTGCGCCTCGAGTCCCTGTCCCATCATGAGCGTCGATCGCAATATAACTACGCCTTATGTCTGGTACTGGACCGTAAACGTCCAACACTCGTTCACTCCGGACCTTTCTCTGGAAGTTGCCTACGTAGGAAATCACGGTGGGAACCTCACAGGCATCCGCGATATCAATCAGGCGCCTGTTGGAAGCGACTACAACCCCCTCTGCTTATCAGATCAAGCCTGCCGGCCGTACAACACCCAGTTCCCATTTTTCAGCAACATCTTCCAGATGGGAAATGTCTATCGCTCAAACTACGACGGGCTTCAGGTCACTCTGAACTCGCGTAACTTCCATGGACTGAGCATGGTCGCCGGCTACACGTATTCGCACGCGCTCGACGACGTCAGCGCCAACTGGGATTTCGGCTACGGCGCAGGCCTTCCCATCGATTCCCGCAACGTTGGACTCGAATACGGCAATAGCGATTTCGATATGCGCCAGCGGTTCACACTTTCGCTGACTTACGCGGTGCCTGGACGCAAGGGCGCATGGCAGATGATGGAGGGATGGGAACTTAACTCGATCGTGACCTTGCAAACCCCGCAGTTTTGGGGACCCATCGATCTGGGCACGGATGTTCTGGGAACTGGCCCGCTGCCGGTAAGTCCGCCGGCTTCGGCCCCTGCGCGCTGGAGCTTCTATCGCGCTGGCACCAACCTGTACGGCAATCCCTCGGCGTTCAAGTCGGGACCTACACCGATTCCATACTTCACTGGCACCACAAACAGCGATTGCGCTAATTCAGCTCTGGCCGTCGACGGCGGCACACCCGGTTTGTCAACCGAGTCTCTCGGCATGTTCGGCTGCTACGAGCAAAACGGTTCTGTGATGATTCCTCCACCGTTGGGCGAACTGGGCAACATGGGCCGCAATATTTTCCCCGACTCCGGTTTCAAAGACTTTGACTTATCCGTGGCCAAGAACTGGCATTTGGGTGAGCGCCTGCGAGCACAGTTCCGCGCCGAGTTCTTCAACATTCTGAACCATCCCAACTTTGCCAATCCTTACGGGGGGCAGAACGGTTACGGCGTGAACGATCCTTCGACGCAACCGTTTGGCTGCGGGTGCGCCACTCCCGACATCGCCGCCTCGAACCCGGTAATCGGTTCCGGCAGCAGCCGCGCCGTACAGTTGGCGCTGAAATTTACGTTCTAATCCGTACTCGCATGATCGAAAGATAAAGCCTGGCCGGACGATATCCGTCCGGCTTTCTTGTGGAGGTCGGCAGCCGCTCGCACTGATGGAAGAGATCATGAAATCGACTCGAGTAATTCTGACAACTCCGTTCTTTGTGTGCCTCGTGTTCCTAAACAGCAGTTCGGCGCAGCAGGAACCTCGGGGCGAGCGCAGCATCGAAGAAATCAAGGCCGAAGCCATTCACCGCGCCGAGGTCGGACAGTATCCACTGATCGGGCTTGACCCCGGCGACGTCAAAGAAGCCTTCGAGCACATTCACAGCAAAGATAAAGATGAATGGGCGGCGGCGTTTATGGCGGTGGCTGACCGCTATTTCAACGAGGCGAAATCGCTGGAGAAAACCGACCCTGCAAAGGCAAATGCCGACTACATTCGCGCCTGGCGGCTCTATTCCTTCGGACGCTGGCCGATTCCCGCTTCGCCCGGCAAACAGCGTTCCTACGAGAAAGCCATCGAAGCGTTCCTCGATCACGCGAAATTCTACGATCCGCCGCTCGAGGTTGTTCACATTCCGTTTGAAAGCAAGGAAATCGTCGCTTATCTGCGTCTGCCCAGAAATGCAACAGGCCCGGTTCCGCTCGTGATCGCAGTGAACGGACTCGACAGCCGCAAAGAAGACCTCACGGAAAGTTTCAGCGCGATTCTTCCCTTCGGTGTTGGCTATCTTGCCGTCGATGGGCCGGGCACGGGGCAGAATCCGATCAAAGCTACGGTAACTTCCGACCGCATGCTTTCGAAGGTGATCGACTATGTGCAGTCTCGGCCAGAGATCGACAAGAACCGCCTTGCCATGCACGGCGTCAGTTGGGGCGCTTATTGGGCGACGAAGATGGCCATTGTCGAACATGCGCGACTGCGCGGATGCAGTGCGCAGTCTCCGCCAGTCGATAAATTTTTCCAAAAAGATTTTCTGATGAATTCCCTGCTGGGCAACCGCGAGTATTTGTTCGATCAGGTGCCCGCACTAATGAATATCTTGGAAAACGTCCACACGGTCGAAGAGATGGGCGATTACTTGCCGAAGATGTCGCTCGTGCACCAGGGATTGCTAGGCACACCGATGTCGACGATGCTGATTCTTGCCGGCGTGAACGACACGCAAGTCCCCATCGACGACGAATATTTGTTACTCAGCAAAGGCGACGTACCCAAGGAAGCATGGATCAACCCTGCCGGCGGACATTTGGGCCGCCAAGTGGGCGTCTGGCCCGATCCGCGAATTTTCAAGGAAGTGATTATTCCGTGGCTGGTAAAGACGCTGCTGGGACCAGTCAATTAGCCCACTGCAAAGCCATGTGGGGAGCCGCCTTTAGCTGTCTCACCGTGCAAACCTATTCGAGCCGATAATGGGGATTTATCAAGAGTTGTCGCTTTTTCGGTGCAGCAGAACCCCACTGCCAGTCTGTACACAGGCAGTTTTTTGGAAAAGGCGGGGCGGCGAGACCCATCGTGAATTTCGAAGCTAATGATTAAGTTTTGCTGCTGGCACTCGATTCCGCATATTCGACCTTTGCCGGGTGACCCTCCAAATCGGCGCAGGGGTTGAGATCTCCGTTCAACTTTACTCCGAGCGGTCGCGCGTAGGCCTGCTATTGTTGCTGGGAACCTGCCTTATCCTTAATTGCGCAGGACCGTTCGTCGATAAAGGCAACCGATTGGACAAGCGCGGCCGTCGCGATTGTTACGGACCAGTCGTTCTTGAAGTTTGGCTCTACGCCCTTTCTCGCCCAATAGAGTCCATAGCTGGCGGCGAAGGCCGCGACCAGCAGCCCGATGGCAATGTAAAGAAGGAAGTCTCTCGCTGTGTCCACGACAATCCGTCCGTCGTCATGTATGTGCTTGTATTTCCGGTATCGGTCATGATTAGCGCGATGAGATGGTCAGCGGTGCCCGGGGACGAAACCGATGTCATCGCCGAAACGACACAAACTTGCCGGTATTAGGGTCGAACGCGTTGATAGTTCCGAACTCCGAGTTGTTTGAAATCAGCAGAGTGTTGCTGAGCGGCCCAAAGTTGCTGGGCGCCAAGGCGATCCCCCAGGCTTGGTTCAGCGGTAGTCCTTGGATTAGTGTCTTCACCTTGACACCATTCTCCGTAAAGACGTCGACATAACCGCCGGAGCCGTAGTTCGGTTTAGCGTAGGCGACGTAAACCATGCCATTGATGTCCTGAATGCCAAACGCTGAGAAGTTGGACGGGATCGACGGATCGCCGAACGACTTCACCAGCGTAAAGGTGCCGTCGTACATATCGATTACATTGTTGAAGTTGTCGAGTGCGTAAAGGAAATTCCCGGAGGGATAACTGGTGATGGCCAAGCCCTGGTACAGCGCGCTTTTGGCCGAGTTGTCGACCACGATGATCGCTTGGTTGGGGTTCACGCCCGGCACATATGCGCTGATGGTGCCATCCAGCGTGTCGAAAAGGAAAGTCGCCGGCCAGCCCTCAATCTCGAAATCCGTCGATGATCCGTTTGGGCACGATCAAGGATCAGAAAGGCAATCAGGTCGTCCTCAACAACCTCTGGGGAATCGCTTTCGGTGGCGGGAACTCATCCAGTGGAGCAACCAACGAGCTGTTCGTCACCGTGGGCAATGGCAACGGGCTCAACGAATTGGCCGGCACCTTTTTATCAATCAAGCCGTAATTGACAACAACCGCAGCAGGAGGACGTAACTTGGGCCGCCAGAATGAGGCGGCTCTTCTACTCCGGGAACCCAGGCGTCGCCGACTTGGCTACTTCGTCCGGCAGAAACTTCAGGGCGACGAAGCGGTGCAGCTTTGCATCTTCGGCCTGGTTGACCACACCCATCCCGCCGCCACCGAGCTTCTCGACGAAGCGGTAGTGCGAGAAGGTCTGGCCGATCATTGGGCTTTGATCTTACGTGGATGAAACCGGCAGGTCAACGAAGGCGGAGAGGCGCTTCTCCTTCGCTCGCGGTCCACAAACGGGCTTCGAGTCCTCCAAGCCGAGCCCTGGCCCGGAACACTCACCGTTTCCGGTAATAAGATCAGAAGTGCCCCAGCAGTGGTCGGCGGCACGATATGCGTGGTCGGCCGCAGACCATTTTCGCCTGCATCCTGATCGCGATCAACAACGCGCTGGAATCTGCCCCGCGGCCTAGAGCTGGCGGCGCCTTACTTGATCACCTCGCCACCTTTCATAACGAAGGCCACCTTTTCCATGTTTTTGATGTCAGCGAGCGGGTCGCCATCGATGGCAACAATGTCGGCGAACTTTCCAGCCTCGAGGCTGCCGATCTGGTCCGATAGTCCCAGCAGTTCTGCACCACGCACGGTCGCGGCCTGCAAGGCTTCGATAGGTGTCATCCCTCCGTTAACCAGCGCTACGAACTCGCGATCGAGATAGTCGGGATCGTCGTCCACTCCGAACGCGATCTTCAGATGATGCTTCAGCGCCCGCTGGAACGCCGCAGCCTGGAATTTGAGTATGGCCTTGCTCTTCTCAGCCTCTATCGGGGACTGGCCTGGGTAAACGTCAGTGGCTCCGCGCTGAAATGTTTCCAGCGTCGGAACCAGCCACGTTCCCTTCTGCTCCATGAGGGTTGCACCCTCTTCGTCCATCATCGTGCCGTGCTCAATCGAGTCGACGCCGGCGCGCACGGCGGCCTTGATACCATCAGGGCCTTCGGCGTGCGCCATGACTTTCTTGTGCGCGCGATGGGCAATTTCGACCGCCTTTGCCATTTGCTCTTCACTCAATTCCTGCACGTTGAAGTCGCTGAGTACATCGCTGACGCCGCCCGTTGCCATCAATTTGATCCAGTCCGCTCCGTATTTCAAATCATGGCGCACAGCCACGCCGACTTCATCCACGTTATCGGCGAGGTTAGGGCGGCGCGGCAGGGCTTGGTCGGGAGCGAGCGGGTCAGCATCGCCATGCCCGCCGGTGACCGAGACGAAGTTTCCTGCAGAGAGAATTCGCGGGCCGCGCACGAGCCCCGTGTTGATGCTGTCGCGGAGAGCCAGTTGTCCGTAGGCAGGGTCGGACTCTCCGGCCTCGCGCAGCGTGGTGAACCCTTTTGCCAACCAGATCTGCACGTTGTGATATCCCCAGAGGACAGCCTGTGGAGACGACATTCTCAGATCGCGGGTCGCAGAATAATCTTTCGGGTTCGAAAGGACGTGAGCGTGACAATCGATCAAGCCCGACAAGACTGTGTATTTCGAGAGATCAATCGTTGTCGCGCCAGCCGCATGGGAACCGACCGTCGCAGCATCGCCTACTTCCTTTATCCGATTGCCCTCAACCAGAATCGCCTGGTTTTTGTT
>JASHOH010000138.1 GCA_030041215.1 Candidatus Sulfotelmatobacter sp. | reverse complement strand
GATTCCGGTGAAGGTGAACGCTGATTCCAGCGGGAAGCCGAACGGTGTTCCGCTGAAGGCGAACAGCCGTCGGAGCGAAGCGACGCTGGCAGGCTGATTGTGCCGGAAAGTGTTCAGCTTCGTCAACGACCATCCGAAGGGACGAAGGTTTCCCGGAGCGAAGCGGAGGAGCTTCGGCAGGGATTTGGGGTGCAGGGGAAAGGGGCGGCCAGCCCCTTTATCCCCTGCTTATCTCTTTAGAAGCACGACTCGGTCTTGCTAGCCAAGGCTTGATCTTGCACGCCACGCCCCTCGGATGAGGTCGTCAGCGCGTCAGCGTTAACTCTGAGCCCCGCCTTCCCTATTTCGGTGCGACACTTGCCAAAGACGAAAAAACACCACAAGCGTTACCGCAATGCCGGTCCACGCCGCACTGCGGGTTAAGACCCAGTATCGGTGAGCTGCGTCGACACCGTGCGCACGGGCGAGACTGGCTGGCGGTTCTTGAGCGAAAAAAAGATACAGGGAGCAGGACAACAGGGTCGCGACGGAAAACCCAAACGTTGCGAGTTTTGCCCTGCGTGGATTGATTGCAGCGAGGCGTTGTGCGCGCTCCTCCCGCGTGGGTCGGAGTTCGGGGTGCGTCATGTGGTAGTGGAACATAAAGGCCAAAGCCCCGATGCCGTAGCACAAACATACGGGGACAACCCATTTCCCAGAGCGAGTGCCGGTGGTCAGTCCAAACACTAGCAGCAGGAGATAGGGAGATAGTACGGCCAGCACAAGTAGCCTGTACTTCTGCTTTGGTTTCATACATGCACCGCCATCACGTAGTCATTTTGCGGAATAGACATCGGCTCCGTGAACAGTACTGTAGTAACCCCTCAGCCAGTTAGTAATAATGGAGCCGCCCTAACACCGTCCGCAACGTCGAGTTCAAGCTCAAGCTCAAGCTCTAGCTCTATACAACTTCATTCCTTCTTCTCGTCGTTCTCCTCCCGAGGGGGATTGCGTTTCTTGCGCATGGACTCTCCGCGCATCTCGATGCAGTGCGCATTGTGCACCAAGCGGTCGAGGATGCCATCGGCGATGGTGGGATCCCCGATCTGCTCGTGCCAGCGCGAGACCGGCAGCTGGGAAGTGAGGATGGTGGAGCGAGTCTGGTAACGATCCTCGCAGATTTCCCACACTTCGCGCCGCTCTGATTCCTGCAGCGGGGCCATGGCCCAGTCATCGATGACCAGCACATCGATGCGAGCGAGCCGCGCCAGGAAGTGGCGTAAGCTGCCATCGGCGCGGCTCAGGGCCAGTTCGCGCGACAAGGCAGCAGCCCGCAGATAGAGTGCTGAGTAGCCATCACGGCAGGCTTTCTGGGCCAGCGCCATGGCCAGAAAGCTCTTGCCCACGCCGCACGGCCCGATTACGAAAATGTTCTCGTGGTTACGCACCCAGGCAGAGTCTTTGGCCAGAGCGCGCATCACGGCCTTGTCTAGGCCACGGGCAGCGCGATAGTCGATGTCCTCCACACAGGCTGACCCTTTTAGCTTGGCTGCTTTCAGCCTCCGGGCTAGCGCTTGGTTCTCGCGCCAACTCCATTGCTGATCCACTAGCAGGGCGAATCGTTCCAGGAAACTCAAGTCGTGCACGGCGCGATCTTGTTCCTGCGCCTTCAGCGCCTCGACCATGCCGTTCAGCCGCATGGTCAGCAGTTTTTCGATCATCGGCTGGTTCAGCATGAGCGCGGTCCTCCTTGGGAGAAGTAGTCCGCGCCGCGAAGGTTGGCATGTGTAAGCGGCGAAGGAACAGATCGTGGAGGAGACAACGGAACCGCGTCGAGCGAGTTCTTCAGGATCGACTTCACGCTCTGATAGCGGCAGGCATGAGCGAGGATCGCCCGTTCCGCAGCGGCTTCCATGCGCTCGGCTGAGTACTGTTGCGCTAGACGAATGATCCCCAGACAAGAGCGATAGCCCATCTCCGGGTGCGGCTTTTCGCTGAGGATGCGCTCGAACAACTCGGCCGTGTGCGGACCGATGGTGCGCGCCCAGTTCACCATGCGCGAAGGTGACCACTCCAGATGGGCTTGATGACTTTTGGGGCGGTGCTCATGCTGGGTGATCATTTTGCCGCGTTCGCGACCGCGCACGTGGGAAGCAACGCGCTGGCCAAGATGGAAGATCTCCACCGTCGTCGGTGTGGAGCGGACTTCCACGACTTGCTGCACCAGCGTGTAGGGCACGCTGTAGAAGTTGCCGTCGCAGGCGACGTGGTAGTCGATGTTGACCGTTGCTCGCGCCCACTGGCTCATGTCGAATCGCTCGGCGGGCAAGGGCACCAGAGCATGCTTTTCCAGCGTGTGAAACAGGCTGGCCCGTGATCCGTCGCGTTTGCGGAACGGCCGCTCATTCAGTCGCACCAGCAACTCGCGGATCGCCTGGTTGAGTTCGGATAAGCTGAAGAACTTCCGGTTTCGTAAAGCAGCTACGATCCAGCGTTCGACCACTTGCACCCCGCTTTCGACTTTGGCTTTGTCACGGGGTTTGTAGGGACGTGCGGGCACTACGCCCATGCCATAGTGCACGGCGAAGTCCTGATAGGTTGGATTGAGGTCGGGATCGTAACGGCAGGCGCGCGTGACGGCAGTTTTCGCGTTGTCGGGCACCGCCAGAGTCGGCACGCCGCCGAAGAACTCCAGCGCGTGGATGTGGGCTTGAATCCAGGCTTCCAACTGCTGATCGCGGGTAGCTTCCGCGTAGGTGTAGCTACTGGCGCCCAACACGGAAACAAACAACGAAGCTGGCCACGCCTTGTCGCTAGTGGCGTCGTAAACCGGGATCGTGGCCCCTGCCCAGTCCACGAACATCTTCTCTCCGGCTTTGTGTTCTTGGCGCAGCACCACATCTAGATGACGCCGCCACTGCTGATACCGCTCACAAAACCAACTATAGCGATAACCCTCGGGATGAGCTTGCCGATATTCCTGCCACAGCAACTGCAAGGTCAGATGGCGATGTTGCCGTAGTTGTTCGTGAATCCCTTTCCAATCCGGTTGTGGCCGTGATTGCGCTGCTGCTCGCACGACCGCGGGTTGGTTTCCAAACAGCTTGCTTTCCAGTTCCTCTTCGCTCAGGCCCTCGGGCAACGGCCAGCCAATCCCGGCCGCCGTCACGCGGTCCAAATAGTCATGCACCGTGCTCAGCCCGATCCCGCAACTACGCGCGATCTGCCGCTGCCCTAACCCCAGCTCGAACCGTAACCGCAGAACTTCTTTGATCTTCCGCATGGACTTTCTCCTGGCCGGCACCTCGATCTCCTTTGCTCGTGGAGTTCAATGCCGGGTGATTGTCCAGCGGTCGCTGCCCCTCCTGCTCTTCGCCTGTGGAAAACATTCCGCTCCAAGTCGAACGCTATTCCGGTTAGCGACCCAAAGTGTTCGCCTTCCCACCGGAACGGTGTTCGCCTTCAGACCGGAATGCTGTTCGGGATCACAACGGAATGGTGTTCGGCTTCAGACCGGAATCGCGTTCGCCTTCGACCGGATTCCCCACAACAGTCTTAAGAAGTCGCAATGACCGTGAATGTATTGCTTGACCTCTCCGTGCTCGCACGATCGTGTGTCGGCTCAATCCAGTTCCGGACTCTAAGAAGGCTAAAGGAATTTCACAAAGCCGTTTTCGTAGCCGCAAATCCGCAATGCCGCTATTCGCCCCATATCGCTTCAGCGACGGCATGAGCGTACTGATATCGTCGTTCTGTTCCCACCCTCGTTCTGTCTCTTTGCCGATCAGGTGGAAGCCAATAGCAGTCGCAGGATACCGCTTGAGCAAACCGGCACTGTCGGGTTTGCAGAGGCTACCATCTGGCGCTGAGCTCTTCGATTCGCGATGGCCATGATACTGGCGAAAAACCATATCGAACGTCTGCGCCAATAGGGGCAACATTGGGTCCTGCAACGTGTGAGTTGTCCCGTCGTGAATGTTGACGTGCGGCATCGTCATCCAGCGTGAAGAGTCTTTCTCGAACGGTGCTAATAGCGTTATCTGAGTGCCTGTCAGATTCACGACAACGGGCGAAAGGGCGAAGTTGTAAGGTCGCGCTTGATCGCGCCGTAAACGACGCAATGCTGCCATTACGTTTGGTGTACTAATCGCAATGCGCCTCATCACGGGTAGTTGAAACCAAGTCGGCTCCTGCGATTCAAGACCAAGAGCACGCCTCAGCATCCATTCCCATCCTTCCTTAATCCAGGTCGGAACCTCGCAATCGGAGTCGCGTCCTTCTTTCGGTCGGTAATAAAGACCCAGTCCGTGTTCGCTTGCTTTAATGAGGCGGAAACCGGAATCATTCAGCATGTACAAACCGTAACGTTTGGCGGAAATCCCGTAGCCGTAAAGCTGGCGCTGATGACCCTCGTGGTCAAGATTAAGTTCTTCCACGATATTCAGAATGGAGCCGGAGACAATCTTCGGATGGTAAGGATTCAGGTTCGTAAATCGATCAACGATTTCTCGGACCCGTTGCCACGGCAGCGCTCGAATCGCATCTGCACCATTGGGCATGCGCTGGGAGCCGCCTTTGCAGGGCACAAGATCTCCATCTTTGGACGATACGATTGGGGTGCATATTCCCTCCCTTCCTGTTCTCACCCCCCTGACGGTTTGACGGGAGGAGGGAAAGGAGGGGTCTCAGAGCGCCCCCCCCTTCAATAACTGAGCTGGAGAAACAGTGATGATGAATTGTGCTGCCGGAATTCCGGGGCAAAATTCTAGATCGCGATACCCCCTCTACCTCTCGGCTCCGTCTCGCATATGAGCGCGAGCGCGGGGGGGGCCGGGGGTTTTTGGGTTGTAATCGCCTGACGGAAGTATGTACTTTACGCAAGTGCAGTGGCAAGCAAAGTCGAACCATCCCGAGTACACTGAATGGCATCTAGATTGCAAGAGGGCAAAAATGTAGCGGAATCCGAACAGGCACGTTTTTCCTATACATACCTAGGCTACTTTGGTGTACAACGTTGCGGTTACCTTGGGACCGTTGTTTAGCCAAAGGAATCGCCTGTAATGGCATTGGATAGAGATGATCTGGTCGAGGTGTTGAGCGATTTTGCCGATTATATCCGTTTGCATCTTATACAACCTGCTGTCAGGGAAGTGGCAGCGGTTGTGCAGAGGGATGCAGAAGAACAGAAAAAAACAAGGAAATTTTTGGGCGAATACTTGCGAGAGTCAGCGGTTTTGATTCTTATATTCATCCCAATAGATCTACTCGTTCCGAGATTGATTGATTCGGGGAAAAGCCTTTCCCATTCGTGGTTATGGTTTGTGGCAACTTTAGCGGTAAGCCTCGGATTGCTTC
>JASHOH010000137.1 GCA_030041215.1 Candidatus Sulfotelmatobacter sp. | reverse complement strand
AAGCTTATCAACGACAGCCTGGGACATTCGGCAGGCGATGAGCTTCTGCTTCTGATTGCCAATCGGCTTCGGGCAAACTTTCGCGACACGGACACGCTGGCGCGCCGTGAAGGCGCGGCGCAGTTGGGTGAAGATGCTCTCGCCAGGCTGGGCGGAGACGAGTTCACGGTGCTGCTTGAAGATATTCGCAACCCAAGCGACGCGATTCGCGTGGCGGAGCGGATCCAGGCGAAGCTGGCCGTCCCCTTTGAGGTTAAAGGGCAGCAGCTTGTAATTAGCGCGGGCATCGGCGTTGCCTCGAGCGCTGCTTCCTACTCCACCGCAGAGGAGTTGCTGCGCGACGCGGAAATTGCCATGTACCGGGCCAAACAAGCAGGCAACGGGCGGTGCGAGGTGTTCGATCCGGCAATGCACTCCGCCGCAGTCGTGCGTTTACAGCTTGAGACTGAGCTGCGCCGCGGTATTGAGAATGGAGAGTTGGCGGTCTACTACCAGCCGATTGTCTCTCTCGTCACGGGCAAAATCACCGGATTCGAGGCACTCAGCCGCTGGTTGCGACCGGGAGGGCTGGTTTCGCCGGCTGACTTTATTCCCATCGCAGATGAAACCGGACTCATCATGGCGATCAACAGGATGCTGATGCGCGACGCCTGCCGACAACTGCTGACATGGCAGTCGCGGTTCCGCTGCGACCCTCCACTGAGCATGAGCGTGAACATCAGCCCCAGGCAATTTGTAGAATCAGAAATGGCCAATGAGATCGCGAGCGTGCTTAAGGAGACGGGTATTGTACCGGACACGCTTAACCTTGAGATTACCGAAACCATTACCATGGAAGACGCCGACCGCGCTCTTTCCGTTCTTAATGACATCAAGTCGCTGGGCGTCCGGCTCAGCGTCGATGACTTTGGAACTGGATACTCCTCGCTGAGCCGGCTGCCACGCTTTCCGGTAGACGCGTTGAAGATTGATCGTGTGTTCATCTCGGATATGAACACCAATCGCGAGAACCACGAAATCGTGCGGCTGATTATCGCCCTGGCGCACAATATTGGCCTGAAGGTTGTGGCCGAAGGCACCGAACGCGAGGAACAGATAGCTGAACTGCGACGGCTCAACTGCGAGTTTGCCCAGGGTTTTCTCTACTCTCCGGCAGTGAGCTCGCAAGCCGCATTGGAATTACTCATGCGCAGCCACGGAGGATCTTTGGCGAGCGCAAAAGCGGCGTCGACATGAGAACCGCTAGCTCGAAGCGGGCTTCTCCTTGACGCGGCCCCCAATCTTCCACGGACCACGTCCAGATCCCCCGGAGAGCTTTTATTGCTCCTTCTTCTCCAACTGAATGGTGAACTGCGCCTTGCAGGTCTTGGCGAGGTCGTCGAAGGCGGAGCCTTGGCGGTCGTCTTGCGACGCCTGGAAAAATAGTCCCTGCTTGGTGCGCTTGGGTAATCCGGTGAAGCGGGCTTTGCCGGCGGCGCTGGTGCCGACTTCAAGATCCATCTTGCGCAGAGACCACGTTCCGTAGGCGATGTGAACACTGATCTTGGCGTCGTACACGGGCGAGCCGCTGTCATCGACGACGGTGAAGTCGGCTGAGCAATTGCCGATACCGCCATCGATGACCGGCACCGCGTTGGGATCGGGTTTGTCGTTCTGGGCGTGCAGAATAGGCGCGCACACCACCAAAGCCAGCGTGCAGGCGAGAGCGATTCTGAAGCAGGTGGCGCTTTGCATGATCGAGGGTACTCGGTTCCGGCCGCAGCCGCATATTCTTTGCTCACGGCTACGTCTGGTTCATTCTAAAGCCTGGGATCAACTCCTAGCCTGCGAGGTGATTCGATAATGCTGCGCGCGCTGTTGCGCGAACTGCTGGTAGCGCTGACGGGCATATTGCTTGGCGGCCTCGCCAGTTGGCAATGCAGGCGGCACATGATGATGTCCATTGCCGGTCGCGTGATAGATGGGCAAATCGGCCGCGCTAGCGGCAATCGCGGCTTCGAACTTGTCAGGTCCAGTCGAAGGCGGGGGCGCAACCGCGCTGACCGGGACCTTGACTCCGCTGAGGGGATCGTCGCTGCGGGGCTTTTGCAAAGTCAGCACGGCACCCACGTCTGGCGCCGCGGCATCGCGCCTGGTCAAGCTGGGCACACCGAAGCGCTTTTCCACTGTAGCCAAAATCGACGTGTGATCGAACGGGGTAGCTGACGAGGTGCGGAATACTGTCCCGGCGGCGATCATGGGCGAAACCAGCACGGTGGGGACGCGAACCCCAAAGCGCTTGAAATCAAAATTGAGTTCACCCGCGGAGTTGTCCGGCGGGACCGCATTCTCAGGCGGGAGAACATGGTCGTAGCATCCGCCGTGTTCGTCATAGGTGATGATCAACAGAGTCTGGTTCCAAACCGGCGTCCCAATCAGCGAGTAGTAGATATCGTGCAGGAACTGCTCGCCTTTGCTGACATCATAGTTCGGATGCTGGCTGTTTCCCTGGGTGCCCCACTGCGGCTCAAGGAAGCAGTAGTTTGCCAGGTTGCCGGTCTTGGCCGCTTTTTGGAAGTCGGCGAACTCTCCGAATTGCGTCTCCAGCGCAAATTTGATATCGGCGATTTGACCACGCATCATCGCTGGAGCATCGTAGCCGTAGATAGCCCAACTCACCGATTTCTTAGCCAATGCGCTGAAAATGCTGGGCGCTGTGTAGGTGCTGCAAGACTTGTCCTGCACAAACCCCTGTGAGGTCGCCAATGAGACGAAGGCGCGATTGGGAAACGTCTCTGTCGGCGCCGATGCGAACCAGTAATCACAAACGGCGTAACCTGCGGCCAGTTTTGATAACACAGGCAGAGTCGCCGGAGTATACATGGCCATAATCTGCGATGGCTGGGTGCCCGGCATGACTTGGCCCGCATTTTTGGCCTCCCAGCCGAGGGTGTAGGCAAAGTTGGTGATGAAACCGCTGTTGCTGGCGGGAGTGATTGGGGTTGGCGCCTGGGGTTTTCCGAAGAGCTGGGAATTGGTGTTCAAATAGCCCTCGCCTGGGTCGGCGCCCGGCTGAAGGTAAGGGTGGGGGTCGGATGGCTTAATCGGGAATACAGTAACCGGGCTTCCATTTGAGTCAAGATTGCTCTCTTTCCCAGTCAAACCTTCGAAGGGTTGGCCCTGCGGAGAAACGTTCTTGCTCGACTGATACAAAAAACCAAGCATGTGGTCGAAGGACCGGTTTTCTAGCATCACAACCACAATGTGATTAATCTGGGACAATAGGGACGCGCGACGGGCCATACGGGCCTCCTTTCCGCTAGAGTGTGCGGCCTTATTCAATGCTGAAAAATGAGATTTGGGATTGTGGGCCTTATGCCTTTTGGGGAAGCATAGGAACGCTAGCACTAACCCGGAGTGACGTCAATTGCCCCGTGAAGATTATTGCGTTCGGGGGGCGCTTACGGCAGGCTTCGCGTCCGTCCCTGCATGGACAGGAAATGTCCTTGGTTCGGGTTCCCCTCTTACACGGGCCCACCGAAGATGCGCTCGGGCAAGCTGATGCGGCGCATTCTGGCTGCCATCTCGAATCGGGGAGCGACCGGGACATTACCACGCTGGCCAATCCCGATATTGTCGAAAAGGTGCGGGAGATGGTTCAGGGCAAAGAACCAGTTGCGGTGGGCGAGGTCGCGGAAGACATCAAGCAATTTGGAAGCCAGGAGTAGAATCAGGGATTCGGCGGCGGCGAATGTTCCGCGGGCAGAATTCCATTGGCGTCGAAGACGTAAGTTCTTACTTCTCCATCAGCGCCGGGTTCGCCGACCTGCTTGCCATTCAGTTCGAAGATGACGCCGGCGGCATTTCCGGCTTTCACCGTGATTTCTTTGCTGGCCCGCACGGAAGTGTGGGCAGGTGCGATTAGAGTTTCCTCCGTCACGAGATTCCCGTCGGCGACAATCGAGACCCAACTAGTCTTCTCAGCGCGTATGAAGAGAGTGAAAGTGGCGGGTGAGTTGACGCTCGCGCCCTTTTTCGAGGTTGCAATAGCACTGTTAGCGGGGACGGCAGAGGACGGGGTTGGTTGAGGTGCGGCCTCTGTCGCGGAAGGGCCGGTGGTGGCGCTGGAGCCGAAGGGAGTCGGCTGAATTCTATTCCTGGTTGCGGCGGCCGCCTTTGGCGACACTCCCGCGGAGGATAGCGGCGAGGGTTGGTTTGAAAGGCGCGAAGTGGCTGGCCCCTGCGGCTGTGCCGATTGTGACGTGGAGCTTGCCGATGCAGATTGTTGCGGACCGGTTTGAGTATGCAGATTTGCTGTGGCTTCGTGCCTTCGGATAAAGTCCCAAAGAGCTATGCCCACAACTACCAGCGCTAACGCAAGTGCCAACGTCATCCAGGGAATCGATCGAGAAGTAGTATCGGCT
Organism: Candidatus Sulfotelmatobacter sp.; assembly: GCA_030041215.1. GTDB lineage: Bacteria > Acidobacteriota > Terriglobia > Terriglobales > Acidobacteriaceae > Sulfotelmatobacter. The sequence continues at coordinate 20,533 of JASHOH010000137.1, read as the reverse complement.
GAGGAGTGGTGACCAAACTGACGGTCAGCCCCGGAAGCAAAAGCTTCGAGCGCGGGCTCGACGTCGAGACCGACTTCTGGAGTCGGCGACGAGGAACGTTTTCGGTCTGGGATGTGAGGTGCTGGCTCTCGATTTGAATCCGCGGAAACAGTGGGAATTTGGCGCGACCCGGAGCGCAGATCGGGCATAATAGCCTGCTGCCGCACCTGGCTCTCACGCAGCGCATCCAGATACTCAGCGATCGCTTCTTCTTCATCCAGGCCGACGTGGCGGGCGTAGGCGCGGACAAAACCCTTATTGAAAACGCCGCCGGGAAGCTGCTCGAAACGCTCCTCTTCGAGCGCCCGCAGCATGCGGATGCTGATCTTTGTAGCGTTTGAGATGGCGTCGAGGGAAATGCCCTGCTGCTCACGCTGTTTGCGAAGTTTTTCTCCGAACGCTCCCAAGAAAGGCTCCGGCGGTCGAGAAGGACCGGACGCTCGCCGCGATGCACTCCATCATAGGCGAAGGCGCGAGTTGTTGCCATAAACCCTGAGGGATCGAGCATTACTGGAGGGTAGTTACAGCCTGGGACTGGGCTGGCTTTTTGAATTCGGGTTCGAGAATCGGGGGACCGGAGGGCGGCTCCCCAGGTGCCAGTGCCACCCTCCGGGAGGGGGAAGATCAAACCGTCATTGCTTCCAGTCCGGCATAGTCCCGAATGAAGACAGTGGCACCATCGGACTTCGCGCTCACGAGGCGTCAGCGATTGCAGGCGATCGCGCAAGAGCGCAGTTTCGGCGAGGCGTTGTCGACGGACGTGGTTCCGCTCCAATCCAGCCTGAACAGCATCCAGCAAATCCTGATCGCGGAAGGGTTTCGTGAGGAACTCGACAGCTCTGGCTTTCATAGCTCGCACCGACATAGGGATATCGCCGTGAGCAGTGATGAAAATGATGGGAATGTCATTTTTGGTTTGAAGCAACTTGCGCTGCAGGTCCAAGCCGCTCATTCCCGGTAAGCGAATGTCAGTGATCAAGCAGCTTGGAACGTCGCGAGGGTGATGGTTCAGGAATTCGGCTGGCGAGGCAAACAGCTCGACGTGCAAGCCCACGGATTCTACGAGGTGCTTGATGGCGCGACGAATGGAGGGATCATCGTCGACGACATAAACGATAGCGGCGGGCTCAATCATTCGGCACCGTCGTGACTGACTGGCAAAGTGAATTGAAACGTTGTGCCAGCTGACGTCTTTACGAAAGAGAGATGTCCGCCGTGGGACTCGACGATGGAACGGCTGATGGAAAGTCCCATTCCGATGCCCTCGGGCTTGGTGGTGAAAAATGGCTCGAAGATGCGATCGGCCACCTCTGAATCGATCCCTGGGCCGGAATCCTGCACTTGCACCAGAACATTATCGGCATCTTTTGCCGAGCGAATCAGAATTTCCCGTAGCCCATTCCGCGACGTGCGAAGGGCTTCAACGGCGTTCATGAGGAGGTTGATCAGGACCTGCTGCAATTGGACAGGGTCGCCAAGCACGTGCGGCAGATCGGGGGCAATCTCGGTGCGCAAGCAGACGCGGTTTCGAGCCAACTCGTTGCGCAGCAGAAGGATTGTGTCACAAATGAGGCGATTGACGTCCAGTTCTGTCCTAAGGGGATATCGCTTGACTAACATGCCGCGGATCCGCGAAATCACTTCACTGGCGCGCGTTCCATCGTCCACTATCTCCTTGATGGTCGCCTGCATCTCGTTGAGGTTCGGTGTGCCGCCAGCAAGCTGGCGCAAGCAGAAGTTGCCATTTGTAACGATAGCGGCCAGGGGCTGATTGACCTCGTGAGCAATGGCCACTGCCAGTTGACCCAGGGCAGTTACTCGGGTGATGCGCGCAAGCTTTTCCTGGGCCTCGAGCAAAGCATCCTGGGCACGCTTGAGCTCAGTGACGTCTCGCCCGATGGCGATGCGAGAGCCGTCAGACAGCCGAACGAGGCGACCTCCCACGTCAATGACAGAGCCGTTCCGCGCCTTCACTTTGACTTCGTACCGGTCGTCGTTTGAGGTGTCGAGGCGATCGAGAATCGTTTGGCGATACTGCGGATCGGGGAAAAGCTCGGAAAAAACGTCGACCTTTCCTTCGCGTATTTCTTGCAGAGTCCAGCCGGTAGTGCGTTCCCACTCGGGGTTGACCAGTTCATACTTTCGCGCCTCGTCAAAGAAAGCGATCATCACCGGGGCATTCTCGAAAATTTTCTGGAACAGCTCCTTCTGCCGGCGTGATTCATTTTCGGCCCGCTTGCGATCCTCGATATCAATACCGCTGCCGTACCATTTGACGACGCTGCCCTGAGGGTCGCGGACAGGTTCTTTGCGGATGAGGAACCAGCGATACTGGCCATCGGCGCCGCGCACCCGCATTTCTTGTTCGAAAGGCGCGCCGGTGGCTAGCGTTGAACGCCACTTGCTCTGGACGCTGTCGAGGTCATCGGGATGGACTGCGGCAGCCCAGCCCCAACCTGTCAGTTGCTCCAAGGGAAGGCCGAGATAATCGAGCCAGCGTCTGTTAAAGAAATCCATAGCGCCATCGGGAGAGGCGCTGTAGAGCATGGCAGGAGTGGTGTCGATGAGCCGTTGCAGGCGCTCTTCGCTCTGGCGCAATTCCCGCTCCATGCGCTTGCGTTCGGTAATGTCGAGGGCAATACCGCGTACTCCGATGGCGTGGCCGGCTTCGTCACGATCAATCTCGCGGTGTAGATAAGCCCAAACCACCGTGCCATCCGGGCGGCGAAGCTCGACCTCGATCTCGTCGCGCTTGCCGGTGGGGATGAAAACCTCGTTGGCTTCGAGAATCCGCTGCGCGCTGCCGGGCCCCAAAAAGCTCAGCACTTGCTCGTAGGTGATCGGCTGAAGTTTCGGGTCGGCGCCGAGAATGCGATAGATTTCGTCAGAGCAGGTGAAGGTATTTGTTTTCAGGTCCCGATACCAACTGCCCATGGCGCCGATGCGCTGCGCTTCCCGCAGCTCTGCCTCACTCCTGTGCAGGGCAGCTTCCGCCTGCTTGCGCTCGGTAATATTGCGTGCGATGGTTACCAGATAGGCGCGGTCGAGTTGGACGAGTCGAATGTTCAACTCCACCGGAAACATGCTTCCATCCTTGCGCCGGTGTACGCTCTCCATAACGAGAAAACCTGTCTGGTTCACCTCCTCGATGATCCGGGTCATCGATTCGGAGTTTACGCGGGGATCAATCTCTAGGACCGTCATGGCCAGCAGTTCGTCCTTGGTGTAACCAAGCTCGGCACATTCCTTCTGGTTGACGTCGAGCAGGCGCATGGTGGCAGGGTCGATCACCTCGATCGCGTCGTTGGCACTATCGAGCAGTTTGCGGAACAGGGCGACCTCGCCGTAATCGTAAGAGCCGGTAAGAGCTGGGTCGGCGGGCAGGATCACGGCGCCACCTTCAAATTTCTGAGGGATAGTGAACTTGGGCAGAAAGTTCGAAGATGGTCAAAGAATGCAGAAGCTGTGAAGGTGTGTGGTGTGGAGCGGAGACAACCACACTGAAACACGTGCACTATCTCCGGCGCGAGGCGCGGCGAACGAAAGGGGCGCATGACAGACCACTCCTTGCGGCGTCCCCCCCTCAAAGATGCCGCTGGTTTCTGCCAATGAGGGAGCATTATATACAAATGTTGAAATTCAGCAATGGAAAATAGCAATCTCCCCTCTTGCAATGGCGAGGGGGGACTACAATCACAAGAGTGGCGCGAGGTTGGGAGAGCAAAGCGATTGAGGCACAGCAGGACGAAGCCGCCGAACGCAACAGGCCTGCCAGGGCACGTCTGACACGGGAAGAGAGAGAGCATCTCCAGAAGATCGAAAGCCTGCGACTTTCTCTCGAGAATGTGAAGCAGCAACTCGAACGCACGCAGCAGGTCCGACACCGCGCTGTTCTCGTTAGGGCAATGGCTGAACTGGAGGAGCGAATTCAACAGCTCGGAGCCGTGACTGTGAAACCCGCGGCTGGGCAATGACCGAATGGTCGGTAGCCGCGGCCCCCTTCCGGAGTGCGCGGCTCATGGTCACGTATAATTGACATTTCCATGAGAGCTTACGTGTATGTTTCACTGAAGAAGAGCGTTCTCGATCCCCAGGGAAAGACCATTCAGGCTGCGCTCAGAAAGATGGGCTATAAGGGACTGGAAGATGTGCGCCAAGGCAAGTATTTCGAACTGACGCTCGACGGTGGACTGAGCCGTGAAGAGGCGCAGGCTGAAGTCGAACGCATTGCCCGTGAAGTGCTCACCAATCCGGTGATCGAAGAATTTCAATGCTCGCTGGTGGAATGATTTTCGGAGTGGTTACATGTGCGGAATTGTGGGGTATATCGGGGCCAAGCCAGTGGTCCCTATCATTGTCGATGGCCTGAGGCGGCTGGAGTATCGCGGCTATGACTCAGCGGGAATTGCGGTTGCCGGCAACGGCGACAAGCTTCAGCTTCGCCGCGCCGAAGGAAAACTGCGCAATCTGGAAGAAGCCATACGCCTGAAGCCGCTCGACGGCACCTACGGCATTGGACATACGCGGTGGGCGACGCATGGGCGCCCCACCGAAGAAAACGCCCACCCGCATCGTGACTGCACGGGCAAAATCGTAGTCGTGCACAACGGCATCGTTGAGAATTACCTTCAATTGAAGAAGCAGCTCAGCGCCGAAGGGCACAAGTTTTCCACCGAAACCGATACGGAAGTAATTGCCCACCTGATCGAAAAGCATTTTTTTCAGACTGGTAATGGTCACCGTCCGTCCCTCGAAGACGCGATTCGCCGTGCGGTGAAAGAGCTGAGCGGGGTGTTCGCCTTGGCCGTAATTTCAGCGGACGAGCCGAATAAGATTGTGGCCGCGCGGAATGGACCGCCATTGGTAATCGGATTGGGCAACCACGAATACTTTGTGGCTTCTGACGTTCCTGCAATTCTTGCTCACACGCGTGACATCTTCTTTCTCGCCGACGGGGACCTTGCCGTGGTCACGCCGGAAGGCGTGAAGTTGACCGATTTCGATGGGAAACCGATTAATCGCCAAGTGCAGCGTGTTACCTGGGACCCCATCATGGCGGAAAAGGGCGGATTCAAGCATTTCATGCTCAAAGAGATTTATGAGCAGCCGCGGGCCGTCCGCGATACCACGCTGGGACGAGTTTCGCTTGATACCGGCCACATCTTCTTGGACGAGATGCAGATCGGCGAGGCTGAATTTCGGGCCGCGAAAAAGATCAACATTGTCGCATGCGGCACGAGCTGGCACGCGGGGCTTGCCGGCAAGTTCATGATCGAGAGCCTGGCTCGCGTTCCGGTGGAAGTCGACTACGGCAGCGAGTGGCGTTATCGGGATCCGATCGTGAATGCTGATACGATCACACTCGTCATTTCGCAATCGGGGGAAACGGCCGATACAATCGCTGCCCAGCGCGAGGCGAAAGCCAAAGGATCACCTGCGCTCGCCATCTGCAATGTAGTGGGATCGATGATTACGCGCGAGGCTGCCGGCACCATTTATACGCACGCGGGGCCGGAGATCGGCGTGGCCTCGACAAAAGCGTTTACCTGCCAATTGACGGCGTTGTATCTGTTCTCTCTATATCTTGCCCAGGTGCGTGGCACCTTGAGCGCGGAACAAATACGCAAAGCTGCGGAGGAGTTAACGCTCATTCCTGCGAAGCTAGAGAACATTCTTACGCACGATGCAAGATGTGAAGATCTGGCCAAGCGGTTCCAACGGGCCCAGGATTTTCTTTTTCTCGGGCGCGGGATTCACTATCCGATCGCTCTCGAGGGTGCGCTCAAGCTGAAGGAGATTTCCTACATTCATGCCGAGGGATATCCGGCCGGCGAAATGAAACACGGGCCGAATGCGTTGATCGATGAAGATCTTCCAGTTGTCATAATTGCCACGCGCGATGCGAACAATCCTGGTTCGATGGTGCGCTACGAGAAGACGATTTCAAATTTGAAGGAAGTGAAGGCGCGCTCGGGAGTGGTGATTGCGTTGGCGACCGAGGGCGACGAAGAAATTAAGGAATCGGCGGATTACGTTTTATATGTTCCGCCCGCCCCGGAAGACCTCTCGCCGATTCTGGAGATTGTCCCGCTGCAACTGCTGGCCTATCACATTGCGACGCTTCGTGGCTGTGACGTGGATCAGCCGAGGAACCTGGCGAAGTCGGTGACGGTGGAATAAGGAATCGGCGATTGAGAGATGTCCTGATTGAAAGCCAACGAAGCTATTTGCGGTACGTCCACGACGTGACCTGCTTCTGACGCGCTTTGCAGGGCGGCTCGGACTTTGGCGGGCGTGAAGGGTACGGACCGCAAGCGGACACCGGTCGCATCGAATACGGCATTGGCAATGGCGGAGGGAACGACTGCGGCTGCTGGCTCGCCCACGCCCCAGGGCTTTTCGGTAGGGCGATCGATGAGATCGATGTCGATCTCTGGGACCTCAGGGAAGGTCAAAATGGGATAGTTGGCCCAATTCACACTGGTGACGCGGGACCGGTCAAACGTGACCTCTTCTTTTAGCGTGCGGCTGACGGTCTGAACAACATTGCCCTCAATTTGATTTCGCACGCCCTCGGGATTAATGACCTGCCCACAATCCTGCACGACCGCAAAACGTCGGACCCGAATCTCGCCGCTTTTGCGGTTTACTTCGACATCAGCCACGGCGCCGACATAGGTGCGTGCCAGCTCATACTTGACGTAGGTAACTCCGCGCCCGCGGGCGACGTCGCCGGTTGTGGGGGTAGCGTTGCGGCCCCGCCACTTCGCAAGCTGTATCAGCCTCTTTAATAGCTCGGTCCCACGCGGGTCATTGCTGAGATAGCGCAGCCGAAAGTCAAATGGGTCGGCCCCAGCGGCCACGGCCACCTCATCGAGGAACGCTTCATTGCAAAATGTGTTCTGCATGCGGCCGGGGGCACGGATCCATGAGGGACGGAATGGGGTTTCGGCAAGCCGGTGAGCTACCGTTTTCACGTTGGGAAATGAGTAAGGGATCGCAGAATTGTTGATGATGTTGCCGGGAGACATACCCTTATCGACGGGTAGGCCGGCTGCCTCGGCCGCCAAGAGCTTGACAACGACTCCGCCGGTTCCATCTGGCACAAAGAGTTCGGAGCGCCAGGCGACAACTTGGCCGTTAGCATCGAGTCCGGCGTGAAGATCCATGAGAGTGGGCGGGCCCTTTGGGTCCCAGCCATGCTCTTCTTCACGCATCCACTGCACTCGCACAGGGCGCCCCATAGTGTGGGCCAGGAGCGCGGCATCAGCGGCGGCGTCCTCGTGGGCATTGCGGCCGTAGCAGCCGGCGCCCTCCATGTAAACGACATGCACGTCAGTGTCTTTCAAAGACAGCATCGCCGCGAGCTGTGTGCGAAGATCATGCGGACCCTGGCTTGCCGACCAGCAAGTGAGCTTGCCATCTTTGAAATCGGCGACGGCGCAGGAAGGGCCGATCGATCCGTGGGTGTGAATGGCGAAGTCGTAGGTTGCGTCGATCTTCTTACTCGCCTGAGCTAGAGCTTTGTCTGCATCCCCCACGTTGCTGGTTACGTCATCTTTGGTGATTTTTGTGGCGCGGACGTACTCCCACAATTTGCTTTGATCGGGAAGGCCCTGCCAGTCAGACCAGTTCGCCTTGAGTTTCTGTGCCGCCTGAATCGCGCCCCATTCGCTCTCGGCGACCACTGCCAGAAAATTGTTCTGCTGCACGACCTTGACTACGCCCGGGATGCCACGGATCGAGTTTTCATCGACGCTCTGCAAACTTGCGCCTATGGTCGGCGGCCTGACTATGCGGCCGTGCAACGCGCCAGGCAAATTGAAATCTTGAACGTAAGTGAATTCTCCCGTGACTTTGGGAGGGATGTCCTCGCGGAGGATCGGCTTGCCGACGATCTTGTAATTGGCGGGATCTTTGAGCGGCGCTTGTTTATCGAGCTTGAGAGAAAAGTTCTTTCCGCCGATTAACTCGGCGTAGGTCACTTGTTTGGCGCCGCTTCGCACCGTGCCTTGCTCAACGGCCAAATCTGCGACCGGTAAGCCGAGGCGCTTGCCGGCCTCTTGTAGCAGCGCCTGGCGGGCGGTAGCGGCAGCCTGACGAATCTGGACGCCACCGTTTTGAATAGTGAGGCTGCCCCAGGTCTTGCCTTGCGCGGGCGTCAGTAGTGTATCGCCTTCGATTAGCTTGATAGCGGTAATCGGCACATCAAGCTCCTCAGCGACGATTTGCTTCAGGGCGGTGCTCACTCCAGTGCCCAGTTCCACTTTGCCCGAGTAGAGAGTGACGCGGCCAGTGGCGTCGACGGCCAGATAGGCATCAACTTCGTCGAGGGCGACGATCTTAGAGGAGTTTGCGGCTTGCGCTAAAGCCGATTTGAACGCGGAGGGCAGAGAAAAACTGACGATCAGGATTCCGGTACCCTGAAGAAATTCACGCCGCGTTGGTTTGCCGGATAACATCGTCGAGTTAAGTGGCGGCGCGCTTGACGGCACGCACGATGCGCAGGTGCGTGCCGCAGCGGCATAAGTTGTCTGCAAGCGCCTGCTTGATTTGATCTTCGTTGGGATTCTTGTTGTGGGCGAGAAAAGCTGCCGCCTGCATGATCATGCCGTTGATGCAGTAACCGCACTGCGCAGCCTGTTCGCTGACGAAGGCCTCCTGTATCGGAGCAAGCTTGCCCGATAGGCTCAGCCCCTCGAGCGTGACAATCTTCTTCTTGCCAACCGATGAGAGCGGCATAACACAGGACCGCACGGCATTGCCATCGATGTGCACGGTGCAAGCTCCGCACTGGCCGAGGCCACAGCCGAAGTGCGGCCCGCGAAGCCCGAGGTTGTCGCGCAACGCATACAGCAGTGGCATGTCGGGATCGTCAACCGACACATGCGCAATCTTGCCGTTGACGTGGAGAGGGATGGACTTCGCGGCCATCGCTTAATAAAGGAAAAACGGGAACGATTGTACACCCTGCGAGCGGATTAGCAAGCGAGTTTCGTATTGGGAACTCACTCCCGGACTCCGTGATTAAAGTTGCATCGGTGAATAACCGCTTTCAATCGAAAGAGGGTCAGCGCGAGTGCGGCAAGCGCCGCCGCCCAAACGGCAAATGCGACATCCACCACCCAGCTTGGCGCCGCCCCCACTCTCCGCAGCAGGAAGGGCAGGAAATTCCACGTGGTGATGTGAACGTAGTCCCAGCGGTCCCAGTTCATCGCATCGGTGTTCAATCCCCAGACCTGCATTTTGCCGAGGGCAAAGGCAACAATATTTTTGAACCGCAGCGCGATCACAAACGTGGGATGGCCCAGCGTTTCCATCTGATAGATCTCGAGCGGCAGCCAGAAGGCGAGGGAAGCGAGCTGGACAATGAGGCCGATGACGATAATTGCAATCCCCGCGCGCCAAAGCCATTGGTTCAACGTCTCCCGATTTCGGAGCAGCAGTGGAACTGCCAACAACGTTGCGAGTTCGTCTGCCGTCGAGACATAGCGGTCCCCCCAGGCAAAGTCGCCCGCCCAATCGGTGTAGCGGGCATAAAGAATAATGTAGGCGAGCAGGAGCAACAAGCAGGTGAGACTGTACGCGCGCAACTCCGGGGCCAGCTTCTTCCAAAGAACAATGAGGACCAAGAGCGCGAGGATCAGCAGTGGATCAAATAAGAAGATTGATTTTTCCGGCTTGAAGAACGGCCCGAGGAAACCGTGCAGAAACGGCGTGCTCCACGGAAAATTCCGGGGCAGATTTGGATGCAGAGCTCGCTGTTCTTTCGCAAACAGCGAAAGGTATGTATTGGTGAATGATCCGAAACGGTAGAACTCGTAGAGCCTGTCAACCAGCAGGAAAAACGCGTACACCGGGGCAGCGATCTTGCAGTAATCGACAAATTTGCTCCACAACTCGCCTCCTCGCACGTTTTCGAACCAAAGTATGAGAAGAAGAAAAACTCCTCCGGCTACGAGATCGAGGCCTGTGGTCAGGCGCGTGAGCAGATTTAGCCCAAGCGCACTGCTGCCCCAGAAAAGTGCGCGCCTGCTTCCGGTTTGCAGCCATTCGTATTGAAAGGAGAACCCGGTCAGCGTGAGAAGCATGATGTAGTTGTTTTCCATCATGTTCTGTGTGTAGTGCAGATGAGTAGTGCAGAACATGAGTGCGAGAACACCCAGAACCGATTCGCGAAAACTGAAGCGAAATTGGCAAAGCAACCGGAAAGCGAGGAGCGCCGTGAGCACGTTTACCAGAATGTTTGTGCTGTAGCTGACCACTATGCTCCGTACCGCGGGATCATCGCCGTACTCTGAAAAAATGGGCCAGTGGGCAATCCAGGTTCCTACGATGTCTGCCGGCAGCATCAGCAGCGACTGGCCGATGCCGTACCAGCTATAAAGATGACCGCCCCGGCCGCGAATGCCGAACTCGGGATAATCGTTAGGGAAAACCTGAGGATCGGAAGTCCAAAGCCAGTGGGTAGTCTGCAAGCGAAACGTGGTGTCGGCCGTGCCCAGTTCGCCGGATTGCACGACGAAGGCAAGCAGGCCGGCGGTCAGGCACAGGAGCACCAGGGGATCGCTGAACCAGCGGCGCACTCGCGAAGGCATTGATTGGATGGTAATACATGGCGCGATCTGCTTCCGTGCGCTATCCGCTTTGTTCATCTCCGCTACACGGTTTTGGCGTAGCTCCCCAAGCAACCGCTTAATTTTGATTACTTCCTCCATAAGTGTCGTTATTGCAGTAAGTTAGACGTATTACTCCGGTGGTTCTACGACCGTCAGAAACCTTGTTCCGGCCACTCCCTGCGCCTATAATCGGACTACTCTGGTGTAACGATTCTCCGTCAGGTTCCGGGTAGCAGAAACGCGAGGGTGAGGTCTGCCTTCGCACATGGATCCCGGTAATGCGAAAGCGCCTGCAAATCGCCCTGATGGCCAGCACGATAGCCGCGACCTCCCTCTTCTCGCCACCAGTCTGTCCGGCTGAAAGCGGCGACGGACCTTCGGGAAAAATCACCGCCAGCGAAGACCACGGACGCACAATCTATGTGAACGATTCCGTCGAAAAGCCAGTTCCGCGACGCGCTGAGGCTACGCCCCGGCGTGCGCTGATGTACTGGAGTTCAAGAGAAAACCGCTGGAAGCCTGTGCCGCCACCGAATGCAGCCGTTATGAAAGCGGCCCGTTCCGCGGCCGAAGAGGTGAACAAGTATTTCGGAAGTGAGTCGACCCGGGCGGCCAACGCGCGGATTGTTGCGGCCAATGCGCGCCGCACGGCGGCAACTGCGGCGGACATTGACACGGCAATTGAAGAGGCCGCAGCGCGGCACAATGTCGACCCGAACCTGGTGCGCGCGGTCGTGAAGGTTGAATCGAACTTCAATCCCAACGCGATTTCGCGCAAGGGAGCGATGGGGTTGATGCAATTGATGCCTTCGACAGCGCGCCAGTTGAAAGTGAAAAATCCGTTTGACCCGCAGCAGAACGTTGACGCGGGTGTGCGCCACCTTAAGCAGCTTCTGGAAAGTTACGACGGCGACATTAACCTGACCCTGGCCGCGTACAACGCGGGCGCCGGCGCAGTGGCCCGCAGCTCGGGAGTGCCGCACTACGCCGAAACGCAGAGGTACGTACGGCGGATTACGAATTTGTATTACGGCGGTTTCGATTTCAGTTCTGGTGTTTCGCACGATCCTGTGACGGTTCAACGGGACGCGCGAGGCGTGCTGTACATCAGCAACACAGATTAGTTTGAAAGTGTTTTTATTCTCTCTGGCACCCAGGTAATTGCCACAACTCAGCAGGAACGGAAGCGCGGCGGATGATCGTGAAGGCTCCATGGCGGCGTGGTCTGGGAAAGTTATCCGTGTTTTTTGCATGCACCACGTTATTTGTTCCCCTGGGCTACGCTCGGGTGCATCATTCCGATGCCTGGGCTCGAGAACGCTTTGCGGGTGCCGAGCGCATGCGCGAGGCGTTGAATGGCCGGCCTGCAGCTGAGCGGAGCCGCCGCGACTATCAACGCGTGTTGAACACTTATCGATCGGTGTATCTGGGCGCGCCAACTTCGAGCAAAGCTGACCCGAGCGTAGTGGCCGTGGCGGAAACGCTCGTGGAGATGGGCCGCCACTTCGACGACGATAAGATTCTTCACAGCGCCATCGATCAATATAAATTTCTACGGCGCGAGTATCCGGGCAGCAAGTTTCGATTCGACGCCCTGTTCACCATCGGCGAGATTTACAAAGACGATCTCAACGATCCCGTAAATGCACGTTCCACGTTTCAGGAATTTCTGCGACGTTATCCCCAAAATCACCTGGCCGATGACGCGCGTGCGGCCATCGTTGAGTTAGACAAAGATGCCCAGGCGCATGCGGAATTACAGAAGTCCGCGAAAAAGCATGCGGGCAGCGACAAGGATGTACAAACCAACCCGCCGAATGATGCCGAGACTTCTCGGAGTGAGAATGTTCCTCCGGAAGTGCGCCGCGGCAGATTGCCACGGGTAACGGCGATCCGGCACTGGTCTACTCCTGACTACACGCGGGTTGCAATCGATGTGGAAGGCGATGTGAAGTTCTCATCGCAGCGCATTGATAGCCCGGCGCGAATCTTCTTCGACCTGCGCGATACGAAGTTGGCTTCGACCTTGGTCGGAAAAAGCTTTGACGTGGACGACGGATTTTTGAAGAAGGTCCGTCTGGCGCAATTTTCTGCCGGCTGCACAAGGGTTGTGCTCGAGGTCGACAACCTGGCGACTTATGACGCTTTCCTGTTGCCCAACCCTTACCGCTTGATCGTCGACGTCCACGGAAAAAATGGACGCGGGAAGCCGTCTGATGAGGCCGAAGAAGCGAAGCAGGAGATTTCGGGGAACTCCGATCAGCCGAACGCGACGGCCAGCACCGGCCTGAAAGCGAACACGTCAGCCTCTGATGCTGAATCTTCGCAGCACGCTGCCGCGCCGGAGAACGATGAAGCACGCGTGGCGAGTGGCAAGAATGAGGTCGCGGCAACACCGGAAACTCGCCCGATGGTGGCAGCCAAAGCCGAGACCAGGGTCGTCAAGAAAATTGTCGAGGCTGATGACGAGGACGAAGCTGCTTTGGCGAAAAGAAGACATCGTGGCACGGCGAAAGCAGCGGCGAGACGGGGCAGCAGGCCTACTGAAGAAGAACAACTGCAAGCAGATTCCGATACTTCGCCACAGGCGGCGACGGAAACAGCCGACGCCGAAAACACGGAGTCTTCTTCCGGCGCGCCCGGATCGATCAAACAGAAAAGCGCTTACGATTTCGGCAGCCGCGAAGCCAAACCGACTGCCACCGGCGACCGCTCGCTGATTCGCACCCTGGGTCTGAAGATCGGCAAGATCGTGATCGATCCCGGCCATGGAGGGCACGACACCGGCACGATTGGTCCCAATGGCTTGGAAGAAAAAGATCTCGTGCTGGATGTCGGGCGCCGTCTGGGGAAAATGCTTGAAACGCGCCTAGGCGCGGAAGTGGTTTATACGCGGAAGGATGACACTTTCATTCCGCTGGAAACCCGAACTGCTATCGCCAATCAGGCACGCGCCGACTTGTTTGTTTCCATCCATGCCAATTCGAGCCGCGACAGCGCGGCACGCGGTGTCGAAACTTACTACCTGAACTTCACTTCTTCGCCCGAAGCTTTGGAGGTCGCAGCGCGCGAGAATGCTGTCTCCGAGAAGTCGATTTTCGAACTGCAAGACCTGGTCAAGAAAATTGCGCTTAAGGAGAAGATCGAAGAGTCGCGGGAGTTTGCTGCTGACGTGCAGCAGGCGCTGCACAGCAGCCTCGCAGCTAAAAGTCCGTCGATTCGCAACCGGGGAGTAAAGAAAGCGCCGTTCATTGTGCTGATCGGCGCGAATATGCCCTCGATTCTGGCGGAGATTTCTTTTGTCAGTAATCCCACCGATGAACGTCGCCTGGAAACCGCTGAGTACCGGCAGCGCATTGCCGAGTCTCTCTACCGCGGCATCGCCAAATATACAAACGGGCTCAGCGGCGTCAAAGTCGCCAGCAAGATGGATAAGGAGGCAGGCCAGTAAGTTTCCTGCTCGATTTGCCTAGGATTGTGGGCGTCATTCCGAGGGCCCGCGCTTTCGGGTAGACCCCTGGCTTCAGCCAGGGGCGGCGAAGCCGCGGGCCGAGGAATCTCCCGGCGTGCAGTGCCCTGGGAGATCCTTCGCTCCGCCTGAGGTCCCTCGCTCTCCTCGGGATTTCGGCGCGCGGCTCGGACGGCGCGCAAACGCCTCAAGCTCCGTTCAGGATGACGCATCTAAAGTGGCTCACCCAGAAACTTTTCCCTTTCGCTGTGGTCTAATAGAGAAAGGGAAATTCTGTGCCAAACTGTCTTTGCATCCGTCTTTCGAAGCCTTTGTTCGTATTTGCCGCGTTAATCTGTTTGGCATGCGCGCCCGGGTTTGCTGCTAATCCTTCTGCTGATTCTTCTCATATTCTCCCGAAACAGTTCGCCGGATGGCAGATGGAAGGGCCGTCTGAAACCGGCAATGATGCTGCTTCTGCCGATCCGACGAATCCGGCCCTCCTCACTGAGTACGGCTTTAAAGATTTCGAGAACGCTACCTACAAAAGCGATGACGGACGTACGCTAAAAATCCGCGCCGCGCGCTTTGCCGACGCAAGTGGGGCCTTCGGAGCATTTTGCTTTTACTTAAGACCGGAGATGCCGGCGGAAGAGATTGGAGACCGGGGAGCATCGCTGGGTCAGCGAGTGCTTTTCTTCCGCGGGGGCGTCCTCATAGATGCTGTTTTCAGCACAACATCGGCAATGTCCGCAGCGGAGTTGCGTGAGCTGGCCGGGGCATTACCGCGTGCGGTAGGGAGTGCCGGGGCACTGCCTCCGCTCCTGACTTTCGTCCCACACCGAAGTTACAAACCTAATACGGAAAAGTATGCCGAGGGGCCGGTTGCATTGGGCGCGATCGGGTCGCCAATCGACGCCGGACTGGTTGATTTCAACGCTAATGCGGAAGTTCTGGTGAGACAGTACTCCTCGCCCAGCGGCCCGGCGACGCTGATGCTCATCGAGTATCCCACGCCAGCGGTTGCCATCGAACACCTGCGCCGCATGGAAGCCACCTATCATGCTGCGCAGTCTCAATCTGGAGTGAACGCAATCGAAAATGTTGGCCCTTTTTTTGCCAAGCGCAGCGGCCCGATCATTGCCGTCGCCGCCGGGCCTATTTCGCAGACTGACGCGCAGACGCTGCTCGGCGCCGTGAACTACGAAGCTAGGGTCACGTGGAACGAGAACACTTACTTTGATAAGAAAAACAACATCGCCAATCTTCTCGTCAACATTATTCTGCTCTGTATTATTATCGGCGCGATCTCTCTGGCTGCAGGAGCCGCCTTCGGTGGGTTCCGCATTCTGATGCGGCGTTATTTTCCTGGCCCGATCTTTGGCGATTCCGACAGCAACGAATTCATTGCTCTTCACCTAGAAGAGAGCATAACCGAAGGCCCGTCGGCCGCGCCCGGCGGTGGTGGTAAGCGATCAAAGGCTTCTTAAGTGCTTTCACAAGACCCGTTTAAAAGCAATTTGCGGCTTTTTTGTCTCAAAATGGGACGATCCCAACTTTTGTTGACCGATTCCGTAAGTCATTGAAAACAAGTAAGTTATTTCCAAGAAAATTGCTTGACACCCCGCTTTTTCGGCTCATAAGATTTCGTCCAGAGAGTTTTGACGGAAACTAAGCCTCCGTTGGAACTATTCTCCCTTGAAAGAAGAGGCCGCCCTGTTGCCGGGTGGCCTTTTCGTTTGAATCAGGTTTCAAAGTTTCAGAGGTTGCAAGGTTTCAAAGTTTCGAAGCCATCAAGAGCACCAAGTTTGGGTGGTTCCGACGTTCTAGGCGCTCTGCGGATCTCGCTCCGCGTCAGTTCAAAAAAAAATTTGAAGACAAAAGTGTCACAATTGAAACCTCTGAAACTTTGAAACCTCGCAACCTCGCAACCTCGCAACCTCGCAACCTCGCAACCTCGCAACCTTGAAACCTGATTCTCTCCCGGAACTCAGGTAAGAGAATGAACGTATCACGAACCAGGAGCGAACAAATGTTCTGCGATGGATGTGGTGCGGCGGTGCAACCAGGCCAGGCCTTTGCAGCCGCTGCGGCAAGCAGATTGTCGGACCGGTAGCCGTGATTCCGCAGCGGCCCGGGCGCGTGCAGGGACACATTCAACTGCTGGGAATTCTGTGGTTGGCCGCCTCCGCTCTAAATTCGCTGGGCGGGTTGATTCTTCTCGTTCTGGCCAACACTCTGTTTGCCCACTTGCACGCAATGGGAGCACCGGAAGCGGCGACGAGCTTTCTGCGTCCGCTGTTGAGTGTGATCGGGATATTCGTGCTCGCCAAAGCGGCGTGCGGGTTCCTCGCGGGCTGGGGACTAATGCACCATGAGCCGTGGGCGCGAATCCTCACGCTCGTTCTGGGTTTCATCGCTTTGTTCAACATTCCCGTCGGTACTGCGCTCGGGGTCTACACGCTTTGGGTGCTGCTGCCCGCTCAGTCGCAGCAGGAATACGATGCGCTGGTGGGCGCGACAGCGGCATGAGCGAGGTCGCGCGACGCGCGGCCGACTCTTTACGCTTCTCCACTTGGCAGTTAGAATCGATACCAGGCCGACGTAGCTCAGTTGGTAGAGCAGTCGATTCGTAACGCGCTCAGCCTTGCGTATGTTGTTGTGAACAAAAGTGGGCTCAGGGTGCCCGACAGAGAACGGTCGGGCCGCAAAAAGCCCCAACCCCTCAATTGAGGATGGCCCAGTCTCTACATCGCTCATGGAAGCAACTCCTGCTGGGTCATACACAACGCGAATAGCACCAAGGACGGCTTGTGCACGGCAAGCATTGTAAGCTGGTGGGAATGATCGATTTGATCAGCTATTACGTTCAGAAACGTCTCGTCCGACAGCGTGGTGTGCAAGGACAAGTCCTTGGCTCTCACAGCTACTGTGACCTCGACGTGAATCCACTATAGGTCAGGTAGACGCCGAGGACGAGCGCAATAGCCCCATACAGGTAGAAAAGCTGCTGGTAGCGAAGCTGCCCAAAGAAAAGTCTCCTTACCATCTCGGGCGGCAGAAACAAGATCAATAGGCTCCTGATGAGCGTTATCCAACCGACGAGGGTAACGACCACAGGCAGCGCACCGCCCGACCAGACATTGTGCGCTAGGACCATCGCCAGCCCGGCCAGCAGCGTGATTACGCCAAGGACGAACATCATCGGCGAGTTTTGAAGAAGGGCCGTTATCGTCTCCACGGTGGCTTGCCCGCGAGCCATGATGGATAGGGCGGCGAGAATGCAGTACAGCCCGATCAGCTTGCTAAGAAAGACTGTGCGCGGCGACATGGTGCCCTCCAATGAATCAAGAATTTTTCTGCCAAGCCTTTGCGAGCAACGTAGGATCGTCCTTCATGGATTGGGGCAGTCTACCCTTCGATCTTCCATCGAAAACTACCGTGGTGCCGAGCGATTCGTGCGCTGCCAGTCGATGCGCCACCGTCCTCCCGCCGTTGGCACCCAGAATAGTTTTTTAGGCGGCGTTCCCCTCGCATGATGGTAAAGCGCAGCCGCTCGCTGAACCCGCGAGTATGCCACGAATCGTGGAAACCGAACTTCTTAAAATCGAGATGATGACAGAACTCGTGGCAGAGGGTACTCATCAACGTGCCGAACGATGTGACCTCTTTGCGAACCGCCGTCCGCATCCACACGCGAATCTGCATGGATTCCGGGGTGTAGTCGCCAAAAAGTTCAAATGTCCCATGCTCACGCGTGCGCAGAGGTCTTGCTGCTAATACCCGGACGCCGCATCTCGGCACTTCATAGAACTTTGAGGCGGTCTCCAGAAAAGCGGTGTAAGCACTCCGAACATCTCGAATCCTGTCCGCCTTCATAGCGGATTCGAGGCGCTGGGCAATCTCCGTCAATTCTCCGTTTCGGGGCAGATCGAGTGTTTTGATGCGGTCGCTTGCGAGGAAGCCCGAGCGGTTCTTTCGGGGTGGAGCGTCAGTAAGCATCGAAGCGGGATTTCGGTTGCAGGAACATAATATTGCATGACCCAAGCCCCAGCCCGTAGGCAGTTCGCCACCCTGTCCCGCGTTGTTTTGGTAGTGTCGTGCCTCTCCGTTCGATCATTGACAGCTTCGCCTCCAATCCATCGAGAAGACCTTTTTGTGACCAGCAATGCTGGCATCCAGATTCACGTTCGTGAAGTCCGAACCGATAAACCTCGGTCATGTGAACCGATCTTGCTCGTGCATGGAGCGCGAGTCCCCGGCATCGCGTCCTTCGACTTGCCTGTTGCGGGTGGCTCTTTGGCTGCCGACCTCGTCGATAAAGGTTTTTGCGCTTACGTGATGGATATGCGAGGGTACGGTCAATCCACCCGCCCACCAGAAATGGAGCAACCGCCGCAAAGCCATCCTCCATCGGTGCGTTCGGTGGAGGCTGTTCACGACATCGACGCTGCCATAGATTTAGTTCGCAAGCGCACGGGCGCAAGCCGGGTCTCGCTGTTTGGCTGGGCGACTGGCGGGCAGTGGGCGGGATACTACGCGACTCTCCATTCAGACAAACTTAGTCATCTGATTCTGCTGAACGCTCTCTACGGTGCCGATGCGCCACACCCCTTGATGGGGCATGGGTCGGATATGGAAGACCCAGCACATCGGGGACAACTAAATCCCTCGATTGGTGCTTATCGCTGCAACACCGCCGAGTCCTTGCTTGGAGGATGGAACCGGAGCATTCCAGTTGACGACAAGGCTTCGTGGCGCGATCCAGCGGTTGCTGATGCTTACGTTCGTGAAGCCCTAGCCAGCGACCCCGAAACGAACAAGCACAATCCGCCTTGCTTCCGATCTCCCAACGGGGCACTTGAAGACAGCTTCTATCTGGCGACCGGACGGCAGTCGTGGGATGCGTCTTTCATTTATGTGCCAACTCTCGTGCTCGCGTCCGAGCGCGACTTCTGGTCGCGGCCTGCCGACCGCGAGAAGATTGCGCACGACTTGGTGCACGCCAGCGTGCGGGTTGTCGTGATTCCGAACGCAACCCACTTCGTCCATCTCGACAAAACGGAGCACGGCAGGAGCCAGCTATTGGGGGAAGTTGTGCGTTTCCTCCATCAGAATTAGCGCGAATTCAAATTGCGTATAGACTGGCCATCCGAATCAGAGGGGAGTTCGGCTACCTTATGCTCGTCCTAATCGTACTGCTCACCGTCGTCGCAGAATCCAGAAAGGTATCCACGCAGTATTCCGTCATGTCTCCCGCGATGACAAGATGCGTGATCCCTCGTTTCTTGAGTTCTTCGTCCAGCATGGTTTCAAAGAATGAGTCCGATTCCCGCTTTCTAACGATGGGCTCACCTGCGGCTGGCTGAAGCGACGGGTGAAGTCCCCATCCCCTTGTACCGGGCTCCAGCGCATGCCCTTTGGAGCCATCATGCTGAATGTAGATGACTGGCCTCCCAGAAGCGCGTGCCTTCGCAACAAGTGTGCCAATTCTGGGCAGAACACTCCCTTGGTCGCCTCCGGTATCCATTCCACGAGTCCGATTTGAACATCAATGATGAGCAGCGCGTTACGAGACTGCTCAGCTTTTCCGGCGACTGTTTCCATGCCGCCATTCTATGCCTGCACGACGAACCTGCCCGCCTCCTCCTCACTGGAACACTTCGAAGTGCGTCACCGTTGGTTCAAATTCGAGCAGGTACTTTTCGTCCTCCGGATAGTATTTGGCGACCTCAATATCGGCACCCGCAAACGCGGCAATTGCCTTCCGCGACTCCCAAAAGGAAAGCGTGATGAAGTGTGGTACGTCATTGTCGATGCGGCGAAGAACCCACGCCCCTTTATTGCCACTCGTCGCTCGGTAAGCGGGAATGCCGGACTTGAAGAGATATTCGAGATACGGTGCTGCATCGCTTGCCTTGGTCTTCCCATGCCAGATTCGAGCTATCATGATTTGCCTCGCTTGAGGTACTGCCAAATCAGCGCCTCCGCTACACGGCTTCGGCTGAGACCAATTATGTACCTTCAACCTGTGAGCCCCGCCCAAACTCAGAATGGGACGCGACTCATGCTTGCAGTGGTCGGAGCCGAACCGGGAACGTATGCCTTGGTACTCTCCGCGAGAGCGAATGGGTTCGTCAGGGTGGGGCGGCTTGGCAGGCTGCGGCTCCAGTCCGGCTTCTACGTGTATGTCGGCAGCGCCCTCGGCTCCGGAGGCGTCCGTGGCCGTCTGATGCATCATCTGGGACTAGCGAGCCGCCCGCACTGGCACATCGACTACCTGAGGCGTCACACGTCGCTCGAAGAGGTCTGGCACTGCTACGACCGTGTGTCACTCGAACACCAGTGGGCAGAGTGCATCGGCACGATACGAGGCGCGTCCGTTCCTCTGGCTGGCTTCGGGGCATCGGATTGCCAGTGCGAGTCC
>JASHOH010000136.1 GCA_030041215.1 Candidatus Sulfotelmatobacter sp. | reverse complement strand
GGAGTTGAACCGCCGACGCCAGCCTTTTCAGAACCGTGGTTTTGAGTACTTACAACGCTTTACAAGCCGCCGAGGACTGCCGCGGTACGTCGTAAGTCCTACAAAACGGAAACGCCACAGGTGTAGACCACAGGTGAGAAAATGTATGCGCGTTCCAGAGAAGCGGTCACGGCTAAGGACTCCCGTTAGAACCGCTGCCCAGATTTCCGTAGTGGACCACACCGTAGAACCACGGTCTCTTGCCCTCAGATGCCGGAGGAGGCTCGATCGTGGGCTGCGGGGACCCGTAGCCATGGAAACGAAATTCTCGTTGGGCGTCGCCGGTGATGCCATAGTTGGGCACACAGCTGCGTTCTTGAGATAGCATTGACCCCAATGAAAATTCAGAGAATCCACCTGAAAGCATTGCTAGCGAATCCCGAAATTCGTGAAGGTATGTGCGGGTGCTTAGATAATGAGGACCTGCCTTCGCGTGGAACTCACACTCGATCAATCGAACGCCGCAATTCCGAAAGCGCATTCCACGGTGGAAACGTATCGTCGTTACATCAACCGGCATATTCTGTCGCGATGGGAAACGGTGCGTGCGAGCGAGATGGAACCTGTCGCAATTCAAAACTGGTTACGCGAATTGCGCACAGATTTCCGCTCGTCGAATTCCACCCTCGTGAAAATTCGCAATGTGATGGTTGCCATTTTTAAGCACGCACAACGGTACGGCTTGTTGCCGAGAACGCAAGAAGCCAATCCCATGATTTTCGTGCGGCAATCATCGGTCACGAACTACGAGCCGGTTGTACTAACGCTCGCGCAATGCGTTGAAATCCTCGCGAATCTAACCGGGATGCATCGAGTGCTGGTTTTGACGGATGCAGCAACCGGGCTTCGCATCAGCGAAATCCTGGCACTGCGTTGGTCGGATATTGACACGGATCATTCGTGTATTCGTGTGACCCGTGCGTACGTGTACGGCAAATTCGGACCACCGAAAAGCAAAGCATCGAAAAAGCCGGTGCCTTTGCATCCATTGTTGGCAGATGCGCTGGCAACATGGCGCAAGGAAACACCGTATCCGGCAAACGACGATCTCGTTTTCCCGAGTTTCAGGTTGAAAGGACAAAAACCACCGCGTGCAAACATGCTCGTGGCAGATCACCTTCAACCGGCAGCACGAAAGGCGGGAATAAGCGAGAAGGTTGGCTTCCACACGTTACGACGTACGTTAGCCAGTGCGTTGGTAGCGAACGGAAGTGATGTCAGGCTCGTTCAAGAATTGCTGCGACACTCGAATCCCGTGATCACCCTCGATACGTACACGCGTTCAACAACGCCAGCAAAGATCGAGGCACAGGGATGGGTGATGCAGCAATTGCTCGACGGCTCGAAAGCTGCGCTCGCAAACGCAAAACCCGCGAGTTCGCGGGCGATGTAAAACCCCCCGCAACCCATGATTACGGGCTTATTGTGGGTTGCAACCCATATTAAGGATATCCACAGGGATGGCTAAGGTATTGAAAACATGGTGGCCAGGGACGGAGTTGAACCGCCGACGCCAGCCTTTTCAGGGCTGCGCTCTACCACCTGAGCTACCTGGCCACAACCTAAGAAATGTCGGCGTCCCGCGCTGGGCACGAGATTCATTCGCTCTCACGCTGATTGTTGCGGGATGACACCAGCGGAATGAAGACAGCTCAAACCGCGCCTGCTTGCGGAACATACCGATTATAACAACGCGGTCATCTTCGCTCAATGCGGAACGGCCCGGCCCAACGCCTCTGTTATAATCCGATTGTCCCCTGATGATGTGGTTTCACATTCGTGCGGAAGTGGTGGAACTGGCAGACACACCATCTTGAGGGGGTGGCGCCGCAAGGCGTGGGGGTTCAAATCCCCCCTTCCGCACCAAAGATCACGCCCGGGATTTTCAATGCTTATTGTTCTTGTCACCATCGTCCACGTAGTGGTTTGCCTGTTTCTGATTGTGGTGGTTTTGCTGCAGAGCGGCAAAGCTGGCGATATTTCTGCCGCTTTCGGTGGCCAGGGAAGTCAGGCCGCTTTCGGGCCGCGCGGCGCCGCTACGGCTCTTTCAAAAGCCACCACGATATCGGCAGTGTTGTTCATGTTGACTTCAATCACGCTCTCCATCAATGCCGTCAAGCATGGCGGACCGAAATCTGTATTGCAAGGCGTGAAGTCAGGACCGGTGAACACGCAGCCGGCAAAGCCCGCAAATCCGAGTACTCCACCCACTCAGAAGTAGCCGCCGACTCCAGCAGCGCCTAAAGCAGGTCCGCTTCGACTGCGCTCAGGGCAGGCCCTCACCGATCCTTTGGATCGGCGGTTCGGATGACATCGCTTGCGACGGCTGGCACCGCGTTCGCAATGACATCCGTGTAACGGACTACGGTGTTTCGCCACGCTCCACGACTTCCCGAATCCTTATTCCCCTGTAATTGTATTTCCCAGATTCGGGTGCTAACATCCGATTACTGCGTCTTTAAATGGAGGAAAATCATGTCGGATCATGATGGCGGCAACAGTTTCGTATGGTTCCTGGCGGGACTCGGCCTGGGAGCACTGGTTGGGGTTCTCTATGCACCGCGAGCGGGCAGTGAGACGCGCGATGTGCTGCGTTCACGGGCCGAAGAAGGACGCGATTACGTCAGGAGTCGTGCGCGCGAAGCTCGCAATCAGGCTTCGGAGTGGGTGGATCGTGGCCGTGATCTCGTGAACCAGCAGAAAGAACAGTTCCGCGCTGCCTACGAAGCTGGCAGGCAGGCATATCAGGAGGCGACTTCGGAGTCCGGAGCATCGAAGAACCTGTAAGTCTCCTGCTCTTTGTAGAATCGAGCTGTTTGGGATTCTGAAGGATTTTCGGGACGTTCGTTATGGAAAATCTACTTCCATTGTTTATTGCAGTCACCGCGGCGGCAGTGGTCTTGCAGGCCAGCATTCTCGTGGGCATGTACGTCGCAATGCGCAAGAGCAGTGCGCGCATGGAAGCGCTCGCCGAAGAAGTTAAAAGCAAGGCCCTGCCTACGCTCGATTCCACCCAAGCGATGATCAACGAACTTCGTCCGCAACTCGCCACGATCGCCGAAAACCTGGCGGAGGTGACGACTACGGTTCGCTACCAGGTGCAGCGGGTTGATGCAACGGTGAACGATATCATCGACCGCTCCCGCCTTCAGGTGATCCGCACCGATGAGCTTCTTACTCGCACCCTCGACCGGGTGGAAGAAACCACGGAAGTGGTCCAGAAAACCGTGGTATCACCCGTGCGCCAGTTTGCAGGCCTGATTCAGGGGGTTACGGCAGGGATTGAGTTTCTCTTCGCCAGCCGCCGCAGAAACGGCGGCAGCCGTGAAAGCCGCCGCGCTGTGCCGCAGGATGAGATGTTCATTTAGCATTGCTGATTGTTGATTGCTGATTGTTGATTGAAGGAAGCCATTCAAAAGCGGGGCCGATTGCGGCTTCAATCGAACAACTAGGAATCAACACTCAGCAATTTCTTTTCTTATGCGTTATCTGGTTCGAGCGCGCGTTAAACCCGGACACGAAAGCGATCTGCTGCAAGCCATCGACGATAAGACTCTAGGCCAAGGCTCGATCGCGGAAGGCGAATACCTTCGCAATGTGCGCGAAGCGCGTCTCTGCGAAGATCAGACAGTCCGCTGGGTCGAGATCTGTTACTGCCCGACGCCGCTACAGGAAGAGCGGCCTTATTGGGAAGAATATTTCGATCTGACGAAAGTGCAGGACGCCCACGACCGCCGCAAGTGCCGCGACGAGAATGGTTCCGAGCCATGGGCCTGCGATAACTGCGACTGCACCGCGCGGCTGGGGCAGAAACTACAAAAGACGGGAAAAACTTTTCTGGATTCGCTGCGCGGTTCCGGGCAATGCATCAGGCATCGCTAAACATGGCCCGCCGACGATGACCTCAACGACGCCAAACACCAGCATTCTGCCCACCGCTACTCTCCTGAGATCCGTAAGGACGACCACCGCGGCGGTAGTGTCTCTGTTGCTTGCACGTTTGCTAAGACTGCCCGAGTTTTATTGGGCGCCGATTTCCGCCATCGTGATTATCGAATCTACGGTCGATGCGAGAATCATCTCGTGGCAGCGCTTTGCTGGGACGGCTTTGGGCGCAGTTATCGGAGCGGTAGTCGCCACATTCTTCTCTACTAACCCACTGGTTTACGCCATCGCGGTGTTTGTGTGTGGAGCAGTATGCGCGGCCTTTCGCATCCACGGCGCGTCTCGCTTTGCAGCAATCACGGTGAGCATCATTCTATTGATTCCGCATAACCGTCCGCCGTGGATCGTCGCCTGGCACCGTTTCGCAGAAGTTTCGCTGGGGATCGCAGTTGCGCTTGTGCTCGACATGATTTGGCCAATGACCACCTGGCACAAGGTGTCAAGTTATGGCATGAAACTGGTGGCCTCTGCCTTGTCGCGACAGTGGCCGCGTGGGTTCAAGTCCCGTCGCTCCGTGGTTTAAGAATGTACGTCATTGCCGAAAGACGACTCAGAATCCGCATGAAGTGCTTGCCATAGAACTGTGGCAGATCGGCCGTTTTCATTGCACTGTTTGCGCAACCGAAAGACCTCCGGAATAGTTTAAGAGCAATACCGGGTACCGTTGTGAGCGTGATTGGAGCTAGGAGGTCACACGCCGCCGGAGTCATTCTTCCTTTGTTTTT
This sequence comes from Candidatus Sulfotelmatobacter sp., assembly GCA_030041215.1. Lineage (GTDB taxonomy): Bacteria > Acidobacteriota > Terriglobia > Terriglobales > Acidobacteriaceae > Sulfotelmatobacter. The sequence continues at coordinate 273,520 of JASHOH010000136.1, read as the reverse complement.
TGCGTGGAAACCTCCCATTGGTACGTGCACGATCTGCGTCGGCAAGAAAGAAATTGGCTGGCAGTCGCACTTCGGTGTGGTGCGCGCCCTGGAGAACCAGAACTTCTGCCGCGGAGAGTGACGTATGGCAAAGCGCATTTACTTCGATCACTCTGCCACCACTCCGCTCGACGCACGCGTGGCTTTGGCCATGCAGCCTGCAAATGAAGAGCTGTTCGGGAACCCGTCCAGTTTGCACTCGGAGGGCCGGCAGGCGCAGCCGGAATCCAGGTTTGCCTCGAAGGGTCTCTGGATTGGGTAGAAAAGCCCAATGCCAAGCGATTCGCGACCGGGCTGGATACGGAATCCCCGCCAACTATCTCGTCTAGAACCCGTATGAAACCTGCAAGGCGGCCTGATGACGCGCTTTGAGGTCGACCACCGTTGTTCCGCTGCTAAAGACCCTTCCGGCGATCCGCGCGATTCCGAAATCCAGATTCAGCTTCTGCTTGGGCGTGGGTACAACCCGGACAGCATAAGTGAGAGTGGTCGGAATGTTAAGCGGAGGTGCGCCGGTGCTGCCGTCGAAATAGTAAGGATGATGCGGCTGCTGCGCGGCTTCAGTAGCAAAAATGATGGAACTCTTACTGGGACCAGTGAAGGCCAGAGCTACCGCACCGAAGGCGCGTGCCTGCCAGTCGGGAGCGTTGCCGCCCATGCCCCAGAGTTCCGCATTGGTGCCACGCAAGCCAGCGTTGAGCACAAGCGCGGCCGGCTTGGTGGGAACAATTTTCGAGCCTACCAGGTAGATATCGCCGTTGGTCTTGCCCGTCATTCCGCTAGGGTTCCCACTCTCAGTTACGTAGTTACCGACGTTGCGGACGTTTGGGCGCACAATGAAGCCCGTTGAGATCGCGGGGACCCACTTGGTCTTGGCGTAGTTTTCAGGCACGAGTTGAAATTTTCCGTTGAAGATCTCGAATCCGTTCTGCCAAAGAGGGCTCAGCCCTGGAGTTGCGGAAGTCCCCATGTCGCTGCCGAAGACATGGAATTCGTGCGTATAGCCGAACTCGAAACGCTTGCCAATTCCGACCTCGATGGAGGCCTCGTGGAAGGCGCCAATCACGGGGCCGGCATCGAGGAAGTGATACGCGACCACGGGGTGGATCTTTTGGTTTTCGGCCGAAGCCGTGTAGGCGAGCGGGGTCACGAAGATGCCCGTTTCACCCTCCCACCCCAGGGCCTGTGCGTGACTTGGTCGGGCAGAGCCCGCGCTGAAAGCCAGGCCAAGAATGACTGCCAGAACAAGGCGCCAGTTTTTCGAATATGAGTTCATGTCTTACTTCACCTCGCTAATCAATGGATGGCTGCATTCTATACAGCAGCCGACTAACGGCTCATCTAATGACCAGCACTATTACACGGTCGGGCGATTATTGTCAAGTATGTCGATCAATATACTTGACATGATTGAAAGCCGCTGCGATACTTGCCTTGGAAAGCGAGGGATTTCTTATGAGCCAGATTCTTACGGAAGTACTAGAGTCAAACCGGAAATACGCTGCCAACTTCGGCGAGAAGGGCAAGCTGGCTTTGCCGCCCGCCCGTTCTTTCGCAATTCTTACATGCATGGATGCACGGCTCGATCCTGCCAAATATGCGGGCCTGGCTGAGGGAGATGCGCACGTCATCCGCAATGCAGGTGGACGCGCCAGCGACGATGCCATCCGCTCGCTCGTGATTAGTCACAAGCTTTTGGGCACGCGGGAGTTCTTCGTCATTCACCACACGGACTGCGGGATGGAATTCTTCTCGAATGACGTGATCCGCGGTTTGCTGGCTTCCAGCCTTGAGACCGCGGAGCTCACACCTAATGGTTTCCGCGATGTGGGGCGAGGTCCCGGCTCACGTGCCGGGGAATATATCGAATGGTTGACGATCGCCGACCTGAGACAAGCGGTGATCGATGACGTTGAGCGCATTCGTAACCATCCGCTCGTTCCGAAGTCCATTCCGATCTACGGATTTGTCTATGACGTGCGCTCTGGAAAACTGATCGAAGTGGCCGACGCCACCAAGGCGGGGAAAGCAGCTTAATCGGAGAACGACGGATGCCCAGGGTGAGACGGCGAGTTTGGGGGACGGATAGAAAGTCGGATAAGCCTTCAACAACGTCCAGCTGGCCCCCAAGTTGGCATTCAGTGCCACGACTGCGATCGTCGCATCGGCGTCCGCGCGCGAGATCGAGTGTCCAGTACTAGACGGTACTCGGCGAATTTGGCGTGTGAATTGAATTTACACCTGAGCCGGTTGGCCGCAACGAACGAACTAAAACCTGCTGAATCGAAAAGACTTTTTTCGCTATGTTTGGCGTCTCAATTGCATGTCTAGTACTAAAATAGGGATTATCGTTATTCATTATTTGGACGGGGAACTGGGGGATGGCATCAATGGGCGACAGGGGCAATTTCGTATCAACGTTCGCCATTATTGGAGGGGGATTCAGCGGGGCATGCTTGACGGCGGCTTTGCTTCGCGTGTGCGGGCCTTCGACGTCAGTAGTCCTGATTGAGCGGTCGGGCGGCCCAGGCCGCGGAGTGGCTTACGAAACCCAGTGCGGCGGCCATCTGCTGAATGTGCGGGCGCGGAACATGAGCGCTCTCGCCGATGATCCGCAGCACTTTCTTCGCTGGGCGCGGCTTTACTACGACTGTAGCGTGGAACCGGGCGATTATGTTCCGCGGCAGGTTTATGGTCGGTACGCGGAGTCGGTTTTGCAGGAAGCGCGCGAGGCGACTGCAGCCCGATTCCAATGGGAGCGAGATGAAGCAATAGCGGTAAAACAAATTAATGGCAAAGCAGAGATTACCCTTCGCAGCCGAAGCAAACTTCGAGCCGATAAAGTTGTTCTTACTCTCGGCAATTTCCCGCCTGCTAATCCGAACTTTCCTGGGCAGAAAGAGACGAGCTCACGTTACATTGCCAATCCCTGGTCCGCTAGAGCTCTTGATGACGTCGATCACGATGGCAGTGTACTTCTCGTAGGTTCCGGCCTTACCAGCGTCGATGTAGGAATTTCCCTGCGCGAGCGAGGGTTCAAAGGCAAGATTCACTTGCTCTCGCGCCATGGACTGCTGCCGCAGCAACATAAGCCCAAGGCGGCTGAGCCCTGGTCGGCATTCTGGAGCGACGACTCTCCACGCACAGCGCTCGGCTTGCTTCAGTTGGTTCGATCTCAGGTGCGTCGCGCTGAAAGTGAGAACGGCGATTGGCGCGCCGTTATCGACTCCTTGCGTCCCTTCACACAGAAAATCTGGGGGTCGCTGCCATTGAACGAGCAGCGCCGATTCCTACGTCATCTGCGAGCTTATTGGGACGTGCATCGGCATCGTGTGGCTCCGCAGATCGGTGCGATGCTGGCTTCGGAACTTGGCGAGAAAAAAATGGAGATTCACGCCGGGCGAATTGTCGAGTATGCCGAAAACAATGGCGGCGTCGATATCACGTATCGGGAGCAGCACTCCGGGGAATTTCTAACGCTGCAGGTGGATCGCGTCATCAACTGTACGGGGCCCGACTCGGATATGCGGCGAATTGACGACCCTCTATTGAAGAACTTGTTGCAACAAGGATTGGTGCGGCCGGATTCGTTGTCGTTGGGATTGGACACCACTGACAACGGCGCTTTGCTCGATGATCGGGGCGTGCCGAGCGAGCTTTTCTATACGCTCGGTCCGCTTCGCAAGGGAAATTTGTGGGAGACTATAGCGGTTCCCGAAATTCGCGCGCAAGCCGCGAGCTTGGCAGCACACTTAGCTGCGAGCGTTCAGAAGAAAATTGAGGCACAGCGGCCTTTGCTTCATTCATCTCCGCTCGTACAAACAAAGGATGGTTCCATGTATTTCGAACAGTGTTATCTGGGTTGTCTCGCGCATGCATCTTACATTTTGATATCGCAGGGAGAAGCCGTCATCGTCGATCCGCAACGGGATATCGAGATTTATTGCGAGGCGGCCGCCGCGCATGGCGCGAAGATTCGCCACATTTTTGAAACCCATTTGCACGCTGACTTCGTTTCGGGACACAAAGAGCTGGCAGCGCGAACTGGCGCAAAAATCTACATCGGCGATCGTGCCAACGCTGCCTTTCCGCACGTTGCGGTTCATGATGGATTCGAACTGCGCGTCGGCGCCATGCGCCTTCGGGTGCTGGAAACACCGGGGCATACTCCCGAGAGCATTTGCTTGCTGGTCACTGATGAAGAGAAATCTCCGAAGCCATGGGCGATTCTCACCGGGGACACATTATTTCTTGGCGATGTCGGCCGGCCAGATCTTTCGAAAACGCACACTCCCGCACAACTGGCTGGCATCTTGTACGACAGCCTGCACGAGAAGATTCTCAAGCTCCCCGACGATGTGCTGGTTTACCCCGCGCATGGCGCGGGTTCGCTTTGTGGCCGCAACATGAGGGCTGAACGGTCATCTACCATCGGGACCGAGCGCTTGACCAATTACGCCCTCCAGATCAAGAACCGGAATGAGTTCATTCACGAGTTGACGTCCAACTTGCCTTCGCGTCCCGACTACTTCCTGCAGGATGCGGAACTCAATCGCCAGGGTGCAACCGCACTTTCGGATCTGCCTGAACTGCGGCCGATTTCAGCTCAAGAGCTTGCCGACGAGTTGGCGGATGGCGCTAACGTGCTGGACGTAAGGACCGGCGATTGCTTTGCCGCCGGGCACGTACCCGGTTCAATCAACATTGCTCTCTCCGGACAATTCGCTTCGTGGGCGGGAATTGTTTTGGGGTTATCTTCCCGCCCGATCCTGATCGCTGATACGCCGGAGCAGTTGTCTGAGGCGCGTGTCAGACTGGCGCGTGTGGGAATCGAAGATGTGCGCGGCTATTTGCAGGATGGAATGGAAGGATGGAAGCGGGCAGGTTTTGAGCTCGGCCGCTTGGCAAAAATCTCAGTTCAAACTCTGAATGGATGGCAACACACTACGAACGTTCATGTGGTTGATGTGCGCCGAAATCCCGAGTTCCAGGTGGGTCATATTGCGGACGCGTTTTCGATTCCTCTGGATGGATTGGCTAGCACTACGCTTCCTCTCGTACGCGATGCCCTCATCGCCGTCCATTGCAAAAGCGGGTATCGCAGCACCATCGCCTGCAGCCTTTTGCAGCGAGCGGGATACCGCAATGTGGTGGATGTCAGCGGCGGCTTCGACGCCTGGCAGGAGGCCAAATTGCCGGTAGTTTGTGAACAGCCGATTGAAGCCTAAGACTTCGCAATGTGACAGGCGTCTCATTTCAAGCCAGCCCCGCCGCTTTACATTCCGTCGTCACGTTCGCGTAACAAGCAGAACAAATTTCTTCTATTAGGCGAATCTCAGGTTGCGTGAGCAGAGATCATGTGGGACAATCGCCGCATCATGGAAATTTCAAGCTTCATTCTCTCGTATGTAGAGAGCGACCCAGGAACTCATCAGCCGTCGGCTTGCATCTACGTCAAACCTGCCGGCGGGTCGGAAATACCGCTCACAGCCCCAGGTTTGACATTCGTCGAACTCGACCGCGAGATTCGCCGACTGCACGCAGAGTTGGATGAGATTCGGGCGAGGGCCAAGAAGAAGTTTTATAAAGCGGAGGCTGCAGCGGCATCGTAGTCTAACCTTCCTCGGGGCTGGCTTGCTGAGCTTTTATGCTTTGACAAAGCGAGCTATCACTTTGTTTCCCATGGTTCCATCTGAACCACAATTACTACTTGTCTGCTAGGGATTCTTTTCGTGTTTTCCCGGGCAGGAGGAAGGTCGCGATGCAACTGGGGGAAACAATCGCCACCTATGATCTCGGGCTGGCTCTGCGCGGCGAGAGCGGAAAATTCGAAGTCACCAGCCCAGCCGGGGAGATCTATCACGTTACCTGTCAAACCGAACCATTCCAGTTCCAATCCAGAGTGACCAGGCAGTCGAACCAATCCTCAGCCATTCCTCATCCGCAAAGTTACGGAAACGGTTTCTCTGGCGGAGGCAAAGGAAGCCACCGCGTACGGGACTCAAGCCCGAACCGGCGGAACTCAATTCCTGCTTGAGTCTCAACAGCACGATGGGGAGCCTTTGTCCGCTGAAGGCGGAGTCGTGATGTTGCCGAAGGTTGCGGAAGGCAATCCCCGCAGCCAAGAAGCGGTACACCTCGATCTTGTGTATCCGGAGAGCGATCCTGAAACGAGGCAGCCAACGGCATGGGTTTCTGTGAAAAGCGGACAAGGCAATCCGGCGATCGAGTCCGAAACACTAAGGATGACTGCCCGCTGCACAAGCTTCAACGAACTGGACGCAGAAATTCGGAAATTGCATGCCCAACTGGCATCCGCTCGCGTGCAAGAAAGAAGTTTTACATCGGCCACGCCGCCGTTGCGACCGCTTAGGGCACACTGCTCGGCAAATTCTTTAACCGAAAGGCCTGACGAAAAGCCTGCCGAAAACCAAGTCGGCAGGCGCCTCGTTTCACGGCTCACCCCGACAAAGCGGAGCCGGAAGCAAAGGCCGTCATAATTTAACGCAGAATATCTAGTAATTCAATAGACAAAGTTGACAATGTTGAGGTGGAACTGATATTTTTGCCAGTGCAGCCTTTCCCCTTCTCAAATACTCGTTCGCAGGAATGGGCATTCGGCTGTGCGATTTTCTCCGGGCATTCGACTGTCAGAGGAGTCACAGACAGGAAGGTAAGCCCTGTTGTATACCACCCGCAACAAGAACGCGCCCGCGCCCGATTATTTTTCGGCAAGTTCTGCTTGCCAGGTTCTTCATCAACTGGCGCTGCACAACACAAATTTCTTAAGCTAAGGAGCTAATCGCATGGCGACAGCAGAAGTCCGTCATACACTGACCGAGCAACAGGCTCGCCAGCTCGCTACCGTCACTAAAACGGTCCCAATGATGGAAGCGATCACGCCACGCTGGCTGATCACTTTCCTCTCTTGGGTGCCCGTCGAAGCCGGTGTCTACCGACTCAACAAAGTCAAACCCACGCGTCCGGGAACGCGCACCATAGAATGCGCCCCTGACGACGAGATCGACCTGCCTGAAATCTATGTGGACTGCGAGAAGAAGCCCCGCGAATATGCGCTGAACGCGGTGACAAGCGTTCTCGACGTGCAAACCCGCATTTCGGATCTATATCGCAGCCCGCATGATCAGATCCGGGAGCAACTGCGCCTGATGATTGAGAAAGTTAAAGAGCGCCAGGAAACGGCACTCCTTAACAATGCCGAGTACGGCCTACTCAACAACGTTGCTCCGGAAATGAGAGTAAAAACAAGAGATGGCACCCCACCCCCGACGACTTGGACGAACTCATCGCGAGGGTGTGGAAAGAGCCCAGCTTCTTTTTGGCGCATCCGCGCGCGATCGCAGCGTTCGGCCGCGAATGCACCTTCCGCGGCGTTCCGCCCCCAACCGTCACGATGTTTGGCAATCCGTTTGTGACCTGGCGCGGCATTCCGCTGGTCCCATGCAACAAACTGCCGCTAAAGGCGGAGACCACGGACATTCTTCTGCTGCGCACGGGTGAGAAGAAGCAGGGAGTGATCGGGCTCTTCCAGCCGGGCCTGCCCGGAGAAGTGTCGCCTAGTTTGTCGGTTCGCTTCATGGGCATTAACCACAAAGCAATTGCTTCATATCTGATCTCTCTCTATTGCTCGATAGTGGTCCTGACCCAAGACGCACTTGGGATACTGGAGAACGTCCATGTCGACAAATATCACGAATACAAGTAATGGATCGAGCAATGGAGCCAGCAGGCCGAAAGCGGCTGCTCCCAAGGCATCAGCGCCGGTAGACGTCGAAGGGGCGCGCTACTACCCCTTCGGCGCCATTCCTTTGCCGGACCCGGCAACACTCGAAAGGCTCGCGAACGAGTTTTTTCTGGCGATGCCGAGAAGCCTTGGCGAGAACGGCGGCTTGGCAGAACATCCTCCGGCTGAAGCTGAATCGGAAGAAATTCCCGTGACCATGTTTCCCGAAGGAGTGCCGGTTCGTGAAACGGCACCGGAACGGGTTCCCAGTGTTCCTGGCTCACCGCCGGCAACTACAATCGGTCCGCTGACAGAAACCGACCTGCGGGCCATTGCGTCTTCATTGGCGGGCGCGACCGCGCTTGTGCCCGGAGCTCCGAGCACTGCACCGACGCCGCCGGTTCCGGGTTCACCGCCTGATTTTCTCGCCGAAGGGAAAGCGTCTCCTTTTTCCGCGGCACCAACACTGCCGCCGGGTAGCGAAATGTTCTCCTTTCCCAGCATTTCGGCGGCGCCCGCCTCGCCGTCAACCTCTCCTCCGGGAGGCGCGGATGTGAGCGCTGTTCCCCTTTCGCTGGAGAGCGCGGCAGCCGTACCCGGAACGACGCCATACTCCGTGCAAGGCGGAAAAGGCACATCCCCCGGTGCGGCCCCCGTGTTGCCCCCGATTAACGAGCTGTTTTCTTTTCCGCGCGTGCCGGCGATTCCGAGCGCTCCTGGTCTGCAGACCGTACCGAATGTTGCGACCCCATCTTCCACTCCATCTGTGGAAACTCTCATCGCAGCAGCAAATAGCGGAACGGCTGCTCCCAGAGTCCCTGCGGCTGCTCCGCCTCATGACGTGAAATCCGTCACGCCTGCCGTTCCGAGCTTCACGCCGCCGGAGCTGGCTGGAATTTCAAGAGGGGAATCGACCGATTCGTCTCTATCAACAACTCTGGCGGATGGCGAAAAATCGGTCTATCCCGGCACCGTTGCGACCCTTCCATCATTGAGCGACTTATTTTCTTTTCCCGGGGTGCCCGGAGTGCAATCTGCTCCCGGCGTTCCAGGAATGCCTTCAACTTCGGCAAACGTGAGTTCAACGGAGACGGACCTGCGCAAGGCAGGTTCGCCTCCAAACGTACCGGGCATCGGAAATGTCGCGGTAGCTGAGCCGAAAGCGACTCAGACGGAAACACAAAAACTGCGTGAAATGCCATCTTCACCGGTTGGAATCCAAGCCTTCGAATTTGTCCCCGGGCTGGAACCGGTCGAGCTTGGCATCTCCAAGCACCCGCTCGACGCCAAACTCATCCGCCGCGACTTCCCCATTCTCGAAGAGCAGATACATGGCCATCCATTGGTCTGGCTTGATAATGCAGCGACCACGCAGAAACCGAATGCCGTCATCGAACGTGTGGCGGACTTTTACCGCCATGAGAATTCGAACATTCACCGCGCCGCTCACGAGCTCGCGGCGCGAGCCACCGACGCTTACGAGAGCGCACGCGAAAAATCGCGGCGTTTCCTGAACGCGTCGTCCACGCATGAGATCATTTTCGTTCGTGGCGCGACCGAAGGCATCAATCTCGTCGCGCAAGCCTGGGGACGCCGCAACGTTCGCGAAGGCGACGAGGTGGTCATCACATGGCTGGAACATCACGCGAACATCGTTCCCTGGCAGATGCTGTGCTCCGAAAAAGGCGCAAAGCTGCGCGTGGCTCCGGTGAATGACCGCGGCGAGATCATTCTCGAAGAGTACGAAAAGCTGCTCGGGCCGCGTACCCGCATCGTGGCTTTTTCGCAGGTGTCGAATGCCCTCGGCACAGTAACCCCAGCACGCGAGATGGTCGAAATGGCGCACCGCTACGGCGCGCGTGTGCTGGTCGATGGCGCTCAGGCTGTTTCGCACATGCCCGTGGATGTGCAAGTCCTCGATTGTGACTTTTACGTGTTCTCTGGCCACAAGGTGTTTGGGCCGACGGGAATCGGCGTCGTCTACGGAAAACTCGACATGCTCGACAGCATGCCGCCCTGGCAAAGCGGCGGCAACATGATCGCTGATGTCACGTTCGAGAAGACGATCTACCAACCCGCTCCCGCCCGCTTTGAAGCAGGAACCGGCAACATCGCCGATGCCGTGGGGTTGGGCGCCGCGCTCGATTACGTCAGCGAGATCGGGATGGAAAGCATCGCCGCCTACGAGCACGACCTCCTGAATTACGGCACATCGAAACTGTTGACCGTGCCGGGCCTGCGGATGATTGGTACGGCCCGTGAAAAGGCAGGTGTCATGTCGTTCGTTCTCGATGAAGTTCGCACCGAGGACGTTGGCGTGGCGCTCAATCAAGAGGGCATTGCGGTCCGCTCCGGCCACCATTGTGCTCAGCCGATCCTGCGGCGCATGGGCGTTGAAAGCACGGTTCGTCCTTCGCTCGCGTTCTACAACACTTGCGAGGACATCGATGCATTGATCGCCGCGCTGCTGCGCATACAGGCGGGACGCCGCCGCCGCAAGCTGTAGCCACCAAAATTTTGTTGCTTTAGTTGAGTGGAGGCACGAATCTCGCCTCCACTTTTTCAAAACGCAGAAAAGGAGCCGTGAACACATCATGAAAATTGCAAGTGATATTACGGAGTTAATCGGGAATACCCCACTGGTTCGATTGAACAAGGTCACGAACGGCTGTGCCGCGCAGGTAGCGGCCAAGCTCGAAAGCCAGAATCCGTGCGCCAGCGTCAAGGACCGCATCGGCGTCAGCATGATTGAGGAAGCTGAGCGCGCCGGCAAGATTCATCCCGGAAAAACCGTGCTGGTCGAGCCGACCAGCGGCAATACTGGCATTGCGCTCGCTTTTGTGGCCGCCGTCAAGGGCTACAGACTGATACTCACGATGCCTGAGACCATGAGCCTCGAGCGCCGCGTGCTGCTGTTGGCCTTTGGAGCGGAGATCGTGCTTACACCGGGCCCCAAAGGCATGAGCGGGGCGGTAGCCAAGGCGCAGGAGGTTCTCAGCAAGACTCCAAACGGCTACATGCTTCAGCAGTTCGATAATCCGGCCAATCCTAAGATTCATTTGAAAACAACCGGGCCGGAAATCTGGAACGACACCGACGGGAAAGTGGATTTCCTCATCTCGGGAATCGGCACCGGTGGAACGCTTACCGGCGTGTGCCAGTACATTAAGCCGAAGAAACCTTCCTTCAAGGCCATCGCCGTTGAGCCCGCGGACAGCCCCGTTCTCTCCGGCGGTAAACCGTCGCCACACAAAATTCAGGGAATCGGCGCGGGCTTTGTGCCCAGCATTCTGCGCACTGACTTCATCGATGAGATCATCACGGTCACCAACGAAGAGTCCATTGAGATGGCGCGCCGGCTCGCGCGCGAAGAAGGACTTCTTGTTGGCATCTCGTCTGGTGCTGCCGCGGCAGCGGCTTTGAAAATTGCCAAACGCAAGGATAATGCAGGGAAGCTGGTCGTTGTCGTGCTACCCGATTTCGGCGAGCGCTATTTGACCAGCGTTTTGTTCCAGGCGCTGCGCGATCAGGCATTGCAAATTCCGACAACGGCGCTCGAAGAGCCATGCGTCACTCAATCGCGTTAATTCGCGAAGATGTTGTCACCGTGCTGGAGCGCGATCCTGCGGCCAAGTCAAGCCTGGAGGTATTTTTATGCTACTCCGGGTTGCACGCTGTTTGGTTCTATCGGGCCAATCATTGGCTATGGAATCACGGCCTCCTGGTTCTGGCACGGTGGCTCTCGCAGGTTGCGCGCCTTCTCACCGCGATCAAGATTCATCCCGGAGCCAAGATCGGCCGGCGGCTGTTCATCGATCACGGCATGGGCGTTGTGATCGGTGAAACCGCAGTCGTCGGCGATGACGTGACCTTATATCAAGGCGTGACCCTCGGTGGCACCGGCAAGGAGCATGGAAAGCGTTACCCCACCATTGAAGATAATGTCGTAATCGGTGGCGGGGCCAAGGTGCTTGGAAATATTACCGTCGGCAGAAACTGCAGAATTGGCGCGGGCTCGGTCGTGTTGCGCAGCGTTCCTGAGGATTCCACCGTCGTAGGCGTTCCCGGCCACATCGTTTTTCGTCAGGGCAAGCGGGTCGTCATTACCGATCCCAAGCAAATCAACGATCCGCTCTCGGAGGCATTAGCCTCAGTGGCTGTCGAAGTCAACAAGCTGCGGGAGCGCGTGCAGAAACTGGAAGGTCGGGAAGCCGCTGCTGAGCCTGTGCCCGCATCCCTGCAGAGAATTATGGAAGACCTGGACTATCAGATCTAACCAGGGCGATGAAAGCTTTGAGGTTTAATCAATTCGGAACGCCGTCGGTACTCCACATCGAGGATGTGCCGCTTCCCGCATTGCAAGAAGGCGAAGTGCTGGTGCAGATCAAGGCATCGAGCATCAATCCGTCAGACGTCGGTACAGTCGCCGGGCGTTTCCACTCGCAGCTTCCGATGACGCCTGGTCGAGACTTCGCCGGCATTGTGGTGGAGGGCGGCGGCGCATGGAAGGGAAAGCATGTATGGGGGACGGGTGCTGGCTTTGGGGTTATACGCCCAGGCGCACACTCGGAGTTTGTGGCCATGCCTTCCTCCTGGCTATCAGAGAAGCCAGAAGGGTTGAGCATGGAGCAGGCGGCGGTGGTCGGCGTGCCCTATCTTGCGGCCTGGCAGTCCCTGCTCGAAGCCGGACATTTGCAAAAAGGGGAAAGACTTCTCATTACAGGAGCCAGCGGAGCCGTGGGCTCAGCGGCGACCCAAATCGCTCACTGGAAGGGTGCGACTGTGATCGCTGCCGATCTCGCAGCAGGAGCGCCTGATGTTGATGTTTTCGTGAACCTTAAAGAGGAGGATCTAGTGAGCGGCGTGCGCAAAGCAACCAATGGTAGAGGGGTCGACCTGGTTCTCGACACGGTCGGAGCAAACCTCTTTGCTTCCTGTCTCCGCACACTTCGTGTTGGCGGAAGACAGATCGCTATAGCCAACGCCACCGGCCCCGATGCCGACGTTCGTCTGAACTTGACCGATTTCTACCATAATCAACTTCATCTAATTGGAGTCGATACACAAAAGCTCTCGGGGCCGCAAATCGCTGGCCTGATGAATCAACTGCGGGAAGGTTTTCAGGCCGGCTATCTGCATGTTTCGCAGCCCGAAACCAATCGGTTTGACCAGGCGGTCGTGGTTTACACCAAGGTTGCGGAGAAAAAGACGCGAACGAAACAGGTGCTCGTCTTCGGCTGATCCTGCCTCGATACCGCGCGGCGAAACTCAGAAGCGATAGGTAAACCCCGTATTGATAAAAGTGATGTCGTTAGACTTAACTGCCCTATTCAGAAACGCGCCATTGATGGTCCCCATGAAATTAAGCGCAATGATCACGTGCTGCGCGGGTGCCCAGCGCACCTCCATATCACCCACCTGCATGATGTAACGATCCCGCGAAGAATTGTCATAGATAAGCGGAGACCCAGCAAACGTGTACAGTCCGTCGTTTGTGCTGTAGCGCCAGAACCAGTCCCAACCGACGGAGGTCTCGACATGCGCTAGTGGTTGAAACCACACCATCGGATGAAGATCGATCACATTATCCAAGGCAAACGGGGGTGCTGCTTTTGGTGTGATGTAGGCGCCGCGCGGAAAGAGAGAATTGAAGGTACTAAGTTCGGGATCGCTGCCGCCACCACTGGAAACGTCACAGCGCAAAAACGGACGAATGTGGCCGGGAGAGCTCGCGAAGGTGTATCCGGTCTCGGTCTGGACTGTGTAGGCATGGATCGAATGATTGGTAAAAGCACCCCATTGAAACGCGCTTTCCCAATCGAAATCCAAGCCGTGGCCAACGGCTTTGTCAAACCGTCCGCCTAACGTGTGCCGTATTTCGCGCCCTTGCCCGACCACGTAGGAGGCGTCTTTGTTGTCGAAGCCGATGTAATAAAGGTCGAGCTTTGGTCGAATCGACCCCAATGCCATATCGCTGGCGTAGGCCGCCCAGACAGTCTGAGTGTGAACCGGCCAGTTGTCGAAGTAGCCTAGGCCGTCATTCACCGGCTTGACTGCGAACACGTCGACATTGCCCTTCCTTGACGTGTAACGCAACTTGAATCCATCGAAGCTCAGTTTGACGGTCGGCCCCTCGTTATTGTCGAATAGCCGGCCGCGGCCTTCCACAATTTCCTGCCGGCCAGCAAGCAGGTTCAGACCCGAGCCAGAAGTCGCGTTGCTTCCCAGCTCGAAGAACAGCTGGTGACCGCCACGGTACTGATCAATTCCCGGGCGCGGTCCACCTTTGCGAAAATCGATATAGTCGAATTGAAATTCGGTGTAGATGCGGACGTGGTTTGTGAAGTGAAGGTCCATGTGCGGCAACAAGCACTGCATCAGATAGCCGCTCTGGTCCTGTGGTCCCATATCGAAGTCGTAGGCGGTATAACGTTCGTATTCGATGCGGTACTCCAGCCCGAAGCTGAGAAATGAAACCCCGTTTCCAATCGGGATGTACTTGATGGGGTCGAAGAAATCCGTCCGCTGGCTCGGATCCTTTAGGAAACTCCAGTTGCCCAGCTGAGGAAACGGATTGAGAGGCGGCCGGTCAGGGTTCGCTGGTGTGCCCGGAGGGGCGGGGTCCGGAGTCTGTGCTCGTACCATGTGTGGAAGGACTATCAGCAGTAAGAAGCAGGTCAAGACGGCGACTTCTATTGTCTTTTTCGCTCGGCCTTCGGCACCCCAATTCATCTCGCTGGCCTCCGCTATTCATCGCAATACTGCTCTCCTTCCGAACATGGCGCGAGTTGCTCCCACTCGCCTGCTATGCTGCTCAGTCGGCGCGCAACTGCGGTTGCACCACGGTCTGCGCACTTGGCCGTTGATCCCAGTGCTTGCTTACCAGGCAAACTGAAGCCGCGTGTGTGAGGTCGACTTTTTTTGTGAGAATCCACCCCCCCAGCTGTTCCCCGAGTACCATTCCCAATAGGCCGAGCAGCGCCACAATCGGGGGCGCTGGGCTTTTTACTCGAATGACTCCGTACAAAACGCCGACAAGCAATCCCACGGCAAATGAAACGACCAAACTCTTCATGCCAGCACTCCTTCCTGTTTTGTCAAATTCAAACCGCAACCGGGATTCCAAACGAATCATCAATCAATGCGAACATCATAAAAGGCCAAGGCGCAGAGATTGTTGCACGTGGAGAACGCGGGCGTCCATACCGACCGGCCAAAACATCTGCCTTTACTCCTGGCTAGGCACAGCGAATCTTCCTGCGCCATGCCCAGCGACGCGGAAGCAGGGAATTTTTCTCAGACTTGCTGGCGTGTGATCGTTACGCGGCGACATGCTATACTCCGCCCCCGTGGGGCTTCCCGCACCCGCGCCCGGAAGCAATTTCCGCAGGACTGCGACTACCTTGATCAAACTGCCTGAAATCTTCAACGTCGCCAGGATCATGATCGACCGTCATGTAGTCGAAGGCCGGGGCGCCAAGGTTGCGATCGAATGCGTTGATGACAAGCTAACCTATCGCGAGCTGATGGAGAACACCAATCGCGTGGGCAACCTGCTGCGGCGACTCGGCGTCGATCTTGAGCAGCGCGTGCTGCTGGCGCTCCTGGACAGTCCTGAGTTCCTGTATTGCTTTTTTGGTGCAATCAAGATTGGCGCTGTGGCTGTTCCGGTCAATCCTTGGCTTCGGGCGACGGATTACGAGTACCTGCTCAATGACACGCGGGCGCGGGTCGCGGTGGTCAGTGAGACTGCCCTGCCGGAATTCCAGAAGATTTCGCGTGATCGGATGCGCTGCCTGAAAGAAATCATTCTAGTCGAAAAGAATCCCCAGCTTGCCAATTTGAGCGACCTGATGGATGCTGCGTCTCCCGAGCTCCACGCCGAGCCCACTAGCAAAGATGATATGGCGTTTTGGCTTTATTCCTCAGGAAGCACTGGAGCTCCTAAAGGATGCGTTCATCTCCATCACGACATGGTGGTCGCCTCGGAGGCGTACGCGAAAGGCATTCTGCGGATGAACGAATCCGATCGCTGCTATAGCGTCGCGCGTTTGTTCTTCGCTTACGGGCTCGGCAATGCCGGATATTTTCCCCTGTACTGCGGTGCCACAACCATTCTTTCGCCGGCCCGCCCGACTCCAGTGAACATTTTCGCGGACATCGAGCGCTATGGTCCCACCTTGTTCTTCTCGGTGCCAACGAACTACGCTGCTTTGCTAGCCCATCAGCGCGGCGATGGAAAAGAGTTTGAGATTTCCAGCATTCGACACGCGATTTCGGCCGGAGAACCATTGCCGGCTGCTCTGTTTGAGCGATTCAAGCAGCGTTTTGGCATTGAAATTCTGGATGCCTGGGGATCGACTGAGACTCTGCAAATGGTGCTGGCAAATTCCCCGGGAGAGGCGCGGGCTGGATCGAGTGGAAAGATCATTCCGGATTATGAGGCGAGGATTGCGGATGAGCAGGGCATTTCAGTCCCGAGAGGCGAAATTGGGCAGCTATTGGTTAAGGCAGATTCAACCTGCGCCGGCTACTGGAACCAACACGAGAAAAACAAAGCCACGTTCGAAGGCGTGTGGTTTCGTACAGGGGACAAGTACTACCAGGATGAGGATGGATATTTTTGGTACGCGGGCCGGGCCGATGACTTGTTCAAAGTAAATGGCCGCTGGTTGAGTCCGGCTGAAGTCGAGAGCGCATTGATTGCCCACCCCTCGGTACAGGAAGCTGCCGTCATCGCTCGTGAAGATGCCAGCGGACTAACCAAACCAGTGGCGTACGTAGTCATAAATCCCGAATTTCCGGCAAACGACGAACTGGCGCGCACGTTGCAAGAGTGGGTCACCGAAAGACTGGGCGCCTACAAGCGTCCCCGATGGATTGAGTTTTTGCCGGAGCTGCCCAAAACTGCGACCGGCAAGTTGCAACGTTATAAGCTGCGCGAATGGCAGGCGCAGCGGCAGGCGGATCGCTGATTTCGGGCCGATAGCCCCGTAAACTTTGCGCATGAATTGCTACGCAGAACCACGTGGCAGGCATGAAGGCTGTCAAGGTTAAATTTGAAATGCGCCAGTAACAGCGCGCCACAATTTCTAGTCCCCGGCGTCCGGCGGTTGTGGTACGTTTGCACCGATCGATGGTTTTACCGCCAGCCTCGCAGCCTGAGTAGGTCTGGTTTCTTGAAGAAAAAGCGTCACCAGAAATAACAACCCGCTGCCAGCCGCCGCCAGCCACAGCGTCACGGCTAGGCCATGTCTTTGTGCCAATGTGCCTGCCAGAATGGGCGCCGCAGTCGCACCCATGACCTCTCCGGCTAGGGTTGCAAGCCCAATGGATGTGGCCCGGAATTGAGCTGGCACACTTTCGGTAGGCACCAAAACCAGGACAACGCTGGCAATGGCCTGCCCGGAATTGGCAACGAAAACGATGAGTGCCAGCCAGACCGGATACAGATACAACGCGGGCACGAGGAAAGCGAGCGGCACCACCGCAGACATCGCCGCCATGAGCAGCAACAGCGGTTTTCGGCCCCATCGGTCGGAGAGCGACGGGAGCAGAAAGCCGAGGAAGAAGCTGCCCAGTCCGGTTGCACCAAGAAGGAACCCGGCGGTGGTTGCGGACTCGTGAACAACCTCCGTGATGTAAAGTGGCGCGAAAACACTGAGCGAAAACAACCACGACATCCATCCAGCGGCTCCCAAACAACACAACCACATGTTGCGATAGCGGAGAATGGAAATGTATTCCGACAACGAAGGTTTCTCGTGGCTACCGCTCCCTCCGGGCGGTTCTTCTACGAACTTCCAAAGCAGAACAGTCATTAGTAGTCCCGGAGCGCCGGCCGCGAAGAATGCCGCTCGCCAACTCCAACGCGCCGCCACTTGGGTCGTCAGCACTGGCGCGGCAGCCAGCCCGACAAGCGCCGCCGCACTGACCACCAGACCTATGTTTCGCCCACGGCGATCGGACGGCGAAGACTCTTCGATTAGCGCCGTCATAGTGGACCACGTCGGTCCGCCGGCCAATCCCATCAGTGCCCGCACCAGCAGGAGTTGATAAAAACTATGCGCCAGACCGGATGCCCAGGACAGGATGGAGAAGGCAAATACGGCAGGGACCAGAATCGGCTTGCGGCCAACCCGGTCGGACAGAGCGCCGAAAACAAAAGTCGATATGGCCCAGGTGATGGCAAGCACTGACGCGACGGTGCCCACTTGTCCGTGGCTGAGATGAAATTCCGGCGCGAAGTAAGGCGCGAGATACAACGCCGACATTCGGCCGAGGAAAACCGTGCCCCAAGTGAAAAAGAAAATCGCGAGCAGGATATTTTCGTAGCTGCGGGAGCGGCCCATGCCGCCGCATCATAGCAAATATAGCAAGGAGCGGGGCAAAATAGGCAATGGCTTAGGTGAAGAATTTGAGTGCAGGTTCTTCCTGGATGGCGTCATCCTGAGCGCAGCCGTTTTTCAGGCGGAGCGAACGATCTCGCGCGGAGTGTGCTGCAGAAGCGTCCCACGCGAGATTCCTCGCCCCGCTGGTAAAAGCGCGGGGCTTCGGAATGACGCCGGTGAATCGCAAGGGCTACCGTTTTCGCCGTGAGCCGGCGCACGTATAATTCCGCACTGAGGAACCAGGCTTGCCAGCACATCTCATCGAGAGTTTAACCACTACCGAACCACTCGCCGAAGTGTTCTCGGACATCTCCATTGTGCAGGCGATGCTGGATTTTGAAGTCGCGCTCGCCCGCGCTGAAGCACGTGCAGGCATCGTGCCCAAGTCCGCAGCCGATCGCGTGGCCGCTGCCGCCCGTGCAGGGGAATTCGATATCCGGGCTCTCGCCAGGAGCATGTTTCGCGCCGGCACCCCAGGAATTCCGGTTGTCAAAGCGCTCACCGAGAAAGTAAGAGCCGCAGCGCCTGAGGCAGCGGGGTGGGTGCACTGGGGCGCGACGAGCCAGGACGTCGCCGACACGGCGCTGGTTCTTTTACTGAAGCGAGCGCGAACGGTTCTTACCGGCGATCTGCTGCGGCTGGAAAAAGCTCTGACTACGCTCTCAGAACAGCACCAAGCCACGGTCATGCTGGGCCGAACCCTGATGCAGGCAGCCCCGCCAGTGACGTTCGGTTTGAAAGTCGCGGGCTGGCTGGGGGCGCTGAGTCGAAGTAGCCGGCGTCTTGCGTCCGCGTTCGATGAAGCCTTGGTTCTTCAATTCGGGGGCGCATCCGGGACGTTGGCGTCATTGGCAGATAAGGGGACCATTGTGGCTCGTGCGCTCGCCGAAGAACTTGGAT
The DNA here is from genome assembly GCA_030041215.1 of Candidatus Sulfotelmatobacter sp. Taxonomy (GTDB): domain Bacteria; phylum Acidobacteriota; class Terriglobia; order Terriglobales; family Acidobacteriaceae; genus Sulfotelmatobacter. Next base: position 254,446 of record JASHOH010000136.1, on the reverse strand, counting down.
TAGGTTGCCCCGAAGCGCCCTGGCATACGCAGCGAGACCGTTTGGCCAATCTGGTCTGCTGCTGTGGAGTACTGACGGGTTCGCTGGGAAAGATGGCGCGCGACATCAGCTTGCTGATGCAGAATGAAGTGGCTGAAGTGGCAGAACCGGGTGGCGAGGGCAGAGGCGGATCTTCCGCCATGCCGCACAAAAGAAATCCGATTGCCTGCGCCCTGGCTCTTGCCGCGGCCCAGCGAGTTCCCGGGTTGGTGGCGAGTTTTCTTTCAGCCATGGTGCAGGAGCACGAACGCGCGGTTGGTGGCTGGCAATCAGAGTGGCCGACGGTAGCGTCCATAGTTCAGTCGACGGGGTCAGCCGCATCATCGATGGCAGAGGTTGCGGAGGGACTGTCGGTTGACCCAGCACGCATGCGGCAAAACATCGCCAACACCAAGGGCCTGATCTTCGCTGAGCGAGTGATGATGCTCCTGGCCCCCGAGTTGGGACGGGACGTTGCTCACAAGCTCCTGGAAGACGCGATACAAAAGAGCGTTACGCAAAACAAAGATCTCGCGACACTGTTGGCGGAATTGCCGGAAGTCAGCTCGCGCCTGAACCGTTCTGTGCTTGACCAACTCGAGATTCCGGAACAATACCTCGGATCAGCGGAGGTGTTCCGTGAGGCTCTGGTGAAGCGCACCACCTCTGACATGGGAGAGAAATAAAACTTGCCATTCGCCCATTGCAACAACGCCCGGCTGTTCTACAGACTCGAAGGAATGCCCGAAAAGCCGGTGCTGATTCTGTCCCATTCGATCGGCACGGATCACGCGATGTGGACGCCGCAAGTTCCGGACCTGCTTTCACATTTTCAGGTATTGCGATACGACACGCGCGGCCATGGCGCTTCAGAAGTCACCAAGGGCGAATACTCGATCGAACTGCTCGGACGGGATGTACTGGGCCTGGCCGATTCGCTGAACATTCGCAAGTTTGCGTTTTGTGGCCTCTCGTTAGGAGGCGCCATCGGCCAGTGGGTTGGCGTGAACGCAGCCGACCGCCTTACCAGATTGGTTCTGGCCAACACCTCCCCAAAATTTGGAGAGCGCGCGAACTGGGAAACGCGAATCAAACTGGTCGGTGAGGGAGGAATGGCTGCGATCGTGGATATGGTGATGCAGCGATTTTTCTCGCCTCGGACTCTCGCCAATTCCAATGCCTATGCCAGCACGGTGAAGCTGTTGTTGTTGGGAACCGATCCCGCTGGATATGTCGGATGTTGTGCCGCCATACGCGACTTCGATTCACGGGAGACCCTGCGGAGCATTCGTGTTCCAACACTCGTAATTTCGGGAGATCGCGATATTTCAACTCCCTGGGCAGGTAATGGCGAAGTCCTGGCGGAGCAAATCCCGAAGGCGCGTTCTCTGCAACTGCCAGCAGCCCATCTTTCAAACCTGGAGCGGCCCCTGTCATTCCTTGCGGGCTTGCTCGAATTTCTGCTACCCGAGCTGGATGACGTTCAGCGTTCCGCAGCAGGATTTGCCATGCGCCGTGCGACCCTGGGCGATGATTATGTTGATCGAGCCATTGCCGCAACCAACGATTTCAATCGAGAGTTTCAGGATCTTATCACGCGTTACGCGTGGGGAACCATCTGGACGCGTCCGCAATTGGATGTACGGACGCGACGTTTGCTTGTGCTCGCAACTATGGCTGCACTCGGGCGATGGGAGGAGTTTGCCATGCACCTGCGCTCGGGATTGCAGCGCGAATTAGAGCCTTGCGATCTCAAAGAGCTGCTGCTTCAGACTGCCATTTATGCCGGTGTGCCCGCAGTCAACACGGCGTTTCACATCGCACAGAAAGAGTTAGAAGAGGCAGGATTGCAGCCGGCATTGCAGCCACCCCACGAGGCCGAGAAAAACGAGGCGAAGAAATGAACGCTCGCGACTTGGTCGCCATTGACGTGCACGTTCACCTTGAAAGTGACGAAGGCAACAATACCGCTAACCAAGCCGTCAAGAAATACTTTGGCGATTCCGGCGTGAACCATGACCGCTACGCGCTGGCCGAATACTACCGCTCGCGCAAAATCGGCTGTGTGATTTTCAGCGTGGACGAGCGACTCACTGGACGCACACCCATTCCGAACGACCAGGTCGCAGCCTTCGCGGCCGAAAACTCCGATATCATGTTCGCTTTCGCCAGTATAGATCCTATGCGCGGCAAGGCGGCGGTGGAAGAGGCGAAGCGGCTCATCGCGGCAGGAGGCATTCGCGGTTTCAAGCTTCATCCTCCGGTGCAACAGTTTCATCCCAATGACAAGTTGGCATATCCCTTTTACGAAGTCATCAACGAAGCGAAATTGCCAGTGATTTTTCATACCGGCCACAGCGGAATCGGCACAGGCCAGCGCGGGGGCGGCGGGGTTCACTTGAAGTATGGCAATCCGATGGATATTGACGATGTGGCGGTGGACTTCCCAGACATGCCAATCATCATGGCGCACCCGTCATTCCCCTGGCAGGATGAAGCGCTCTCCGTGTGTCTGCACAAGCCGCAGGTGTACATTGATCTTTCCGGGTGGTCGCCAAAATATTTCCCGGCAAACCTTGTGCAGTATGCGAACACCCTCCTCAAGCACAAGGTGTTGTTCGGCTCTGATTACCCTTTGATTGCGCCCGATCGATGGCTGGCCGATTTCCAGAAGATCGCTATCCGCGATGAAGTACGCCCGCTTATCCTGAAGGAAAATGCGATGCGCTTATTCGGGCTGGAGGCGTGAGCATGGCCATTCATGGAAGTTTCTTCTTGAAAGCCAATGCGCCGGTTGCGGCTACTGCCCTCACCGAGCGCTGCGCGAGGAGATCGCCAGCAGTTCCTGGGTGAGCTCTTCCGGCCGATCCAGCATTACATCGTGACCGGACGGCACGGTGAGCGTCTTCCATCCCTTGGCTTTCGCCTTGTCGTAAAACTGCGGAAAGGGCGAGGGGCTCCAGTCGGTCGCCAACATATAGGTGATATCTGCGATCCGGTTGATCGCTCCCGTAAGGCGAACGGGCTGTTGAAAGCACGCTAAGGGATGCAGCGTCGACTGCCGGTCTAACCAATCGCGATCGCGGGCATTGACATTGAATACGTCGGGGGGAATCGGGGGCGTCTTCCAACCGTTTCCAACTTCTCTCGCTGCCTCGATCTGCTCGTTACGAGCTTCCGGCGGAAGAGTGTCATGAAGGCTCTGGCCATCCTCCGGAACAAATGCGTCGACGTAGACCAGCGCGCTAATTTTTTCTGGAATGCGGTCAGCCACGCCGGTCACGACGCATCCGCCGTAGGAGTGGCCGCACAATACGACGTCGGTTAGTTCTTCCCACCGAATGAGGTTCGTGACATCAGAGATGTGCGTCTCAAGATTGACCTGTGGAGTCAGGAGATGGCTGCGTTCGCCAACACCGGTCAATGCGGGCGTGAAAACTTCATGGCCGTGCGCCTGCAGCTCCCTGCGGACTCGCTTCCAGATCCAACCGCCTCGCCACGCGCCATGGACCAGAACATAGGTTGACATCATTCACCTCTGCTGAATGGACTGGCGTTGCCCGAGCTGACAGAGGAAAAACAGCCATTCACCTCTGAACGGTACGCCAGCCTTCCGCATAGGAAGTGCGGGCAACTTCGGAATAAGGTGCAGGGCTGACGATTGCGCGAATTTCGGTCTGCACATGGCGCTCAACCGTAGGTTTCAACGAACCGCCTGCTTCTTCCCCCCAGACAAACATAACTTCGGTGCCAGGATCACTGTGTTGCTTATCCACCATGGCTAATGTGAGCATCTTGCCTTCGTTGGCGCTGTAACCGCACCAGGTCGAGATTCCGATAATTTTTCCGTCGAGCATCACCTTGTCGTAAGGCAGGGTGCAGTACACCGCGGAGGGGAAGTCGAAGTACTTTGCCCGGTTTTTCTTTTCAAACACTGTGCTGATGGCGTGGGTGACGTCCACGCTATCGAGCGCCAGCGTTACTTTTTTCCGATGTGGTTGGCGTGAGATTTTTTCCAGCGCTTCTCGTCCAATGAAGTCATGATCGAACTTGATGATAGGTCCATATCCAAGATCGTAGGGTGTGAGGTAATAGTCCTCGATCTTGTCGGAGTAGAAGCTGCCCCCGAGCGAGGCCATCGCCTCATAACCATTTGCCGGTAGCCATTGCCGATATGGTTTCATCTTTTCGCCGGAATAGATCGCCGGCATTGGGGAGGGTATCCACCCGGATTCCAGCGTGTTGGATGAGTAAGCTCTCGCCCCAACCTGCCGCAGACCGAATTCTTTTCCAGATTCAACGATTGCCGCTTTGACTTCTTCGCCTTCATTCCAAGGACCAAACAATTCCAGGCCAGGTTGCCCTGCCATTCCATGACGCAAGGCGCGGACCTTGTGCCCGGCAATCGAAATAGTAGTCATGTGGAAGAATTTGACCTCAGGCGCAGGCTTGCCCGTCACCTTTTCGATGACCTTCATCGCGTTTGGGCCCTGAACCTGGTAGCGGTAAGCCTTTCGCACGATTGGCCCCGGCCTGGCGACCGACCTCTCGTCGCGTTCGAGTTGCACATCATAGTGGCCGGTCTCGGCATGGTACTGAACCCAGTTGTGGACAGATGGGCGTCCAACAATGTTGAACAGCTCCTTTTCGAGGTAGAACAAAATGACATCGCCGATAACATATCCGTCGTAGTTGCATGCAACGAACTGCTTCGCTTTATTTGGTTCGAAGCCCTTGAAGCTGTTCACGCCCAACCCTGAGAGCAGCCTCAAGGCATCGGGGCCGCGCAGGTACATATCGGTCATGTGATAGGACTGGTTGTACAGAACACAGGTTTGTTGCCAGGCGATCTGCTCATCTCTCCAATTCGAGAATTCGCTTGGGACTACGGGATAAACGTACGGCCCTGTCTGGGAATTACGCAGCAAGGTCACCGGGTTCCCGGCTTCCTGGAGGAGATCTTGCAGACTTTTATACTGCGTCGGCGCTGTCATGATCGCGACTCTGTTCCCGTATGTCGCACTCCCTGCTGCATTTCCAGCAGGCGGAAGATGCATACGCGTTCTGGAACTGTTGCATTCTTAATGAATGATATGTATACAGTCAAGCCCGGGCGGCTGCGACGCTGGCAATCCCTAATTTTAAGGGAAAAGAGCTCTGCCATTGGTCTTTAACGGTTTGTCAGTTCTTATGCCGGTATCGCGGAGCTTTTGATCTCCACTGTGATTCACAGGAGTTTGCATAATGTTGTATGCATTCGTTAGGCGGTTTCTTACTGGAAACCTAGAGCCGGCGTAGTAGAATGTGCACGGATTTGGCCTCAAATTACAGGCGCGTCCAATTTGCATACAAATGGCGGGCAAAAACTCACGTGTCATCGTAAGAATACGCGAAATGATCCTGCACGGAGAACTGCCTCCGGGCGAGCGAGTGAGAGAGGTCGAACTTGCGGCCAAGCTCGGAGTTTCCCGGACCCCGGTGCGTGAAGCTCTGCCTATCCTCGCGCAGGAAGGCATACTGACTCAGCTTGATACTCGGGGTTTTGTCGTGAGGGCATTTACGCCGCAGGAAATCATGGATGCGATTGATGTCCGCGGCGTGCTCGAGGGCCTGGCCGCTCGGATGTTGGCGGAACAAGGGCCGTCCCGTCGCCTTATTCACTCTCTGCATGAGTGTCTCCGTGAAGGGGATGAGATCTTTGCCAGAGGGCACCTGGTTTCGGCGGACGAAGCGCGATACGGCGACATGAATCGGCAATTCCATTCGCTGATCGTTGAGGGATCGGGCAGCAAAGTGGTCGCCGCGGCGCTGGAGCGCAACGGGCGAATTCCGTTTGCGGCGGCGCATGCCATAGCATTCGACAAAATTGACCTTCCCCGCATGTACGACCACTTGCTCTATTCGCACCGCCAGCATCACACCATCGTTCAGGCGTTGGAAAATGGTGAAAGTGCCCGAGTAGCCGCCCTGATGGTCGAGCACGCGCATGGGGCAAAGGTAAGCATCAATCTGCGCGTGAGTTCACGATCGCCGGCTGGAACTTCAGAACTTTCCGCTCTGGACCGTTAAATACAAAATTTCCGAACACAGGAAGGCGAGCCACCACTCGCAGTCGCGAGATTCGCTTGCCTCACCCGGAGCGGCGCCGCGGGCGGACCACCGCATCACTCAGAGAACGCCAGGAGAACCGCGCGGCGGAATCAAGCGCAAGTCTTCGTTTGGCCATCTCACTGACGAGTTGCCCTGGCGTTGAGCCGTCGCCAGCGCCATCATAGGTTCAATGCCAACATTTGGTGCTTTGCATGTTACGTGGTTTGGGGAACAACTGCGGCTGAGAGGGAATTCTTTCCGTCCCAAACGCTTGCCGGCACCAGCAGCTCGCCCCGAAAAAGCGCGCGAGCTGTTCGAATCAGGCTCGAGCGGACGACTTTCACCCGGCCACCACTGTGCTCCACTTGGAACTCAACGGAAAATTCGCCGCTGGGATGCTCAATCGAAAGCCGTTGCACTGGACCGTCGTGCGACTTCACGATGCCGCGGGCGACCGAGCCGGGAAGGATGCAGGCCGTGCCTATCGTTACTGCCATTAAAACTCCGATAGCTGAGTGACATTTGTGCGGAATGAAAGTGCGCGTCATAACGTGCCCGCCAGATTGCGGCGGCGCGATCAGGGTCATCTTCGGAACCACCTTCGAGCGCACGTCACCTAGGCCCATGCGCTCGCCCGCCAGAATGCGGATCGCTTCCAGACGGGCTTTGAGCTCCTGATCGGAGTTCAGGTCGGCAGGGGTTTCGTATCCGGATTTCCCGAAATCCGAAGCGCGCAGCACAACCATAGGCATGCCGTTGTCGATCAGCGTTGCGTCGATACCGTCGAGCTGATCGAGCGCGTTACCGGTTGGAAGCAGAGCGCAACAAACTGAACCGGCGGTATCGCGGAAGTCGATGCGGATTGCGGCCGCCGTACCCGGGACCCCGGCAATCGATGTCTCCCCAGAATACGTTACTTCGCCGCCTGGAGTGGGGACGTGGGCGACAGCCACAGTTCCAGTGTTTACCAAATAAATTGTGACTGGCGTGATTGGGTCTTTCGCACGAACGAGGCCGCGTTCAATCGCGAAGGGGCCGACACCGGCCAGCATGTTTCCGCAGGTTGGAGTGACGTCTACGAGCGGCTGCTCCACAGAGACCTGAGCAAAGAGATAATCGACATCGATTCCCGGGCGCGAAGAACGGGATACGATGGCGACTTTGCTGGTCAGAGGATCGGCGCCGCCGACGCCATCGATTTGCCTGGGGTCGGGAGATCCCATGGCAGCCAATAACACGCGGTCCCGTGTCTGGATGTCGCCGGGCAGATCGCTGGCCAAGAAGAAAGGCCCTTTCGACGTGCCGCCGCGCATCAGCGTACAAGGGATGGCAGTTTGCGAGCTTCCCGACATTGCGGCAAAAGCTTTCAGATGTACTTAAGTCCGAGTTCGGCGATTTTCTTGCGCAAGCCGTAGATGTCAAGCCCGAGTTCGCCACGCGCCAACCGCTCGCGGGTCGCGTCTTCTTTGCGAACCCGCTGTTCCGCGGCCGCCGCTACTTCGCGCGCGACCGTCCGCCTCACTACGACGACTCCGTCATCGTCGGCGACAATCACATCGCCAGCTTCAACCAGTGCGCCAGCACATACGACCGGAATGTTGACCGACCCCAGCGTGCTCTTGACGGTCCCCTGCGAACTGATGGCGCGGCTCCAGACAGGAAATTTCATTTCCGTCAGAGGGCGAATGTCGCGACAGCCCGCGTCAATCACGAGTCCCTGCACGCCGTGAGCACGCAACGAGGTCGCGAGTAGCTCGCCGAAATAGCCGTCGGTACAGGGCGAAGTCGGAGCCACAACGAGAATATTTCCTGCGCAGCACACTTCGACGGCCACGTGGATCATGAGGTTGTCACCGGGAGGAAGCGACACGGTCACAGCGGGGCCGGCTATGGTGGCGCCGGGAAAAATTGGGCGCATGTAGGAGGCGAGTAAGCCGCAACGTCCTTGCGCTTCATGCACCGTGGTCACGCCGAATTTCTCTAGGGCGGCGACGACTTCGGCAGGCGGCTGCTCCACGTTGCGAACGACCACAGGTTCGTTCATGTGAGCTCCTCCGTGACCTGCGGAAATACGCGCTGATAGGCTTCTCCATATTTCACGGAGCGGTTGGAATTGCGCGAAGCCTGCACTCCGCGCTGCAACGCAACCCGCTCGTAGTAATGCCAGAGATGCTCCTGGGCATTCATGGCTTTGAAGGCCTCATATTTCTTAGGCCATACCGAGGTAATATCAAGCAGCACCTGCGGCTTAAATTCGCACTGTTCCGGCTGGTGCGGCTCAAACAGGAATATCGGCGGCGCGCCAATTACCGGCGTTCCCGGCTCGTGCCCATGGGCCTGCGCCACGATGCGCGCCTCCTGCGCGGCGTGAGAAACCAGCGGATGATCGAAATTGTACGGATCGCGCAGCGAGTGGGTGAGGACAAACTCCGGCCGGATCTTTCGGTAAAGCGCAGTCAGTTCGTAAAGTATATTGTCCGGAATTCTCATTGGATAATCGCCCACATCAAAGAAAATCACCTTAGCCCCGAGAATTTCTGCCGCGCGTGTCGCCTCATCTTTCCTGTTGCTTTTGACTTTCTCCATCGTCATGCCCGGCTCGCGCCAAAGTTTCGCAGATTCGCCGCGCTCTCCGAACGACAGACAAACAACCGTCACTTCCCAGCCGCGCCCGGCATACAATGCGATCGCCCCGCCCGCGCGCCACACAAAATCCGCCGAATGGGCGCTCAGGACGAGAGCAGTTCTTGTGCTATTCATTGTTTAACTTGTCCTGGAAGCGATTGCCCCTGCCTAGCTCCGTACTATGCAGTCTCGTCTTGGCCCCAAGAACGACATGACAGCGATCACGGTTTTGTTTGTCCCTCCACCGGAGGCGTTCCATAGGTGTGGAACGATTCGATCGTCTTAAGTCCCCAGGCTTGTCCTTTTTTCCTTTCAGCTTCACTCCAGCGGATTGGCTTCCAATCGGGCGCCAAAATGAGCCGCGCGCCAGCATTTGCAATCTCAACTCGGTTGCCTCCAGGCTCGTACACGTATAAGAAGAAGGTTTGCTGGATTGCGTGTTTATGAGGACCGGTTTCAATGTAAACGCCATTTTCCAGGCAGATATCCGCCGCAAGCAAAACTTCTTCACGACTATTGACTGCATAGGTGATGTGGTGCAAGCGTCCCTTGGCGCCGGTGTGGTCGCGCGTGTAGGCGAAATCGTAGCTCTTGTTCGTGCACGTCATCCACATGCCGGCTTCCGAGCCATCGTCCATCACAATTTGCTCGGTCAAACGAAAGCCCAGGTATTTTTCGAAGAACTCGCGGTTGGCTTTGACGTCAGCCGCGAGCCCATTCCAGTGGTCGAGGCGGCGCACGTTGATGCCACGCGCGGGAAATTTCTGCGCCTGGTTCTTGAGCGCAGGCCGCAACTCGGGCGGCGCCTGATACCACTGGGTTTCATAATAAAGCTCGATTCTGTGTGCGTCCGGGTCCTGGCAGAGAAACGCTGGGCCATGCGCTAAGTCGCCATCCGTCCAGCCGATGTCGAAGCCCGATCCTTTGAGGGCCGCCACTCTTCGTTCGAGAGCTTGCGGACTCCGGGCGCGATAAGCTACATGGCCCAGCCCCGGGAGTCTCGATGCCGTCAGCTTCAGCGAATGCCGCTCATAATCGTCATAGGCGTGCAAGTACACCGAGTCGCCTTGCCGGCCGCTCTCGGTCATTCCCATAACCTGCACGAAAAACCGCAGGCTCTCTTCCGGCTTGGAAGTAAGAAGCTCCAAGTGGCCGAGATGAGCGAGATCCATTATGGGCTCGTTTTCCACGATTCACCTTTGTCAGCGCGGCTCATCCATGTTTGCTTCCGTTCTCTTGCCTGCCCCGGAGCATGAGAGGCAAGTCTCGCAGAGCGTTAAGTATACTCAATATGACTCTCGCTTTCGCGAACAACTGACAAGAAACCGAAAGGCATCGACTGTTCTTTACGGATTCCGTGCGCAGAGGCGCACATTTATGTAAACATCACGCTTGACAATAGTCTCATCGTCGTGAAAATGTACCGACATTCAGTATACTGAATATTGCAATGCCTGCCATGGATCCTGCATCCGCTTCGCCCGGCGTCATTGAACTTCTGCGGGGCTTCTCGGTTGAGTTAAATCCAAGCGACGCCAAAACCTTGCAGGCGGCGGCAGAGCGCCTAAATCCCGGTACCGAAGTCTCCCTAGCCTGGATTCCCGCCTCAAACCCGATGGATATGATTGCGCCGGCGGCAGGGTTGAAACGTGCTGGTCACTTCCCAATGCCGCACATCGGCGCACGTCACCTAGAAAGCGCCTCGCAGCTCGAGCGGTTGGCGAATCGATTGAGCGATGCCGGCGTGGATCGCATTTTGGTCATCGGGGGCGACCGGGCCACACCGGCCGGACCCTACGACAGCAGCTTGGCGGTAATGCAAACCGGCGTCTTTCAGAGAATCGGCATAACTCGCATGGCTGTCGGCGGTTTTCCCGAAGGCAACCCTCACATTCCTGAAAAGGTCCTGAACGAAGCGCTTGAGGCAAAAGTCAGCCTGACGCGCAAGGAAGGGCTGCAACTTTCGATCATTACGCAATTCTGTTTCAGAGCCGAACCCGTGATCGCGTGGGTGAGAAGAGTTCGGGCACGAGGCATAGATGTTCCGATAAGAGTTGGGCTGGCCGGCCCGGCCAGTTTGTTGACCCTCATGCGTTATGCCGTGCGCTGCGGAATCGGCAACTCGTTGCACGTTCTGAAGGAAAATCCATCCTTCGCCAAGATTCTTGTGGAAAGAGGGCCCGAACCGATCATCCGGCAACTTGCGGCTTCCACGGCGCATGGTGACGGCGGGCAGCTCGCCATTGCCGGTCTGCACTTCTACATTTTTGGCGGCTTTCGAAAAACTATGGATTGGATTGATGCCGAGCGGTCATTGACCGCATCTTCTCCTCACACTTGAACCGTACGCCATCCCTTGGCATACGTCTCGCGTACCACTTTGGAATAAGGCACCGGGCTGACGATGGCCCGAATCTCCGTTTGTTTATGCCTCTCGACGGTGGTCTTCTTCGTGCCGCCTCCGGCCTCGCCCCACACAATCCTGACTTCGGTGCCGGTCTCGACGTCCGGATCGACGACGCCCAGTGAGAGCATCGAGCGCTCGTTATAGCTGTAACCTGCGAACATAGAAAACCCGACAGTCTTGCCTCGCAACAACACCTTGTCATACGAGGCGGATGTGTAGTTTGATAGCGGCAGATCGATATATTTGTAGATCTCGCCTTCTTCAAACATCGAAGCAAAGACCTTCAATACATCCTCGGCATTCCAGGCGAAGGTGACCTTTTTCCTCTGCGGTCGACCGGCCATTTTCTCGAGTGCTTCTCTTCCAATGAAATCGTGGTCGAATTTGACGAAGGGCCCATAGCCCAGAGCATACGGCGACATGTAATAGTCCTCGATGTGAGAGGACTCGAAACTGCCGCCGATGGAACCCGTTCCTTCATAGCTGGTGGCAGGCAGCCACTGTCTGTAGGGCTTCATCTTCTCGCCGCTGTAGACCGCAGGAAGAGGAGAGGGAATCCATCCCGACTCAAGGGTATTGGTCGCGTAGGCTCTGGCCCCGACTTCTCGTAGGCCAAAATCCCTGCCTGCGTCAACGATCGCCGCCCGAATCTCCTCGTGCTCCTCGTACGGCCCCCAAACCTCCAGCCCAGGAGCGCCGGCCATGCCGTGGCGCAACGCGCGCACTTTGCGTCCCGCGATGTTGATCGCCCCCACGTGGAAGAACTTGACTTCCGGAACCGGCCCACCGTTCAGCTTTTCCAAAATCTGCGGTGCGTTCGGGCCTTGAATCTGGTAGCGATAACAGGTGCGAACAACGGCTTTGCCCTTCGGATTGGAAGGGGACCTATCGTCCTTCTCGATTTTGACGTCATAGCCGCCGGTCTGGGCGTGAAACTCAATCCAGTTCGCAGCCGGCGCGCGGCCCACGAAGACCAACCGGTTTTCTTCCAGATGAAAGAGAATGCCGTCACCGATGACAAAACCGTCATAGCTGCAAGGTGCGAATTGTTTGGCGCGATTGACGGGAAAGTTTGCAAAACTATTGGTCGCGAGATGAGAAAACATTTTCAGCGCATCGCGACCCTCGACGTAGATGTTCACCATATGGTGCGACTGGTCAAACAGAACGGCAGTCTCGCGCCAAGCACGTTGTTCGTCGCGCCAATTGGAGTACTCGTACGGAACAACCGGATAGACGTAAGCGCCAATCTGTGAATTACGCAGCATATGAACCGGGTTTTCCGCGGACTGCAGCAAATCTTCCAAACTCTTCGCTTTCATCCCAAGCACCCCATGCGAGAATGTATGCAAAGCGACGTTCAGTATACGGAACATGAAACCGTTTTGTCATATGCTAAAGAAATGAGCAGAGACACAGGCGCGTCCAGAATCGTGACATCCGATACGGTGGGGCCTGTCGGGCTGATTTGCATCGGCAATCCCCCCGTTAACGCGATCAGCCAATCCGTAAGGCAAGGCCTCGTCGGGGCGATTGCACAGGCGGAAAAAAAACCCCGCATCAAAGTGTTATTACTTATGTCGCGCGGCGATATGTTCAGCGCAGGCGCAGATATCACTGAGTTCGATCGTCCGCAGGGCGAGCCCTCTTTTCAACAAGTGCAGACCAGAATTGAGTCCTCTCCCTTGCCTGTAGTCGCCGCGGTACACGGGCTCGCTTTGGGCGGAGGACTTGAACTGGCCATGGCCTGTCATTATCGCCTCGCCCACAAAAACGCAAAACTCGGAATGCCGGAGATCACGCTGGGAATCATTCCCGGTGCTGGTGGGACACAACGTCTGCCCAGGTTGATCGGCGCGCGTGCCGCGCTGGATATGATCCTCTCCGGTACACCGATTTCGGGACTTGACGCCAAGGCCAGGGGGCTGGTGGATGAGGTTGTGGAAAGCGATTTGCGCGACGCGGCGCTGAGTTTCTGTGAGCGTCTTGCACACGACGGAACCGGGCCGCGCCCGACCTGTAATCGCACCGTCATCGATGACCTCGATGAAACCGAGATTGCCGCTGCACTGCTTCCCCACGCTCGTGTCTTGAAGGGAAGGACCACCCAAAATCTGGTGATAGAAGCTATCAAAGCTGCCAGCCTGCCGTTCTCGCAAGGTATCGCCATTGAGGCCGCTCTCGCACAAAAATCGTTGGCCTCACGCGAGAGCCTGGCGCTTCGGCACGTATTCTTCGCGGAGCGCGAGTCCGTCAAATTGGCCGGATCATCTTCTGCGGATGCCAGGCAAGCGCAGCCGGCTGCGATCCGGCGCGTAGCCATAATTGGCGCCGGTACGATGGGCAGTGGCATCGCGATGGCTTGCGCCGACGCTCGTTTGGAAGTGTTGGTTAACGATGACGATCCCGCTGCCCTTACCCGCAGCCGTGAGACTATTCATTCAACCTACGCCTCCAGCGTCAAGCGTGGCCGAATCACTCAAGGCATAGCCGATGAACGGGTTCAACGGATTCGGAGCACGGTGGCTCTTGCCGACGTGGCGGACGCCGATCTTGTAATCGAAGCTGTATTCGAAGATATGGAGTTGAAGAAAAATGTCTTGTCGAAGCTCGACTCTATGGTTCCTCCTCAGAGTCTCATCGCCACTAACACCTCCACTCTTTCTGTGACCGAGCTCGCTCGCGCCACAGCGCATCCGGAACGAGTATTGGGCCTGCATTTTTTTGTTCCCGCACACGCATCGAAGCTTCTGGAGATTGTGCGCACTGGCCATACCTCGCCCGAAAGCCTTTCGACCGCATTTCGCGTCGGAAAACTGCTAAAGAAGATTGTGGTGGTCGCGGGTGACGGTTTTGGTTTCATTGGGAATCGAATGATGCTCGATGGCTACTGGCGTGAGGCCGAGCAGTTGCTGCTGGAGGGCGCCACGCCGGCACAGGTTGACACGGCGCTCGAGAACTTCGGTTTTGCCATGGGACCGCAACGGGTGAGCGACCTGGGTGGCAATGATGTCGGGACCAAGGCGCGCGTCCAGCTTTTCAAACGAGAAAGCCGCCCTGACCCGTATTTCGTCATTGCCGATCGCCTGACAGAAATGGGCAGGCTGGGACAGAAAACCGGTCGCGGTTTCTACCGTTACGAAAGCGGCAGCCGGGAAGCCATGCCCGATCCTGAAGTGATCAGCCTCATCGAGAAGCTTGCGTCCGAGCGAGGTATATTGCGGCGCGATATCGGCGATCAAGAGATCGTTGAGCGATGCATATTGTCGCTGATTAATGTGGGTGCGATGGTTCTCGAAGAAGGCATCGCCGCACGCGCCGCCGATGTTGATGTGGTCTGGACCAGTGGCTATGGATTCCCTCGATACCTGGGCGGACCGATGTTCTACGCTGATACGCTCGGCCTTTCCCACGTGTTAGAGCGCATCCGCCACTATCATGAAACGCTCGGTCATTATTGGCGTCCGGCCCCGCTGATCGAGCGCCTTGCGGCTGCGGGCTCAAACTTCGGACACTGGGACAAGACTTCGGCATCGCGGTAAGTGATTCTCTTGCGATACAGAGGGCGCGCGCTCTGATTCAGATCTAGACGCTTTCTACCCGCAGCACCCGTTCATCCGTATCCCCGAACAAAGCGTCGACAAGTTCGGGCCGGTTCCGCTGCAAGGCGCGACTGTTCACTGTGCCTTTCTCCGTCAGTTCGCCTGCCGCGCTGGATGGTGGGCTTTCGACCAACAACCCAGCCACGATGCGGTTGGAACTGCCGGTTCCAGCGGCGTAGAGTTTGGCGAGGCGTTCGTGGAACATCGCCCGGAGGGTCGGGTTGGAGGCGATTTGTGCAGGCTCAGCCGAGCAATCCAGACCAGCAGCGGCTGCGCATACCTCCCAGTCCGGAAAGATAAGTATGCGTACATCTTTGCGGTCAGCCCCCGCGACCACAACTTCATGGGCCAGAGGGCGCAGGGCATCCAGTGCATCCAGGCGCAGCTTGCCGGCGCTGACTTTGGTGCCCGAGTCCAGCTTGAAAACTTCGTTCATCCTTCCATCGAAACGCAGACCCGCCTGCGGCCGCTCCGGATCAATAAAACTCAGCAGATCGCCGGAACGCAGGAAACCTTCCTCATCGAAAGCAGCCGCGGTTGCCGCAGGATCGCGCCAATAGCCCGGGGTGACGTTGGGACCCCGATAGCGCACTTCGAAGCTGTTGTCATCCGGAATCAGCTTGAGCTCGACGCCGGCGACCGGTATGCCAACTACGCCGGGGCCGCTTGCGTTCGCGTTGCCAAACAGCGCAATGGGAGCGGTCTCGGTCATACCCAGGCCGCTCACGGTCAGAATCCTGTGCCCAACCGTTTCCACGGCAAGCCGTTCGAGATCGAACCAGGTTGCTGGCTGCATCGACGCCGCTGCATACCAGAGAAACTTCAGCCGCCGAAAAAAGTGCTCGCGAAAAGCGGGGTCGGCCTTTAAGTGAGGGATCAACAACTCGTAACCGCGAGGCACATTGAAGTAGATGGTCGGCGATACCCGCCGCAGCAGCTCCAGGCTTGCGCCAAACTTTGCGGGAGTTGGTTTTCCCGGATCGATATACAAGGTTCCGCCATTGTGAAGGGTGATGCTGAAGTTGCTGTTGCTGCCCGCGGTGTGGTTCCAGGGAGCCCAATCCACCATCACGGGTGGCTCTTCCGCCAGGAACGGCGCTACCTGGCGCTTCATCTGGGAGTTGCAACAAATCATGCCATGCGTGTTAATGACCACTTTTGGCATGCCGGTGGAACCTGAGGTAAACAAGAACTTGGCGAT
This sequence comes from Candidatus Sulfotelmatobacter sp., assembly GCA_030041215.1. Taxonomy (GTDB): domain Bacteria; phylum Acidobacteriota; class Terriglobia; order Terriglobales; family Acidobacteriaceae; genus Sulfotelmatobacter. Next base: position 238,503 of record JASHOH010000136.1, on the reverse strand, counting down.
CGTTTGCCTGCCAACCTGCGCTGCCGCTGCTCGCACTTCATCGTGACGACTGCCATCGGCCTTGAGCGATGCAAGATCGCGCCATTTAGCAGATGCTGAAGCGTTGCGAAGAGCTATCACCGGTATATCAGTTTTAAGAGCGTGTTCAATCGGTTGGCGATAAAGCTCGGCATCGTCGACCACGACCATTCCGGGGGTTAGCAACTTAAAGGCATGGGACAGCTTCGCAAAATCGATAGATTGGAGGGCATAAGCAGGAGCAACGGGAGCAATCGGGATGCCCACATAAAGCCCGGCCAACATGATGAGCGCGTGATCAATCCCATTTTCGGCGAGAATTGCGAGCGGTCGCTCTGGACCCAGACCGTATTCGAGCAATCCTTCAGCCAACAATAGCACCGATTTTCGAGCTTCCCCGTAAGAGATGCATCGCTCTCCAGTCGGGGTCTGCTCGATAATGAAAGTACGGGCTGGCGCTTCTTGCGCCCAGCGGTCCAGCCACTCGCCCACGCGAGAGTCGTAATCCCCCAAAGGCTCTGCGGAGCGCATCAGCAAACTGCCGTCCACCCGGCGAGTCAGCTCGACCTCAGGCGAGAAGAAGCGCACTGGCCGTAGCGGTACATTGTGAAAAGTCGGATTAAGGTTCAGTGCACTCAACGTGAAGAGCTTACTGGATGTAATTCCACCCGGCAAGGGATCGGAAGTGCGCACAACTCCCTTACAATAGAGCCGGCATGAAGCTCAATGTCAAACCTTCAGCTTTGCGTAGGCCCGGACGCCGCAGCGGGTCGGCCGGCGAAGTGTACGACGAACCGGGCCACTTAATCCGGCGCGCGCAGCAGATAGCGGTTTCGTTGTTTCACTCGACCATGGGCAACGGTGTGACCCCAATCCAATATTGCGTGCTCCGAGTGCTTCAGGAGCACCCGGGGATTGATCAAGTCACGCTGGCGAAATTTTGCGCCCTTGACACTTCAACCGCCGCAGATCTTGCGGTACGGCTGGAGGAGCGGGGACTTGTTCGGCGCATGATGGCCACGAAGAGCAAACGCTTTCGCCTACTTCATCTCACACCGAAAGGAGTGACCCTCCTGAAAAAACTGGTTCCGCGCAGCACCGTTCTGGCGAGTCGCTTGCTTCAGGCACTCAACAGGGAAGAGCAGAGGGTGTTTATGCAACTCCTGAAGAAATTCGTTCACCTGAACAACGACGAAAGCCGGGCGCCTCTTGATCGAGGGTTCGCTGCGTCGCGGAATGGTGGTCGATAATCTGGGTGGTACATCGCAGCCACTCGATTGTCGCGCATGGTGCGACACCATCTGCAAAGGGCCTTGCACTTAGGGGTATAATCTCGGCCATCATTGGGGGATTCCAACTGCTGGTTTCGGATCGCAACCACTCTGCGGCGGGTCCTCGAACGGCAAATTCTCGGGGCGCGAAACATCCGCGCCAAGGCAACGGAGAACAGGGAATCGACCTGGGGAAAACTCAGTAAGCGGCTGCGGTGCCAAACGAAGCTGTCGATCGGAAGGTAGGCATGAACACAACCCTCAAAACCAGATGCTTTCCGCTTCCCAGCTCCTTGAAGGTAGTCCCAGGGACAGAACGCGCGCAGGCTGCCTACCCATATTACATGCAGTTCGCCCGGGAAGATGACGAGCGCTTCTGGTTTTACAACTCCATGCATTTTCCGGAGCCGATGAGCGTATTCGACGTCACCACGGCAGAAGCCGCTTATTGCGCCTTGGGTGCGGCCAACACCCGGGTCCACAGTTTGCCGACGACGCTGGGGATTGACTATCGCATCATCAACGGAAGGATCTACATCGGCGGCAACGCTGTAACCGATCCCGCCGAAATTGCCAGGCGCACAAAGGAATTCCAGCAACGTGCCTTCTATTACTACGAACACTGGGAAGAATTATTCGCACAGTGGAAGCAAAAAATGCTGGCTTTAATTCGGTCGGCCGAGGCGCTCCCGAAGCTGGCGTTGCCGGAGTTCGAGCCCCTGGAGCATGTCCGCGCCGGACGCGGCATTGCATCCAACCACTACCTCCTCGATATCTATCAGAAGACCCTCGAGGGCTATTTCCGCATGTGGCACCATCACTTCGAGTTTCTGCTGCTCGGCTATGGCGCCTATCTGACCTTCTTCGATTTCTGCAAGAAGGCATTCCCGGAGATCAGCGATCAGACCGTGGCACGCATGGTGGCAGGTATGGAAGCGGAAATTTTTCGTCCCGACGACGAGCTCAGGCGTCTCGCCAAACGCGCCATTGAGCTAGGCGTGGATGACCTCTTCCGCGACGGCACTGCGCCCGGCGAGATCATGCAATGTCTGGAGCAATCCGAATCCGGCAGGAAGTGGCTGGAAGAACTGTCCGACGCTCGCGAACCGTGGTTCAACATCAATGTTGGCGACGGCTTCTACCACTACCATCGCTCCTGGAACGATGATCTCTCGATGCCCTTCGCTTCATTGCCCGGCTACATCGCTAATGTGAAAGCCGGCGAACGCATTGAGCGGCCAATCGAGAAGCTGATGGTCGAGCGCCAGCAGCTCATTGACAATTACCGCGAGTTGCTCAATAGCGATGAAGAGCGCGCCGCCTATGACCAGATGATTCAGCTTGCCCACCGCGTGTTTCCTTACGTCGAAGGGCACAAATTCTACTGTGAGCATTGGTACACCAATCTGTTCTTTAACAAGATTCGGGAATTTGGCGCGCTATTGGCCGAGCATGGCTTTTTCCCCAACGCCGAGGACATCTTCCACCTGACTCACTACGAAGTGGAGGCGGCGATTGTTGATCTCATGACCTCGTGGTCGAATGGTTCCCCGCCACGCGGTCCCGCCCGCTGGACGCCGATTGTGAACGAGCGTAAAACGGCGATTGCCGAATGGGCCAGGCACGAAACTCCGCCAGCCCTGGGCCCTGTGCCCGATGTTATTGATGACCCCGCCATTGTCATGCTGTGGGGCATTACGCGCGAGAATCTGGATTCGTGGCTGGCGGCAGGCGAGAAGCCAGATTCCAACGAGATCAAAGGATTCGCCGCCTCCAGCGGTGTAGTCGACGGCATCGCCCGAGTGGTGATGACGGTGGACGAAATCGATCGCCTGCGCCGCGGCGACATTTTGGTCTGTCACGTCACTAACCCAAGCTGGGCGCCGGTTTTTCAGAAGATTGCGGCAGCCGTCTCCGATATCGGCGGTTCGATGAGCCACGCTGCGATCGTTGCGCGCGAATACGGCTTGCCGGCAGTGGTGGGAACTGGCACCGCTACGCAGAAGATCAAAGACGGCCAGCGTATTCGCGTGGATGGCGGCAGGGGCGTGGTTACGATTCTGCAGTAATGTTTTTTCTGTGGTTGTCGGCGTTTGAATGTGGGTTGGAAATTCTGAACGACAGCAGATTCAGCAATGCGCAGCAGCGCGGCGAAGCCGCATGAGGAGGCACACCATGACAACATCGTCAGTTACCAGAATGACCGCTCCGCCATCTACAGCTTACAAGATCGTGGATATACCCGAAGCCTATTCGGACGTGATCAAGCGGCATGGCATACCGGGCACGTTTGTCGGTCCATCTGAACGGGAGAGTCCATGGGTGCCATTCGGCCCCAATGCGGCAATCCGCCATCTTCTTTTCGACACTCGCCATAACATTTTCAGCAACATTCTGTGGATAAAGTCGGCCGGCGTCATTGGTACACACAAGCACCGTGGAACGGTCGTAATGATTTGCCTCGAGGGCAGCGCCCGCTATCTCGAATACGACTGGGTAGCCGGCCCAGGCGACTTCATCTACGAAACTCCGGGTCTCGTTCATACTTTGGTGAGCGACAATCCCAACGGAGTCAAGCTGTTTGGCTGGCTCCAGGGACCTCTTGAGTTTTACGACGACAACGCTAATTTCGTCGAAACGGTCGATGTCTGGTGGTTCATCAATCACTACGAGAGCTATTGCCGCGAGCACGGTATTCCAATCAACAAACAGCTCTACATTTGAACAGCTACGACTAAAGAGCCGGAATTGAACAGCCTGAATTCGGGAGCAACGATGCGTTCCACCGCTAACATCAGCTGGTTCGCCGATATCACACTCGCCGATCGCGCCATAGTTGGAGGCAAGGGCGGTTCATTAGGCGAGTTGACCCGGGCAGGTATCGCGGTACCACCCGGTTTTGTCGTAACCACCAGGGGGTTCGAACTCGTTTTGGCCGAACTGGAAAAGCAGAGGCAGATCCGTTCACGCGTGGAGGCGCTGACGCTCCATGATCTGAAAGGAATCCGCCTGCTTTCCGAGGAACTTCGCACGCGCCTCAAGAACGCGCCTTTGCCGCCGGACGTTCGCTCGGACATCGTGGCGGCGCATGCCGAGCTGTGCGGCCCGGACCCCCGGTGGCCATTGGCGGTGCGCTCCTCAGCTACGGCCGAGGATTCAGAGGAGGCCAGCTTCGCCGGACTTCAGGACACTTATCTCTGGGTGAAGGGTACCGAAGCTATTCTTGAGTATGTGCGCTCTTGTTGGGCCAGCCTCTACTCCGTTCCTTCGATCTCCTATCGTCGAAAAGGCGGTACCTCGGAAAACGGAGTAGCGATTGCGGTCGTTGTCCAAACGATGGTGGATGCGCGCTCGGCGGGAGTGATGTTCACGCGCAGCCCTTTGACCGGGGACCGCTCTGTGATCACCATCGAATCAACCTGGGGTCTGGGCTCCGCTGTAGTAAGCGGCGAAGTCACACCAGATCGCTTCGTGATCGGTAAAATTACCGGCCAAATTTCAGTGCGTGAAATCTCCGACAAGCGGCGGCAAGATGTGACGGTGGAGAGCGGCGGGATCAAGCAAATAGAAACGCCGGAAGAGCTTCGGCGTGCGCCTTCGATTAGCGACGGCGAGCTCAAGGCTCTGGCGGAAATCGGCTGCAAGGTCGAACGTCATTACGGAAGGCCGCAGGACATCGAGTGGGCGATTAATCACGAGAACGAAATCTCTTTGTTACAGAGCCGCCCTGAGACTGTGTGGTCTGACAAAGACAAGGCCCCGGTTGCCAGGCCGGCGCAGAACCCCCTTGAGCATGTGATGAATATTTTTGGAGGCCGCCGTTGACGCTCACGGCCAAGGATGTGGCCGAGATCATGCGCATCCTCGAGGAATCGAGCTTCGATCAATTAACGCTCGAGATGAATGGTGTCAAATTAAGCCTCCAGCGCGGGTCTGTGCTGCCGCAAGTTTCCGATCCGCTGGCGGTAGCCTCCCCGCCGCCGAATTCACCGCTGCAGCCGCGAGCCCAGCTGCCATCCGAGCCCGGTCTGCTGGAAATCCCGGCTCCGCTCCTCGGAATCTTCTATGTCGCACCCAAGCCGGGTCAGCCTCCGTTCGTAGAATTGGGATCGAAAGTTGCGGAGCAGACAATGGTCGGGATCATCGAAGTCATGAAACTGATGCACACCGTCTGCGCCGGCGTGAAAGGCGAGGTGGTTGAAATTTTGGTTAAGAATGGGGCGGCGGTTGAGTATGGCGAAGTTCTGATGCGAGTGCGTCCAGAGGCCTGAACTGTGGCGAATATTGAGATCGTCGAAACCTCACTTCGAGACGGCAACCAGAGTCTTTGGGCGGCGCTTGGCATCGACACTGCCAAGACTCTGACCATCGCTCCCGTCATGGACCGCGTCCGTTTCAAGGCGATCGACTTCACTACCTCCACGCATATGGGCGTTGCCGTTCGCTACAAGAAGGAAGACCCATGGGAGCGAATTCGACTGATGGCGAAGGCCACTCCGAATACGCCCCTTCAATTTCTCTCCACCGGTTTCCGCTTTATTTCGTGGGAAACGGCCAGCCCTGAATTCATGAAGCTGGCGTTCGCTACTCTGGTGAAAAACGGGATTCGCCGGTTCGCGCTGGCTGATCCGATGAATAATGCCGACTCCGCCATCGCCTGCGCGCGCATGATCAAAGAAGTTGGCGGCGAGTACGTCGTCGCCGCTTTGGTGTTTACCATCACCCCCATCGATGACGACGCGCGCTACGTAGAACGCGCCCGCAAACTTGCCGCCAGTCCGGACGTAGATGCGCTTTACATCAAAGACCCAGGCGGCCTTCTGAGTCCCCTGCGCGCGCGCACGATGATTCCGGCGGTTAAGGCGGTGATCGGTGACAAGTCCTTGGAGCTCCATTCCCATTCCACCATCGGCCTTGGCGAGTTAGTCTACATGGACGCGCCGGAGTGGGGCGTCGGCACGGTGCAATGCGCCTCGGGTGCGGCGAGCGACGGCATATCCAATCCTCCAGCCGAGCGCGTTGTGGCTAATCTGCGCGAGCTCGGGCACAAGATCTATGTTGACCACCAGGCCTTGAGTGAAGTTAGCCGCTATTTCACCGGCCTGGCAGAGGCGGAGGGACTTCCTGCCGGACACCCGCAGGCTTTTGATGCCGCATACTTCCATCACCAGTTACCCGGGGGCATGACCGGCACCATGCGACGACATCTGGCGGAAAGCAGGCTCACACACCTGGAAGGAGCAGTAATCGAAGAATTAGGCCGCGTGCGTCAGGAATTAGGCTGGCCGATTGTGATGACCCCCTTTTCGCAAATGCTGCTGACCCAGGCGGTAATGAACGTAACGCGCCACGAGCGATACGCGGTTGTGGCGGACGAGTTGATTCGCTACACCCTGGGCCGGTTCGGAAAACCCAGCCTGCCGATTGCTCCTGAAGTGATGGACCGTATCGATTCCTTGCCCAGAACTCGCGAGCTTCGCCAAGAGCCAGGCATGCCACCTCTTGCCGAGTTGCGCAGACGAATTGGGCCAGAACTCAGTGACGAGGAGTTCCTGCTTCGCGCGACTATGCCGGGTGAACAGGTCGATGCCATGAAAGCGGCAGGGCCTGCGTCGCAAACCTACAATCCGGACATCGCTCCGGTGATGCAGTTGCTTCGCCGGCTTGCGGCGCGCCGAGACATCGCACGCCTGTCGGTTGAGAAGCCTGGCTTTCGGCTGGAGTTGGAAGGATCGCCAGCGCGCTGCAAGGCGATAGCATGAAACACAAATCCGGCCCTCACAAGGATAGGCGGCTCAGACCTGTAGCGGGCTTCGTATTCGACCTCGATGGAACCTTGGTTTTAGCCGATCGTTCGCTCAGCGGCTATCAAGTGCTCCCCGGCGCCGTTGAGATGCTGAGCGAATTGAAGGCACGCGGCATCCCCTTTGTTGTCCTCACAAATGGAACGAATTACCCCTCGTCGGAACAAGCCCCCAAACTGCGCGCTCTCGGCTTGCCCATCTCCGATGATGCTCTCCTTACCCCTTCCAGTGTGGCCGCGGACCTTATGCCTCGCCGAGGCGTTAAGCGAGTTCTTGTGTTAGGAACACCCGGCGTCGGACATGCGCTTACACAGGCGGGAATCCAGACAGTTTTCACGAACGACGAAGGTACTGACGGCGTCGATGCTGTCTACATTGGATGGCATCCCGACTGCCGCATGAAAGACATTGAAGCCGCAGCGAAGGCCATCTGGAATGGCGCGGAGCTGTATGTGGCTTCTGATGTACCATTTTTTGCCACTGCTGGCGGCAAGACCATGGGTTACTCTTACGCGATCTCGGCCGCGGTGCGGAGGATCACACGCGCGCCCATGATTCTCACTGGGAAACCCTCGCTCCACGCACTAAGGTTGGTGGCGAAAAGGCTGGGCATCCCGATGAGCAAGGTGGGGGTTGTCGGAGACGATCCTCTAGTCGAAATGATTATGGCCCGGCGAGGCGGCGCCGTGGGCTTCGGAGTGACCACCGGCATCTCCAAAGAACGCGACTGGGTCAAGCAGCCTCCGGGCAGAAGGCCACATCGCGTCCTACGGAGCCTTGGGGAGCTGCTGGTCTTGCTGGGAGGCCATTGATCGCCGGTTGCATACAGTAAATTCGATCCATTCACCTAAGTTCAACCAAAACCAACAAAGATTCCGCCCTCCATCGATTCCTGTATACATTTTTGGTTGACAGTATGCATTGGAACATAGTAATCATTGGCGGGGTTTTTTCTGGGGAATCGTGGGGTGCGATTTTCTCCTCCAGATCTCATACCTGATGGACTACTAGCTGGGCTCTCTGATCGGCTCTTTAAGCCGTGTCTCTTGTCGAGCATTTAAAAGGATTCGCTCAGGAAAGGGATCTTATGAGAACACGCTTGTTGGGTGTTGTTCTTTGCCTTCTCGCTGTACTGGGAGCTTCTGCGCCATCAGCAGCGGCTCAAGCTGCCCTTAGCTTCGCTCAACTGAACGGTACGGTCCTGGACGCCGGAGGACGAGCAGTGGTTGGCGCACAGGTGGCGGTGCGCGATCTCGACACTAATCAAGGTTTTCAGGCAACCACTAATACCACAGGCTTTTTCGTAGTACCCAACCTTCCTCCCGGGAAATACGAGCTAACAGTTACCGCGTCCGGCTTCGCCAAGTATCAGCAGACTGGCATTACCTTGACGGTCGGCCAGGTCGCCACTGTCAGCCCCATTTTGAAGGTGGCGGCGGCTTCCGAAGTCGTTACCGTGACCACAGAAGCGCCGCTCATCGAGCCCACCAAGACGGAGATTAGCCAAGTCGTAGAAACGGAGCAGATCGAGTCGTTGCCCATCAGCAATCGTGTGTTCACCGACTTTGCTCTCCTCACTCCCGGGGTGGCCTCGAGCCGCACCAGCCTGGGCACAACCTTCACGGAGTTTGAGGTAACGCAGATTTCTTTTGCTGGCATGCGCTCATTCAGCAATGAGATCACAGTAGATGGAGCGGATTTCGTCAACGCGGCGAGCGGCATTCAGCGCGCGACGCCACCCCAGGAGTCCGTCCAGGAGTTCCGCGTCGTGAACAACAGCTTTGGCGCGGAGTATGGCCGCGCAGTCGGCGGAATCGTCAATATTGTGACCAAGTCGGGCACCAACAATATGCATGGTTCCGTCTATGAATATTTTCAAAATAGCTATACCGATGCGCACTCACCGCTGCAGCCTCCGCCGCTGCCACACGCACTTCGGCAGAATATCTTCGGAGGAGCGGCGGGTGGTCCCATTGTTAAAGACAAGACTTTCTTCTTTGTCAATTATGAAGGCAAACGCAGTGCTCAGTCGCCGGTCTATCCACCCGATCTGGTCAACAACGTTTTGCTTATAGACCAGGCAAAGGCGCTGATGGGTCTGGCTCCCGAAGGCTGTCTCGGCGCGGTTAGCACATGCCTGCCTAATTTTGCCGGGAATCCGGCCAATATCACGCAGGCGCAGGCCTTCGGATTCCTCCAGGGCTTTCTTAAAACCGCCAACGACGATTTCGGTTTTGTCAGAATAGATGATCAACTGACCACGAATAATCGCCTGGCCTTGCGCTACAACGTGGAGGACAGCCGCTCGACAAACGAACTGGTGGGGAACACGCTCGATGGCGGCGGGGTGGGTGTACCCAGCGGCGGCCGGAATCTCTTCATTCGCGACCAATCCGTCGTAACCACGATCAACTCGCTGTTGAAACCCAATCTGGTCAATACCGTGCTCGTGCAATACGCGCGACGGCACTATAACTTTCCTGGAGCAACAGGCCAGCCGGACTTCAGTATCCTGAACGATCTTGAAGTGGGCCACAACTTCGGAACGAACGACCGGCTGTACGAGACTAGGGTTCAGCTCTCTGAGTCTATATCCTGGGTTAAAGGCAATCACCTGGCGAAATTTGGGGCTGATGGCAACTGGCTGACCAGCCTGGAGAACTTCCCCGGGTTCATGCCCACCCGTCTGCTAATCCCAGGTATCTCCTGTTTTACTGATTTTGCGCAGTATTTCAATACGAACTTCGGCGCGGCCTATCCGACGGCTGGAACGGGCCTGGGCGCCTCCGCGGCTACCTGCGCCGTTCCTGGAGACAATGGCGTCGTTTTTATGTACGCAGGCACACCGCTGCCCACCGCTGGCAATGCCTGCAGTGGCGATGCCTCTGGCCCTACTCCGTGCGTTCCGGTCGTTACCACGGCCAATCCACTCAACGGCGCCGGATTCCCCAATTCGACGTGGGCCAATGCCTACGACCCCTCGCTATTTAACAGCTTCAGCCGGAATATTAACCACGGATACTGGGGCGTCTTTGCCCAGGACCAATGGAAACTCACTCCCAAATTTACCTTCAATTTCGGCTTGCGATGGGATTACGAAACCGGTCTCTCCGCGTTTGTGAACAATGACTACAACGAGTTTCAGCCGAGGATTGGGTTTGCTTATGCTCCGGGCGGCAATACAGTCGTTCGCGCAGGCTACGGAATTTTCTTCGACCGGCAGAACCTGACGTTCTTCTTCGTGCCCAACACCCAAAAGATCGTGGCGGGCTATCAATGCGGCAATCAGCCGCCCTCCGGCATCGCGGCTATTTGCAACGCCGCTGGAATCCTGCCCCAGGTCTTTCCCAACATCATGTCGAATCTGGGGCAGGCTGGGCAGGGCTACCAGCTATTAGCTTTCCCAGCAAGCGAGGACGCGGCCGGCGCGGCCGCCAGCATTATACAGACGGGAGCCTATAACACGGCGTTTCCCTCCGTGGAGATGTCTGGCACCTGCTTTACGACCGGAGCCTGCGGCATTGGCGAGGGCGGAATGGACCACAACGCCCGGGCGCCTTATGCCGAGCAAGGTAGTTTCGAGATTGATCATCAGTTTGGACGGGGATTCGCACTCAATCTCAGCTATTTGTTCGTCGAGGCCCACAAGTTGGTTCGCGGGAACAACCTGAACGTTCCCTGTCCAGCCGGCACCACAAAGTCGGGACCGCCTACCGACCCGTTTCCGGAATGGATGCCTGGTTGGCTCAATGCCAATGGCACTCTTTCAGGGTGCACCGGAACGCCGACTCTTGGAACTGGCGCCATTGCCGGGTTAGGGCCCTTCTTCGGCGGCGCCCTCGGCTCAGGGCTGCGAACCATCAGCAGCGGCCTCGAGGACTACAACAACGATGTCGCCAACGCCATCTACCACGGTGGAACGCTGACCGTGCTGGAAAGGGTGAAGTATTTCAACTTGACGGCCAATTACACCTATTCCCACATCATCGACAATGGCAACTTCACCACTTTCATCAACCTGCCGCCCAACCAGTTTGACTATGCCGCAGAACGTGCAAACTCCAATCAGGACGCCCGGCATCGTTTGGTGGCCAACTTTACCGCCATTGCGCCGGACAATGGACCGTGGCGGAATTTTGAGTTGAGCAATATCGTCACTCTGCAATCGGGCCGGCCCTTCACGATTTTTTACGGCAGCAATACTCTCAACGACGTGGCTGGCGGTTCCACAGACCGAGTGGGTGGCTCGGCATTCGTCGCAGGCTCGTGCCCTGACGTCACCCACTGCCAGACCATGATTTCACGCAACACCTACATTGGCGATCCGTATTACAACTGGGACCTGCGCGTCACGCGAAACATTCACCTCAACGAGCGCCTGACCATGGTGGCCGCGTTCGATGCCTTCAACTTTCTCAACCGGGCAAACTATGACGAGGTCACCAGCGTTTATGGCTCACCCGTGTTTTGCGGAGGCGTCCCTGGGCACTATAACGATGCAATGACTCGCGCCGTCCAGCAGCAGGCGGCAACGGTAACCTGCCCGAACGGGGGGATCCCGGTTCCCGGGGGGTCGCTGGCCCCCACCCCGATCGGAACAGATCTGTTCATCCCAACGACGCCAAATGCGAACTTCGGACTGCCGCGCACAGCCTTCACTCCGCGACAACTGCAGTTCTCAGTAAAATTCACTTTCTAGGTAGGGATAAACGTCCACGCGCACGTTCGTGAGCGCCTGGGCAACTTGCTCGATAGTTCCGATGGGGAGGGTTTCATGAGACTTCGATCTCTCAATTGCCTGGTCGCACTGGCGCTCGCAGGTGCGTTTGCTTCCGCGGCGCAGGAGGCACAGCCTACTGTCAAACACACGACCGCGCCGGCCACTTCGCCTGCTTCGGGTAAGGAGATGTTCGAGAGTTATTGCGCCTCCTGCCACGGCAAAGACGCCAAGGGAGATGGTCCAGCCGCAGGCGCCCTAAAACAGGCTCCGGCCAATCTGACCACGTTGGCCAGGCAAAATGGCGGGAAGTACCCCTCGGATAAAGTGACCAGCATTCTTCGCGGGCAGACGAAGCTCGTAGCGCATGGAGATCAGGATATGCCCGTCTGGGGCCCGGTATTCTGGAAGATGAGCCAGGGGCACGAAGAGCAGCTTCAGATGCGCATTGCCAATCTGAACCGATACCTTGAATCGATACAGGAAAAGTGAACCGGGCGAAACGTGGTAGGGGTTTTGGCCAGCAACGCAATTCGGGAGCTTGCTGAGAGACAGCGACCGTCAACTGAAGGCAGGCTGCAAATTCCTCCTCGCCTGTCCCTTCAGCAGGAGCAGGGACGGCTTTCATTCCGCAGATTCAGGTAGATCAGAGCATGAGCAACTCCAAGACCATCCCCGCGATTCGCAAGCCAGAGAATCACGGTGGCTGGGTGCGCAAACACGAACTCGACGATTACCTTGACCGGCACCTTCCCATTCCCACGCAAGTGGTCTCCAACGAGGAATTCATTCCTCTTCCGCAGACGGCAAAGCAGCGTGCTGTGGAGAACACATTATTCAAGATGGGGGATAGAATCTCGAAGAAATTGGGCGTCGACCGCCGGCAGTTCTTTCGTATGACATGTGGCATGGCCGCGGGCTTTGCTGCCATGAACAGCGTGTTCGGTCACTTCTTCAAAGTAGACGCAGCGGAGCTGCACGATCTGGCCGCTGCCAGGGCAATGAAGACCGATTATTTCATCTTCGATGTGCAAACCCACCACGTGGCCGCGGGGCGGCATTTTATTGGACCAGCGGACGTTTTCGATACCCGCCGCTCTGGCGGACAGTTCAATCCTGCCCTGAAGGGAAAAGAACCGAAGCAATCCGACTTTGAGCTGGAAAACTACATCAAAGAAGTTTTTCTCGACAGTGATACGGACGTGGCCTGCCTTAGCGGCATACCTGACATCACCGAAGCCAAGATGGTCATCCCGCCTGACGAAATGGTGAAAACGCGCAACATTGTCAATGAACTGACGCGTTCCCAACGAATGATGAGCCACGGCCTCTTCTCGCCTGACTTGGGGACGAAGAATCTCGAGAATATGCATCGCCAGGCCGAGACCCTGAAGATTGACGCCTGGAAGGGCTATACAGGTCAGGGATTGGGAGCAGACAAAGATGGATGGTGGATGGATGATGAGAAGATCACTTATCCGGCGCTCGAGTATACCCGCGATAAGCTGAACATCCGGAACATTTGCTTGCACAAGGGGCTGGCCATTGGCGTTTTTAATGAGGCTCATTGCCATCCAAGAGATATGGTGAAGGTGTCAAAAGATTTTCCTGATCTAAACTTTCTCCTCTACCACTCCGGGCTCAAGACTGTCGAAGACGCATTGCCTGCCGCTGAAGACGGCTTCCGCAAGAATGCGTATGTCCCGTGGGTTTCCGATTTGTGCGAGTACCGCAGGAAGAACCCGCACATGACCAACGTCTACATGGAATTAGGAACGAGCTTCGGCACCATGGTAGTGACGAATCCGATGCTGGGCGCCCATGTCCTGGGAATGATCATTCAGGCTTACGGCGACGACCATGTGCTGTGGGGAACGGATTCCATTTGGTGGGGGTCGCCGCAGTGGCAGATCGAAGCTCTGCGCCGCCTGGAGATGCCAGAATTGCTGATGAAGCAATTCGGTTATGCACCACTTACCGAAGAAGTGAAAGCCAAGATCTTCGGACTCAATGCAGCCCGGTTGTATGGGATTGATCCCAAGGCAAAGCGCAATCCGATACCAGCAGATTACGTAGACCAGCTGCGGAAACAATACAAGAAAACCGGAAGTCCAACCCCAAGCAACACACAATACGGCTGGGTTCGGGCGTGACGCTCTGGTGAAGCGTAGAGATTAAGGTTCAAATGAGTTCTTGCAAGCAGGAGGAAACATGGCCACCACGGTAATGCCGCAGATACAAAACAGTGTTAGCGAGTTCGTCGCCAAACCCCGGAAAATGTTAATTGGGGGCAAATGGGTTGACGCGATTTCCGGCAAAACTTTCGAGACCTACAATCCGGCCACGGGCGAGGTGTTGGCCCGCGTCGCGGAGGGGGATAAAGCCGACATCGACCTTGCCGTCAAAGCCGCTCGCAAAGCTTTTGAGTCCGGCCCATGGCCGGAGATGTCGCCGTCAGAACGAGGCCGACTCCTGTGGAAACTCGCTGAGCTGGTCGATCGGCATCACGAAGAATTGGCCGAACTGGAAACTCTCGACAACGGCAAGCCAGTATTTTTCTCCCGCATTGTGGACGTCCCGACCGTATCTGACGCGTTTCGCTACTATGCGGGGTGGGCGACGAAGGTGGAAGGCGCTACCATTCCGATTTCGGCTCAGGGAGCAAAATATCTGGCTTATACGCTGCGCGAGCCGGTGGGTGTCGCGGGCCAGATTATTCCGTGGAATTTCCCGCTGATTATGGCTTCGATGAAGCTGGGCCCAGCCCTGGCCGTAGGCTGCACGATTGTTTTGAAGCCCGCTGAACAAACTCCTTTGACTGCGCTGCGACTGGGGGAACTAATTATGGAGGCTGGTTTCCCGAATGGCGTGGTCAACATCGTGCCGGGTTATGGTGAGACGGCTGGGGCCGCGCTCGCGGCCCATCCGGATGTCGACAAGATCGCTTTCACCGGATCAACCGAAGTGGGCAAGCTCATCCTGAATGCCGCCAGCGGAAATCTGAAAAAGGTTTCGCTGGAGTTGGGCGGCAAGTCACCGAACGTTGTTCTGCAGGATGCCGACCTAGAAAAGGCTATCCCGGGCAGCGCCATGGCTATTTTCTTCAACCAGGGAGAAATCTGCGCCGCGGGTTCGCGGCTTTTTGCGCACAAGAGCATTTTTGACAAAGTCGTGGAAGGCGTTGCCGACTTCACTAAAAGCTTCCACATCGGTCCGGGAATTGATCCCACCAACAACATGGGTCCGCTGGTTTCAAAGGAACAGCAAGATCGAGTCTGCGGCTATCTTGACTCCGGCAACAGGGACGGTGCCAAGGCCGTGGTTGGCGGCAAGAGGATCGATGGCCCGGGATACTTCGTCGAGCCGACGGTGCTGGTCGATGTGAAACCCACGATGAAAGTGGTCCGCCAAGAAATTTTCGGTCCGGTGGTAACGGCCATTCCGTTCGACGACCTGGGTGAAGTGGCAGGCTTCGCTAACGATAGCATTTACGGCCTAGCCTCGGCCGTATGGACACGCGACATCAGCAAGGCACATCGCCTGGCGGCAAAGTTGAAAGCGGGGACGGTTTGGATCAACTGCTATAACGTATTCGATTCCGCTCTGCCTTTCGGAGGATACAAACAGTCGGGTTGGGGACGCGAGTGGGGCAAACCGGCATTGGAGTTGTACACGGAAAGCAAGTCGGTGTGCGCGCAAATTTGAACGATCTTTTCGACAGCAGGCGGAGCTGCACAAGATGACGCCGTGCGCAAAGCGCACGGGTCGAAGAGGAGTGAGATGGATTCTGAGGTGAGCACACGAGTTTCGGTCAAGGGCTATATCAGGTTACCCAAGGGCAGCCAGCCACCGTCTTTGTATGAACCTTACCGGGCCACCATCAAACGCGCGCCATTAAAGCCCCTAATCATTCTGCCGCATACTCTTTCGGAAATTACCGGACCGATCTTTGGACATGAAAAGGTACGCGAAAAGGATAACGACCTGACCAGCCAGCACGCCGGCGAGCCAATTGGTGAGCGCATCATCGTTCACGGACGCGTGCTCGACAGTAACGGGCGGCCCATCCCCAACGCCCTCATCGAGATTTGGCAGGCGAATTCCGCTGGGAGATATAGACATATCAAGGAACAGCATCCCGCGCCCCTGGATCCCAACTTCAGTGGCGCCGGCCGGACTCTGACGGATGAACGTGGCGCGTACCGTTTCATTACCATCAAGCCGGGATCTTACCCCTGGCTCAATCACTACAACGCGTGGCGGCCTGAGCACATTCACTTCTCCGTCTTCGGGATGGCTTTCCTCACGCGCCTGGTGACGCAAATGTATTTTCCCGGCGATCCTCTGTTCACCTACGATCCCATCTTCCAATCGATACCAGACGAAAAAGCGAGACAACGGCTCATCTCGAAGTTCGATCTGGAAAACACGCAGCCGGACTGGGCCAGGGCCTACAAATTCGATATTGTGCTGCGCGGTCCGGAGGCCACCCCCTTTGAGAGCTGATACGGACTTAGTCCCTACACCATCGCAGACGGTTGGCCCATATTTTCGGATTGAGCTCACCACGCAGGAACACTGTGTCAAGTGTGTGCCCGGTCCTCAGGCCAAGGGCGAGCGCATGTGGATCACGTTTCGAGTACTGGATGGAAACCGCGCCCCGGTGAACGATGCCATGCTGGAGATTTGGCAGGCCGACGCCAACGGCAAGTACAAACATCCCGACGACTTGCAACCTAAGCAGCTTGATCCGGGTTGGATTGGTTTTGGCCGCATAGCCACCGGCGAGGATGGCAGTTGCGTGCTGGAGACGATAAGGCCCGGCCCTGTTGGCAACGGAGCTCCGCAGGCTCCCCATCTCACGGTCGCGGTCTTCGCTCGTGGGTTGTTGAAGCAGCTCTACACGCGTGTTTATTTCGCTGGAGAGGCCGCCAATGACAAGGATCCGGTGCTCCAGCTGATTCCGCCCGAGCGGCGGGACACGCTCTTGGCGCGCCCAGATCCAGCCCGTCCCGGATATTGGTTGTTCGATGTGATACTTCAGGGAGATCGGGAAACTGTCTTCTTTGACGTGTGATTTCCACGTCCGTCTGCCCCATGCTACTTGAAGAAAGGAAATCGAAGCGGGGCCTCACAACCAGACTTCTTTCTGTCACACTTTTTCTTGCAGTGATTTCGCAGGCATGCAACCAAGCGAGAGTTGCTTCCGAGATCCCCGTCAAACCTGCAGACGTGAACGAATCTCGGATCATCAACGCTGATCGCGAGCCGGGTAACTGGATGACCTACGGCCGCACCTACGATGAGCAGCGCTTCAGCCCGCTGAATCAGATTAACGATCACAACGTCTCGCAGCTGGGATTAGCCTGGTACTACGACTTGGACACAAATCGGGGCCAGGAAGCAACTCCCATCGTCGTTGACGGCGTCATGTACTTTACCAGCGCATGGAGCAAAGTCTTCGCGCTCAATGCCGCCACCGGGAAACTGCTCTGGTCCTATGACCCCAAAGTCCCCGGCAATTGGGCGGTAAACGCATGTTGCGACGTCGTGAACCGTGGAGTTGCAGCCTGGAACGGCAAGATTTTTGTCGGAACACTGGATGGACGTTTGATCGCCCTTGATGCGACGACGGGCCGTCGTATTTGGGAAACGCTTACCATTGATCCCAATTTCCGCTACACGATTACCGGCGCCCCGCGTGTCGCCAAGGGCAAAGTGATTATCGGCAACGGCGGCGGGGAGTTCGGGGTTCGCGGCTATGTTTCGGCCTATGACAGCGAAACCGGAAAATCAGTCTGGCGTTTTTATACCGTTCCCGGAAACCCCGCGCATCCATTTGAAAGCCCAATCCTCGCAAAAGCTGCCCAGACTTGGAGTGGCGACTGGTGGAAGCTCGGGGGAGGCGGCACGGTGTGGAACACGATCGCCTATGACTCGGAGCTCGACCAGCTTTATATCGGGACGGGCAACGGAACTCCGTGGAGCGAAAAATTTCGCAGCCCCAAGGGCGGCGACAATTTGCTCACCTGCTCAATCGTCGCGCTCAAAATTGGGACCGGAGAGTACGTCTGGCACTATCAGGAGGACCCCGCCGACGCCTGGGATTTCGACTCTGCCGAAGATATCATCCTCGCTGATCTCGTCATTGACGGGCGCGCTCGAAAAGTCTTAATGCAAGCACCGAAAAACGGTTTCTTTTACGTTCTCGACCGCACGAACGGCACGCTGCTCTCCGCCAAGCCTTACACGTTCGTAAACTGGGCCAGTGGAGTAGATCTGAGAACCGGTCGCCCTGTAGAGACCGTCCTGGCGAGATATCAGGGAGCCGACCCTGCGCCCATCGTGCCCGGACCAGTCGGAGCACACAGTTGGCAACCGATGTCATACAGTCCAATCACCCGGCTTGCCTACATTCCAGTGAATGATGCCGGATTCAAGTACAAGCTGCCCGACAGTTTCGAAGCGAAGAAGCTAGCGCCGAATTACGGAATTGATGTAGTCGCGGCTGGCATGCCGCAGGATCCCAAGGTGAAGAAGGCAATCCTCGCGACCGTGAAAGGGAAGTTAGTGGCCTGGGACCCAGCGGAGCAGAAGGCTGCCTGGACGATTGATCGGCCCGGCCCCTGGAACGGCGGCACGCTCGCGACGGCGGGAAATTTGGTTTTCGAAGGGACCGCCGGTGGAAACTTTGAAGCTTACCGTGCCGATAGCGGCGCGAGATTGTGGTCGTTCGCAGCTCAGACCGGAGTGATGGCGGGCCCAGTCACGTATGAGGTCAACGGCCAACAGTACGTTGCCGTGCTCGCAGGTTGGGGTGGCGTGTTTCCGCTGGCCGCGGGCGAGGTCTCTTTCGCCTCAGGGCGAGTACGCAACGTCAGCCGCATGCTGGTTTTCAAGCTCGGAGGGAAAGCGAGCCTGCCGCCCTTGCAAGCTGTAGAGCAGCCACAGTTGACAGCGCTACCTAATCCAGCGAGTCTTGCAACGATTCGCAAAGGCGAACAGCTTTTTCAAAGCTATTGTGCCGGATGTCACGGTGACGTCGCCGTGAGCGGAGGTGTGCTGCCAGATTTGCGGGGCAGCAGCGCGCTCACCGATGACACCTGGTTCGAGATCGTGTTACGGGGCGACCTGCAATCCCAGGGAATGGTTTCTTTCTCGAAGGAACTCTCTCGCGACGATGCCAGCGCAATCCGCTCGTACGTAATTTTCCGCCGCAACCAGGATGCCCGTGTCCAAAGCCGGGTCCAGAGCCAAGTTCAGAGCGATGTCCAGAGGCATTAAAGGAGGTCCTGTGTATCGAAGCGATGTCGTCGGAAGTCTATTGCGCCCATCCTATTTGAAGGAGGCGCGTGAACGTCATGAGAAGGGACAGATCACCCCCTCAGAATTCAAGTCTCTCGAGGACCGGGCGGTTGACGAAGCCGTCGAGTTGCAGAAGCGCGCCGGGTTAGAAGTGCTCACCGACGGCGAGATGCGCCGCTACGCATTCTTTGGACACTTAATTGATGCAGTCGAGGGCTTCGATAAATTTGGGGGCTGGGCCATTCCATTTCGCAACGAGCAGGGCGAGGAGATGGTGTTGCCCCGGCCGGTCGTGGTTTCGAAACTTCGCCGGAAACGTCCCCTGTGCGCGGAAGAGTTTACTTACCTGCGGGCACGTACCAGTCATCCCGCAAAAACAACAATAATCAGTGCACAACAGGCTGCCGCGTATTACGATAACAAGAAGTCATCCGCCGCTTATCCCAAGATTGACGGTTATCTGGCCGACCTGGTGGACATTTTGCGGGATGAAGTAGAAGAGTTGGTCCGCCTGGGATGCACATATATTCAGATTGACTCGCCGCAATACGCCGCGTTGCTGGATCCTCAGTTACGCGAGGGATACCGCCAGCGCGGCAATGATCCCGACCGTCTTCTCGACCTTTCGACCGAAATGGACAATGCGGTCATCGGTAATCATGCGGGAGTGATTTTCGGCTTGCACCTTTGCCGCGGCAACAATCAAAGCAGGTTCTACGCTTCAGGCGATTACGGCCCGATTACGAAGGTATTTCAGAAGACGCGCTTTCATCGCTTTCTGCTTGAATATGACGATGAGCGCTCGGGCGGCTTCGAGCCATTGCGCCAGGTTCCTGAAGATCGTACGGTCGTTTTAGGACTCGCCAGCTCCAAAAAGCCAACTCTGGAGAGCAAAGACGAACTGAAACAGCGCATCGAGCAGGCCTCGCAGTTCATTCCTCTGGAACTGCTAGCGCTCAGTCCGCAATGTGGCTTTGCCTCAACCATTGAGGGAAATCTAGTAAGCCCGGCCGATCAAGAGGCCAAGCTGCGCCTCGTGGCCGAAACGGCCAAGGAAGTTTGGGGTGCACCTGTTGTGACGCGTATGCGCGCCTGAGGCACTTCAGCCGCTGCCCGGGGCGCGTTGTTAAGTGCTGAATACCCGCTGCTGAGGTGCTGTGGACTGCTTTGAGGAGGGCATTAACGGCCTCTTGTTGCTCTTTGGAATCCCATACCGTTTGCGGTGCTTCGCTCCCCAAGCCGACATAAGCCGCAAGATGGGCTTGAGGCTTTCTCCGTGTTTTGTCAGCGAATATTCCACCTTAGGCGGCACGACGGCATACACTTTTCGGCGAATGACTTCATCGCGCTCCAGGTCACGCAAGTGCTGGGTCAGCATCTTCTTGGTCATGCCGGGAATTAATTTGCGAAGCTCTCCGAAGCGTTTGGTTCCGCTTTCGAGATAAAACAGGATCAGCGGCTTCCACTTGCCGCCAATCACGTCCGTGGTTAGCTTCACCGGGCAGTAATATTCTTCCACCTCAGTCTCCTTCGGTATCACAGGTTACAAAAAAGTGCCTACTGGCAATAAAGATACTTTAGCCTACAATCTGCGTCTGAACCAGGGATTCCCCTGGTCTGGCACCTGATTCACAGTAGTCAACAGGCGGGGTGCCGCTGACTGGGGCGAGCAGCTGAGCTGCTAGGTTTTTATCGAGGGGGCGCCCCAGCAGATTAGTGCATACGCCAACAGCAGACTACTTTCCCAGGAGCTGTCGCACATGAGCAAAAGGCCGGTGGTTGTTTACGGGGCCAACGGATTTTCCGGTAGATTGATAGCCGAATTTCTCCGCGAATACAACACACCTTTCATAGCGGCGGGCAGAAGCGCTGCAAGAGTGAAGCAGGTGTTGGATCACGTCCCGGGTATTGAAAGTGCCGACTTTGAGATCGTAGAAACCGCTGGCACTCTCGAAGATCTAGGGCGTATCTTCGACGGCGCCAAAGTGGTTTGCAACACTGCCGGCCCATTTATCTATAACGGACCGCGGGTCATTGAAGCGGCGCTGAAAGCCGGTTGCCATTACATCGACATTGGCGGGGAGCAGGCCTGGATTCGTGAAGTCGCCGAGAACTGGGGCGAAAAATTCCGTGAACGCGGGCTCCTGGCTGCGCCGGCAACTGCCTTTATGTGCGCAGTCAGCGACGCCGCTGCCAGGCTTTGCTTACAATCTGGCGCAATTGATACGCTCGAAACCGTCACCATGTTTAAGGGAATTCCGACCTTTGGCTCCACGCAAACGATTTTTGCAGTCATCCAGACCGATGCTTACTATCTGGAGCAGAATCAATACAAGGCCTGGCCTCGTGCGAGCCGCTATGATGTAGCCATTCCTGGCTATTTGCAAACTCAGCTCGCACTCTCGTGGGGAGGCTTCCCGCAACCAGTCTGGTTCAAGAATCACCCGCAGGTAGCGAATGTGCGTTCGATGGGCGGCTTACTCGATCGTCACATCATGGAAGGCGTCGCGGCGACTGAGAAATTGTTTGAAGATCAGATTCGGCCGCTGCCGAAAGCGGATCGAGAAAAGAAACTTGCCGAGATGGCGAACGCGGTGCAGGCGGGAACGCCGCCTCGGGAAAATCCGCGCGAGCAGCGAACGATTGAAGTCGTAGTGGGCCGCGGCTCAACCGATTATGCACAGTGCGTGGTCTTCGGCACCTGTTGTTATCGCCAGACGGGATTGCTACAGGCGTTTGCGGCCCACCACCTGGTACATGCGGCACCGCAGAAGGTTGGCTTTGCTTCCCCCGCAGAAGCATTCGGACACCGGGAAATACTGCGAGTTCTGGAAGAGCACGGGCTCGCCAAGGTTCGTTTTACTTCCTGACCAGCGGAGATTTAGTCATGCGTGCGATCGACTATTTCGATAAAGGTGCCGAAGCAAACCTCGATCGCACGGCCATCATCGCGGCCGAATGCTCCTGGTCGTATCGCGAGATGCGCGACGCGACCCAGGATATCGCTCGCGCTCTGTGGGCGAGAGGATTGCGCGACCAGGAGCCTGCCGGCATTTACTCGCACAATGATGCCAGAGTTCTCTTCTGCATGCTGGGCATCATGCGCTCCGGAGCAGTGTGGGTGCCGATCAATTACCGCAACGCTATTGATGCCAACGTGGAATACATGAACTACGTGGAAATGGCGTGGTTGTTCTATCACAGCCAGTTTCGGGATAGCGTTGCTGAAATCAAGCGGCGTGTACCCTCCTTGCGGGACGTAATCTGCCTCGATCGCGAAGATGGGGAGCATCTATCCTTGCAGGCTTTCATGGAACAGGGAGCGGAAGCGAAAGTTCCGCATTGGGGCGATGCCTACGGAAACCCTGACCGACTCGCCGGGCTGGTGCCCACAGGAGGAACCACCGGTCCGGCAAAAGGCGTTCGTGTGACCAATCTTGCATTGGGCACGATGACGGAACTGGCCACGCACTATTGGCGGGGCGACGTCGAACATCCTGTGTGCCTGAACACGGCCCCGCTGTCGCATGCCGCGGGCGTTCTGGCGTTTGTGATGTGTTCAGCGGGAGCGACCCATGTCATTATGCCCAAGTTCGATGCACTCGAAGTCCTGCGCAACATTGAGCACTATCGGGTCACTCATCTCTATCTTCCTCCTACCGCGCTGTACAACTTGCTGGCGCATCCGCAGGTGCGCGACTTCGATTACTCAAGCCTCCGCGGTTTTCTTTTGGCGGGATCACCAGTCGCCCCCGACAAATTAAAGAATGCGGTGGAAGTCTTCGGCCCATGCATGTGCCAGTCCTACGGTCAGACGGAAGCGCCAATGATCCTGACCTTTCTCGATTCCAAGACTGTCGCAGCTGCGGCAGCGGGCGATCATCCAGAACGCCTGGCCAGTTGCGGCAAGCCTACCCTGGCAGTGCGCCTCGCCATCATGGACGACAGCGGCCGGATTTTGCCGGCGGGTGAACGCGGAGAAATTGTGGCTCGCGGCTCGCTCATCTGTGGCGGTTACTACAAAATGCCCGAGGCCACAGCGGAGATCCGCACCCACGGCTGGCACCACACTGGCGATGTCGGTTACATGGACGAAGAAGGCTACGTCTATATCGTCGACCGAAAGAAAGACATGATCATCTCAGGTGGCTTTAATGTTTACTGCGCCGAGGTGGAAGCGGCAGTGATGGCACTTCCTGAGGTTCACGAGTGCGCGGTGATTGGTGTTCCTCATGACAATTGGGGAGAGGCGGTCAAGGCATTCATTGTGCTTCGCCCGGGCGTATCCTTGAGCGAGGCGGCTGTTATTTCTCACTGCAAACAGAAGCTGGGGGGAGTAAAGGCTCCAAAGTCTGTCGAATTTTGCGAAGAGATTCCCAAGACTGCCGCTGGCAAGATCGACAGAAAGAAACTTCGCGCCTCGTACTGGGAACATGCGGAGCGGCAAGTGCATTAGCCGAGCACATTAGCAAAATGAGATGGGCAAGATTGGCCTGATCTGATTTGAGGAAGGTGATGTCCTAAATTCAAAAACCACGAAGGACACGACGTCGCTCGAAGGCGTGATTACAGATTTCTTCGTGTACCTACGTGCCCTTCGCGGTCGATCTAGGACACTACCTTGAGGACCGGATCCTTGACAACCGTGATCGTACCCAAATCCGGCGGAGTCACGAGCACCAAAGCCATCGTGGTGCGATGGCTGAAGCACGAAGGCGATCGAGTAAAGGCCGGCGACCCGCTGGTCGAGCTGGAAACCGAGAAAATCAGCTACGAGCTGGAATCGCCTTTCGGTGGCATACTTACAAAGCTGTTGGCGCACGAAACTGCCGAGGTTCCGGTCGGAGACCCGCTCTGCGAGATTGCGGAGTCGGCTGCGAAGCCTGCAAAAGCGAAAAAGTAGGAGGCACGGAAATGCCGCAAAAGACCGCAAAAAGATCCGCCCTGCGAAGAGTGAAAACAGACAGCAACCGACTGCGATGGATGTACACGCAGATGGTTCGCATCCGTGAATTCGAGGAGGCCGTCAAGCGCGTTTTCATCGAACATCCCGGTGTAATCCGCGGACATTCTCATTTGGGCGATGGCGCTGAAGCCAGCATCGTCGGGGCGCTCTCCACGCGCCGCGATACTGATTTCGTGATGCCCAGTTACCGATGTCACGGCTACCCGATCGTTCTCGGAACTCCGCTGCGCAACATGATGGCGGAAGTCTTTGGCCGCCGGGACGGCTTGTGTCACGGATTCGGCGGCTCCATGCACCTTGCAGATCCCTCCCGGTATTTTCCCGGCACCTCCGGAATCATTGGGCAGAGTATCGCCCATGCAACCGGTGCTGCTCTCACGGCACAGGTGAAGAAGAGTGGCCAGATCGTCTACTGCTTCTTTGGCGACGGCGCTTCGAAACAAGGTGCGTTTTTCGAGTCCCTCAACATGGCTGCAGTGTGGAAGCTTCCTATCGTCTACGTTCTCGAAAACAATCAATATCAGGCGTATACACACTTCAGCCTGGAGGATGCCAATGCCGTAGCCGGCGATCCGTTGTCGAAAAAGGCGGAGGCCTTCAGCATTCCCGGCGCAACGGTTGACGGCACGGACCCGGAAGCCGTGCGGAAAGTTGTCGCCAAAGCGGCCGATCGTGCTCGCGCCGGCCACGGACCCAGTTTGGTCGAAACAAAATTCTATCGGCTAAGCGCGCACGGCAATGTGATCACGGTTCCCCCACTGCCAACACAGTTTCCCGAGCACGAAGCCGTCGCGGTCTATGGCAACCGGAAAGAATTCGAGCACTGGAAAACCAAAGATCCGATCAAACGCTTTCGCGCACGCCTGTTGAAGAATCGCGTGCTCACCGAAGCTTCGGCGAAGCGAATTGAAGCCGCCGCTCGCGCTGAGGTCGAAGATGCCGTCCAGTTCGCCCTGGCAAGCCCGCTGCCCGCACCAGAAGAGGCGCTGCAATATGTTTATGCGTAGGAGGAGAACATGGCGAAAGGAATGATGTATGCCGATGCCATCGCCACAGCGATCATCGAAGAGATGCAGCGTGACCCCAACGTGGTCTTCTACGGCCAGAATATGGCAATGACCGAGCGCGACCCCATGCTCAAGAAATTCGGCAAAGAACGCGTACGCATCGCGCCCATCTCGGAAACGGCTGAGATCGGCATTGGCATTGGCGCGGCCATGACCGGATTGCGTCCCATCGTCGAGCTGTGGATGAGCGAATTCATGCTGGTCGCTTTCGATCAGGTCATCAACGAAGCTCCTCGGCTGCGCTATATGTCAGGCGGGCAAGTGAGCGTGCCGCTGGTGCTGAAAGCCGGCTACGGTTTCTGCGCGGGGTGGGCCGGCCAGCACTCCAACGTTATTTATCACACGATGATGGGCATCCCTGGTTTGAAAGTTGTCGTGCCATCGACTCCGGCCGACGCCAAGGGCCTGATGGCTGCAGCCATTCGCGACGATAGCCCTGTCGTCTATCTGCATCCATATATGCTCACACTGGATAAAGGTGAAGTGCCCGACGGTGAATACGTGGTGCCGATCGGGGTTGCCGACATTAAACGCGCAGGGACCGACGTCACGATCGTGGCCATCGGCTGGATGGTGAAGAAAGCGCTGGCGGCCGCTGAGCGACTGGCGAAAGAGGGAATCAGCGCCGAGGTCGTCGACCCACGAACGCTCGCGCCACTCGATGTCGCGACCATTGTCAATTCCGCAAAAAAGACAGGTCGAGTGGTGCTGGTTGATCAGGCGCCGAGGCATTCGTCCGCGGCCGCCGTGATCGCGGGCGAGATTGCCGAACATGCTGTCGGGTGTGTGAACGCACTCAGAATGGTGACAGCTCTCGATGCTCCTATTCCTTACAGCGAACCACTGGAGAACTACGTGGTCCCCAATGAAGACAAGATCGTTGAGGCCGTGAAGGCGGTAATGGCGCACGAAGCGGTTGCCGCGTGAGAACGTGCAATGAAGAGCCAGGTTGACCTGCTCGCTTCCTACTGGACCATCTCCTGCGGTCTTCCTCACACCGACAAGGAATACAGCCCTTTCGATTTCCTCGACCGCGTAGAATCCGCTGCCAGAGCCGGTTTCACCGGGTTTGGTATCTGGCACGCCGATCTTGCGCACATACTCCGCACGCGCACGCTCAAGGAGATGAAGCAAATTCTCGACGACAACGGGATCAAGTACCTCGAACTGGAATTCCTCACTGACTGGTTTCTCGATGGCGAGCGAAAGAGGCAATCTGATATTTGCAAGAGAATGCTCCTCGATGCAGCCGAAGCTTTGCAGGCACATCACGTGAAAGTCGGCGATTTCTATCAGCAAACGACGCCTATGCCGGGCTTGATCGAGGCTTTTGCCACGTTGTGCGCTGAAGCGGCAAAGCGCGGAACCAAAGTGGGGTTCGAGTTAATGCCGTTCGCCATGATCCAAACTCTGGAGGATTCACTCAAGCTTGTGGAAGGCGCCGGCGCCAGCAATGGCGGCATTTCTCTGGACACCTGGCATATCGTGAAGCTCAAAATTCCTTACGATGAACTGCGCCGCATTCCCTCGCAATACATTATTAGCGTTGAACTGAACGACGGCACCTTTGAATGTCCTTGGAGCTTGCACGAGGACACCGTAAACCACCGCCGCTTGTGTGGCCAGGGTGAATTCGATGTAAAAGGTTTTATCGCGGCGATGCAAGACGCAGGATACCGCGGTCCATGGGGAATCGAGGTGCTCTCAGAAGAGTTGCGAAAATGGCCGCTCGAACGTCTAACGGTTCAGGCTTTTGAAACGACGATGGGACAATTTCATGCTGTCTTGGGAGACGGAGAACGCGTAGCTAGTTTTCGCTAGTATTTTGAGTTGGAAGTCGAGACTCCGTTCTCTCCAGCCCGATTTAATAGTGAGAAATCGCAAGAAATGGTAGCCCACAATCCGTGCAGAATGGCCCGAGCCTGCACTCTTCCTCCCACTTCTAATCATACGAGGCCGTGCTCGCGCAGCTTCCGGTACAAATTCCGCTCGCTGATTCCTAGAATCTTAGCTGCATTTCCGCGGTGCCCTTTGCTGGCTGCGAGCGCCATTCGGATGTGTATAAGCTCTGCTTCCTGCAGTGTCGGCAGTGGAGTGTCCTGTACCAAGGTCCCGGTTTGGGCAGCGGGTTTCATAGCGCGGAGGGAAGCGGGTAAGTGCTCGGGCAGAACCTGCGATCCTTCGCAGAGTACGAGAGCAGCTTCGACCACGTGCAGAAGTTCGCGCACGTTGCCGGGCCAGTTGTGGCGGCGCAGAAGCTGCAGGGCCGCTTCGCTGATCTGCTTGTTGGAGCCGAATCGCTCGTTGAGCACGCTCGCGAAATGTTGTGCCAGCAAATCCACGTCGCCGCCACGCGCGCGCAGCGGAGGCACCTCCACCGTGATTGTGCTGAGGCGGTAGAACAGGTCTTCCCGGAACAAGCGTTGCCGCACCATGGCCGGCACATCGCGGTTAGTCGCCGTCAGAATCCGGACGTCTACGCGAATTTCCCTCGTGCTGCCGACATGGCGGAACGTGGAAGTGTCGAGCACACGCAATAACTTCGTCTGGGTAGCGGGACTTATTTCTCCGATCTCGTCGAGGAAAATCGTCCCTCCATTGGCAACTTCGAACAAGCCAGGTTTGGCGCGGTCCGCGCCAGTGAAGGCGCCACGCTCGTGGCCGAACAGTTCGCTCTGCAACAGGCTTTCCTGCAACGCGGCGCACTCCACCACCACGAATGGCTTCGACCGTCGGGAACTGCGGGCGTGAATCAGCTTGGCTACTCGCTCTTTGCCCGCGCCTGTCTCGCCGGTTATCAGCACAGTTGAATCACTGGGTGCCACGCGCTCGATCAAGTTGAGCAGGCGGCGGAACTCCGGGCTGTCGCCAATGAATGAATTGCTGAGATCCGGTGGAGTCAGACCACGTTCGAGAAGTGTCGCTCGCTGGCGCAGGCATCGTCGCTCAATTGCGCGTTGAATGCGAATCTGAAGTTCATCCAGCGGGCAAGGTTTCACGACGTAGTCGCAGGCGCCAATGCGAACCGATTCGATCGCCGTATCAATGGAGCCGTGTCCCGTCAACATAATGACTTCGGTTGACGGGGTTGCGGCCTGGATGGCTTTTAAGGTTTCGATTCCGCCCATACCCGGCAGGCGCAGGTCGAGTAAGACGACTTCGGGTTCGGCTGCCGCTACTCGCTCGATGGCTTCCTCACCGGTCCCTACAGCGTCAACCTGGTAACCAAAGCGCCCCAGTTCACCGGCCATTACATGGCGGAAAGCGGCATCGTCATCGACCAGAAGCAGAGAAGGTTGCTTCATTGTCCATCTTTCGCTTGCTCGGAAGATTGAATTGACGGGATGACGACCTCGAATGTCGATCCTTTTCCGGGCGTGCTCTCGACCGTGATGGTACCGCCCCAACTGCGCACGGCATTCAGCGACAGAAACAGGCCGAGGCCTGTTCCGCCATTACGAAGGCTGAAAAAGGGTTCAAAAATCTTTTGCCGGTACTCCGGAGCAATGCCGCAGCCTTCGTCGGTTACGCGAATGTGAACGGCATCACCGCCTTCGGTGGCAATGACGACTTTGCCGCCCGGTTTCGATGCCTGAATCGCATTCAGCAGAAGATTGACGAGCAAATTTTGCAACTCTGCCTCGTCTGCCCGAACATGCAGCGTTGTTGCCAACGGTTGCACTACGACGTTGACGGAGCTGGCACGGGCCGTGGGATCGACGAGCTTCTGCGCGGCCGCGATAGCCGCATCGAGATCCACGATATCTGCGGCGTGCCGCTGTCCCCGCGCCAGGCGGAGGAAGTGCTGCGTGATGCCGCGGCAACGCAAAATCTGCTCGCGCGCGATGGCCGCATGATCGCGAATTCTAGTTTGATCTCCATTCTGCCCGGGAGGAGTTTCGCGTAGGATTCCCTCCACGCACATCAGGGTCGTTGCCAGAGGCGTGTTCATCTCGTGCGAAAACCCGGAAGCCAGGACTCCGACCGATGCAAGGCGGTACGACTCGGCCAATTTCGCCTCCGCTGCGCGACGTTCCGAGATGTCGCGCCAGACTTCCACGACCTGAACCAGTCTCCCTGAGGCGTCCAGAATGGGGGATGAGTGGATTTCCTCCCAGGCCACGGTGTTGTCGGCTGTCCTGCGCTCGCAGATTCGGACCTGGCGCTCTCCCGACCGCAGACAGGCAAGAGTAGGGCAGTCGGACAGGTTACACGGCCCGGGCTCAAGCTGCGAGCAGCAAACACCAAGGACTTGCTCGCGAGAGTTGCCAGCCCGCTGTAAAAAAGCATCGTTGGCCGCGATGATCTTTCGCTCGGGATCGAGTACTACGATGCCGTCATCGATGCTGTTGATGACTGTTTCCAGCCGCTCCCGCTGAGTGCGCACTTCGCCGACCAGCCCTGACACCGAATCGGCCATTTCGTTAAACTCCTTGGCCATCCACGCCAGCGTGTCCGATCCTTCCGCTGGCACGCGGCGTTCGAGGTCGCCTTGAGCGATCAGACGCGCAGTGTTTTCGAAGCGTTGCAAGCGGCGCAGCACCGACAACCGGATGACTAAAGCGATAGCCCCCACAATCACGAAGGTCAGCGCTCCTGTTCCGGCTACCATCCAGCGCAGATCGCGCGTCATCGCGGCTCGGACCTCTCCTGCGTTGTAATCAAAAATGAGGACGCCGTTGATTTTCTGTTGAGGATCGTGGCAGCGCTGGCACTCGCCATGGTTGCGAATCGGGATGACGGTTCGCAGAACCGTCCCTCCACGAGTCTCGATCACGCGGCTTGATCCGCGCCGTTCCGGCGGATCGCGATGGCAGGCCTGGCAGGTAGGGGAATCGATCCGAAAATCATTTGCTACGGTTCCGGGCCTGCTGGAATAACGCTCCACGCCATTGCGGTCGAGAACCACAAGTTGTTCGACGCGCGCCTGCTTGCCGAAGCTTTCGATCATTTGCGCGATGAGCGTGCGGTCATTGCCCATCATCTGGTGTTCGAGCGCAGTTCGGATCAATTCACCTTCGGCAAGCGCGCTGGTGTGGGCGGTTTCGAGAAGGCTCTTAAAATGGCGGGTCGAAAAAACGTAAGCGGCAACTGTGCAGGCTACGACCACCGCCGCAGTAATGCCAAGGGCGAGGCCGACCGTCATACTGGCAAAACGCAGCTTCATGATAACGGCACCAACATTGCGGGATGATGGCACACGCAAGGATTACCGTCAACGAGTAGTGGTGCAGCTTGGTTGCCATTGAAGCGAGCGTTTGTTTGGGCAGGCCGGATGTGAGTGTACCTAGTTGTGGGCCTGCCAAAGCAATAAAATTCCTCCCAAGCGTGCCGGTCAATGACTGACGAAAAGTCAGGCCCTGACTGACATTGTGGCAGTCCTAACGGGCCACGGCTCACAACATGGCCAGTTAATAAGGAGTTAGTTCCACCTCCGCTCTGGCATGGCACGTGCGAATAGAAATGTGTGGAAGGAGGCCAGTGCCATGGAAATGTTTTTGATGGCTTTGTGCATCACCGTATTTGGAGTGGGAGTCGCGGCGGCGGCGTTTGGAGCAGCGACGCGCTCGGAGCACTCTGATTCGCCGGAGCGTCCACAGCCGCAGCTTCCTTTAGTAAAGGCGATCGCGCCAACTCGCTTCTTCTCCGACACTGTCCCTGCGCCGCCGGCCATGCCGACGAGGCAGGTGCCTATCGAAGTTCTCTTGCTGCAAATCGAAAACCATGTGCGCATGGAGCAGGCTGCTGCGGAATCCTTTCTGGAATCTCCCACGCAGGCCAAGCTGCACAGCAAAACTAACTCGCCCTTTGTGAACTGAGAGTGTGGCCCATGGAGCATGAACTGCTGAAGGGTCTCTCCTCCGCTGAAGTCAAGCAGGTTCTGAATCTGGGCACACGTCGAAATGTCCCCGCCAGAACCACCCTGTTTCAACTGGGAGATCGAGCCGATTCCCTGTTCCTGATCGAACGCGGCCGGGTCAAGCTTACTTTGCCGATGCGGGTCCGGGGCGGAGAGGAAGATGTTTTCGTGGAAGAGAGAGCGCCGGGGCAGGCAGTGGGCTGGTCGGCCTTGATTCCCCCCTACCGATTCACGCTCACCGCCACCGCGGCGCTGCTGGACGCAGAGGTGATCGCATTACCGCGAGAGGCGTTGCTCAAGTATTTCTCTGGAAATCCGGCGGCGGCATACAAAATCGCTCTGAATTTGGCGGTCGTCGTGGGACATCGCCTGCAACTGTTCCAGACGATGTGGCTCCGCGAGATGCAGCGCACGGTGGAGGTGCGTTCTGCCTGATCGAGGGATCAACCCATGAGGAATGACTTGGATGTCCTTCGGCAGAACGAACACCGAGCAGCGATGAGCGCTGGTCGGCTCACGCAACCCAACACCGCACGCCGTCGCATGATCGAAATCTTTCTCGGTGGCGGACTGATCGCCTCTTTCATGTCTTTTCTCTACCCTGTGCTGCGTTATCTTATTCCTCCGCCAGTAGCGGACCTGGGCGCAGAGGAAATCGTCGCCGCCAAGCTGACGGAGTTGAAGCCGAATTCCGGCAAGATTTTCCGTTTCGGCAACCGCCCCGGCTTGCTAGTCATGAATGCAGACGGCACTTATCGCGCTTTGTCAGCGACTTGCACCCACCTGGGCTGTACGGTGCAGTATCGCAGCGATCTGCGGCAAATCTGGTGTGCCTGCCACAACGGAATCTACGATCTCAACGGCCGCAATGTTTCCGGCCCTCCGCCCAGGCCGCTGGAGGTGTTTGACGTGCACTCGCGTGGCGACGAAATTGTCGTCAGCCGCAAGCGGGAGGCGTGACCTTGTTCGCCACTCTTCGCCACTGGTTCGATGAACGCTTCAATTGGGACGATCTGATCGCTCCGCTTCGCCACAAGATAGTCCCCAAGCACAGCCTTTCCTACTGGTATTTCCTCGGTGGTATCACTCTTTTTCTTTTTGGAATCCAGGTAGCGACTGGCATCTTGCTGCTTCTCTACTATCGGCCCGGAGCCAACGAAGCCTTCGAGAGCGTGCAGTACATCATGACCCAGGTACAGTTTGGATGGCTGATTCGCTCCATCCACTCCTGGTCGGCCAATCTGATGATCTTCACTGCCTTTGCCCATATGTTCAGCGTGCTGTTCCTGAAGGCGTACCGCAAACCGCGTGAGCTCACATGGGTCAGCGGCATGATCCTGCTGTTTCTGGTCATGGGATTCGGTTTCAGCGGCTACCTGCTGCCCTGGAATACCTTGGCTTTCTTTGCCACCAAGGTCGGCACTGAGATCACCGGACAAGTGCCAATCATGGGCAAGCCAATGATGATCTTCTTGCGTGGCGGTGAAGAGGTCACAGGAGCCACACTGACCAGGTTCTTCGGGTTCCATGTTGCCGTTCTGCCCGGGTTGGCAACCGTGCTGCTCCTTGTGCACGTTTTGCTGGTTCAACGCCTTGGCATCAGCGTTCCCCCAAAGCTGGAAGTGCAGTGGACCGCAAATCCGTCTGCAAGGCGAGAGATGAAATTCTTCCCCAATTTTGCACTGCGCGAAATGATGGCCTGGTACGTAGCCTTGGCCGCTCTGGGCGTGCTGGCAGCAATCTTCCCGTGGAACCTCGGCGTGAAAGCGGATCCTTTTGTGCCTGCGCCCGCTGGAATCAAACCGGAATGGTACTTCCTCTTCATGTTTCAGACTTTGAAGCTGATTCCCTCCAAAGTGTGGTTTATCGACGGGGAAGTTTTGGGCGTCCTCGCTTTCGGCCTGGTTGGCTTGTTCTGGCTCCTGCTGCCTTTTTTCGAGAGCGATCAACCCTCGCGCACGAAGCCTTGGATCACCGGTCTTGCCGTCTTTGCTCTTGCCTACGTGGCAGGGATGAGTGCCTATGGCCATCTTGCAAAATAAGCCGCGACCTCTCGGTGCGACCCACCAGTTCGAACTTGCCATCTTGCTGGTGCTGGGGGCATGCATGGCTTATGGGCAAACTAAGAACTCCTGCCTGGATTGTCATGCGGCCTTACCTGATCCTCTGGGAGTCACGCAGGAGAAGTTCAGTCAGGACATACACGCGCAAAAGGGCCTAACCTGCACCAGTTGTCACGGGGGAGACGCGACCAGCGACGATCCAGACAAAGCGATGAGCCCAAAGGCTGGGTGGAAAGGCAAAATCGAGCGCAAGCAGATTCCTCAGTTGTGCGGCAACTGCCATTCCGATCCCGCCTATATTCGCCAGTTTGACCCCAGTCTGCGTACTGATCAGTTGGTCCAGTACCGCACCAGCGTTCACGGCAAGCACCTCGCGGTCGGCGACTCAAAGGTAGCGGTGTGCACAGATTGCCATAGTGTGCACGATTTAAGAGCTCCCAGCGATCCCCGTTCCACGGTGAATCCGGTTAACGTGGCGAACACGTGCGCTCATTGTCACGCTGATGCGGATTACATGAAGGGATATCCCATTCCAACCGATCAATTCGCGAACTACAAGGCGAGCGTTCATCATGAGGCATTAGCCGTGCGCGGCGACTTGAGCGCGCCAACCTGCTCAACCTGCCACGGAAACCACGGCGCCGTTCCTCCGGGAATAGATAAGGTCCAGAATGTGTGTTCGAACTGTCACGCATTCCAGGACCAGATGTACGAAAAGAGTTCGCACAAGCAAGCTTTTCAGGCGGCTGGCCTTCCCGGTTGCGTTGTTTGTCACGGGAATCACGCCATCGCCTATCCCACAGACGCGAAACTTGGAACTGGCCCAGACGCCGTCTGCATGCGCTGCCACACCCCCGGTGACAAATGTGATCAAGCCCGGGCAGCACTCCTGGCTGATCTGACGAAATTGGATGCGGCGATTAAGAGCGCAGACAAGACTCTCGCTCTCGCTGAGTCTTCTGGCATGGAGGTAAGCGAAGCGCGGCTGGGACAAAATGAAGCGCGAGATTCGTTGACCAAGGCTCGCGTCACGATCCATAGTTTCCGGACAGATTTAGTGAATCAGGATATTCAAGCCGGCCTGAAAATCGCTGCCAAGAACCTGCAAGCCGGCAAGGACGCGATGGTGGAGCGCAACCGTCGCCGCGCCGGTTTGGGAGTGTCCCTCATCGCGATTGCAATGGTGCTCGTAGGGCTTCGGCTGTACATAAAGAGAATAGAGAGTTAGTTAAGAGACGAACAAGCGACATTCCACCCTAGGTAATCTCAGTTTGTGATCTCCGTCACAGACCATAGGTCGAAGATGCTGTATTTTCTGCTATATGTATTTTTTCGAACGATCGTTCGATAGATGTAGCGACTTGGGCTTTCCCTCGGTGCGCAAGTGGAAAGAGCAGCATCCCGGCGGCCAAGTAATTGCATATTTTCCCGTCTATGCCCCGGTCGAGTTGATCCACGCTGCGGGCATGTTGCCGGTCGGCCTCAGCGGCGCGGGTGACCGGCTCGACATTCAACACGCCGACGCCCGCTTCGGCTCATTCATTTGCTCGATCGTTAAGACCACCCTGGAAATGGGCCTCACCGGGCACCTCGAACCGTTTGACGGATTCCTGTTTTCCACGATTTGCGATTCGGCGAGAAATCTGTGCTTCGTCATGAAGCGCAATTTTCCCTCGATGTATGTCGACTTCCTCCACTTACCGCATAATCCGAGCTCACCGGCGGCTACACAATTTCTGGCGGAAGAATATCGGCGCGTCCTCGGTGAGCTGGAGCGCCTGGGCAACTGCAAGGTCAACGACGATGCGCTGGCCTGCTCCATCGCTCTCTATAACCGCAACCGGGCGTTGATTCGGGAACTTTATGAACTGCGCAGGCGGAGTCCGGAGCTGGTTCCTACGTCGGAGCTTTATCAACTCATTCGCTGCGGAAACTTCCTGCCGGTCGAGGAACACACCACCGAATTGGAGCAGGCGCTGACTCATTTCCCTTCGCGCAACGCCAAGAAACGGGATTCGATTCGCATCGTGGTGGAAGGCTCGTTCTGCGAGCAGCCCCCTCTCCCGCTGATCCGGCTCATTGAAGAAGCCGGCTGCTACATCGTCGACGATGATTTTGTGATCGGGCAGAACTGGTTCGACAGCGACATTCCTACGGATGGCGATCCGCTGCTGGCGCTCGCTTGTAGCTATCTTGATCGCTCTGTGTACTCCTCGGTGCGTCATGACTTCCGCAAGCCTCGCTGGGAGGGGCTGGTCGAAAAGGTTCGACGGAGCAAGGCGGATGCGGTTCTCTTCCTGATTGCCAAGTTCTGCGAACCCGCTTACTTCGATTACGTGCCGTACAAGCAGGAACTGGAGGGTGCCGGAATCCCTCATCTGCCACTAGAGTTCGAGGAGAAATCGTTTACTTTCGACCGCCTGCGCACGGAAATCGAAACCTTTGTGGAATCGCTGATTTTTGACTGAGGAATCAGAATGAGCGACAAGAAGGAATATCGCGGTTCGATTCACCAGCAGCAAAAGAATCTGATGCTCGCCTGGTACGACCAACTTGATCGCGCAGCCAATACTGGCGATCCGCCGACGGTTTCCATGATGATCTCCGGCAACTGCGTTGAACTGCTGGAGGGCTTCGGCGCCGTGCCCATCTATCCGGAGGTCAACGCTCTACAGCTTGCCATTCGTCACCAGTCCCTCGATCCAATCTTGGCGGCGGAAGATCTGGGTTATGCCGCGGACAACTGCGCATATGTAAAAGCCGATATCGGCTGCATTCTGAAAGGCATCACACCGACCGGCGGGAAACTACCCACGCCTACGCTCATCCTCTGCAACTTTGTTGGCTGCAACACCTACCTGAAGTGGTTCGAGCACACTGCCAAACTACAGAAAGCGCCGTTGTACGTAATCGACGTGCCTTTTATGCGCGCTGATACACCGTCGCGATCGGATGTCGAATACGTCGTCAAACAGTTGCAAGAGACAGTTAAGAAACTGGAGCAGCTCACTGGCCGCAAGTTCGATCACGATCGGTTTCGGCAGGCCGTGGAATGTTCCAGCCGCTCGGAAGAGCTTTGGTCGCAGATCAAGCATCTGGCGCGGCGATCGCCCTCGCCCTTCGATGCCTATTTCGACGCCATCACTCTGATGGGACCTCTTTATGTCTACCGTGCCCGGCCTGAGGGCGTGGAATTCTTTGAGGCTGCGCTAGCCGAGTTGCAGGCCAAATCGGATGCCGGCAAAGGCGTGTACGAACAGGAACACTTTCGTCTGGTGATGGAAGGCCCGCCACCGTATCCGTACTTCCGCACCTTCCGCGACATGTTCGCCAAATGGCAGGCATGCGCCGTGGCCTCGACTTATTCGACTGTGGGCGGACTCTGGGAATTCGGCTTTCGCCACGATCCCGACAAGCCGTTCGAATCCGTGGCCATGCACATGATCGCGCAAAACGTGACCAACCGGAATTTTCTGCAGCGCTACGAGCAGATTCGCCGCTACGTCGAAGATTGGAACGCCGATGGCGTGATCATTCACTTTGTAAAGAGTTGCCGGCTGTTTTCCGCCGGCCAGGGCGACATGCGCGATTACTTCACCAAGCAACTCGGCGTGCCG
Organism: Candidatus Sulfotelmatobacter sp.; assembly: GCA_030041215.1. Classification (GTDB taxonomy): domain Bacteria; phylum Acidobacteriota; class Terriglobia; order Terriglobales; family Acidobacteriaceae; genus Sulfotelmatobacter. The sequence continues at coordinate 201,815 of JASHOH010000136.1, read as the reverse complement.
ACTTTATATATCGAGTCCGATTTGGAAGATCCGCGCTATTTCGCCGAGGCGCAAACCAAGAACAGGATTGATGCATTCTTCGAGGCACTGGAGCACGCCAAGGCGACTGCTCCCGTCCGGGCGTAACGAAAGGAGAACATGCGAATCGCAGCCGGAGTCGACGTCGGTTCCACCCAGACTAAAGCGGTCATCATGTCGGACAACGGCGGCTTGAACATAGTGGCGCGAGCTCTGATGGATACCGGCGCGAACGTGCAGCGCGCCGCCGAACGCGCCTTCGACACTTGCTGCCAGCAGGCCGACTTGCACAGCGGCGATGTCGGTTTCGTTGTTGGCACGGGCTATGGCCGCTACAAGATCGCCTTCGGCAACACGCAGATGACCGAGATTACCTGCCACGCCAAGGGCGCCAGCTTTCTCTGTCCCGGAACGCGGACGGTTATCGATATGGGTGGGCAGGATTCCAAGGCCATCAGCATCGGCGCCGATGGCGAAGTGCTTGATTTCGTCATGAACGACAAGTGCGCCGCCGGCACGGGACGCTTTCTCGCGAATGCCGCCGAGGTCATGGGCATCAGCCTCGATGAGATTGGACCGCTGTCATTGCAGGCAAAACATCCCGTGAAAATCGCGACGGTCTGCACGGTCTTCGTCGAGTCGGACATTCTTTCCTACCTCGCTCAGGGCAAGAGCGGGGAAGACATTCTCGGGGGTGTGCACACTGCCATTGCCAAGCGCACTCTCTCGCTGGCGCGCCGCCTCAACATCGAGCCGGAAATCACCATGACGGGCGGCGTCGCGCGAAACGTCGGCATGGTGCACGCTCTTGAAGAAGTCATCGGGCGCAAAATGCTTGTCAGCCCCGACGCTCAATTCATCGGCGCTGTAGGCGCCGCATTGTTTGCTCTGGAGAAACTTGGCCAGAGCTTCGAATTCGGCATCTGGAGGGGAGATCATGCCACTTCTGGCGGGCATTGATTGCGGAACCAGCTTCACTAAAGCAGTTGTGCTCTCCGATGACAACGGCCAGCCGCGCGTTCTGGGCAAGGGCCGAACGCGCAGCGGAGTGAGAGTGGACGAAGCCGCCAACGCCGCACTGAAAGAGGCGTTGGCACAGGCAGGACTTGAGCGGCGCCGGATCGAATACATCGCCGCCACCGGCTTCGGCCGTTATAGCGTCAGCTTCCGCGACATTCAAGTAACAGAAATCACGACCGCGGCGCGCGGTGCTCATTTCGCCGTTCCGCAGAGCACAGCGATTCTCGATATCGGCGGCCAGTGTACCCGCGCCATCGGCATCACCGAAACCGGCCGCGTCAAGGTATTCAAGAGCAACGACAAATGCGCTGCCGGCTCCGGCATGTTCATCCAACGCGCCGCGAAGTATCTGGAAGTAGCGTTGGAAGATGTGGGTGAGCTTTCATTGCGGGCCACTCATCCGCAGCCGATTTCCAGTGTCTGTGCCGTGCTGGCGGAGAGCGAAATCATCAACCACGTCAGCGCGGGAATTACGGTGCAAGACATCCTGCGCGGCATTCACGAATCCCTGGCCGACCGCGCCGGAGCTTTGCTCAATCGGGTTGGGATGAAAGATCAACTCACGCTGATCGGAGGAGTCGCGCGCCAGGCCGGCATTGCCAGAGCCTTGGAAGATCGCCTCAAGGTGAGAGTGAACGTTCCACAGGATTGCGATTTCGTTTGCGCTCTGGGCGCAGCGCTGCTTGGGCTGAAACGCCTGGCGAGCCGGTCTCCGTCGCAAGAAGCTGTGAGGGAATATGCGAATTGACGGAGCCTACGGCTATCATCTGTGCGCGGTGGGCCGGCCGCTTGAGCGTTTTGAGCTGCGAGTGCTCGAACCGGGCCCTGAAGAAGTTATTGTCGAAGTTGCCGGCTGCGGCGTGTGCCATACTGACATCGGTTTTGCCACGGATGGCGTTGCTACGCGAAAAGCCCTGCCGCTCGTCCTGGGGCACGAGATTAGCGGACGGGTAATCGCCGCTGGCGACAAGGCTGCAGCCTGGTTAGGTCGCACGGTCATCGTCCCCGCTGTGATTCCGTGTGGTGCCTGTCCGGCTTGCCAGGCAGGACGGCCCACCATCTGCCGAAATCAATTCATGCCAGGCAACGACGGCGATGGCGGCTTCGCCACGCATGTTCGCGTTCCCGCGCGCGGTTTGTGTCAAGTCCCCGAACCGCTGCCTGCCGGCTTGCCTACAGAATTTCTCTCCGTGATCGCCGATGCTGTGACTACGCCTTGGGAGGCCATCCGACGCGCCGGAATCGGCCCCGACGATGTAGCTGTCTTTGTGGGTGTCGGCGGGGTCGGTGGTTTTGGAGTTCAGATCGCTGCTGCACTGGGCGCGGCCGTGGTGGCCATCGACATAGATCAGGCCAAGCTCGAATTGGCTGGTCAGCACGGTGCAGGCCTGACCCTCAATTCTTCCGCCATCAACGAGAAGGATCTCAAGGCCGCAGTTCGCAACTTCGCCAAGCAGAGCGGACGCCGAGGCATAGGCTTGAAGATTTTCGAAACTAGCGGAACCACGGCGGGACAACAAACTGCCTTCGGTTTGCTCGACTTCGGCGCATACCTCGCCGTCGTTGGCTTTACGCCAAAGAAAGTCGAGTTGCGTCTTTCGAATCTGATGGCGCTCGATGCCACTGCCCGCGGCAATTGGGGCTGCCCGCCCGATCAGTATACGGCCGCACTCGATTTGGTCTTGCAGGGAAAAGTGGCGATTGCGCCCTACGTGGAACTGCATTCCCTGGACGATGCTCCAGCGGTTTTTGATGCGGTCGCGCGCCATGCCATTGCCCGCCGCGTGATTCTCAAACCACGAAACCACCAGGAGAGACCATGAGAAACCACAATCTTGTTGATGCGCCGCCGCGGGCGAACATTCTGGTCGAGCGGCGTCCGGTTCGCAGCCGCGATGGCTTGCCCGTCGCTGGCCTGCACAACGTTTGGATCACGCTCAACAATCTATCCGAACTTAACAGCTACACGACGGAGATGATTAAGGAAATCATCCTGGCTCTGCGCGAAGCATCCAACGATCGCGCCGCAGTCGCAGTTGTGCTGACCGGCGCCGGCGATCGCGCCTTTTGTTCCGGTGGAAACACGCGCGAGTACGCCGAAGTTTACGCTGGTGCTCCCGCTGAGTACCGGCAATACATGCGGCTTTTCAACGACATGGTCACCGCCGTCCTGCAATGCGACAAGCCGGTGATCTGCCGCGTCAACGGCATGAGGGTCGGGGGCGGACAGGAGGTCGGCATGGCTTGCGACTTCTCGATTGCCAGCGACATGGCGGTGTTCAGCCAGGCCGGGCCGAAGCATGGCTCGGCTCCCGATGGCGGCGCTACCGACTTCCTGCCGCTTTACGTCGGCATCGAGCGCGCCATGATGAGCGGCACGCTTTGTGAACCATGGAGCGCGCATCGTTTCTATTGGATGGGCGGGCTCACGCAGATCGTACCCGTCGCTAAAGTAGATGGAGATTTTGTCCCCAATCCGCTTGTCGTTACTGACCGCGTGCTCGATGAATACGGCCGCATGGTGATCGGTGAATTCAAAACGGGTGAAGCGAGGAAACAGGCGCAAGCGCTGGTGGCGAAAGCTCACACAGACCTCAGTCTTCTCGACGAAGCAGTCGAACAGTTGTGCACCAAGCTCCTCTACACCATGCCGGATTGCCTCATCAAAACCATCGAAAGTCTGCGCAAACACAAGCTCGAACATTGGGACCGCAACCGCGAAACCAGCCGCGCATGGCTCTCGCTCAACATGATGACGGAGGCCAATGCCGGCTTTCGCGCCTTCCATTATGGTGATAAGAAAAATCGTGAAGTGGACTTTGTGCTGCTGCGCCAGCGCCTGGCCCAAGGGATCCGCTGGAGCGAAGAGTTGATCGAAGAAATCGCGCCCTGGACAGCTCAGAGCGTTACAGGAGCCGTCAAATGAACTTTGCGAAGATCCGGCTCGAGTTTACTCACGAAGAGCGCGTGGCGCGCATCACGCTCGCAGCGCCGAAGGCGAACATCCTCGATCGCACCATGATCGGCGAACTCGATGCAGCCGTTTCGCAGTGTTCCAATCGCGCCCTCAACTCAATCGTTCTCGCCGCTGATGGCCCTCATTTCAGCTTTGGCGCGAGCGTTCAGGAACATCTTCCCGATCAGATTGCCGGCACGTTGAAATCGCTGCATACCTTATTAAGACGGTTCAATAAAGCTCCTGCGCCCGTGATCGCTGCGGTTCGTGGCCAGTGTCTTGGTGGAGGATTCGAACTGGTTCTAGCATGCGACCTGATCATTTGCGACAAGACCGCACAGTTTGCTTCGCCCGAGATCAAATTAGGTGTGTTTGCCCCCGCCGCTTCCGTCTTGTTACCAGTTCGCATCGGCCAGGCTCCAGCGGCACGGCTGCTGCTGACCGGTGCCGCAATAAGCGCTGAGGAAGCCGTTCGTTGTGGGCTCGCGGCAAGAATCGCAGACGATCTTGATGTCGGCCTTAATCAATGGCTGGAGTCGGATTTTCTTCCGCGCTCGCCTTCTGCTCTCAAATTTGCCTGCCAGGCGGCTCGGTTACCGCTCCGTCGTGTGCTCGAACAGGATCTGCCAGAAATAGAGTCGTTGTACTTGCGCGAGCTTGTGGCTAGCCCCGATGCAGAGGAAGGCATCCGCGCGTTTCTGGAAAAGCGCCCACCGCAATGGAACAAACCTGCGCTGGCGCAACGTTAGAGATATGGCCGAGAATTTCGAGATCGGCGGTAAGATTGCGGTGATAACGGGTGGTTCCGGAGCCATTGGTCAGGCGATCACGTGCTCGCTGCGCGCCGCTGGCGCGCAGGCAATTTCGTTGGATTTGGCCCCTCCCAAATGCGCCGATTTTTCTTGGATTGCGTGTGATGTGAGGAACGACGCTTCAGTCGCGAATGCCGTGAGCGAAGTCGCCAACAGACACGGCGGCATCGATATAGCGATTCATGCCGCCGGCGTCACGCGCGACGCTGTCGTCTGGAAGTTGTCCGTTGAGGATTGGGATCTGATTCAAAGCGTGAATCTTCGCGGCGCATTCCTCATGATTCGCCATGCGTTGCCGCTGATGCGCGAGCGCGGCGGCGGCCGGATCGTGTTGATCGGATCGATCAACGGCTCTCGCGGCAAGTTCGGTACCGCCGCATACTCCGCCAGCAAGGCCGGACTTCTCGGTCTCGCCAAGAGTGTCGCGCGCGAAGCCGGCCGCTTCGGTGTTTTGATCAATGTGATCGAACCGGGATGGGTGCGCACACCCTTGACCGAGTCGTTTCCCCAGCCGGTTCGCGATGCGGCCCTGGCAGAAACTCTGGTCGGCAGTTTCGTAGAAACCGAGGATATCGGTCGTGCTGTCACATTTCTCTGCGGCTCCGGTGGCCGGCGAATCACCGGTCAAGTTCTGCGAATCGATGGCGGTCAGTTCGTTGGCTCCACGTAGTTTTTTGAGGAGGTACTATGACGAATTCCAATTTTCTTCGTTGCACAAGATGCGGGCGCGTCGCCGCCGAACAGGACAAGTTTTGCGCGGAGTGTGGATTGTTTCTGCGCGATGCCGCCATCGATCAGCGCTTATTGCTGGCTCTCGTCCACGAACGCGAGGGCCGTAGCCAGGAGTCCCGCCACGAGCTCGAACGTTTGCTCGCGGCGGAGCCTGACAACGTGCTCGCCAATCATTTACTCGGCACGCTTTACTTCCACGAAGGCTTGCTGGATCAGGCCGCCGCGTTTTACCGCAAAGCGGTTGCGGCTGCGCCCCGCTTCCTGCTAGGGCACTACGATCTCGGTGTCGCTTACTATCACCGTGGCGACATGCCGCAAGCCGCGCAGGCCTTCCGGCATTGCCTGGAAATCGACCCCAACTACAACGCAGCTCATTACCGCCTCGGCTTGGCGTTGTTTCACAGCGGCCAGCTTGATGAGGCCCGCGAGCATTTTGAGCTGTCGCTTTCACTTACTCCCGAGTACCTCATGGCGCACTATCATCTCGGGATCATTCACGAACGGCTCGGCGAGTATGAACAGGCAGCGCGCGAATTCGAGCGCAGCTTGGAAGAATCCAGCGGCGATGTCAGCAGCCTTTACCATCTCGCCCTGGTTCGCGACGCTCAGGGCGACCATGCCGCTGCCGCAGACCTGCGGCGCCGCGCTCGCGGCTTCGCGACGTCGCCCGTGGGTGCGAAATAAGGCAACGGAGGCGGCATGAGCACACCGCGCATGAGCACACCGGAAGAGAAGCAGCTCATCTACGACTGGGCCGAACAGGGTCCGCGCCGTCCGCAGTGGCCCGGGCACGTCATGATTGACGACGAAACGCTCCGCGACGGCCTGCAAAGCCCCTCCGTGACTGATCCTCCTGTCGAAGCCAAGCTGCAAATTCTTCACCTCATGGAAAGTCTCGGGATTGAGACTGCCGACGTGGGGCTACCCGGCGCTGGGGCACGCCAGCAGGAGGCCGTGCTACGCCTCTGCCGGGAAATTGCGGCGCAGCGCATGCGCATTCGCGCCAATTGCGCAGCCCGCACACTCATGGTAGACATCCGGCCGATCGCGGAAGCTACGCAGCTCACCGGCGTTCCCATCGAAGCCTGCCTCTTCATCGGCTCCAGCCCGATTCGCCAATATGCGGAGGAGTGGGAGCTAGACGATATCCTGCGCCACTCCCGCGAAGCCATTGCCTTTGCCGTGCGCGAGGGTCTGGAGGTCATGTATGTCACCGAGGACACGGTCCGTTCTTCCCCCGAGCATCTCCGCATCCTGCTGACTGCTGCGGTCGAGTGCGGCGCCAAATGCCTTTGCCTCTGCGATACGTGCGGCGCCGCGACACCAGATGCCGTTTACAACCTGGTGAGCTGGGTGAAAGGTCTGCTGAAGACGATTGGATCTCCGGACATCGGCATCGATTGGCACGGACACCGCGATCGCGGCCTCGATTTGTCAAACACGCTGGCCGCCATCGAAGCAGGCGCCAGCCGGGTGCATGGAACTGCATTGGGAATCGGCGAACGAGTTGGCAACACGCCCATCGAACAACTGCTCGTGAATCTGAAGCTCCTGGGCATACGCAACGATGATCTGACTTGCCTTCCCGAGTATGTTCAGCTTGTTTCGCAGGTGACGCGCGTCCCCATCGCAGTCAATACTCCGATCGTCGGTACCGACGCGTTCCGGACCGCGACCGGAGTCCACGCTGCGGCCGTAGTCAAGGCTCAAAAGAAGGGGCACACATGGCTGGCCGACCGTGTCTATTCGGGCGTTCCGGCGGGTTGGATCGGCCGCAAACAGGAGATTGAGATTGGTCCGATGTCGGGAAACTCGAACGTGCAGCATTATCTTGCTTCCCACGGCGTGCCTGCCACTCCGGAACTGACAAAGCAGATCATGGATGAGGCCAAGAAATCTCCGCGTGTGTTGACGGCCGCCGAGGTCCTTGAAATTGTCCGTTGTTCCCACCGCGGAGCCTGAGGGTGAAAATCAACGACCGGCGGGTGCAATTTTTTGCTCGAAATGTCGAAATAAAAATCGTGCAATTTATGGCGAGACGGTAAAAAGCCAGTCGGAGTACAGAATGCAGTGGAGTGGTCGACTGCGCCGGGCAATCTGGATAACCCCAGTCGCACTTATTATGCGTCCGTCATAGAACGCATCGCTCAAGGCGACAAGATTGTTATCCATTAGCGAAACCGATTGGGAATTTTGGAAGTACCATCAATAACATCTGACGAGAGACCCTTCCGTAGTATCCTCGCCACAACAACTTCCAGTTCTTACATGCCGAAAGGACTTTGATGGCGAGCGACAGCAAAGCCCGCTACAACCGTTTTCTGTTGCTGGTGGCCGGATTGGGTGGCCTGCTCTATGGGGTTGACGTCGGCATCATTGCTGGCGCGCTCCCATATCTTGAAGCGACTTCTGGTTTGAATGCGGGGCAGCTTTCTGTCGTGGTCGCGGCTGTGCTTCTGGGCAGCGTGATCTCGACCCTGTTTGCGGGCACGCTCGCCGACTGGATGGGACGCCGGCTCCTCATGGCGCTCAGCGGAATTCTCTTTGTCATCAGCATACCCATCATTGCTCTTTCTCACGGCTACGAACCGCTGATTGTTGGGCGCTTGCTGCAAGGCATCAGTGCTGGATTGATCGGCGTGGTCGTTCCGCTCTATTTGGCCGAGTGCCTGGCCGCCTCAGATCGCGGGAAGGGAACTGGAATTTTCCAGTGGCTCTTGACGCTAGGCATCGTGGCAGCCGCGCTGGTGGGAATGTTCTTCAGTATTCGTGTGAACGAAGTGGCAAAGCTGGGCGATGCTGCCAGGCTGTTTGCATTTAAAGATACGGCATGGCGCAGCATTTTCTGGGTATCGCTTCCTCCGGGAATTTTGTTCGTCATCGGCAGCTTCATGGTGGCCGAGTCTCCCCGCTGGCTGTTTCGGCGTGGCCGAAACGATGCTGCCCGCGCGGCGCTGCTTCGTTCCCGCAGCACTGATCAAGCGGATCTCGAACTGCACGAAATGGAGCAGGCTGCCGCCTCTGAGAGAGTTCAGAATTCAGTCGGAGCGAAAGCGAGGGAATCGCTTTTGCGGCGCAAGTATGTGATCCCGTTTGTGCTGGCCTGCATCATTCTTGCCTGCAATCAGGCCACAGGGATCAACTCCATCATCGGATACAACGCGAATATTCTCTTGCAGAGCGGTCTTTCGGATGTTCAGGCGCACTGGGGCTACGTTGTGTTCACGATCATAAACTTCCTTGCGACCATCGGCGGCGTCGCGCTGGTCGATCGCAAAGGACGCAAGTTTCTGCTGACTCTCGGGACTGCCGGCATTATCGGCTCTCTCTTTTGCACCGGCTTACTTTTCCGCAGGACCGAGCGACTGCGCCTTGACGCAAGAGATTCGGTGCAATCCATGGTGAGTGCAGATCAAACCTTGACGCTCACTTATAATCGCCAAATAGCGGAAACCCTTTTGCGCGGCCAGAGCATTGATGCGCGTCAAATCGCCAGCGGTCCCACTTCTTTGGTCGTTATTTATTCGTATGGTGATTTCCGGGCCGCGACCAAAGCGGCCCACTCCGATGACACGGCTGCGACGCCGATCGAAATCAAGCGCGAAAGCTGCGTGCCGGCGAATAAAGTTGTGGCATTCTTTTCCCATCCCTTTGGCGATCTCGACACCGCCCGCCACGCTCCCCTGAAAATCGACGAGGCGCTTATTACACCATTGCCTACCCAGAACAATGGATGGGCGGTCGCCCTCACGCTGTTTGTGTTTATGGCGTTTTATGCTGTCGGTCCCGGTGTATGCGTCTGGCTGGCGCTTTCCGAACTGATGCCCACCCGCATTCGGTCCAACGGAATGAGTATCGCGCTGCTGCTGAACCAGGCGGTTTCGACTGGCATAGCTGCGATCTTTCTGCCCACAGTCGGCAAATATGGCTATTCGACCATGTTTTGGGCCTTTTCAGCATGCACCGTCATTTACTTCGTCACTGCGGCTGTTTTCCTGCCCGAAACAAAAGGTAAGACATTGGAAGAAATCGAGGCCCATTTTGAGGGGCATCAAAAACGGGATTTGGTTAATGCTTAGTTGTCCATTCCGGTGGCACGAACGGGTGTAGACTATCTGTGGTCAGTCACAGCCCGCAAACCACCGTATTTGCGGGGTCCCCTGCCTGAGTGGCTTTTCGTGATTCCTGGACCACTGGGGGCGTCTCATGAGGCATTTTCCGGAAACTGCGCCTCTGGCAAATTTCCGTGCTCCTCGCAGCCGGTTCATTCCTGAGAAGCTGTTTCTCGCGCTCCTCCTTTATTTCTTTGCTTCGTCTATGTGCGCAATCGCGCAGACTGAGTCTCAGCCGCTTTCGCCTCCAGCGCCCCAGGTCGAAGAGGCAAAAGAGCTCTCAGAGCTTGCCTCGCATGACGAGCCCACTACGCTCCGAGTGAATGTGAAACTGGTGCTCGTGCGTGCTGTGGTTTACGAAGCGCAGGGACACGCAGTGGGCAATCTGCGAAAGGAAGATTTTCAGGTTTTCGACAGAGGTAAGCCGCAGGTAATCAGCCAGTTCGAAGTCGAACAGCCCGGCGCTGTCGCCGCGAAAGCGCGCCAAAGCAGCGAGAATGCTGGCAATGTCCCCGCGGCTGAAACCTCTGTCACTCCGAGCACTAGTAGTATGCCGGAGCGCTATATTGCCTACCTGTTTGACGACATACACCTCGAGTTCGGCGATCTGGCGCGGGTGCGAGAGGCTGCCGAAAGGCACTTTTCCAAGCTGCGGCCGACGGACCGCGCCGCCATTTTCACTACTTCAGGGCGGACCATTCTTGACTTTACCGACGACCGCGCAAAGTTGCATGATACCTTGCTTCGCCTTCAGCCGAGCCCCATCAACTCCAACAGCTTTACAAATATATGTCCGGAGATCAGTTACTACCAGGCAGATCTGATCGTGAACAAGAAAGATCCGGATGCCCGCCAGGTGGCTCTTGACCAGGCTCAGCAATGCGGACCTATCGCCTGGGGCGCCAATGTTCCGCCCCGACCTCTAGGCAATGCCGGTGGATTAGTAGATGCACTCGCAGAGGAAGTACTCTCCGCGGGCCAACATGAAAGTCGTGTGTCTCTCTTGTCTCTCGAAGATGTCCTTCGAGGCATTTCCACAAAGCCGGGCCAAAGGGAAATCGTTCTGATCTCTCCCGGATTCCTGATACCCCAGTTGGAGTACGATTACGATGAAGTCGTGGACCGCGCACTGCGCTCGCAGGTAGTTATTAGTACGGTGGACGGCAGGGGATTGTATGTCATCTTACCGTACGGCGATGCCAGTCATCAGCTTCCGGCGACCCCGGACGGAGGCATGTTTGGCGCCTCTGCCCCGCCTCTAAACGAGACTCAGTTAGCGATCTCGGCAGCTCACGCCCAGTCCGATCTTCTCATAACGCTCGCGGAAGATACCGGAGGCTCTTACTTCCAAAACAGCAATGATTTTGATGAAGGACTCCGCCGCGCGGCCGAAACACCGGAGTACTACTATGTGCTGGCCTTTACCCCGCAAAATCTGAAGCTCGATGGAAGTTTTCATACTCTGAAGGTCACGCTCAAGAATCCGCAGAAGATGACCCTCCAGGCTCGCCGAGGCTACTACGCGCCCAAGGGCTTTGCTGATCCCGAGCAGGCCGCCAAGCAGGAGATCGAAGACGAAATGTTTTCTCAGGAGGAGTTGCATCAACTCCCCGTGAAGCTGCACACGCAGTTTTTCAAATCCAGCGATGCGGATGCCAAGCTGATCGTGCTCGCTCACGTGGACGTGCAGCATCTGCGTTTTCGGAAGGCGGAGGGCCGAAACAACAACGTTCTGACTTGTGTCTCGGCTTTGTTCAATCGTAATGGCAACTTCGTCCAGGGAATGGAAAAAGTTGTGACCATGCATTTGAAGGATGAGACTCTGGAGCACAAACTGGCCTCCGGCATCACTTTGAAAACGAGCTTTGATGTCAAGCCCGGAAGCTATCTGGTGCGACTGGTCGTGCGGGATTCGGAAGGACAAATGATGTCGGCGGAAAATGGAACGGTGGAGATTCGGTAAGGGGTACGGGAGGTAGGTATGCGCAACGCAAAGGTGGTGCTTCTGGTGAGCCTGTTTTTCTTGACGAACGGCTGGATGCATGAGTGCGCGCGCACACTAGCTTATGCGCAGCAACCCGCAGAGCAGGCGCCCTCCGCTCCCGAGGTGATCCATGTGGAAACGCGCGAGGTGCTGGTCGATACAGTAGTGACCGATAAAAAGGGCAACTACCTTCGCGATCTCATGCAGAAGGACTTCAGGGTCTGGGAAGACAGCAAAGAGCAGAATCTCACGAGTTTTCTGTTTCAGGAGAGCATTGGCACGAAGCCCTCGCAGCCGCATTACATGGTGCTTTTCTTCGACAATTCCACCATGGAGTTCGGCGACCAAGCCAAGGCGCGGGATGCCGCGGCCAAATTCATCGATGCCAATGCCGGCCCGGACCGCTTAATCGCGATCGCTGATTTCGATGGCGGCGTTCGCATTTCGCAGAATTTCACGGCTGACGCCGCGCGGCTGAAGCAGGTCGTCATGGGCATCAAAGGATCGGCAGTGTCCCCCAACGGAGATTACGGAGATTCGGCGTCCACAATGGCATCACTTTCCGCTCCGCCCCCGAACGCAGTGTCACTCAGTCAGCTCGAGTCCAATTTTGGAATCCAGACTGTCCTGATTGCATTACGCAGCCTGGCCAAAATGCTCTCTCCGGTACCGGGTCGCAAGACGCTGGTCATGTTGACCTCAGGCTTCCCTTTGACGGTTGAATTTCAATCGGAAGTGACCGCCGTCATTGACACGTGCAACAAGGCCAACGTTGCCATTTATCCCATCGATGTTCGAGGTCTGGTAGTGCCCGAAATGAGCAAGCCGATGAGCCGCCTCGGACAACCCTCCGAAGGCTCATTATCAGCGCGTCTGACGTTCGCGGCTTTTCAGGCAGCGGACATGTATTCCGAAGCCCCAATGCTCCATTTGGCAGAATTTGCCGAACCCGTTGATCCGTTCTCTCCTCAGCACGGCGGTGGTGGTGGAGGTGGTGGGGGTGGTGGGGGCGGCGGCGGTCACGGCGGCGGCGGGACCGGGGGTGGTGGTGGAACCGGTGGGGGAAGCGGTGGTCACGGTGGCGGCGGTGGTGGGACCGGCAGCGGTGGCGGTCACGGAGGCGGAACCGGTGGGGCCACCTACAACAACACAGGGTTGTCCAACACGTACACAGATCCCCGGCAGATTGTTCCGTCGTTCCCGCCGAGTGCTACTGACAATCAGCAGGTCATGTATCAGCTTGCCAATGGCACGGGCGGGTTTGTCATCCTCAATACCAACGATCTGCTCGGCGGACTGGAACGCATCGCCAAAGATCAGAACCAGTATTACCTTCTGGGTTATCGGCCCGCCGCTTCGGCCGAGGGAAGCTGCCACACGCTGAAGGTCAAGGTGGAACGCTCCGGAACCGACGTCCGTTCCCGCAGCGGATATTGCAACGCCCGCCCGGTGGACTTTCTGGCTGGGAATTCCATCGAGAAAGATTTGGAAACGCGCGCCGCCGGCGAGTTGCAAGGCAACGTGACAGCTGTGATGCAAACACCATTCTTTTACACGTCGCCGAACACTGCTCAGGTGCACCTTGCCGTTGAAATTCCTTCGTCGGCCTTCAAGTTCGAAAAAGTTAAGGGGAAGCAGCACGCGACGTTGAACATATTGGGCATTGCTTATAAGCCTGATCAAACCATCGCTGCGCGCTTCAGCGATTCGGTAAATCTCGACTTGGACGACAAGAAAGAGGTTGAGGACTTTCAAAAGCAGCCCTTCCGGTATCAAAACCAGTTTGGCGTGGCCTCGGGCGAATACAAGCTGAAAGTTGTGTTCAGTTCGGGCAATGAAACCTTTGGCAAAATCGAGGCACCTCTCGCGATCGATCCCTATCATGACCAGGAATTCAGCATGAGCGGAGTCGCTCTCAGCAACAATATTCGCCGTGCTGCCGATCCGGCCACCGATCTCGACAGCCAGCTTCTGGAAGAGCGAACTCCTTTGTTGGTGCAGGGTATGGAGGTGATGCCGTCGGCCTCATACCATTTCAAGAAGACCGATCTGACCGCTCTCTACGCCGAAATTTATGAGCCCCTGCTGAAGAAGCCCAACCCTCCTGAAGTCGCGTTCGAGCTGATCATCACAGACCGCAAGAGCGGACAAGAGAAATATCACATTGGTAACCGGACACCCAAAGGCAAGGCAGGAAATCCGGTGATTGCCCTTGGCCTGAAATTACCAGTCGCCACATTGCCGTCCGGGTCTTATCACCTTCAGTTGCGGGCGGTGGACTCTCTGAACAATGGGACCAAGACCCGCACTGCAGATTTTGAGGTGGAATGACCGGGCTGAAAAGGAGTGATTCGGCTACTTTGTCATCCCGAGCGGATCGAGGAATCTAGGTGTTTGTTGGCACGGGCAACAACCAAGGTTCCTCACTTCGTTCGCGATGACAAAAGCAAGCAAAAGGCAAACAAAAGCAACAAAATAGCCCACTTCCAACCCTCGCCGCCACTCGACCCGCGACCGCCGTGTCGCATATCATCTGGACATGACTCCTGCGCCCGGCCGCGGATCCAACCGATGATCATAACCCGAAGCCCCCTGCGAATCTGTCTCGGCGGCGGTGGCACTGATCTTCCATCGTATTACCGGCAGCACACAGGCTTTGTACTCTCGGCCGCAATCAATCGCTACGTTTACATAACGATTAACGAAGCCTTTCGCCCGCGCATCCTCGTGAAATATTCGAAGTTCGAAGAAGTCGATCGTGTCGACCAGATTCAGCATCCCATCATCCGTGAGGCATTGAAGCTGACCGGCGTTACCGGACCCTATCTCGAAATCGTCAGCCTGTCCGACATTCCCGCGGGTACAGGAATGGGTTCCTCTGGCAGCTTCACCACGGCGCTGTTGTGCGCCTTGCACACGTTGAAAAGAGATTTTGTGCTACCGCACGATCTCGCCGAGCAAGCCTGCCACATCGAGTTGGACTTATTGAAGGAGCCGATCGGCAAGCAGGATCAATACATCGCCGCTTTCGGGGGGATCACCTGTTTTCAATTTCTGCCCGACGATCGTGTGACCGTGGAACCGCTGAAACTTCCCGCGGAAACACTAGCGAACCTGGAAGATGGACTTTTGCTTTTTTTTACTGGAAGCTCACGCAACGCATCTGACATTCTTCGCGACCAGGATTCCAAAACCAAAGAGAATAATTCGCAGATGATCGAGAACCTGCATTTCACCAAACAATTGGGCGTCGAGAGCAGGGAAGCGTTGCTGGCAGGAGATCTGAAGAAATTTGCCAGCCTGATGAACGTTCACTGGGAGCACAAAAGAAAGCGCTCTCCCGGCATGAGCAGCGGCGAGATCGACCGGCTATACCAACTTGCATGCAATAACGGCGCGCTTGGGGGCAAGCTAATTGGCGCGGGCGGAGGCGGCTTTCTCATGTTCTACGCCGAAGAAAAGGCTCGCCTGCGCGCGGCCATGCGCGGCGCGGGCTTACGCGAAGTCCGAATGCAGTTCGACTTCGCCGGAACCACTGTTGTTGCGCATTCTTAGGAGCCTCGATTGTTGACCGTTGCCATTCTTGCCGGGGGCCAGGCCACTCGCTTGCGGCCCATGACTGAGGCCATCCCCAAGTCTCTGCTTGAGTTGAACGGCGAGCCGTTTGTCGTGCATCAATTGCGGCTGTTGCGCTCGAAGGGAATCACACGCGTCGTACTCTGTGTGGGCCATCTCGGCACTTTGATCGAGCGCTCGATTGGTAACGGACAGGCATTCGGCGTTCAGGTAGACTACTCTTTCGATGGGCCGCTGTTGCTGGGGACGGCCGGCGCAATCAAGAATGCGCTGCCTCAACTGGGCGATGCTTTTTTCGTGATGTATGGCGATTCCTATCTTCTGTGCGACTACGCGGACGTCGCACGCAGCTTCGGGGCTTCAGACAAGCCGGCCATGATGACTGTCTTCCGCAATGAAGGGAAGTGGGACACCAGCAACGTCGAATTCGCAAATGGAAAAATTCTCGTGTACGGCAAAACGAATCGCACGCCACGTATGCGCTACATCGATTATGGGTTGGGAGTTTTTCGCGCCGAAGCATTCGACAATGTGCCTGCTGGAAAGACTTATGATCTTGCCGAACTTTATGCCGTTCTGTTGCGTCAAAAGCAACTGGCGGCGTATGAAGTGAAAGAGCGTTTCTACGAAATTGGCTCGCCGGCGGGACTGCGAGAAACTGCGGAGTTCCTCATCATGCAGGAAGCCAACCAACAGCGTTCATGAGGGCCGAGAACACATTTGCGCAGCAGTTTTTAGCTGAGGCCAGACAAGTCATCGACCGCCTGGACCGCGACCGTCTTGAAGCGGCCGCAGCCCTCTTGGCTCAAACGCGAGCTGCCGGCGGGCGCTTGTTTATTCTTGGTGTTGGCGGTAGCGCTGCCAACGCTTCGCACGCCGTGAACGATTTCAGAAAAATCGCGGGCATCGAGGCTTATGCTCCCACGGACAACGTTTCGGAATTGACTGCGCGCGTAAACGATGAAGGCTGGGCGAGCGTATTTGAGGGATGGCTACGTGTCAGCCGGTTGCGGCCAAGCGATCTTGTGATGGTTTTTTCCGTGGGCGGGGGCAACTTGGAGAAAAATGTCAGCCCCAATTTGGTCGCCGCCCTTCAGTACGCCACTGGCGTAGGAGCGAAAATTCTCGGCGTGGTCGGTCGCGACGGAGGCTACACCGCCAAAGTTGCCGATGTTTGCATCATCATTCCTACGGTCAATCCCGCGCACCTAACCCCACATACGGAGGCTTTCCAGGCAGTTGTCTGGCATTTGCTGGTCTCACATCCCGCTGTGAAGCGACAGCTAAGCAAATGGGAATCGACTGCTTCCGCTGAACCTCAACTGCGACCGGCCGTTTTTCTCGACCGCGACGGCGTCCTGAACCGCGCGCTGGTGCGCGACGGCAAACCACATACCCCGGCATCGCTCGACGAGTTTGAGTTAGTTCCAGGCATTGCGGTCACTCTGCTTGATCTAAAGGCTCGCGGCTTTGCGTTATTCGTCGTAACTAACCAGCCCGATGTCGCCCGGGGCAATCAAACCCGCGCCGTTATTGACGCCATGCACGCATCGCTGGCCAGCTCCCTGCCCATCGACGACATTTTCGTCTGCTATCATGACGATGCAGATCATTGCGCGTGCCGCAAGCCCCTGCCTGGATTGTTGTTCGAGGCTCAGCGCAAGCACAATATCGATCTGGCGCGCAGCTTCGTTGTGGGCGACCGCTGGCGCGATATCGATGCCGGCCACGCCGCCGGATGCACGACCATTTTGATCGACTATGGCTATCGCGAGCCGAAGCCGCAGCGTCCACCGGATGCGGTTGTGAAATCATTGCGCGAGGCCGCAGACTGGATTATCGCGAGGAGTCTGAAGGGAACTGCTGATGAAGTCCGTATCTGATCTTAAGGTTCAGATATTCGCCGATGGTGCCGACATGTCCAGCATGTTGGACCTGTACCGGCAGCCCTACATTAAGGGCTTCACCACCAATCCCACGCTGATGCGAAAAGCTGGCGTGAAAGATTACGAGCGCTTTGCCCGCGAGATTCTAGAGCGCATCACCGACCGCCCAATCTCGTTTGAAGTTTTTGCCGACGATGAACATCAGATGGAGCGGCAGGCCCACAAGATTGCCGGTTGGGCGCGTAACATCTACGTCAAGATTCCTGTCACCAATACGCGGGGCGAACCGATGGACCGGCTCATCCGCCGGTTAAGTACCGACGGCATTCAGGTGAATGCGACCGCGCTGCTCGCGCTCGATCAAGTACGGCATGTTGCTAAGGCGCTGAAGGGTGGCGCTCCGTCGTACATTTCAGTTTTTGCCGGACGCGTCGCCGACACCGGGCGCGATCCCGTTCCACTGATGAAGTCGGCTCTCGAGTTGCTGCCTGCCACAACTCAGCTTGTTTGGGCCAGCCCGCGCGAACTGCTCAACGTCATGCAAGCCGACGAGATTGGATGCCACATCATCACCGTCACGTCAGACGTGCTGAAGAAGATCGATCTGATCGGTAAAGATCTGCACGAGTTCTCGCTCGAAACCGTGCGCATGTTCCATGATGACGCCGCCCGCTCTGGCTACAAGCTGGAATTCAGGACTGAAGAGCGGCCGGTAGGTTCGCTGCCTTAGCAATTACGCAAGCGCGCTGACGGCGGAAATTTGGGGCGCCGATTTTCTTTCCGGCGTCATCCTGGGCGGAGCCGCTTTTCAGGCGGAGCGAAGGATCTCCGAGGCACAGACCATTGGAAGTGAGACTCCTCGCCCAGCTGATAAAAGCGCGGGGCTTGGGAATGACACCCGGTTGTAGCGGGTTTCAGATACAAGCCAACCAGCAAGTAGGCGTACTACCCCGGATACTTCCCCGTAATATACCCTTCCAACTCTTGAATGTGCTGTGCTTGGCCGGAGATGATCCACTTCACCAGATCGCCCAACGAAACCAGGCCCACAACCGTTTCCCGATCGCCCATCACCGGAAGATGGCGGAAATGGTGCTCGGTCATGATCGACATGCAATCATCCACTGTGTGCCGCGGCGTGACGAAGACGACGGGAGACGTCATGATCTCTCGCACGGCGGTTTCTTTGGACGAGTGGCCCTTCAGAATTACTTTGCGCGCATAGTCCCGCTCTGACATGATGCCAACCAGTTTGCCCTCCGAGATTACCAGCAAGGCGCCAATCCCATACTCGGCCATTTTCTCAATCGCTTCGTACACAGACTGGTCTGGCGAGATCGAAAGAACTCTGCTGCTCTCCTTGCTCTTCAAAACCAGGGCAACGGGATCGGTTAGTTTCATATCGCCTCCAGGGCGGACAAGATTATACGCCTTACCGTAGCCAGTCCCACGCAAAATCACAGTCCGATTGCGTGCTCATCCTCACAACGTTTCCATCAGTCATGGTCAGAGTCCTCCGAGCGATGCGGAGGCTATGTGACTCTGGTAACCACAACACAGTTGGCTGCCATTGCCGAAAATGGTTCCCCATTGACGTTGGTAACTGGCAGATATATGACCCCACAACTAAACTTGGCCCCGGGGGTTTAGTCAAGCATGACAAACAAAATCTGGAAACCGTTTCTCATCCTTGTGGCGGGTGCTCTGATGATCAGCGCAGCCGCTGCTCAAGCCCAAGATAGCAACACTAGCGGCGCAGGCCCGGGCGTAGTTGATCCCGGTCATCCTCGCGTCAACGAAGTAAACCAGCGCGAGCAAAACCAGCAGGACCGCATCGCGAATGGCGTGAAGAACGGCACCATGACGCCGGGTCAGGCTGCGCACGTCGAACGTCAGGAACAGCACATCGAGAACCAGGAAAAGGCCGATATGGCCAAGCACAATGGGCACCTGACCAAAAGCGAGCAGAGGCAGTTGAATAAAGAGCAGAACAAAACCAGCAGAGAGATCTACAAAGACAAGCACTCGAATTAGACCGACGACCCGAGAAATTCTTCCAGGCTCGAACGAAAGCCGCCAGTGGTTGCGGCTTTTTGTTTTTTGTCCGCAATTAGAAAAGATCACCATAGCACGAAGTTTGCTGATTCGCCTTCGCGGGTTTCCGTTTCCCGGAATTTATTGGAAAAAAGTCGCGCCACCCCTGCCTCTTGTCTATAATGTCCGGGCTGTCCCACGCCCGTAGAAGGACGCGTTTAGCTCCCAGAGCCATGGCTTCCCGCGCCCTCCTTACAGGAAGCAACTAACGTGTCAGTCGAATGTATGAACGTAAAACCCGGAGTTGAAGTCGCCGGCCTCTCCGACCTGGGCTGCCAGCGGGAAAACAACGAGGACTCCTATCTTTATTGGGAACCAGCTGGTGGCGAAGAATTCCGTCGCAAGGGACGCATCGCTGTCGTTGCCGACGGCATGGGGGGTCACGAAGGCGGTCAGGAAGCCAGTCACCTCGCAGTCGAGGCGGTTCGCGAAGTTTACTACGAAACCTTTCGCGGAGATCCCCGGGCCGCTCTGGTGGAATCGTTCCTGGAGGCCCATTCCCGCATTCAGAAGTATGCCGATCTGAATCCCGCTTTTTACGGCATGGGAACAACCTGCACGGCTATCGTCATCGTGGGGCGGCAGCTTTATTTTGCGCACGTTGGAGATAGCCGTCTGTATCTGGTCCGTGAAGGGCACATCTCGCGTTTGACCCATGACCATTCTTACGTTGGACGCCTGGTAGAAAGCGGCATCGTGCGCGCCGAGGATGCCGAAACCCATCCCCAGCGTCACATCCTGACCGCAGCCTTGGGAGCAGGCCTGACGGCCGCCGTCGACAGCAGTGAAAAAGCCATCGAGTTGCACGAGGGTGATGACCTGGTGCTCTGTACTGATGGGCTTTGGGGTATGGTTACGGAAGAGGAAATTGCGAAGGCGGCCAGCGAAAATTCGCCCGCCGACTGCTGTGCTGCTCTCGTTAAACTGGCCCGCCAGCGCGGTGGACCTGACAATATCACCGTGCAAGTTTTGCGCATCGGCCCGGAATCTTAGTCCATTTCACGCCTGTGTTTCACTGATCACATACGACTTTCATTCCATCGCGGTTCTTTCTTTGATGTCATCTCGAATTGCTCGGGCAGGAGCGCCGAGAGCCTGCCCTGGCAGCGCATCGAACGGAAGCTGCTTCTTTGGTCCCAGGCCACAAAATGCTGCCGAAGCGCAGTTCATTGCATCTCGAAGTTTGACAACTATTTCCCCAAAAACATAAGTCATTGACAAACCAAGCACTTCAATAATTTGTTGCGGCCAGGGAAAGGCATTGCGATTGCAATATATAGAATATGAACAAACTCTATTATTTCCATGGACTTTATGGCATAATTCGGCCCCTATGAAAATCTCGCAAAAAGGACTTTACGCACTGCAAGCCATGATGATGCTGGCCCGCCGTTACAACCAGGGGGCCATCAAGATTCGCGAAATCGCGTATGAAGAAAATCTTCCGGAAAAGTTTCTCGAGCTGATTCTGCTCGAACTGAAGAATGCTCGCATGGTCGAGAGCGTACGCGGAGCCAAAGGCGGCTACCAGTTGCGCCGAGACCCCTCCGACATCGTGCTGAGCGAGATCATGCGCCTGATCGATGGGCCCCTCGCGCCTTTTGCCGATGCTGAGCAACTGCGCGTGCTGATCGATCGCGATCTGCCGCATCGCGCGCTATACCAGGTATTTCTCGATGTGCGCGACGCTGCCGCGAAAATTCTCGAAAATACTACGCTCGCCGATCTGGTTTCTGACACGCCGCCTAAAGGCAAGCGCAACGCCAGAAAAAGGGAAAAGCAAAAAACGGCGGTCCTCCCCATGGTGGTCGGGGGGAAGCAAAGGGAATAGACGCCTCTTCGCGGGTTCCTATTTTTGGTTTCAGCGGTATGGGGCGGCGCGCAGACCATCAACTGAGTCGGCTATAGCCTGGATGGCATCGTTCTTAAATCCGTGGCGCGCCACTTGCAGGGCCTGAAGACGGCGAACTAGCACCGCTAGCGCAATACCCAGGAGACTTTGAATGGGGGGCAGCCGGGACAGATATGCACCTTCATATTCATCGTCTATTCACATTCTGCAAATAAAATTGACCCGCTTCCTCCACAAGCTAAAACCATGTTGCAGGAAAGAATTCTCGTTTTCCCCAAGAAGTTGATGTGAAATCCAAACTCAAAAAAGGAGAGGACTGTACTTCTATGAAACCAAGCAAGAAGTTTTTTGTGGTTCTCACCGTATTAGCGGCTCTGTCTGCCGGCTCATGGGCGGAAAATCCAGAATCGAAGCCCGCGGCCAATAACGCAGCCGCCGCAGCACCCGCTCCCATCACCGCCGCTGATGTCCAGGCATTGAAAGACGCTCTGGCCGCGCAGCAGAAACAAATCGAACAACTCACCCAACAATTACAGGCCCAGCAGGCATGGCAGCAGCAGCACTCGGCTGCAGCGACTCCGGCAGTGACTCCAGTAAACAACGATTCGGCCCAACCGGCTGCTCCCCAACCTGCCGCTCCGCAGCAAGTGGCTGAAGTAACAACGCCGCCTATTACGGTTCAGCAGGAAGCTCCATCCGGGGGCTTGAACCTGCAACAATCCGAGGCCGCTTCCGACAAGAACCCGATGCATGGCCCGGTCTCGATTCACTTCCGTGGCATTACCATCACTCCGGGAGGCTTCGCCGAAGCTGCATTCATCCGGCGTCAGCGAGCCCTTGGTGCAGATCTGACAACGCCCTTCAACTCGCTGACCATGCCGGGAGCAGCGCAGAGCACGATGTCGGAGTTCTTCGGCTCCGCCCGTCAGTCGCGTCCTACTGTCTACGTTGACGGCCGGCTGAAGAACGTTGAACTTTCCTCCTATATGTCTGGCGACTTTCTTTCGTCAGGCACAAACTCTACTGCCACCCAGACCAACAGCTACGTGTTCCGTCTGCGGCAGGCATGGGGTCAGGCCAAATTCGACAATGGCTGGAGCTTCCTCGGCGGCCAGATGTGGAGTCTCGTGACCGAAAACAAGGTAAGCATTGCTCCCAGTGACGATGTAGGGAGAACCAACGACGCCCGGCCAATGACCATCGATCCGGGGTACCAGGTCGGCTTCAGCTTTGCCCGCCAGTACGGTATCCGCCTTACCAAGACCTTCGGAAAGACCTTTGCGGCCGCCGTCGCCATGGAAAATCCGCAGGGAACCCTGACCACTCACGGCAACGTCGATAACTTCCTGCTCGGCTCAGAGGGCGCCAGCAATACCTACAATAGCGCGGTCAGCGGCTGCACTATCAGCAATTACACTCTAACCACCTCAACCACGCCCACGTACTACGTCACCTGCACTCCGTTGGGGACGTACACCTTCAATCCGTCACCGGACATAATCGCTAAGGTTGCCTTCGATCCCGGCTTCGGACACTACGAGATCTTCGGATTGTACGACCGCTTCCGCGATCGCGTGTACCCGTGCGAAAACTTCCCACTGACCGGCCCGTTTACGGCGTGCCCGAATGACGCGGCGGTCACCGGCCCAAGCGCGGTCGGAGCTTATAACGTCTCGAAAAATGGCGGAGGCTGGGGCGCCAACGCCCGCTGGACCTTCTACGACAAGCACATCGTGTTTGGACTGCACGCCTTCGGCGGACAGGGAATCGGCCGCTACGGTGCAGGTCAGCTGTCTGACTTGTCCATTCATGCCGACGGAACACCCAATCTGATCAAGAACCTCCAGGGATTGGCCACGCTCGAATGGCACGGCAAGAAACTGGATATTTACCTCTACACCGGCGACGAGTACAACAAACGCACGTACAACTTCGATACCGCAACCAACGAATACGTCGGCTACGGTGCCCCAGAGTTCAAGAACAGCGCCTGCTACACCGAGACTGCTCCTACGTTGGCTTTAACTAGCGGCTTCAACCCGGGCTCGCTCGGATCCAGTTGCACGGCCGACACCCGGTCACTCATCGAAGGCACCGCCGGCTTCTGGTACCGCTTCTACAGCGGCCCCAAAGGCAGGTTCCAGTTCGGCACGCAGTACTCTTACATCACACGGCAGACGTGGTCGGGCATTGGCCCCGCGGGAAAGACCGCTCCCGGAGTCTCGCCTGAGGGAATTGAAGGAGAAGTTTTCACTTCGTTCCGCTACTACTTGCCATAACTGCTCGAGACTGGCAACGGCGCGGCTGACGGGCCGCGCCGCAACTCAATTTTTCGAGGGGGGCTTTTCCCTTCGGAATCGCTGCCGGCCCGGTTTTGGCTCACTCTCCTTTTCCGGGCCGGCGGCGCACAACAATTTTCGTTGTCGACACAAGTCTACTTATTGAATTAAATTTATCTGCTTTATGGCTGCTAGCTCAAGACGCAATTTCCTGCAACAGATTTCCGCAGCCGCTCTGATCACAGCTGCGACACCAGCTGCATTGAGCTGGGCTCTCCCCCCATCGGGCCGTCCGCTCGTCCTCCAAGCGCAGTCGGTGCCGCTTCCCGGCGAAGATGGAATGCTTTTGCGCTCCTTCCGCTTCGTCGATCTCGAAACTCCCGTTGAGTACTTCAATACTTGGCTCACGCCCGTGCCCCACTTTTTTGTGCGCAACCATATGCACGAGCCGATTGAGTTCGATGCCCATCAGTGGCGCCTTTCCATTGCTGGAGAAGTCGAAAAGCCACTCACTCTCAGCCTGTCCGACCTGTCCAAATTCGAAACGCATTCCGTCGTGAATACGCTCGAATGCGCCGGCAATGGCCGTGGATTGTATCGTCCACAGGTCCCGGGAATTCAATGGGGCAAAGGTGCAGTCAGCACGGCGCGTTTTTCTGGTGTTCGTCTGCGAGATGTCTTGCAGCGTGCGGGAGTGAGACCCAGTGGCAAGCACGTCATGTTTCGCGGACTCGATGAAGTCCCCGGTAAAGTGCCGCCATTCATTCGCAGCATCCCAGTCGAGAAAGCTCTCGATTCCGACACTCTGGTCGCGACTCACATGAACGGTTTGCCGCTCACCAAGCATCACGGTTTTCCCGCCCGCGCGCTTGTGCCCGGTTGGATCGGTGCCGCCTCCTGCAAGTGGCTCACAGAAGTGAAAGTGCTCGAATCGGAATTCGTCGGCAACTTCATGAGTCCGGCATATCGTTTCCCCAACCATCCCGTGCAGCCCGGTGAAGCCGTGAAGCCGGAAGATACGCACGTGCTCACTGCCCTGAATGTGAAGTCGGTGATCTCAGGCCCTGCCGACGGCTCAACCGTGAAAGCGGACAAGCTGACGGTGCAGGGCGCAGCATGGGCCGGCGAAGCTGATATCGTCAAAGTCGAGATCTCAATCGATGGCGGATCTTCCTGGAATCCAGCAAAGCTGGGTCATGAGCAGGAGCACTACGCCTGGCGCTTGTGGAGCTACGACTGGAAGCCGCCACAGCGCGGCGACTACTCGATCATGTCGCGCGCCACCGACACGCAGGGCCGAGTTCAGCCAGCCACCGGCGAATGGAATCCCAGCGGCTACTTAAATAACGCTATCGATCAGGTGAAGATTCATGTGGCGTAAAGTGTTGGTGCCCGTTTGGGTGGCGCAGCGCTTCAGCGCTGCTACTAACATCATCGCCGTATCCGTGGCTTTAGCCACTGCGGCACTTTTCCTGATTCTTCCATTGAAGGCCATCGCCCAGAAATCCGCATCCGCCAACCTCACTGCCGATCTCCCGACCGGCGCGATGCAAGCCAAGGCCACCACCGCCTGCCTGGAGTGCCACGAAGCTCGCATCATCCTTCAGCAGCGCCTTAGCAAAGCCGCATGGACCAAAGAAGTCGACAAAATGATCAAGTGGGGCGCCGTTGTCGGCCCCGCCGACCGCGATCCCCTGATCGATTATCTAAGCACGAACTTCAGCCCCGACAAACCGCCGTACGAGCCACAACGAACATTGGGTGGAAAAACAGCGAAGTAGGGCCATGTAAGGACAGCCGCCCTTGGCTTCCAGTCGAGCACAAGTCGACTGCGAGAGCTGCCAGCGCATTGGATCGGATTTCTTTGCGATCTTTGCGGATGCTCTTCGCGACCTTTGCGGTTAAGGGCTTTTTGGCAGGGGTTGAAAGTTTTCAGCAGACACAGCATAGCGCTGCCGACCCAACGTCCACAAAGTTGCGGGACGTTACGGCAGCGCTGCCAATACTGAGCCCAAACACCTGTGGAAACTATAGAAACGGAAGCGGACCTTTCCTAGTAACCGCTGAGATTCCCGGGTTCTTAGTCGGAAATACCCGACAAAAGGTTAATCACTCAGCCGATTTTCTTGATAGCTAAGCCTTACCCTATGTACCCCCAGTGTCCCGCGCGTTTAAGCTTTTCTCCGGCCTGAGCAACGGGAACAAAATCACGTCCCGAATCGTGTGCGAATCGGTCAGCAGCATGGCCAAGCGGTCCACGCCCACTCCCACTCCTCCTGCCGGTGGCATGCCATACGAGAGCGCGCGAATGTAATCCTCATCCATCCGGTGCGCTTCCTCATCGCCGCGCTCGCGTTCCTTCAACTGCGACTCAAAACGCCGACGCTGATCTTCGGGATCGTTGAGTTCGCTGAATCCGTTGGCAATCTCCATCTGCCCCGCGAAGATTTCAAACCGCTCGGTCCACTCCGGCTCGTCTGGCTTCTGTTTCGATAAAGGCGAGACAGCAGTAGGGAATTCATAAATGATCATCGGCTGCGTCAGATGCTCTTCAGCCACGGCCTCGAACAACGCCGCAACTGTCTTGCCTGTCAATTCAGCGGGATCGTAAGCCATGTGGGCATGAGCGCGGTTAAAGCGCTCGACCAGCTTCTTGACTCCGTCGTGGGAGGAAAAATCACTCATCTCCGGCTTCCCTCCGGCCGCCTCCGGCCAGAGCTGAATGATCGCCTCCCGCATCGTCATCCGCTTCCAGTTCGACCAGTCAATTTCTGTATCGCCCCATTTTGATTTAAGACTGCCGTTCACATCTTTTGCAGCATTCGTAATCAACTCCTGCGTCAAATCCATCATGTCGCGGAAGTCGGCGTAGGCCTGGTAGTACTCAAGCATGGTGAACTCAGGATTCCAGCGCCAACCCAGACCTTCGTTGCGGAAATTGCGATTGATCTCATACACGCGATCAAACCCTCCCACGACCAGCCGCTTCAGATAAAGCTCAGGCGCGATCCGCAGATACAAGTCCATGTCGAGCGTGTTGTGGTGCGTCACAAACGGCCGCGCCACGGCGCCGCCGGCGATGGGCTGCATCATGGGCGTTTCCACTTCGACAAACCCATGCGCCTCCATGGTGCGCCGCAGCGAAGATACAAGCTTGGCTCGCTTGATAAAAACTTCGCGCACCTCCGGGTTCACCACCAGATCGACATATCTCTCTCGATATCTCAACTCGACATCGGTCAGCCCATGCCATTTCTCCGGCAGCGGCAGCAGGTCCTTGCTGAGGAACGTGATCTCTTCCACGTGGACAGTGAGTTCGCCCGTGCGTGTGCGAAACAGATACCCGCTCACGCCGATGTGATCGCCCAGATCAAGCAGCTTGTAGAGTTCGAATCCTTTGTCTCCGACGGCATCTTTCTTCACATAGATCTGAAGCCGCTGCCCGCCTTGCTGCAAATGACAGAATCCGGCTTTGCCCATCAGCCGGATCGCCATAATGCGACCAGCAACGCGCACATTCACGCGCGGATTTTCGAGTTGTTCGGCAGTTTTGTCTGAATACTCCGCCAGAATTTGCGGGATCGTATGCGTGAACTCGTATTTCGTGCGGTAGGCAGGCTGGCCCAGCGCTTCAATCTGCTTCAGCTTCGCCAGCCGCTGCTCGTAAATGTTTTCGTCAAGCGCCAAGAGGGCCTTTCGTGATAGAGAATAGGGAACTGCGATTATAAACAATGCTACCGTTCGTCGCGGCCGCCAACTACAGGAGTGACTGATCCATGGTTTTCGTTAATTGCATCTCGGTATTCTGCGCTGCCGTAATTGTCCTTGCATCCACAAAAGAAATCGAAGCTGCGCAGCAGATCAGTCGCATCGGCAGCTTTGAGCTGCCGTGTAGCCCCGAAGACGCTTTTCCTCTTTTCAGTCCAGAAGGCGAGCGCGGCTGGGTTCCTGGTTGGGACCCTCAACCAGTTTTTCCCGCTACGATCGCGTTCGCTCGGGACACTGTCTTCCGAGAAGGCAAGGGCGATCAGGAAGCCACATGGACGATCGTCGATGCCGATTGCCAGACGCACAGAGCCGAATACATCCGCCTGGCTCCGGCGTCGCACGCGGCGCACATCGTCGTGAAAGTCGAGCCCCTCGGGCAGGAAAGCAGCAGCGTGACGGTGACCTACACGGTCACGGCGTTCGGAGAGCACGCCAGGTCATTGCTGGAAAATTTCTCGGCAGAAGCCTACGCCGAGAAAATGCAGAACTGGCAGCGCTGGATTGCCGCGTATCTGAAAAGCCAGAAATAACAGCCATCCAGGGTATTTTCTTGATTCCCGGATAAGTTTGTCATTTCGAGGAAAGTGAGGAATCTGCTTTCGCGCTTGCACGATCATCTACAATTGCTATTGAACCGCGCCGTTCAGACCGTTAGTATCGAGTGTCTCTTCGGAAAAACGCAGAGCGAACATGCCCCAAAACTACGTTCCCATCTTCATTTTCATCGCCATCATTCTCATTCTTCTTCCGCTCACGTTGCTGCTGTTCAAGCTGGTGCGGCCGGAGAATCCCAACAAAACCAAGCTGATGCCTTATGAGTGCGGCATCGATCCCGTCTCCGACTCGCGAGGCCGCTACACTGTGCGCTATTACATCATCGCCATTCTGTTCGTCGTTTTCGACGTGGAAACAATTTTTCTGTTTCCCTGGGCGGTGAAATTCAAAGCGCTGGGATTATTCGGCTTCGTCGAGATCCTGATTTTCCTGGCGATCCTGATCGCCGGCTACATCTGGGTCTGGAAAAAAGGCGCGCTGGAGTGGGTATAGCCATGTAGGGACAGCCGCCCCGGCTGCCTGCCCTGAGCGAAGCCGAAGGCTCCAGGAGTGAAGCTCCGCACCTCCTGCAAGATTTCATGACCGCCAACCCAATCCCAGACGTTCCTCCGGAAACAGTTTTCAAGGCCAGCCGCTAGACCCGAAGCAATGTTTTCTTTCCCACAAAAATCATTGTCACTCCAATCGCATAAGCCGCATCAAATCGCGCCTCTTTGGCAGCAACGAAGAAACCATCGCCATGTCGAAGGTGGCATCGGTACGCACGGTTACAGGGATGATCTGGTCGAACATTTGTGATTGAATCGAGCGGCGGCGCGGACCCCATCACCAGCCACGCCCATCGCAAAGCGGATGCCCGGCGCATCCGCGATCTGATCGAGCATTGTCAAGCGCACTCCCACGGATGACGCGTGCCTAGCGCCATTTGCGCCTGTGTGATCACTTTAATTTTCCTCTGGGTAGTGGCTGAATTTGAGCTTGCGTCGCGCAGCGAGTGGCGAGAGAATTGCGTGCATGACGATGACGCGGGAAGATCAAAAGCAGATATTCGGAATCAAATGGGTCGGTCGGAAACGGTTTCAGGCGCTCATCACCCATTTCGATTCGGTAGAAGAATTAAAGCGAGCACCAGTAGAAGACCTCGCGTCTGTGCCATACATGCGTATGGATATTGCGCTCAAGGTTAAAGAGGCTCTTAAATAGAAAAGCCCGGATGCCAGTCCGGGCCTCTCGAAACTTGTCGGCAAACTCAAGTTAACACAGGAGTGTGTCGAATGCAATTCCTCACGTATGTCTCTCTTGCGATTAGTGTAATAGCACTAGCAGTTTCGATATTCCGGCGACAGCCTACTCGTCGAGGAAACCGAACATCGGTTTCAGAACCTTGGCTGACAGTCGGAGAACTTCAGCGGCGGACTCAAGCTGCGCAGAAGTGATAGCCTCGCCATGTTTATTGTCACGAATCTGCATTGTTATGGCGACAAGGGCAAGCACTCCTGCTTTCAGGTTTTCGTTGATGGCGTCAAGCGTTGTCAGTATTTCATCTTGATTTGCTTTCATGCGATCAATTCTCCTAGTTCCCAAATGTGGGGAGTGATACCAGCGGCCATTGCAGGTGTCACGCGGAGGGAAGAATGGACGCGCACGAAATTATAGTGTGCGAAATGCAAAGCACAAGCGGCCTTTAGGTTCGCCAGCTTCTTCGAGAAAGCGTTCGTCAGGCGCGTGAATCGGCGCATTGCCATCCTCATCGTGAGGTTCTGACGCTCTACAAAACTGGTGCTGATAAAGTCCGGGTCAGGGTCACCCTGTCGGACTTTGGATATAACCCCCGTGAGGCCTGATGGGGAGTATTTTCCCTCCGGGGTACCATCCTCTAGCCACCAACTGCCGAACATCTTCTGCAACTGCGCGAACGAATGCTCCGGGCCGAAGCATTCGGGTACGGCGATAGTGTAGTGATTTAACCCATCTGTCGTGAGCTGCACAGCACCAGCAAGCCGTTGTTGCAAGTCCCACAGGAATTGCCACGTATCGGGACGCACGCGCTTGCCGATATAGAACGACGGAATGAGTTTTGATTCCGCGTCAATCGCTACGTAAACCCATTGGTCGCCTACCTCCGGCGGGTCACCAGCGCGAACATTGCGTCGTTTCTTTTGTACGTATGTCCAGATTTCATCGACTTGGATGTAGCGGCATTCGAGATTCCGCATTCTCTCATTCATGATCTGCTGGCAACGTTCGCCAGTACGCAGCAAAAGGGAATTGATTGTGTTCCGGTCAACGCCAGTCATACGCGATACGGAACGGATGGAATTGCCTTCGACTAGGGCGGAGATTACAGCAAGTTTCTTTTCGAGCGGGAGTGAGTTCATTTTGTCCTTGCCTTTCGAGTGAAGGCAAGCCAAAATGACGATTGGAAGGTCAGCACTTCGGCTTGCCGAATTGTTGGTCTTGAGAGCCGCTTGAGATTCCACTCTCAGCGGCTCTCGCTATTGGCGATCAATTCTCATGGAGGTTGCATACTCTCCTTTCCTGTTTACCGCTTAAGCGAAACAAACTTGTTCCGATTCCGTGTCTTAGTTTCAAACACGTCCTTGTGAGACGCTAGAGCAGACTCTATCGCCTGTCGTGAAGCCTTCCTCTTGAAATACTCCAATGCGTCTTGCAAGTCGGACACCTGAATTTCATCCATCTGCTCAACGATGGCACGCATGAGAGTCCAGAGGGGCATATTTTCGGTGTCGAAGAATATTCCCTTCGCATCCCCCCTGCTGGAAGGTTCTCGTTCCTTAAATTTTTCCTCGCCAAGTACGACGATGATGCTAGCAGCCCGTTCGCGCCTAACCTTGGCCTCTCGCTCCAAGTCTTGGTACCGAAGAACCGATGCGCGAAGTCTGTCCTGCTCTGCATAGTTCTTTACCAAGTAGTCGTAATCGACATCGTATTGCTGATTCAATCGCGCCTTGAGATTGGCAAAACTGATCACGGAATTTACAATACACTTCGACTCAACTTCTGTCAAGCAATTTGTTGACTCGCTATTGCTTACTTCGGCTTTCATTCTCATTTCCTCCTTTTTGTGTGTTTGGGATTTACTTCTGTGGAAAACTACCTACGATTCAAATTCAGCCACTACCTTCCTCTGACCATCGTTGACAGCGCACTCTCAAGCTGATAAAAGTGGACGTTCTCCCGAAGTTTTCTCGTAGCGGTCTGTTCGCCTGACATGCCGGAGGAAACCAAGCCGCCCTCACAACCCTCGCCGGAAGGCGAGGCCAAGCCCACGGCTGAGAAACCCGCTCCAGCAACTCCAGCCAAGCCTGCGGCAGCTGCTCCAGCCGCGCCCGCCGCCAAACCCGCCGCACCCGCCAAACCGGCCGTTCCGGCGCCAACTCCATGGGATTCGCCCATGATCGCAAAGCTGAAAGCTTCCTACGGCTCGGGCATCGAGCCGCTGACCTATGTCGGGCAGAACTACATGGTGGTCGACCGCTCGCTGATTCCCGAGATTCTTCAGGTCCTGCGCAACGAAGAACAATTCGATTACTGCGTCGACATCACCGCCGTGCATTATCCGCAGCGGGAAAAGCAGTTCGACATCATCTGGGTTCTTTATTCCTTTCCGCGCAACGAGCGCATTCGCGTGAAGACGCAGATTAAGGATGGCGAGACCTTGCCGAGTTCCGTGCCGATTTGGCCGACCGCCAACTGGCTGGAGCGCGAAGTCTACGACATGTTCGGCATTAAATTTGACGGGCATCCCGATTTGAAACGCATTCTTCTGCCCGACGGCTGGAAAGGTTATCCCCTGCGCAAGGACTACAGTATCCTGCAACAAGACAACGAGTGGGTACAGATCAACCTCGGAATTGAAAGCGGGCAGTAGAACCGATGGCCGACCAGAGAACGCTCTCGCCGCTCGATCTCGACACTCCCGACAAGACTTTTCTTGACGCGAACGAACTCGTCATCAACATGGGACCGCAGCATCCCGCGACGCACGGCGTGCTGCGCGTCATCCTGCGGCTCGACGGCGAAAAGGTTCTCGGGCTCGAATGCGTTATTGGCTACCTGCATCGCGGCGTAGAAAAAATCGGCGAGAACCGAACTTACGCAATGTTCAATCCTTACGTCGACCGCATGGATTACGTCGCCGCGGTGTCGAACGGGCTGGGCTATTGCGAAGCGGTCGAAAAGCTGCTGGCCATCGAAGCTCCGTCCCGCGCCCAGCACGTGCGCGTGATTCTGACGGAACTCAACCGTATTGCCAGCCACCAGCTCTGGCTCGGCACGCACGCGCTCGATATCGGCGCCATCACTCCTTTGTTCTACACATTCCGTGATCGCGAAGAGATTCTCAAGATTTTCGAGAAATACTGTGGCGCGCGCCTGACCACACATGCCTTCCGTATCGGCGGCCTGCAGTACGAAACCTACAATGGTTTCGAAAAGGAAGTGAAAAACTTCCTCAACTTCTTCCGCCCGAAGATCGATGAATACGAAGAGCTGCTCACCACCAACCGCATCTGGCTCGAGCGCACTAAGGGCATCGGAAAGATTTCCGCCGAAGATTGCATCGCTCTCGGCGTGACCGGTCCGGTGCTGCGCGCCAGCGGCGTCAAGTGGGACATTCGTAAGGCCCAGCCCTACGCCAACTACAAGAATTTCGATTTCGAAATCCCCACTGGCCAGAACGGCGACACTTACGACCGATATATCGTGCGCATGATCGAGATGCGCCAGGCCGTGCGCATCATCGAGCAGGCGGTGGATTCGCTGCCCGAAGGGCCGATCATGGCGAAAGTGCCCAAGGTCATGAAGCCGCCGGTCGGCGAAGTCTATCACTCCATCGAGGCTCCCAAAGGCGAGCTCGGATATTTCATCGTCAGCGACGGGTCCACACAGCCCTATCGCGTGCGAGTCCGGCCGCCGTCGTTCGTGAATCTGCAAGCTCTCGACACCATGTGCCGCGGCCAGCTCGTGGCTGATGTCATTGCCGTCATTGGCACGCTCGACATCGTTCTCGGCGAGGTCGACCGCTGATGAACGCATTCGTCCAGTACATCGAGTCCTATCTCACCAGCAACGTCACCCCCGGCGCGGCTGGCAACATGTTCTGGGCCTCTATCTACATCCTGATTGTGTTTACCGGAGTTTCGGTCGGTGTGATCTGCATGAACTGGCTGGAGCGCAAGGTTCTCGCTCACATGCAGGTGCGGCTTGGCCCGATGCGCGTCGGCCCACATGGCTTGCTCCAGCCATTCGCCGACGCGCTCAAGCTCCTGCTGAAAGAAGACATCATTCCCGCCAGAGCGGATAGCGTCATTTTCTGGTCGGCTCCCTTCATCGTTGACTTGGCAGCCTTCACCGTTTTTGTGGTCGTTCCCTTCGGCCCGCAGCACGCCATTACCGACATGAACATCGGAATTCTCTTCATGCTCGGCGTTTCTTCGTTGAGCGTGCTGGGCATCGTGATGGCCGGTTGGGCGTCGAACTCGCACTACCCGCTGATTGGTGCGCTGCGCTCCAGCGCACAGATGGTCTCGTACGAAGTCGCCATGGGCTTCGCTGTCGTTTCCGCGATCCTGATGACTAGCCTCAATGCTACCGGCACCGGCACGCTCAGCATGATCGGCATCGTGGAAGCGCAGAAAGCGCAAGCCGAATGGTTCATCTTTAAATTTTTTCCGCTGGGGCTGATCGCCTTCTTTATCTTCACAGTTGCCATGGTCGCGGAAACCAATCGCGCACCGTTCGATCTCGCGGAAGCTGAGTCCGAACTCACTGCCGGATTCCACACTGAATACAGCGGCTTCCGCTGGTCGTTATTTTTTCTGGCAGAGTACGGCGCCATGATGGCTGTGTCGTCCATCGCCGTCACGCTGTGGCTCGGCGGATGGCTGCGCCCGTTCCCCAACTGGCTGAGTGGCTCGACCTGGGACTCGATTTTTTCCTACTTCCCCGGTGCGACATTCCTCTTTCTCGCAACACTCTGTTTCTATGAAACCGCGCGCATGCCGAAACATCCTTACTTTCGCATTCAAACCATCGGTCTTGCCGTCTTCGGCGCGCTTCTCGCTTTGATCGGCTTGCTCTTATTTGTCCCCGCCGTCAGCGTGCGCATTCAGGACATTTTCTGGTTTACGGCGAAAGTTGCCGGTTTCATGTACCTCTATATCTGGTATCGTGGCACGTTCCCCCGTTATCGCTTTGATCAGCTCATGCGAATGGGGTGGAAAGTTCTCTTGCCGATAGGATTGGGAACGCTGATCCTGACGGCCGGTGTGGCTTTGATTCAGCAAAACTTATGGCGCCCATAGCGACACCATTTTTCTTTTATCTGCTGGCGGCGATCATGCTGATCGGCGGCATCCTGGTGATCATGTGCAGGAACGCCGTGCACTCGGCGCTGGCGTTGATCGTTACGCTTCTGGCACAGTCTGCAATCTACCTGATGCTTTATGCCCCGTTCGTCGCCGGCGTGCAAATCATTCTTTATGCCGGCGGAATCATGGTGCTCTTCCTGTTCGTAATCATGCTGGTCAACATTGATCGCGCTCTGAAAGAGCGCCAATTCAACAGCCAGTGGTGGGTAGGAATCATAGCCGCCACAACTTTAGGCGGACTGTTCATTGCAGTCTACACAAAAGGGAAGAGCATCTTCCCCGAACGCATCGCGTCAGTCGCCGAAGCCGACAACACGCAACGCGTGGCTTCACTTTTGTACGGACAATACATGTTCGCCTTCGAGATCGCGTCGCTGCTTCTGTTAGTGGCGATCATCGGGGCGGTGGTGATGGCGAAGAAGAGGATTTAGTCGCATAAGGAAGAACGTGGTCATACATATTTGTCATCCTGAGCGCGCTCGATCCGCGAAGGATCTATGCAGTTTGCCGGCTGTTGAGCTTGTCGTAGCGTCTGAGGAATGCATAGATTCTTCGCTTCGCTCAGAATGACAAGACGACTATATGGAATCCATGCTCCACATCACGACGCTGCACTACCTGGTCCTGGGCGCCGCGCTGTTTCTGCTCGGTGTCATCGGCGTGCTCACCCGCCGTAACGTGGTCATCGTCCTCATGTCGATCGAGCTGATTTTGAATGCGGTGAACCTGAACCTGATTGCGTTCTCTCGCATGTGGGGAGGACTGCACGGCCAGGTTTTTGCCATTTTCGTCATCACCGACGCTGCCGCCGAAGCCGCGGTTGGCCTTGGAATCTTGATCGCCTTCTTCCGTAATAAAGAGACGGTCAACATCGATGAAGTGAATTTGTTGAAGTGGTGAGCATGGCTATTAGCCTTTAGCTCTTAGCTCTCAGCCAAACCGAATAGGTCTTTGAGCTAAGAGCTAACGGCTAAGAGCTAAAAGCTAATGTTTTTCCTATCCCACATCTATCTGATCCCGCTCCTCCCCGCCTTTGGTGCGGCGATCATGTTCTTCTTCGGGCGCAAGGTGCAGAAGGCCACGGTCAGCGCTGTCTGTGTCGGCGTGGTCGTCCTCTCTTTTCTCTTCGCCTGCGGCGCTGTCTGGCAATACTCCGCATGGTCCTCACAGCCGGAAAATCTGCATAAGCCCTATCAGACTATCCTCTACACCTGGCTCGGCAGCGGCACCGGGAACCTGACTTTCACGCTTCACGACGGCACCCAAGCGGCCTTCAACGCCGACGCCGGCTTTCTCCTCGACCCGCTCTCCAGCATCTGGCTGCTGTTCGTCACCGGCGTGGGCATGCTGATCCACATTTATTCCATCGGATACATGGGGCATGAAGGCGGCTACTACCGCTTTTTCGGATATCTCAACCTCTTCATGTTCTCCATGCTGACGCTCGTCCTAGCTAACAACTATGCGCTGTTGTTCGTCGGCTGGGAGGGCGTGGGTCTGTGCTCCTATCTGCTGATCGGTTTTTACTTCCACCGCAAATCCGCCACTGATGCGGGAAACAAAGCTTTCATCGTGAACCGCATCGGCGACGCCGGATTCATCCTCGGCATGTTTTTCATCGCCTGGTACTTCGGCTCGTTCCGCTTCACCGAGGTCACCCATCTTGCGCATAGCGGCAAATTCGCCATAGGGGACCCGATCATCACCGCCGCCACGCTGCTTCTTTTCGTGGGTGCCTGCGGCAAATCCGCGCAGATTCCGCTCTACGTCTGGTTGCCTGACGCCATGGAAGGCCCCACGCCTGTTTCCGCTCTGATCCATGCCGCAACCATGGTCACAGCGGGCGTGTACATGGTCGCGCGATCGAATGCGCTGTTCGTCCTCGCGCCGACTTCAATGAAGACGGTCGCCATCGTCGGCGCACTCACGGCCATCTTCGCCGCCTCCATCGGCCTCGTGCAAAACGACATCAAGCGCGTACTCGCCTACTCGACCGTTTCGCAACTCGGCTACATGTTCCTCGCGCTGGGCGTCGGAGCCTTCGCTGCAGGCGTCTTCCACGTCTTCACGCATTCATTCTTCAAGGCCCTGCTGTTCCTTGGCGCCGGCTCCGCCATTCATGCCATGTCGGGCGAGCAGGACATGCGCAACATGGGCGACCTCGGCCATCGCATTCCCATCACGTACCGCACGATGTTCATTGCTACGCTCGCCATCACGGGCATTTTTCCGTTCGCCGGATTCTTCTCCAAAGACGCTATCCTCTGGGAAACCTGGTCGCGCGAAGGCGGGGCCTATCGCCTCCTCTGGTATGTCGGCTACGCGACCGCCCTGATGACCGCCTTCTACATGTTCCGTCTGATGTATCTCACGTTCAGCGGCCGTCCGCGAATGAGCCACGACATCGAGCATCACATTCACGAATCGCCGCCGTCGATGACCGGGCCGCTAGTCGTGCTCGCATTCTTCGCAATAGTTGCGGGGTGGCTTGGCTGGCCTCACAGCCTGGGCGGCTCCGATCGTTTCACCGCGTATCTGGAGCCGGTGTTCGCGGGCGAAGCGCCGGTTCTGCAAGAGGAAGGCCAGGCCGCTCAACTTGCAGCCGGAGAAAAAGAAGAGGAGAAGAACACAAGCACGGAATGGCTGCTGATGGGCCTGTCGCTGGCCGCCGCGGGCGTAGGCTGGGCCTTGGCTTGGCGCTCCTATCACAACGCCGATAAGAATTACATCGAGCCGATCGCCGCCGCCTCTCCGCCGGTTTACGACGTGCTGCTGCACAAATACTACGTCGATGAAGCCTACGACTACGTCTTCACCGGCCGCCGTAAGGTCGGCAAGGTCCGGCTCGGCGCAATGGGGCTCGGCGAAGGATCAACCTGGTTCGACACGTATGTTATCGATGGCCTGGTTAACTTCGCCGGATGGATCACCCGCCTGGCAGCAACAGTTTCCAAGTGGTGGGACACCTGGATCATCGACGGTATCGGCGTCAACGGTCCCGCGATTCTCGCCCGCATGCTGTCATACCCCGCGCGCCTGCTGGAATGGGGCCTGGTGCAATGGTACGCGCTGGTCATGACCGCCGGGCTGGTAGGGTTTGTTGTGTATTACGTGTATCACTAGAGCCTTTAGCTCTTAGCTTTTCGCCTTTAGCCAGACAGAATCAGCTAAGGGCTCCAAGCTAAAAGCTAAGAGCTAATAGCTAAGAGCTAGAAATGTACAACCACATCCTTTCCATCATTCTCTTCACGCCGCTGGTCGGCGCCATCATTCTTCTGTTCGTTCCCAAGGAGAACGAAGACGCCATCCGCTGGATCGCCAACATTTTCGCGCTCGCCGGCTTCCTGGTCTCGCTGCCGCTGGTACCGTGGTTTTGGGCGCAGGCCTCGAGTCCCGAGCGCTTCAAGTTTGTCGAGGGCGCGGCCAACAACTGGATCCCGACGATCGGCGCAGGCTATTACCTAGGCATCGACGGCATCTCGTTCTTGCTTATCATGCTGACCACGCTTCTGGGCTGGGTCTCGATCCTGTCCTCGTGGACCGCCATCGAGAACCGCGTCAAGGAATACTACGTCTGGTTCCTGATCCTCCAGACCGGCATGTTGGGCGTCTTCATGGGGCTCGACTTCTTCCTCTTCTTCGTTTTCTGGGAAGCCATGCTCGTGCCCATGTATCTGCTGATCGGCATCTGGGGCGGCCCGCGCAAACTCTATGCTGCCATCAAATTCTTCCTCTACACGCTGGCCGGTTCAGTGCTGATGTTGCTGGGCATTCTGTTCCTGTATTTCCATCATCACACCGTCACCGGCGTTTATACATTCAGCATCCCTGCGCTTTACGAGACGGCCCCGAAGATTTACTCCGATCCGGCTTACGGCCCGACGATCGCCACTCTTCTTTTCCTCAGTTTCTTCTTCGCTTTTGCGATCAAAGTCCCGATGTTCCCCTTCCACACGTGGCTTCCTGACGCCCACGTCGAAGCGCCCACCGCCGGCTCTGTCATCCTGGCAGGCATTCTGCTGAAGATGGGAACTTACGGCTTCATCCGCTTCTCGCTGCCGTTTTTCCCTGACGTAATCACTCACACTAAAGTTCGCATTTGGATGATCGTGCTCTCGATCATAGCCATCATCTACGGTGCGCTGGTCTCGCTCATGCAGAAAGACATGAAGAAGCTGGTGGCGTACTCTTCGGTCAGCCACCTCGGCTTCTGCACGCTGGGCATCTTCGCGCTTACTCCCCTTGCACTGGCCGGGTCGGTTTTGCAGCAGTTTAATCACGGCATCTCCACCGGCGCGCTGTTCCTGATCGTCGGCATTCTCTACGAACGCCGCCACACGCGCGAGATTGCCGAATACGGCGGCATCTCCAACGTCATGCCCATCTACGCCACGATTACGATGATCATGTTCCTTTCCTCGATGGGCTTGCCCCTGCTCAACGGCTTCATCGGCGAGTTCACCATTTTGCAGGGAACGTTCATGGAGAACTGGCGCTGGGGCGCATGGGCCGTGCCAGGCGTCGTTCTCGCCGCGGCGTATCTGCTCTGGCTTTATCAGCGCGTCTTCTTCGGAACAGTCACGAATCCGAAGAACGAAAAGCTGCACGATCTGACACCTCGTGAGGTGTTCACCTTCGTGCCGTTGCTCATCATGGCCTTCTGGATTGGCTTGGCCCCCAAGCCGTTCTTCCAGATACTTGAGCAACCGGTAAATCAACTTGTTCAGAACGTACGCAATCCGCAAGCGGGGAGCGCGGTCAATGCCGTGCTGCAAGCACCGGGAAGCGAAGAAGTGTCTACAACCTCAACCGAAAATCTGCGAGCGACAAAGGAGAAGAACTAAGTGGGCGGGCTGGCATATAACTGGAACGACTATGTGCTGGCACTGCCCATCACCCTGCTCGCTCTGTTCTCGATTGGCATCCTCCTCATTGATCTGATGATCCCGCCCGAGACCAAATGGGCCAACGCCGTCACCGCGCTCATCGGTGTCGTCTTTTCAGCTGCGGGCGTCTACAAAATTCAGCTCATGCTCGATCAGCGCCATTCGGCCGGCACCATCGGAATGATGCGCACCGTCATCATGGACCGTTTCGCCCTCTATTTTTTTTATCTGTTTCTTGCGGGCACAGCGGTCGCCATTCTCATGTCCATTCGCTATATGAAGGATGAGCACGAAAATCACGGCGAATACTACGCCCTCATGCTGCTCTCCGTGATCGGCATGATGTGCATGGCCGCCGGCGGTGACATCGTTCTCATCTTCATCGGCCTCGAGCTGATGGCTATCTCGACCTACGTTCTCGTGGGCTTCCTGCGCCGCGACCGCCGCTCCAACGAAGCCGCCCTCAAGTATCTTCTGCTCGGAGCCTTCTCCTCTGGCATTTTCGCCTACGGCCTGTCCCTTTTTTACGGCCTGACTGGCCACACCAACCTGATAGACATCAACCGCGAACTCACACGCATCCTCGCTCACGAACCCCACAATCCCGTCGCGATTATCGCCTTGCTCACCACCATCACCGGCTTGCTGTTCAAAATCGCCGCGATTCCTTTTCATCAGTGGGCGCCCGACGCCTACGAAGGCGCGCCCACTTCAATCACCGGATTCATGTCGGTCGCGGTGAAAGCCGCTGGATGGGCCATGCTCCTGCGCATCCTGCTCTGGGGACTCTACCCCATGCGCACCATCTGGGTTCCCATGCTGGTGTTCGTCTCCATCGCGACCATGACCGGAGCGAACTTCGCGGCCCTCACGCAAACGAATACCAAGCGCCTGCTGGCATACTCGTCGATCGCCCACGTCGGATACATGCTGCTCGGCATGGTCGCCGGTTCGGCCACCGAATTTAGCATCGATGGCCTTAAAGGGATTCTCGTTTATCTGCTCGTCTACACCTTCATGAACCTCGGCGCGTTTGGTGTGATCACGTCCTTGCGCCATCGCAACGTGATCGGCGATGAACTCGACGACCTCAACGGCCTCTACGCCCGCGCCCCCGTCGAAGCGGTGCTCATGCTGATCTTCCTCTTATCGCTTGCCGGAATTCCTCCGCTCGCCGGCTTCTGGGGCAAGTACTTCATCTTCTTCAGCCTGATCGAAAGCGGACATTATGCGTTGGCAGCTCTGGGCGTGCTGTATTCCGTCTTCGGCCTCTACTACTATTTAAAAATGGCGAACGCCATGTTCATGAGCCAGCCCGAAGGAGGCAGACTGCCGGTAAGCTGGTCGATGCGCATTGCCCTTGCCGTCACCGGCTTCGCCACCGTCTTTATTGGAATCATGCCCGAAAAATTCATCGACATAGTTAACTGGACCCTCGGCATGCCCCAAGGCGCGACCACGGCCCGGCTGTTCGTTCGATAGAAAAATTTTCATGTAGGGACAGCCCCCTCGCCTGTCCACGTCCTCCG
Organism: Candidatus Sulfotelmatobacter sp.; assembly: GCA_030041215.1. Lineage (GTDB taxonomy): Bacteria > Acidobacteriota > Terriglobia > Terriglobales > Acidobacteriaceae > Sulfotelmatobacter. The sequence continues at coordinate 161,364 of JASHOH010000136.1, read as the reverse complement.
ACTGCTTCGATTGAACCTATAAACTAGTTGTCCACTTCTCCTATGTCCCCGACTCCTGACCCGAACAACCGCGACCCAGACCGCAAAGAAAACTTCTGGGTCCAGGTCGCACGTTACAGTCAACTGGCTTTCATCTTTCCCGCGGCCGTTGTCGCGGGATGGCTGATCGGCCTCGCTCTCGATCATTGGCTGCATACAACGTGGATTTATCTGGTCGGTATCCTGTTCGGCATAGCGGCGGGTTTCGTCGAACTGATCCGCGCCACCATGCGCAATTCGAGGTGAATTGAACCCTCACGCTCGGTTGCGGGTACGGCGCAAAAAGCGCACTCGGGACTCTGGACTAACTACCCCTGTGTAACCCCGTGTGCCCTGCGTTTAAAATGTTTTTTGCGCAATGCCTGAAATCGAGCAAACCGAATTAGCCTCCGCGCCAGCCGACCAGTTCTACTCCGGCGCTCTGCGCCGAATCGGACGCGCAATGCCCATTCTCGCCGTTACGCTGACGGCTGCCGCCTGGTGGAAATTCGGCCTGCGCATCGCCGTCGGATTCGCCTGCGGGTGCGCCATCGCGTACATAAACTTCCACTGGCTCAAGCGAGTAATCGGCGCGTTTGTCGACCGCGCCACCGGCGCTGCGACGCGCCAATCGGGGAAGGGAATCGTCTTTCGTTTTTTGTTTCGTTACGTTTTGATGGCCCTCGGAGCCTATGTTATATTGGCTGTTTTACCCGCGAGCCTGAATGGGCTTCTAGCGGGCTTATTTGTGCCCGTGGCCGCAATTTTGTGCGAAGCGGCCTACGAATTTTATGCGGCCCTCACGCGCGGGGTGTGACAAATCGGCCGATGCAGTCTCGGCCAGTTAAGAGCTAAAGGCCAAGAGCCAAAGCGGTCTATGCCCGAGCAACTCTGGTTCACCGCATTATTGAATCGCTTATTTGCAGGGCCGGTCACGGCCTTCCTGCGCGCTATTCATATCGAACCGCACCATCCCGCAGCTCCCATTCCCAACTCTCTGGCAATGGAGATTCTGGTCTTTATTTTCCTTCTCATCCTGTTTTTTGCAGTGCGTTCACGTCTCTCCGTCGATCGTCCAGGGGCGTTGCAACATATGTTTGAGGGTGTGGAAGGATTCGTACAGAATCAGAGCAATGAGATTATCGGTCGTCACAGCGAGGCTTACACATCATTTCTGGTGGCGCTCGGTTGCTTCATTTTGTCTTGTAACCTGATCGGATTGATCCCCGGCTTTGAATCTCCCACCGCCGTGCCAATCGTACCCTTGGGCTGTGCGCTTTGCGCTTTCATCTATTACCAGGGACAGGGATTCAAGCACGCTGGTATCGGCTATCTGAAGCACTTTGCCGGGCCTATCTGGTGGTTGGCCTGGCTGATGCTGCCGATCGAAATCATCAGCCACCTCGCGCGCGTGCTCTCGCTCACCATTCGTCTGTTCGCCAACATGTTCGCCGGCGACATGGTGACACTGGTTTTCTTTTCGCTCGTGCCTTTGGGAGTGCCCATTATTTTTATCGGCCTCCACATCGGCGTGTCTTTGCTTCAGACTTACATTTTCGTTCTGCTGACAACGGTCTACTTGCAGGGGGCAGTATCGGAAGAGTATTAGAAATGTTTGAAAGGGGACGCCTTCAGGCGTGCTGCGAAGCAAGTGTAGCGGAGTCGGCTTTAGCCGCTGAGGGACTTGTACACAGGGCCCGAAGGCTAGATCAGCTGGCGAACATGGGGCGCGGCTGAAGCTGCGCCCTTTCAAGGCAAGCCCGAATTTGACCACCAGCGTGAGGACGCCCGCACGGTATGGCGTCAACCACCCACTGGCGGTAATTCATAAGAGGAGGAACACAATGGGTAAGTTAAGCAAGTTGTTTATGGTTTTGTCCGCGCTTTGCTTCGCAGTGCCTGCGTTCGCGCAGGGAGGGACTGCGAGCGAGGTCAATTGGGTCGCCATCGCATCGGGATTTTCGATGGCCTTTGCCTCCGGAATCTGCGCGCTGGCGCAGGGCAAAGCGACAGCATCCGCCGCCGAAAGCCTGGCCCGCAATCCTGCCGCTCGTCCCGGAATTCAGTTGGCGCTGATTCTGGGTCTGGCGCTGATCGAATCGCTGGCGCTCTATACCTTGGTCATCATCTTCGCCAAGGTGAAGTAGAGGCAGGTTTCCAAGGTTTCAAAAAGTTTCACAGGCTTAGGGTTTCAAAGTTTCGAGGTTTAGAAAAAAAAGCCTCCGCAACTGCGGAGGCTTTTGCACTAAATCCGTTTGTTCCCTTAGCCTCGAAACCTGTGAAGACTTTGAAACTTTGAGACCTCGAAACTTCTACTAACCCCTTCTCTCCCCGCTCCACTCCTGGATTCTGGAGGGTGATGCCTGATTCATCGCCTCCACCAGCAGTCGGCGCAGCTTGTAACGGCTGTCCAGATCAGTATTGACGATCTCGAACCCGACTTCGTTCACTCGTGCTCGCCGCAGCAGCACGTGCGCTCGTATCTTCGATCTCAGACCCACGGAAATTTCCAGGTCAGCTTCGCTGCCAATTCGCAGGTTGTCTTCTTTTGTGCCCATGCCTCCGCCCAGGCTCAGCTCGCGGATCAGAATCTTCGATTTTCCCCAAGAGCTGCCGATGCTTGCGGTAATCGTCCGCGCCAACACCATTCTCTCGTAGCGCCGTTGTCGAACCCATGGGCATGCAGGCGCTGTGTCCAGTGGCGCAATGGCCAACTCTGCCGACTCAATGCCTCCATTCGCCAGTATCTGGGCGCTGTAACGTGGATCAGTTTTCGACAACGACTGGGCTGCGGCAACCCGCAGCTCGCGATGATGAACCCACCCGAACGTTTTCTTCGCCTCCACAATCTCGCGCAGCAATGAGACAGACTCCGTATCCCGCAGGCGTCCCAGCGACTCGATTGCCTTCAATTGCACAAACGGCGACCGCGAAGCCGCTTCTCCCGGACGCGCCATCGCTTGCAGCGGTGGCGCTGCCGTGAGGTCGCCGCTCATGCCGATTTCGTCAATGGCCTGCGGCAGTATCGAAGCATCGAGCACCTCCGCCAGCTCCAGCAGCGTTCTCCCCCGATCCGGCGCCGCTCCATAGGCGACCTGGCGAACCACAATATCGTGATAAAAACGATTCCATTCGGGCAGGCGCACCGGCAGCAATTCAAGCAGTGTGCCCACATCCAACCGGCTCAACAATCCGACCACTGCCGACGCCTGCCGTGCTTGCCCTGTGCGCAGAATCTCCCGTAGTTGTGCCAGCGGAGAACTGCCCATCTCCTTCACTAGCTCCACCATACGGTCACATTCTTCCCGCCGCATGCAGCGGAAGAAGCGGTCCGCCAGATGTTCGGCCCCGGCCTGGCTGGTGCGACGCAAGATCGTCAACAGGTCTGCGGGAATGGGATCGCTGTGCAGCGCTTCTTCAATAAATTCCGGAATGCGGTTTTCCACTCCCACCCGTGCCCGCAGATCGTTTACCAGCACTGGACGCTGTTGCATCAGCAAGTCCATGCCGCTGCAAACTTCGTTGACCGCCTGATAATTTTTCGCTTCGCTCGCCTCCTGGCTCAGGCGGACGAACGCGGCGCTCATCAGGCTTTGCAGCTCAGGATCTTTTTCTACGCAGAGTTGCTCGCTCACCCCGCGGATCGCCTTGCCCATCGCGTCACCGCCCAGCCGCGCATAAAGATCCGCCAGTTGGCTGAGTCCAATTGCCGTTTTGCGCCGTGGTTCCTGGTCCTTGCTCGATACGCAACTGGAGTAGTTATTCAGAATCTCCTCGGAGGTCTGCTTGTCATCCCGTTCCAACAGCACCTCTACAAATTGGCGCAGATTTCGCGGTGGCACGCAGGGCGCTTCATTCGAGAGCAGCACCGTCTTCTTGCCCGCCTCCGGCACCTCCGCCCAGAACATGCGATCGAGAATGTCGGCATGCGACTCGACCAGAATGCCCGCCTTGCTCATTTTCTCTTCTTGAATCTTGAGAATCTGGCGCAGAGATTCCATCTGCCGGCTCATGTGCTCCATCATCTGGTGCACGGCGTTCACTTTGACTTCGCCCTTTTGATAGCGCTCCAGCGCAAAGCGGATCGCCATATGCTCGGCTGCCTTCATGAGCAGGGGCGTGTCTTCCTCTTCGCTTGGGGTCGTCTTGGCGGCAAGGCCGGAGAGCAACTGCTGCAGGTTGAGGCGCGTGTTCGGATCGGTTTCCCCGAGTTCCTTCTGCAAATCCTCGGGACCGATGTTCGGATTGCCCTGTACCTCGCCAAATCTGGTAAGAAGACGGATGGCCTGGATGACCTCCGATTCTTGCAGCGGCACCACTCCTTGCCATGCTGGCGCAGCCCCTGTCGCAGCCCCCGTCACTGTCCCCGAACCTGTCTCTACTGGCCCTGCAACCCAGTGTCCAGGAGCATTCGGAACGCTTCCAAACGGAACCGCAGCGCCCGCTTGACCTCCTCCACCTGCGCTATTAGCACCTTCGGCGGCAGCAATTAGCTGGAGCAGTTTCTGAGGATCGTTCAACCACTCCTTAAACTCCGGCCCCAGAGTCTGTGCCGCGATCTGCGCCGCCACGCTGATGTCTCCGGTGAGGGGATCAGCAGCGACAAACTTCACTTCATTGATCTTGATCGTGCTCTGCTTAGTTCCGTTGGTGAGCGCTTCTTTGATCTGCTTCGCTACATCCTGCGCTTTCGATCCCGCCAGCGTGAAAGCTCGTACCAGCCGCGTGAAATCTTCGATGGTTACGTCTTTGGAAAAATGCAGGCTGGCCAGACCGGCGGCCGTCAATAATTGTCCGAAACTTTTTTCCACTTGCCCGGTTTCAAGCGGAATGCCATCCAGCAGCAGCTTGCCATCGGAAACTCCCAGCAGAAAGCCGCCTTCCCCAGCGCTGGGCAATCCCTGTTGCAGTTCGTTCCAGCAGACCTCAAACTGCGCTTCTGTGCGTTTGTGGTCGTAACCGTACATGCGCGCGTACTTGATGAGGATGTTCAGGCTGTGTACGAATGCGCGTGCGGACGCGGTCCGGTTCGCGTGGAATGTCTTCGCGTCGCTGATAGAACACCTCTCCACCGCAGCTCTGCCATAGTGCGGTAGGCATTAGCAGGTTATATGCTGGACGTAAGTGGCGGCAGATTACGATGGTAACGCATAATGTTGAGCGACAAGAACGAAGGCTCCGACACCGGTTCTCGCGTTTGTGCCAATTCTGTAAGCTTTGCTAGGGAACGGACAATTATAGGGGCCTTGCAACGCAATCTTTCTGCTTTGAGACCGTCGCGGTCTTCTTTTGCAGGAACGGCAGCGAGGAAACGATACGAGGATTGCCGAAAACTGGTAATCCCACCCATCTCCAGGGAGAATAGAAGTACACGATCACGGATCAATAGTTTCTTATGGTTTCCGGCAACCACACGAATGGCGCCCAGAAGACTACCGGCCTCCGTTACTGGATGCTGCGGGTACTCGACGAGTGCGATCGCGTCTCCGCGGGCTTCGAACCTGATCCGGTTCACGATCTTCGCGTTGCCCTTCGCCGCTGCCGTTCCATGGCCGACGGGCTGATGGCGCTCGACCCTGATCCTCATTGGAAGGCTATGAAAAAGGCCGGGAAGAACCTTTTTCAGCGCCTCGGCGCCCTTCGTGACACCCAAATCATGATGGAATGGATCCACAAGCTGGCTCCCCATGTGGCGCGGGCGCCCTCGCCAGTGCAAGCGCATCAACACCACCCGGCGCAGCCATTTGTGCCCGTGTCAGCTCAATCTCAGGAGCCCAGCCCCGATCATGTCTCCCCGGCCGTATCCGATCGAGTCGCCTCAGCCCTGCTCAAGATTCTTGGTGCCCGCGAGCAGGAGCAAAAAATGGAGGCTCAGTCCGCTCTGAAAGACTTCGACCGCAAGCAATGGCGCCATTGGAGCAAGTTGCTTCCCGCTCGTGCCGCCCGTTTTCGGCTCGGCAGTGTTCTGTTCAAACATCTCGCGCTTGAGCGTTGGACGGCGGCCCGCCAGCTTCACCGCCGCGCCCTGCGCAACCGCTCGCAATTGGCCTTTCACCAACTGCGCATCGGCATTAAGCGCTTTCGTTATATCGTAGAAAATTTCTTGCCTGCCGAGCACAAAGCCTGGGCCGCCGGACTCAAAGAAATGCAGGATTTGCTCGGCGAAGTGCACGATCTTGACGTACTCTGGGCCACCGCAGTTTCCTGCCGCGTGTTTCCTGACGCCGAATCCCGCCGCCGCTGGCATGAACGAATTCTCGCCGAGCGTACCAAGCGCATCGATCGTTACCGTGTCATTGCTATAGGTGCGCATTCTCTCTGGAACATCTGGCGCGCCGCGCTTCCACATGGCAAGCAGATTCAGGCTCTCGCCACCCGTCGCATGAAACTCTGGGCCAGCGGCCTCGATCCTGATTTCGCGCACTCTGAACGCGTCGCGAGCCTCGCCCTGCAACTGTACGATGGCTTGCTTTCTTCGGGGTGGAAGCCTTCCATGGACCCCGCTTCCGCCCGCTCCAGCCTGCTTGCCGCCGCCCTGCTGCACGATGTCGGAAAGTCCAAAGGCCAGAAAGGTCACCACAAAGCTTCCTTCGATCTGATTCGTTCCCACGGCACTCCGCTCGGCTGGAATTCCACCGACCTGCAACTCGCGGCCGTCATCGCCCGTTTTCACCGCGGAGCGCTCCCCACCAGAAAACACAAATACCTGCGCGATCTTCTCCCCAACGAGCAAAAAGCCGCAATTCAGCTTGCCGCCGTCCTGCGCCTAGCCAACGCCTTCGACGCCACGCACGATGGCCATATTCGTCGCAGTCATGTTGTGAAAAACGGCTCCGAAATCGGCCGGATGGCTCGCCGGGTGAGCAACAATGGTTTTGTGCACCCCCGGCCAGCGCATCATGCCTTAGTCATCGCTGCCGAGGGCTACTCTCCAACATCGCAGTCAGCCCGCACTATCGCCGGCGAACGTCACCTCCTTGAGACAGTCCTGCATCGCCCCGTGCTGATCAGAGCGACCAAGCCGTCGGCTAGAAAATAGTTCAGTGGGTTTTGTCGAAGATTACTGCCGCGGACTTCCGCGCTCAACCTCAAGCCGGGTCACGCGTTCGCGCAGGTCGGCAATTTCGCGCGTAGACTCGAGTTCGGCACGCAGATTCGTATTTTCAAGAAGCGATTCCATCCGCGCAGCCCCACAACGGGAATGCGCTGACGGGCACCCTACGGCCGGCAATACCCCTGCTATTACTTCGCATCCTTATGTACTTCCACGGTGCTCCACGTCTTGTCCGCTGCATGACAGAGATTTTCCAGGGGACACTCCACGCACCTCGGGTTCCGCGCGTAGCAAAGCTTCCGTCCATGCCAGATAAGCTGGTGTGAAAACAGTATCCACTTCTCCCGCGGAATCACCCGCATCAAATCCTGCTCAATCTTTTTCGGATCGTTCTCTTTTGTCAGCTCCAACCGCCGCGAAATCCGCTGCACGTGCGTGTCAACGACCACTCCATCGGCGATCTTGAACCACGTGCCCAGCACCACGTTCGCCGTCTTGCGCGCGACTCCCGGCAGGGTTAGCAGGTCGTTCATGTTCGCCGGGACATGGCCGTCAAAATCAGCAACGATCTTCTTTGCCGCTCCAACCACTGACTTCGATTTATTCCGGAAGAATCCCGTCGAGCGGATATCCGGCTCAAGCTGCTCCGGCGTCAGCGCCGCGAAATCCTGAACCGTCGGATATTTCCGGAACAGCTCTGGCGTGACCCGGTTGACATTCACGTCTGTCGACTGCGCCGACAGAATCGTCGCCACCAGCAGTTCCCATGCGTTGCGATGGATCAAGGCGCAAGTCACGTCCGGATACGTCCGGTCCAGCCGTTTGAGGATCTCAGCAATGCGCTCCGGTGCCAGCGGATCATAGGCCGCTGGCTTTCGCATTTTTCCTTTCCCGCCTGTAGTGCCGGGTCGGGCCGCAACGGCTCGCGGTCCGCCATCAACTCGCCGCGCGCGGGTTTCTATTCTTCCACGCTTTTCTCGAGGGAGCGGTGTCCGAGCTACGCGGTCCTGCCGTCCGCTGCGCGCCGGTCTGCGAGGTGTGATTCCACGAGGCATGACGCAACATCTTAGCAGACCTTATGTGGACAAAGGGGCAAACGAACCATGAAGGGGGACGCAGCAGCCTGCCCTGAGCGAGCGCACGCGAGCGAATGGATCCGCCCTCGAGCGCAGCGAGACACCTCTGCAACACCCGACAGTTCCCACCCAACTCGTCCCTCCGTAACCTCTCTCACAATTGACGAGAATGAGTTGCCTCGGTACTCTGAAGCCACACGCAAATCAATGGCGGTTTCCTCCATCCAGCTCGGGCAAGTCTGGCGCAGTGACGCCGACGGCCAAGATTACCTCGTCACCAAGGTCTACAACGAAGTTTTCACGCAATACGCCATGCTCCGCCCGGCCGGAATCACCGCCCCCGATGCGCCCACTGTGCGAATAAAAGTATCGAAAGGCCCCGACGGCGCCGCTCTACCCGGCTATACCTTCACGCAAGAGGGATCATTCTAATTCCACGCATCGATTCTGAAATTCCGCTAGACTGTACTAACGAGTTCTCAGTTGCCAGTTCTCAGTCCTAAGGTGCGCTTTTTTCCTGATAACTAACAACCGAGAACTGAGAACTGGCAACTGCTTTCATGACTGAAAAACTTCTCGCTGTTATCTTCGTTTTTATCAACTCCGTCATCGCGACGACCGGCTATATCGGAATCGTGGTGCTTATGGCGATTGAATCGGCCTGCATCCCGCTGCCTTCCGAGCTCATCATGCCCTTCGCCGGATACCTGGTTTACACCGGCACATTCAAGCTGCTCTGGGCCGCAACAGCGGGCGCGCTGGGCTGCAATCTGGGCTCGCTCGTGGCGTACGAAATCGGCTGCTACGGCGGACGACCTCTGGTCGAGCGTTACGGCCGCTGGATTCTCATGGGTCGCCGCGAACTCGACGCCGCCGACCGTTTTTTTCAGCGCTGGGGATACCTCGCAGTCTTCCTCGGTCGCCTGCTTCCCGTCATCCGCACCTTCATCGCTCTGCCTGCAGGCATTGCCCGCATGCCTCGCGGCCGCTTTCACATTTATACCTTTCTTGGCTCGTGGCCCTGGTGCCTCGGCTTGGCCTGGCTCGGCATGAAGCTCGGCGAAAACTGGCGCTCGCTCGCGAGGTACTTCCACAAATTCGATGCCGTGATTATGGCGGCGCTGATCGCCGGTGTCGCGTGGTTCATCTGGAGTCACTGGCAAAACCGGGTTGGACGTCAGGCGTCAGCCCCCGGGCGTTAGAAAGTCCGATCATGCTGGAGTCGCCATGTCGTCCTCGAAGACTGTCGCTATTTCAATTGGTCTTTGCGGCATGGCCCTGATTGTTCGTCTTGCTATCGCTGCGCTGCAACTTTTGAAACAAAAAGCCACGGGAATTGGCTTCGTTTGGCGGGGCATGGTTGAGTTTGTGATCGCGTCAATCGTCCTGGGCTGGCTCGTTGGCACGGGCTGGTCCCTTCGCAAATAATCGATACTCCTGAACTAATAACCCACGGGGAGGTCATCCCAACAAGCGCCAGCTCTTGGAGTTACCTTACGAAGTGTCTCTATCAGCACGGCCGCTGAAAAATCACCGCGTTCCTCTACACCCGTACCAACTGCGACGCCACAATCTGCCACTCCCGCCAAGTTGGTAAGGCATGCCCCATGAACCCCGTGCTTTCGGTGGTCTAAGCTTTTCTTCTTGTCCGAAATCGTGTACAAGCGTACTTCACAGGAGGAACCTATGCGAATTTATCAGATCGCCGTCCTGCTTCTCGCAATTCTGCTCCCATCCATCAGCCATGCTCAATCTGCCCCCGCCAATGCCGACCGCCCCTTCGTCGTCGAGTACTACTACAAAACCAAGTGGGGACATGCCGACGAATTCTTGAAGCTCTTCAAGAAAAACCATTATCCCGTTCTGAAGAAGGAGATCGAACTTGGCCGCATCTCCAAGGTCTGGATGGACCAGCCCCGCTACCACACCACCGAAGACGGCCGCTGGGACTACCGCGTCACTATCGTCTTCAAGAACGCTACCGTCGCCAACGAGCTCTTTGACGAAGCCGCCCTGCAAAAAGAACTCTATCCAGACCAGGAAACCTTCCACCGCGAAGAGCAACGCCGCTTCGAAATTCTCGACGCCCACTGGGACTTGCCCATCAAACTAGTTGATCTCGATGAGAAATGAGCATGTCCTCCTGAACGAACGTTTGCGGGGCCCTCTCGATTTCCTGGGGATCTCCACGCGAAGGGCGTTCCGCTGCTTTTAGTTGCTGCCGGCGGCTTATTCGCGAGACAATACAGGTGGCTAATTTGGTAGCAAAGATTGTCACCAAGGAAGGTTGCTTATGTACCAGAAACGTCCCGGAGCCTACATGGCTGATTGGTCTGACGCCGACGGCCGCCGCCATCGCAAGCAGTTTTCAAGCGCTAAGGCGGCACTTCAGCACGAGCAGCGCGAAACCGCAATGACGCATGCTGTCCGGGCCAGCCGCGTGCTCAAGCTGGCTGGAGGTGGCAGAACTGCCTCAACAGGAGTGACAGAATCTGCCACCAAAGCACAAATTGAACCGGCTAAGGGGAAACTCGGGGTCATGATTCCCGGCATGGGTGCCGTCGCCACCACCTTTGTCGCCGGCGTCGAAGCCATCCGCAAAGGCCTGGCTAAGCCGATCGGCTCGCTCACGCAAATGGGCACCGTCCGGCTCGGCAAGCGCACCGACGGCCGTTCGCCGAAAATCAAGGAATTTGTCCCCCTTGCTGCTCTCGATGATCTCGTCTTCACCGGGTGGGATATCTTCGAAGACAACATGTATGAGGCCGCTTCCAACGCCGGCGTCCTCGATCAGTACCTTCTCGATCAACTCAAGCCCTTCCTGTCGAAGATCACTCCGCGCCCCGCCGTCTTCGATCACAACTATGTCAAGAAAATCGACGGCCCCAATGTGAAGAAGGGCAAAAACAAAATGGATCTCGCCGAGCAACTCCGCGACGATATTCGCAGCTTCAAGAAATCCACTGGCGCCGCTCGCCTCATCACGATGTGGTGCGCATCGACGGAGTCCTACATCGAGCCCACGGAGGCTCACCAGTCAGTCAAGTCCTTCGAGAAGGCGCTGCGCGAAAACGACGAAATGATCGCGCCCTCGATGATCTACGCCTATGCCTCTCTAAAGGAAGGCATTCCCTTCGCCAACGGCGCGCCAAATCTCACAGTTGACATTCCCGCCATGCTCGAACTCTCACGGCAAAATGATGCCCCCATCTGCGGCAAGGACTTTAAGACTGGCCAAACACTCATGAAAACCGTTCTCGCCCCGGCGTTCAAAGCGCGCCTGCTCGGCCTCAGCGGATGGTACTCCACCAACATCCTCGGCAACCGTGACGGCGAAGTCCTCGACGATCCCGGCTCGTTTAAAACCAAGGAGGAGTCAAAACTAGGCGTGCTCGAGCACATCTTGCAGCCCAGTCTCTATCCCGACCTCTACGGCAAAATGTTCCACAAGGTCCGCATCAACTATTACCCGCCGCGCGGCGACAACAAAGAGGGGTGGGACAACATCGACATCTTCGGCTGGCTCGGCTATCCCATGCAGATTAAAGTCGACTTCCTCTGCCGCGACTCCATACTCGCCGCCCCGATCGTTCTTGATCTCGTTCTGCTGTTGGACCTCGCGCAGCGCTGCTCGGAACTGAAAGGAATCGGGATTCAAGAGTGGCTCAGCTTCTACTTCAAGTCGCCAATGACTGCGCCCGGCCTCTATCCCGAGCACGATCTCTTCATTCAACTGATGAAGCTGAAGAACACCCTGCGGCACTTGAAGGGCGAGGAACTGATTACCCACTTGGGATTGGAATACTACGACTAGCGGTTGGCGAAGCAATGCATGTGTGGCGCGGGCACTCCTGTCCGCGTCTTCGTTAGATCAGCTTTACGCCGAATTGTGCAGTTTCCTATACTCCTCGAACCCTGCCAAAAACCTCTCAATATCCTTCCTCTGCAAATAATACGGTGTCGACAACCGTAGCTTATTCGGATCGCCGCCACGAATCCGAATCTTATGCGTCTTCCACAGCCAGTTCTCCAACTCCATCCTCGGCACGCCCGGCACGTTCACGGTCACAATCGCACAACGCATGGCCGGATCAGGGGACGTCCACGACTCGGCTCCTCGCTTCGCCATCTCCGCCAACATGTAATCAGCCATCGCACGATGGCGCCGCTCAATCCGCTCCAGCCCGATATCGTTCGCCAGCTTGATCGAAGCTCGCAATCCCCACAGAGCCGGCACATTCGAGCTGCCGATGCGCTGAAATCTCTCCGCGCGAATCTTCGTTTCTTCCCAGCCTTCGGTCGCAATCGTGTTCCACACGCGGTCGATCACCTCGTCACGCACATACAGAAATCCCGAACCTTTGGGTGCCATCAGCCACTTGTGCGGACTGGATGAATACATATCGCACCCAATCTCCCGCACGTTCAGCCGCATCATGCCGGGCACGTGCGCGCCGTCCACCGCCGACAGAATCCCCTTCGTCCGCGCCAGCGCGCACAACTCCTTCACTGGCAAAACCACGCCAGAAAACGTTGTGATGTGGCTGAAGAACAGCACCTTTGTCCTCGGCCCAATCCCGTCGTTAAACAGGTTCAGCACCTGCCCTGCATCTTTCACCGGACGCGGCAGCGTGATCTTCTTCACCACAATCCCATAGCGCTTGGCCTTCAGGTTCCACGGATGCTCGCCTCCCGGATGCTCCTGGTCCGTCATCAGCACTTCATCACCCGGCTTCATGTCGAGCCCGTTGGCAATGTAGCTGTTAGCCTCAGTCGCGTTGCGCACGAGCGCCAGCTCGTCGCGCGTGCAGCCAACAAACTCGGCTAGGGGATCGCGAAACTCGTTCCACGCCGCATAGCCCCAAATCGGATAATCTTCCGGATCCTGCTGGTCCATCTTTTCAGTCGTCTCGTATCCCTCAAACACCGCGCGCAGCACGGGCGCAGGACTCGATCCCACAGTTCCGTTATTCAGATAAACCTCATCTTCCGGGATCAGAAACTGCTTGCGCATCTCCGCCCAATACGCGTCTTCGTTCTTGTCGTAGAGCGAGCGATCGGGCAAAGGCGGAATTGTTTCTAACTGCGCGAGAAAATTTTTGCGGGAGAAAAGGCTTTGTTGCAGCGAAAGAGACGCGCCAAGTCCAGTTGCGGTAGTCGATAAGAAATGACGGCGGTCGAGCATCGGGCCCTCCTGCGTCGCGAGTGAAAGCGGCGCGGACGGCGCTATGGTACGACTCACCGCGTGGGTGCGGCAACCACCTCTTGTGGCTCCGGGGTAGCCGTAGTGAGCTGTGGGCTCGATTTCCGTTCGCTGCCCAGAACCTGCCTTTCCATGCTAATCCTCGCCCTCTCAGCCGCTTACATTGACCATCGAGATTCTTTGGGTTAGCTTATTAATAACCAGATCCGTGGGATTCATGTAGGGTAAAAGTGCACATTTCCTGCCGGATTGTGCATCCTAAGATGGGACTGGGGCGACCGTAAAAACAGGAGATTGAGTGTCACCAAAGGATCAGCCGAAGAAGCTGCTTTTGCTCAAACCGCGCGGCTTTTGCGCAGGCGTAGTACGGGCAATCGACGTGGTTCGCATCGCACTCGAAGCTTTTGGCCCGCCAATTTATGTCCGCAAGGAGATCGTTCACAACAGCTTTGTCGTTGATGAGCTGCGCCGCAAGGGCGCCATCTTTGTTGACAGCGAAGACGAAGTTCCCAACGGCGAACGCATCATCTACAGCGCTCACGGAGTTTCTCCGGAAGTGCGCGAGCATAGCGCGCGGCGCGGCCTGCGAGTCATCGATGCGACCTGCCCGCTGGTCACTAAGGTCCACGTCGAAGCGGTGAAGTTTGCCAAGGAAGGATATTCGCTCATTCTCATCGGTCACCACGATCACGATGAAGTCATCGGAACCCTCGGCGAGGCCCCGCTCGTGACCCAGGTCGTCGGCAACCCCGAACAGGTAAGAGACCTGACGGTGCCTGATCCCGACCGCGTCGCTTATCTCACGCAAACCACGCTCAGTCTCGACGAAACGAAAGATGTCATCGCGGCGCTGAAGAAAAAGTTTCCCAACATCAAAGGACCGGCCGCACAGGATATCTGCTACGCCACCGAAAACCGCCAGGTTGCCGTCAAGGAAGTAGCTTCCGAATCCGACCTGCTGCTGGTTGTCGGCTCAGAAAACAGCTCGAATTCGAACCGTCTTGTGGAAGTGGCGCGCAACCTGGGCACGAACGCGCATCTCATCGACAGCTACAACGACATCGACTCCGCGTGGCTGGAAAATGTAAACACGATCGCGCTTACCGCCGGCGCGTCCGCCCCCGAATGCCTGGTAGAAGAGACCATAAAGTTTTTGTCGACAGAAGGTTTTGACAATGTGCAGGAACTCGAAGTGATGCCGGAAAACGTGCGCTTCGGGCTGCCGCCGGAGATTGTCGAGGCCATTGCCGCCGCTCCGGCCAGCGCGACTGCAGATTGACGGAGCCGCCAAATTTCATGGACACCAACTCCCCCGACTCCCACATAACATCCGAACCTCAACTTCGTTTCGGCAAAATTGACGAACTAAGCACCCGTGCGGGCGCGGCGGTCGATGCCGCCTGCAAATTCCTTTTGTCACTTCAGCACGAAGAAGGTTACTGGTGCGGTGAACTCGAGGCCGACACCACGCTTGAATCTGATTACATTCTCCTTCATTCGCTCTTGGGAACAGGCAATCAGGAGCGCTTCCAGAAAGCCTCCAATTGGATCATCCGTCACCAGAACGAAGACGGTGGCTGGAGCATTTACGCCTCAGGACCTTCGAACATCAGCGCCTCGGTAAAGGCCTACTTCGGGCTTAAGCTTGCCGGCTATAAAGCCGATCACCCGGTTCTTCAGCGCGCTCGCAAGAAAATCCTTGAGCTGGGCGGAGTCACCCAAGTCAACACGTTCACCAAAATCTATCTCTGCTTCTTCGGCCAGTACGATTACGACGCCGTTCCTGCCATCCCGCCCGAGATCGTGCTCTTTCCCAACTGGTTCTGGTTCAACATCTACGAAATTTCTTCGTGGTCGCGCGCAATCCTCGTGCCGCTTTCGATTTGCTATGCCAAGAAGCCGTTCAAGAAAATTCCCCGCGAAATGGGTGTGGAAGAACTCTTCGTCGGCGGCATGCAGAAGTCGCGCATGCATCTGCGCTGGTCGAAAGAGCGGATTTCCTGGCGCAACTTCTTTTTAGTTTTCGATCGCCTGACGCACTGGTTTGAGCGGGTTCACATCCGGCCGCTGCGTTCGATCGCGCTGAAGAAGGCGGAGAAGTGGATGCTGGAGCGCTTCGAGATGTCCGATGGCTTGGGCGCAATTTATCCCTCGATGATGAACGCCATTATCGCCCTGCGCTGTCAGGGATATTCGCTCGACGATCCGCAGGTCATTCGGGCGATGGATGAGTTTGAAAAGCTGGGCATCGAAGAAAAAGACACGTTCCGCATGCAGCCGTGCATGTCGCCGGTGTGGGACACTGCTTATGCCTTGTTCGCGCTAGCTGAGTCGGGAGTGTCCGCCAACGATCCGCGCATGATCAAGTGTGCCGACTGGATCTTGCAGAAACAGGTGCGCAATCCCGGTGACTGGCAGATCAAGAACAAGAAGGGTAAACCGGGCGGCTGGTACTTTGAGTTCAACAACGAGTTTTATCCCGATGTCGATGACAGCGCGATGGTTTGCCTGGCGCTGAGCCGCGTCGAGCATCCCAATGGCCGCTACCAGCGCGAATCCGTGCAGCGGGCCATGGACTGGATTTTCTCCATGCAGTGCAAAAACGGCGGCTGGGCGTCGTTCGACAAGAACAATGACAAGATGGTCTTTCAGTACATCCCGTTCGCTGACCACAACGCCATGCTCGACCCGCCCACGGTCGACATTACGGGCCGCATTCTGGAGATGCTCGCGACTTATGGATACGACCAGAATCATCCAGCCGTAAAGCGCGCTATTCAATTTATTCGCGACGAGCAGGAGCCCGACGGCAGCTGGTTCGGCCGCTGGGGCGTGAACTACGTCTACGGCACGGCGCTGGTATTGCGCGGCCTCGAAGCAATCGGCGTCGACAGCCACGAGCCGATGGTCCAGCAGGCCGCCGAGTGGCTGCGCATGGTGCAGAACTCCGATGGAGGCTGGGGCGAAACCGTCGGCTCCTATGACGACCCAACCCTCCGCGGCGTGGGCGACAGCACACCCTCGCAAACAGCATGGGCGATTCTGGGACTGCTCGCCGTCGGTGACACGCGCAGTGATTCCGTGGCCCGCGGCATCGCCTACCTGTTGCGCACACAAAAAGAAGACGGCTCCTGGGACGAGCCATTCTTCACCGGCACCGGATTTCCCCGCGTGTTCTATCTGAAGTATCACCTCTATCGGCAGTACTTCCCGCTGCTGGCGCTGACGACGTATCAGAAGGTGATGGAAAAAGGGAGCGGCTAAATCGGATACCTGATCTGCTAGCTTCCTTCAAGTATAAGCATGTGGCGACAGCCGCCCTCGGCTGTCCGGGGCGAAGCTCCGCTTTGGCTTTGACGCTGCTATCGTTTGTGATAACATGATTTTGGGTCACGCGCCCCATCCATCACGGTATGTCGTTAAGACCGGATCGCATTTGACGGTCGAGTTCTACTTCAGCGCGGATGGAGAAATTCCCGCCGCGAACTTTTACAACGAGCGTTCGGACGATGAAAAACGGAGACTGTTCCACATTGTCGAGCACCTGACGGACAATCCGCCGGGTAAGCCGCTGCCAAAGACGATGTTCAACGAAGAGGATGCAGCGGAGGGCATTTACGCGATCAAACCATTTAACGGCCGTTATCTCGGGTTCTTTGCGCCCAACAAAAAGTTCATTGTCTGTGACACATATTTGAAACAGACGCAGAAAGTTGGACGGCGCGAAAAGCGGCACATCAAGGCAACAATTGCGAAGAAGAAAGACTACCTCACGAGAATTAAGGCAGGAACGTACTATGGGTCAGAGCAGAAGTAAGGCTGCATCGCTGTTTGAACGGGAAATGGAGAGACCATCATTTCGACAGGCATACGAGGCAGAGCGGAAGAAGTTCGCGCTGGAGGTGCAGGTTCTTAACCTGCTTGAAAGCAACAATATGAAATTGGCCGACTTGGCACGCACCCTGGGAATGCCTCGTGGGAACGTCACCCGCGATCTTTCCAATCGGCGCATCAGGAATGCAACCCTATCGCGGGTTCAAAGCATTGCAAATGCCATCGATGCCGACTTTGTCCCGCTAATCATGCCCCGAGACCCGCGAAAACGGCGGACGGTTCTTGACCGCCTGGAAAGAGCTTTTGCTGCTCGGTCGGGCGCATAGGGAACAATGCCCATCTTCCTCACTGGCGCCACCGGGTTCCTCGGTTCCCACGTAGCCCGCGCCCTCGCGGACCAAGGCGCCAACCTGCGCCTTCTGGTCCGCCCGACGAGCAACTTGAAAAATCTCGAAGGTCTCAAGGCCGAAACCGCCACCGGCGACCTCCGCGATCCTGCTTCTCTTGAAAAAGCAATGTCGGGTTGCGACACAGTTTTCCATGTTGCTGCTGATTACCGCCTCTGGGTCACCGACCCAAACGAAATGTACCGCTCGAACATCGATGGCACACGCGCCATTCTCGCGGCCGCGCGCAAGAACAGAATCAAGAACGTCGTCTATACCTCCAGCGTCGCAACCATCGGATTCACCGGCAACGGCCAACCTGGCGACGAAGATTCTCCCGTTTCTCTCTCCGACATGATCGGCCACTACAAGCGCTCGAAATTCATGGCCGAACAGATTGCACTCGAAGCCGGCCGCAGCGGAATGCGCGTGGTGACCGTCAATCCCACGACGCCCATCGGCGAGTACGACATCAAGCCAACTCCGACCGGCCGCATCGTGGTCGATTTCCTGAAGCGAAAATTTCCGGCGTATGTTGAAACAGGGCTGAATCTGGTAGATGTCCGCGAATGTGCCCGCGGCCACGTTGCCGCGCTGGAGAAGGGAAGATCAGGCGAGCGATACATTCTTGGCGGCGAAAACCTCACGCTCAAACAAATTCTCGACAAGCTGGCCGCGATCTCCGGCCTGCCCTCGCCCGCCATCAAGCTGCCGTACTTCGTCGCCTACGCCGCCGCTGCCGTAGACGAAACCGTTTCCGGACGCATTCTCGGCCACGAGCCGCGCGCTACCATCGAAACTGTGCGCATGGGCAAAAAGAAAATGTGGGCTAGTTCCGCCAAGGCCGAGCGCGAACTGGGCTGGAAAACAATCCCCGTCGATGACGCGCTGCGCCGCGCCGTCGAATGGTTCCGGGCAAATGACTATGCCTGAAACCGCCATCATCGCCGCGCTCGAACGCGAAGTCACGCCGCTCCTCAAGAACGCCAGGGCGGTGAAAAAAGAATACGCAGGACGTACGTTCACTTTCTACGAGCAGGGCGATCTTGTGATCGTGTGTGGCGGAATCGGCGCCGAACCAGCGCGCCGGGCAGCTGAAGCCCTTATTGCGCTGTACCATCCTGAGGTGCTGCATTCGGTTGGCTTTGCGGGAGCACTTGTGCCGGACCTTCACGTCGGCGATATACTTGTGCCTTCCACGGTGATCGATGGGCGAGACGGGAGCCGCATCGAAGTTGAACCTGGCAATCGCGTGCTTCTTACTTTTGGCAGCATCGCTGGCGCCAAGCAGAAGGCAAGTCTCGCGCGGGCTTATGGCGCCCACGCAGTCGATATGGAGGCAACTGCCGTTGCCGCGGCAGCGTGTGCCCGGGGACTCAAATTCCGCGCAACAAAAGTCATCTCTGATGGGTTTAACTTTGAAATGTGTGAGATGGATCGCTTCATCGACGCACAAGGACGATTCAAGACGTCCAGCTTTGTTATTTTCATCGCGCTCCGTCCCTGGCTTTGGGTCCGCGTAATCACGCTGGCACGCAACAGCAACAAGGCGGCGAAAGCGCTGACAGCCTACCTGAGCAAGCACAGGTACCAACCGGGTACTGTCGCTGAAGCTAAGACGTTATAAACTATCGATATCCTTTTGATGAGTATTGCCCGACAAGCCGTCATAGAAGATCAAACTCAGACCATCTCTGCAACGATGCGGGCAGCAGTGTATCGCGGGATTAACGATGTCCGCTTGGAGACCGTTCCCGTGCCGCAAATCGGCCCGGGCGAACTTCTGGTGCGGGTGCATACTTGCGGCGTCTGCGGCACTGATCTTAAGAAAATTGCTACCGGCTCGCACTCCGCTCCGCGCATTTTTGGACACGAAACGTCCGGCGTGGTAGCCACGGTTGGCGCAGGGGTTCGCAAGTTCGCTCCCGGGGATCGCGTAGTCGTCTTCCATCACATTCCGTGCCGCCAGTGCTACTACTGCCGTCACAAGACCTTCGCCCAATGCGCCACTTACAAGAAGGTCGGTTGCACGGCCGGATTCGACCCTTCCGGCGGCGGGTTCGCCGAATATGTCCGCGTCATGGATTGGGTCGTCGAGCAGGGAACCGTTAAGATTCCCGATAACGTCTCATTCGAGCAGGCTTGCTTTGTCGAGCCGGTGAACACCTGCATGAAAGGCATCGAGGCGCTGCGTCTGGAACCGGGCGAGACTGTTCTCACCATCGGACAAGGCCCTATCGGCATTATTTTGAGTGTCTTGGCAAGGCGGGCGGGGGTCACGGTTATTACTTCCGATTTATACCCCGAGAGGCTTAAAATAACCCAAAGCCTCGGATTTGAACAAAGGATTGACGCATCGCGGCGAGATACCGTCGAGGCTGTGCGTCAGCAGACGGACGGGCGAGGTGCCGACGCGATAATCTTGGCGGTCGGCAGCAATGCCCTGATTCGGCCTGCTATGGACGCCGCCCGAGCGGGCGGAAGAGTCTTGTTATTTGCGCAAACGCAGCGCGGCGAAGTGGTGATCGATCCGGCGGTGATTTGCGTCGATGAGAAGACGCTCGTAGGCTCATATAGCGCGTCCGTAGATTTGCAGGAGGATTCCGTCCGTTTTGTGATGAACCGCGAATTGGATCTGGAGCGGCTGATCAGCCATCGTTTTTCGCTGGAAGAAAGTCCGCGGGCTTTGGATCTGGCGGCCCATCCGCAGCCCTCGTCCATGAAGATTGTGATTCAGCCGGGCATGAACTGGAAGTCCCGGGAAGGAACCCAGCAGTGAATGGAAAAATGACCGCTGCCGTTCTTTACGGCAAAGAAGATCTTAAGATTGAAAAGGTGCCTATCCCCCGCGTGGAGAAGGGGGAGGTGCTGGTGAAGGTGCAGGTCGCGCTGACCTGCGGCACCGATCTCAAGGTCTACCAGCGCGGCTATCACGCCCGCATGATTGTGCCTCCCGCGTTGTTCGGTCACGAACTCGCCGGAGTGATCGAAGAAGTCGGCGAAGGCGTCCTCGGCTTTCGAAAAGGCCAACGCGTCGTCGCGCTGAACTCTGCGCCCTGCCAGATGTGTTTTTACTGCTCCAAGCACCAGGAAAACCTGTGCGAGGACTTGCTCTTCAACAACGGTGCGTATGCCGAATACATCCGCGTGCCTCGGCGCATCGTCGAAGCCAATATGCTGGTGATTCCGCAGAACATCAGCTTTGAAGACGCAGCCATGACCGAGCCTCTCGCCTGCGTGCTTCGCGGACTGCACGAAACCGGAGTCGAAATCGGCGACACTGTCGCTATCATAGGCGGTGGCCCAATTGGGCTAATGTTTGTTCAGGTCGCCCGTGCCATCGGTTGCAACGTCATTTCGATCGTCAAGCGCGATGAACAGGTTGTCGCGGCCAAGCAGATGGGCGCGCATGAAATCGTGCAGATCACGAAGACGCAGCATGTGATAGGGGCCGTTCGCAACCTTACTCCACAAAAGCGCGGTTGTGATGTGGTAATCGAAGCGGTCGGACGCCCAGATGCCTGGGAATGGGCCATCGACATGGTGCGCAAAGGCGGCACGGTAAATTTCTTCGGCGGATGCGTCAGCGGCTCCCAGGTGCAGCTCGACACCGATCGCCTGCACTACTCGGAGATCACTCTCAAGGCCACTTTCCATCACACTCCGGAAACCGTGCGCCGCGCCTTTGACCTGATCGCCGCAAAAAAAATTCGTCCGACCGACTACATTACGGGAGAAGCTCCACTTTCCAGCTTACAGAAGGTCTTGCGTCACATGCTCAACCGCGGAGGCGACATCAAAACCGCCATCATTCCCGGGCACTAGCGTAGAAAGTAGCGCCGTCACTTGCCCAGAGCGAGTTGAAGGTTTTTGCTGGTTGTCCCGAGGGCGTCTCGCTCTCGGAAGCCTAGGCGCCAAATAAGTCGTGACTAACACTGCGATCCAAACCCGTCAGGCCGAAACTGCCATCACAAATGGATGGTCTCGCCTACCTGTTTCTTACTTAATTCCGAAAATTGCTCCGTCGCTGGAGGAAGCCCAACAATATTGCCGCCGCCTTGCCCGCACTCATTACGAAAATTTCTCGGTCGCCACGTGGTTCTTGCCAAAAAGATTGCGTCAGGATTTTTTCAACGTTTACGCCTACTGTCGCATTTCCGATGATCTCGGCGACGAAGTCGGAGATCCCGCCGCCGCACTCGCCCTTCTCGACGAATGGCAATCCGAATTACAGGCCTGCTATCAAGGCACACCGCGGCATCCAGTTTTCGTGGCGCTGGCCGAAACCGTGCGTAAGTTCGACATTCCCCAGCACGAGTTCTCTGACCTGCTGATTGCCTTCCGGCAGGACCAAACTGTCACCCGCTTCGAAAGCTTTGCCGACGTGCTGGCTTATTGCCAGTACTCAGCTAATCCTGTCGGCCATCTCGTTCTCTATCTCTGTGGCTACCGCGATGCCGAGCGCCAGCAGCTTTCCGATTACACGTGCACGGCGCTGCAACTCGCGAACTTCTGGCAGGACGTGACTCGCGATTATGCCAAGGGCCGAATCTATCTCCCGCTCGAAGATATGCGGCGCTTCAATGTCGGCGAAGATGACATCCTATGCAGCCGGAATACCCCTGCGTTCTGCGCTCTGATGAGATTTGAAGTCGCTCGTGCGCGCGAGTGGTTCGAGCGCGGATTGCCTCTAGCCGGCAAAGTCGCCAAAGAACTGGCGATCGACATCGAGCTTTTCTCGCGCGGCGGCCAGGAAATCCTGAACGCGATCGAGCGGCAGGACTTTACCGTTCTTGGCCGCCGTCCAGTCATCTCTAAGCCGCGCAAACTTGCACTGGTTGCCCAAGCCGCTGTGGGAAAACTGCTATGAGCGTGGGAGCACAACAGGTCTTAGTCCCATGGACTCCCGCTCCCGCGCAGTTGGCCATGGCATATTCTGTCTGCCGCGGCATCACCCGCGCCAACGCCAAAAATTTCTACTACGCTTTTCTGGTCTTACCCAAGCGCAAGCGTGAAGCCCTGTGTGCCGTGTATGCGTTTATGCGCCGCTGCGACGATATAGCCGACGACGCCAGCCTGAGCCTTCCCGAACGCCGCCAGAGGCTCGATAACTGGCTCGACGCATTGCATCGCGCGCAGCAAGGCCAGCCGAATGACGATGCGATTCTGATGGCGCTCACCGACGTGCAACGCCGGTACAACATTCCTGCGGGTCTGCTTGACGATCTTGCTCTAGGCACGGCCATGGATGTGGCAGAGCCTCTTTCTGAAGCCAGCATTCCGCCTTCAGAATCTGGCCTGACTGTTCAATACGCAACTTTCGAAGATCTCGAGAGCTACTGCTATCACGTCGCTTCAGTAGTCGGACTGGTCTGCATTCACGTCTTTGGATATCGCGATCCCGCGGCTGAATCTCTCGCCGAACAATGCGGCTTGGCTTTTCAGCTCACGAACATCATCCGCGACGTGAAAGAAGATGCTGCCATGGGCCGTGTTTACATTCCGCAGGAGGATCTCGCGCAATTTGGACTCACCGCCGCAGATCTTCTTTCCACGCCCGATCCCGCCCGCTTTCGGCCACTGCTCGAGCTCGAAGCCTCGCGCGCCCGCGAGTTCTATCAGGCTGGCGACGAGTTGATTCCTTACATTTCGGAAGACAGCCAACCTGCACTCTGGGTGCTGGTAAATGTCTACCGCAAGCTGCTCGACAAAATTGCCCAGCGCCAATACGACGTCTTCAGCGGAAAAGTAACGCTTACCGTCACTGAAAAGCTGCGCATTTTCGGGAAGGGCTTTTTCCAACGGCTTACCTGATGATCCACCGATTCACCAAGTACTCCATAATTGATGTCATTCCGAACCCGAGCGAAGCACGGGCGAGGAACCTGCTGTTCGCTTGCGGCTGCAAACATCTGCGGGCGATCCACAACTTTGAATGACAGAATCTTCCAGCCAGCCCAGCGTGGCCATCGCCGGCGGAGGTCTCGCCGGCCTCGCCGCCGCCTGCGTTCTTGCTGACTCAGGCTTTCGCGTGACCCTCTATGAGCGTCGTCCCTATCTCGGCGGCCGTGCCTCTTCTTACGAACATCCCAGCACTGGCGAAGTTGTCGACAACTGCCAGCACGTGCTGTTTCGCGTTTGCACGAACCTCGTTGAGTTCTACCGCCGTATCGGCGTGCAAGACAAAATTCGCTGGTACAACGAAATGACCTTCATCGAGCCTGGCGGACGCATGAGCGTTCTCCGCGCTTCTCCGCTGCCCGCGCCGCTACACACCGCGCCCTCATTTCTACGATTTCCGTTTCTCACTGCAGCCGACAAGCTGGCGATCGCACGGGCGATTGCAGCACTCACACTCAGGCGGCAGCCGGATACAGGCGAATCGTTTTTGCAATGGTGCCATCAGCACCGACAAACCGAAAACGCAATTCAGCGATTCTGGAAACCGATCCTGGTCAGCGCCTTGAGCGAGGACCTCGATCTCATCTCGGTTGCCTATGCCGCCCAGGTAGTTCGCGAATCGATGAAGACGCCCGAGGCCCGGCACATGGGCGTTCCAAGCATTCCATTGACTGATCTCTACAATCGTGCGGGGGATTACATCCGTGCCCGCCGAGGAGAAATTTTCTTCCGCACTTCGCTGGAATCGTTCTTGCCGTGCGGGTCAAACGTCCGCATTCGCGCGGGCGAAAAAGATGAAACCTTCGATTATCTGATTCTGGCTCTGCCCTTCGATGGTCTGGCGCGCGTGCTTCCCCATAGTCCAGAGGCCGAGCCATTGCGGGAACAACTCAGCCACTTCGAAACCTCGCCCATCACCGGAATTCACCTCTGGTTCGACCGCCAGATCAGCGATCTCGACCACGCCGTCCTGCTCGACCGCACTATTCAATGGATGTTCCACAAATCGCGTCTCTTGACGTCGCGCGCAAGTGCTACCAATGATTCTGCGGGAAGCTACATCGAGCTCGTCGTTAGCTCTTCGAAGAGCCTCATCGACGAATCGCGCGCTGAAATTGTCGAGCTTGCTCTGAAGGAAGTTCGCGAGTTCTTCCCAGCTGCGCGCGCCGCCACCCTGGTCAAGTCAACAGTCATCAAGGAACTTCACGCCACGTATTCCCCGCGTCCGGGAATCGATATTTATCGTCCGCAACAGCGCACACGCTGGCCTCGCGTATTTCTCGCTGGAGACTTTACCGCCACCGGCTGGCCTGCCACCATGGAAGGCGCCGTGCGGAGCGGATATCTTGCGGCAGGAGCGCTGGCCCGCGCGGTAGGGAAGTCCCTTCACTTGGCTTTGCCCGACATGGCTCCCAGCGGCTTGATGCGCCTATTTCATTCCAACGATGGCGCCGTATCGCGGTAGCGTCCCTGGCTGGTTGTCGCGCGGGCGCTTGTCCTGAGCGAAGTCGAAGGGTCTCGCCTGCGTGTGGAAATGGAACCAGTTAAAATCTTTCAAATCGTACACTCATCCCGCCAGCAGCGCCACGCCGCCAGCCACCAGAATCGCCGCAATCCAGCGCCGCTGGTCGACTTTTTCGTGCAGAAAAACTTTCGCAGCGACAGCGTTGCCGATGAAGGTCAGGGAAGCGGCAGCGGGAGCGACCAGACTCACGTCTCCCCAGGAAAGCGCAAACAGCAGGCTGAAGAAGGCCACCGCCATAGCTGTTACGCCAAGCAGAAAGTTGGGGTTGGCCAGCGTGCGCCGGATGACAGCAAAAGTCCCAAGTTCTTTCCACAACGCGTGAACGTCGCCGACCTGTTTCATGGCGCGGGAAAGCAAGACATCGCCCACCACCGACGCGAAGACGATGGCTAAGATCGCGCTCCAGGTGTAGAGAGTTTTCATAACCGCGCCCCGCTGACAGCGGCGTTGCTGGCCTCCGGCTTGTGGCCTATCGGCACAGCGGGTGGATGAGTTGTCAGGGCCGGCCCGCCAGCGACGAATCCGACTCCGCCTGTGATCAAGGCGATTCCCAGCCAGCGCAGCGGGCTGACGTGCTCGTGCAGGATAAATCGCGCAACCAGGGCAAGCAGAACGTATCCTAATGACGTCGCCGGCAAAACATACGTAAGATCGGCCCAGGAAAGCGCGGTTGTGTACGTCGCGAAAAATGCCAGCAGCAGAAGAATCCCGAACGCAACCCACGGATTAAGCACAGCAAAAATAACACTGGGCAGTTGATGAATTGAGATGCTGCCGGTCTGCTTCATGCCGTGCGAGAGCATGGCGTCGCCGGTGGAGGCGAAGATGGTGACACCGGCGAGGATGAGGTATTTGCGGAAGGTCACAGGTACCGTTCAACTAGAGGCACAGTGAAGAGCTCTTGGGACTTTCTTCCTACCTCCACTGATTACGCCTTCGCAGGCTCCACCGCAACCGTCTCGCCGTCGTACTTCTTCACCATTTTGTTTCGCTGGGCTCGGAGCTTCATGAACGTCTTAGCCTCGCGACATAGGCGCTTGCGATCGTTGCTGTTGAAGGCGGCCTTCTTCAGAATGCGGAAGATGGCCTTCGGACGGAAGTAATACTCGTCATAGAAGCGGTGCACTGAAGCTAGAATTTCCTCGGCGGGCAAGCCAGGATATTGAATGTGCGCGAGCTGGTGTCCGCCTTCGTCCACCATCTTGTTGTTGCCAACGATGAAGCCGTTCTTTACCGCATATTCGTATAGCTCAGTCCCGGGATACGCGTGGGCGACGGAGACCTGAATGGTTTCGACGTCGAGTTCTTTGGCGAACCTGATCGTAGTGTTGATTGTCTCGCGGGTTTCTCCGGGCAAGCCCATGATGAAGTCGCCATGAACGACCAGGCCGAGCTTGTGGCAGTCCTTAGTGAACTGCCGGGCACGCTCAATGCTTGCGCCCTTCTTGATGTTCTTCAGAATCTGAGGGTCACCCGATTCATAACCCACAATGAGCAGGCGGCATCCCGCTTCTTTCATCGCCTTCAGCGTTTCATAGTCTGTGGTCACGCGCGACGTGCACGACCACGTGAGTCCGAGCGGCTTGAGCTTGGTGCACAGCTCGATCGTCCGCGCCTTCTGAATATTAAAGGTATCGTCATCGAAGAAAAATTCTTTTACGTCCGGCCAATACTGTTTGACCTTCGACATTTCGGCGGCCACATCATCGGTGGAGCGCTTGCGCCAGGGATGTCCGCTCAAAGTTTGCGGCCACAGACAGAATGTGCACTGCGCTGGACAGCCGCGGGTGGTATAGAGCGAGACATAAGGGTGCAGCAGGAACGGCACGTTATACCGCCTCACATCGAGATCGCGCTTGTAGACGTCGGTAACGTGAGGCAGAGCGTCGAGATCCTGAACCGGCGGAGCGTCGGGATTGTGCACGATCTGCCCATCTTTCAAATATGAAACGCCGGGAACTTCCTCGAGCGGCTTGCCTTTGGCGTAATCGACGACGGCATAGTCGAATTCTCTGCGAACCACAAAGTCGATGGCGGGACACTCACGCAGGGATTTCTCCGGCAGCACGCTGACATGAGGTCCCACGAAAGCGATTTTGATCTTAGGATTGGCGGCTTTGATGGCCCGTGCCAGGCCAATATCACCCGGGAATCCGGGAGTGCTCGTAAAAAGCACCAGGAACTCGTAATCATTGGCGATTTCGATGGTTTGCTGGGCCGAAATGTAGTGAGGAGGTGCATCCAAAAGCCGCGCACCCTCCAGCATTCCCGCGGGATACGCCAGCCAGACTGGATACCAATACGACTCGATTTCGCGCGTAGCCGGCCAGCGGGAGCCGGCGCCCCCATCGAAATTCTCAAAAGAGGGCGGGTTCAAGAACAGTGTTTTTAGAGGCATAGTTGATATGTATTAATTCTAGCATTAAGCCCACTGGATGTGACTCAAAGCACTATCTGGTAGCGGGCTGTAAAACAGCCCACTACCCAGTATTTATGCAGTTTCGCCCAGACTCTATCCAAGGGAATCCGGTGACAAACTGGCTGAGTGATCTCCCTTGTCCTATTTTGTCTCCAACGCCCAGCTTTCCAGTCCTCCCGTGGCACGCATGAGCGCGACCTGGCTCCGTTGCACTTCGAAGTTTACATCCTGTAGCGCAATAAACTTTTCGCTCGCCTGAGTCTCAGCGTCCTCCAGATCATGCAGATTGGCGGTGGAATTCTCCATGCGCGTGCGCATCGCGGCAATGTTCTTCTGTGCAATTTCGTATTCGAGTTCGGCCACATCCCGTGCCGCCTGCATCTGCGTCACGGAGCGCCTCAGGCGCAAGACCTGTTCCGAAAGCTGATCCCGCGCCGCCTCCGCCTGCTTCTTGGCCTTGAGCGCGTCGGCATCTGCCGCCTGAGCGCGAGCTCTTTGCGGAGCGCTGAGGAATGGAAAGCGAATCACGCCGCCGATGGTCGCATTGTTTCGCTTGAAACTTCCCGGCTGAAAGTAGTTCTGGTAGTGATTGAATTTCGAGAGCACGGCGTATTGCATGCCGAAATCAATGCTGGGCCGCCACGATTTGTGATCGCCCTTGGCAATCAGATATTGCGCACGCGCGTGTTCCACGGAGGCCTGAATCGCAGGATTGGAATCAACCGAAGCATCGTTCTCTTCCGCTGCAACTTCAGGAAGAGCGGGAATGGAGTCTTCCGTTTGTATGTCAGAAGCAGACAATCCTGTCAGTTTGGCAAGATGCTCGCGCAGCACGTCAGCGGCGCCTTCGGCCTCAGTTATGTGAAGATAGATCCGCGCGGCGGAAAGGCGCGCTTTTGTGCCTTCCAGCTCACTGTCGATTCCTTCTTTAATACGATCGCCAACGTCTTGCTGATATTTCTGCGCATCTAGCTCCGCTTCTTTCAGGCGCGCCAGCCGCTGCTCCCATTTGTGCAGTTCCACATAGTTCAAAACCGTGTCCTGAATCACTTGCTCGCGCTGATCTTTTTTCCGCAGAGAAGCAGCGGCATTCTCTGCACGCGCTGCACTCAGAAAATCGCGCAACTCGAAATGCCACAGCGGAGACTGCGCGTTCAGATTGAACAGGGAGGGCGCAGCTCCTTCCAGGCTCAGCGGAAAACCATACGACCAGCCCAGCGAGGCGCCTGTGGACAGCTGGGGAATAAAGCTGTCGCGCAGCTCGCGATATGCGGCGGCCGCATGATCCTCATCTGCGGCAGCAATCGCCGCGGCCGTGGCATGTTTCAGTGCGAGATCGACCATCCGCCGAAGCGGGACGGGCTCAGCCAGCGCAGAAGCCGCCGAAAACAGCAGAAGGCCGAGCAAGACCAGAACCACCGCCGCCGGCGCACACTTACCACACCACGATTTTTGTCTCATCGCGTTTCCTCGGAAAATTGATCTGGAAAGATTCTACGGAGAATCCGGCAAGCAGGAAAATGACAACGATGAGTACGGGCTGCCCCGCTTTGGCAACAGTCCGGATGAGTCCGGAAATTTAGACTTTTGACTGTTCCTTCACAGCCTGCGTTTCAGCCTGCATGCGCACCTCGGATTCAGTTTCGACTCGAAGGGAGTGCTCGGCCCGATCGCTGATGCCTGTAAAATAATTTAGGCATCTGCACGACCACAGCCTGTGAAGATTCTCGTCTGCCAGACTAGTCGTACATATACGAGTTTCACTGGAGGGCAACATGCTCTTTACCCGTAATTCATCCCTTTCAAAGAACGTCTTTGTTCTGAATGAGCAAGTGGGCAGATCGTGCTGCCAGCAGGTAAATGTGCAATTTCCGAGCGGGCTGCGCGGTCTGGTGACGAGATCTGCCCTGATTGGTGTACTTTCAGCTGTCGCCATATCTCCGTTTGTTTCGACGCAGGCAACAGCGCAGAGCAGAGCCAGCGCTGCAAATCAGAAGATCGGTCAAAAGGAAGACAGCCGTGTCGCCCGCGGCAAATACATCGTCGAGGGCGTGGCCCGATGTGGACAATGCCACACCCCGCGCGATGCTGCCGGCAATCCGGACCGCAGCCATCTGCTTGAAGGCGCTCCTGTCTGGCTCAAATCAGCCGAATCAACTGAGGACTGGCCCTCGCAGGCACCGCGGTTGGCTGGTACCCCGCCGGGAACGGACGCCGAAATGGTCATGCTGCTGACCACCGGCATATGGAAGGATGGACGCCACCTGCGCTCGCCAATGCCCCAATTCCGCATGACGACTGATGATGCGGAAGCTGTGGTGGCGTATCTGAAGTCGTTGAACCCCGCGGCCAAGTGAGTTGAAGGCGAGTTTGAAAAGTTTCAAGGTTTTGTGATATTTGCAAGCTTTCACGTGGTTTAAAGCTTCAGATTTCCGGGTTGACGCGAAGCGCCACAGCCAAGAACTTAAACTCACACATCGCGCTGCCGGACACGGTCAATACCGTTAGACAAACCCTTCGGCGAGGGATGTTGAGTGAATCGCCTGTGGCAGTTGAAAAGTCCAGTTTTCACCCCAAACAGTCAAAATCCGGGGGAAATAAAATGTCTAGAAAACTGAGAGAGTCGTTTGTAGGGCATCCTAGCGCAAAGTTTTTTCTAGCATTTTCCGCGAACTGAGTTTCTCAACCCCACGCCTGATAGCGTCAATCAGCACGTTTGCCATGGCCTGTAAGCGGGTCTCTCAAGTCAGGCCACATCTTGTCTGGCATCCTAAGAAAAAACCTGCACGACTTCAGGATCGAAATGGCGTCCCGACCAGCTCTCGATTTTGCTGCGAGCAGCTTCAAGAGAGTGAGCCCAACGATAGGATAGGCCGGACGTAATCGAATCCAAAGTGTTCGCAACAGCGACAATCCTGGCCCCGAGCGGTATTTCTTGGCCTTTCAGTATCACCCCGCCCCGTGACGTGCCGCACTGAATATCTCGCACGATGAGTCCAACCTAGGAACATCAGAGCAGTTTTCCACGCATCTGGGTCTGAGGCCCTCCACCTGCGCGACTTCTGAGTTTGGGACCCCGCTCGCAAATTCGCGAGCCTTGATATCACATCTCCGCGGAGGATTTCCTATGCTGCATCTCGACACCGGCAACACCGGCTTCATGATCTTGTGCTCCGCCCTAGTCATGATCATGACTCCGGGCCTGGCCTGCTTTTATG
This sequence comes from Candidatus Sulfotelmatobacter sp., assembly GCA_030041215.1. Lineage (GTDB taxonomy): Bacteria > Acidobacteriota > Terriglobia > Terriglobales > Acidobacteriaceae > Sulfotelmatobacter. The sequence continues at coordinate 130,730 of JASHOH010000136.1, read as the reverse complement.
GCGGCCTCGTAGGACGCAAGAACGTCCTGGCGATCATGATCCAGAGTTTTGTTTCGATGGGCTGGACAACCGTAATCTGGTACATCTATGGCTACTCCCTTTGCTTCAGCGGGGATTGGCATGGAGTAATCGGCAACCTCAACAACGCTTTCCTGCGGGGCATCAACCTCAGCACCCCGTCGTCAAACGTTACCATTCCGGCGCTGGTTTTTGTTGCGTACCAACTGATGTTCGCCATCATTACCCCGGCGCTCATCTCCGGCGCATTCACCAACCGGGTCACATTCAAGGCGTACATGTTCTTCCTGACGGCTTGGCTGACCTTCGTCTACTTCCCCTTCGCACACATGCTCTGGGGCGGAGGGTTCCTGCAGCAGTGGGGCGTGAAGGATTTCGCCGGCGGCATCGTGGTGCACAATATTGCCGGCTTCGCGGCCCTGGCGTCGGTCTTGTACGTCGGCAAACGTCGCGTGCTGGATCGCGGCCCGCACAGCGTTCCCATGGTCGCCCTGGGCACAGCCTTGCTCTGGTTTGGATGGTACGGCTTCAACGCCGGCAGTGAAATGAATGTCGATTCCGTGACTGCGACCGCATTCCTCAACACCTCTGTGGCCGCTTCTCTTGCTGCAATCGCCTGGATGCTGGTTGCCTGGCTCACTGAGAAGAAACCGAAGTTCCTTGGCCTGCTGACCGGCGCTGTGGCTGGACTGGTCGCTGTGACTCCTGCAGCCGGTTTCGTCTCGCCGACGACAGCCGTGATCATCGGTATCGTTTCCGGCGTGATTTGCTACTACGCCGTGGAAATGAAGAACAAGCTGCAATGGGACGACGCGCTTGACGTATGGGGCGTTCACGGAATCGGCGGAGCCGTGGGCATCATCATGCTGGGAATTTTTGCCACCAAGTCGTGGAATCCAGCAGGCGCGAATGGCCTGCTGTATGGCGATCCGGCTTTCCTGCTGAAACAAGTTACGGCTGTGATTTTCTCATCAGTCTGGGCGTTCATCTTCACCTACGCCATGTTGCGCATCATTGATGCCTTCACCAAGGTAAAAGTTGACGAGATGTCGGAGGAGATTGGCCTCGATGAATCGCTCCACGGCGAGCACGCCTACGAGGAGTTTGGCGAGAAGGACGTGATTCACCATCTGACCCAGGCCGGCCGCTGACGTTGGAAGGTACATTGACCGTGCGGAGCCGTCAACGGAGTTCTTGGCTTTGGCATGTAGTTCTGACGGGGATGATGCTTACATCATCCCCGTTATTATTTGCCCAGAGTAGCAACTCGGCTGACGCTTCGGCTGCTTCGTCCAAAGATCCGGTCGAGAACAAGTCCTGGCTAAAAGGAATCACTACTAACGGATATGTATCGCTCTCTTACACCTACAACACCAACGATCCGAAACCGCGCCTCAATCAGTTTCGGGTGTTTGACTTCAATGACGAGAAACCTCAACTCGACGTTGCTCAGCTGGTTATTCAGCGGCTCATTAACAAACCTAATCAGTTTGGCTTTTTATTCGATCTGACGGCTGGATCCGGACAACCGCCGGTAACGGCCGCCTACGGACTATTCCGCGATACCTACACCGGAACGGGCGGGCACATAGACATTCCGCAAATGTACGTGAGCTACATCGCGCCATTGGAAAAGGGGCTGCGCTTCGATTTTGGGAAGTTTGTGACCCACATGGGCTACGAAAGCATTCCCGGCTATGACGGATATAACAACAACTTCAGTCAGAGCTTCTTGTTTGGCTATGGCATGCCGTTTACCCACACCGGCCTCAGGATGACCTACCCCTTCAGCAATCGGATATCAGCGATCTTCACCGTCAACAATGGTTGGGACGACTTCGAAAGGGTTAACGACGGCTACACCGTGGGCGGCCAGTTGTCGGTGGCGACCAGCCAAACCACCCACCTCGTGTTCAACTTCCTCCATGGGCCGGAACGCCCGCACGACAATTCCGACCAGACTAACGATTGGGAGATCATCGCTACGTGGACCCCTGGCTTCCATCTGTCGTTTGCGCTTGATGGGCTCTACGGGCACCAGGACAATGGTGTCGCTCCCGGACAGGAGGCCATTTGGCGCGACCTCGCTGGCTATGTCCGGTTCTATTTCACCCACCGGTTCTCTTTGGCGTTTCGTGGCGAGGTTTTTCGAGACGGCGGCGGGGTAAGAACGGGCACCGATCAAACGCTACGAGAATACACACTTACTCCCAGTTATGACCTGCCGGCAAAGTTCTCCAGGCTTAATCCGCACCTTAAGAGGGCGGATGGTACGTTTGTCATTCGGGCCGACTTCCGCGGCGATTTCTCCGACCACGCAACGTTCCACACAGTTGGCAATAGCTGGACAGACCAACAACTCACCGCAGCGGTGAATTTGATCTATCAATTTTGAGCGTGACGAAACGTTTGAAACCTCGAACCGGCGAAACTCCGTATTCACCCCGCAACTCTCCTTAACCCCTCCTGCGCAGGCCGGAAGCTGTGGGCAATGGCAAGCGCGGCGCGATATTGTTCGGCTGCCCCGGCGCGATCTCCCTGTCTCTCCAGCAACTCGCCGAGCATGCATCGAGCCTTAAACACCGGCGCTTCTTCGACCGTCTTGGAAGCAAGATATCGCCGCACCAGGCGAACTCCCAGCAGATAATTCCGCCCCGTACGCAGCACTAAGCTCGCGCCATCCACCAGCGCGGCGGGATGATCCAGCGGACGCGTCTCCAACGTGCGCAACGCCTCTTCCATTTCATCCAGGCGCTGGGCGCGCCGGTAGAAGCCCGCCAGATTCAGCCAGGCTCGTGCTCCACCCTGACTGGCGTCGACAGCAGCCCGATATTCGCGCTCCGCGCCGGTAAGGTCTTTGTTCTTTTCGGCAAGGCGTGCGCGGACCCAGTGCGCCATGGCCCGGTTAAGCCGCGCAATCTCCTCTGCTTGCGCGCGAGCCTTGTCTTTGCCTCCTCCGACAATGCCAGGCGCCTCAAGGTAGAACTCGGCGAGATCGGTGCGCGCCTCCCAGTTGTCGGGGTTGAGTTCAACCGCGCGCTCGAACTCTATCCTGACTTTTTTCGCCAGGCCCGCCGCGCTGAAAAATCCCGCATGATCTGCCTTCTCGCCATAAATACGGGCGAGCCAAAGATGATAGACACCATTCGTCGGTTCGATACCGACAGCTTTTTCGCAGGCCGCAATTCCCGCGTCCCACGCCCCCATTTCGAAATGAGCGCGGCACAGCAGATTGTAGGCTCGCGCACTCGGAAAATTTTGTATCTGGCGTTGCAGCGATTCCACCGCCTCGTCAACCTTGCCCGCAGCCAGCAGGCCTTCGGATCCATCAGCTGCCCACCCTCGCGACAAGACAGCGAGCGAAAAGACGAGCAGAAAGCAAACAAATGCAATCATCCGCTTCATAGGCTAGGGAACCACGTGAACGCGAGCACCATCGCTCAACGGCCTGGATTCTGGCCTGACTTCTGCCGAGGCGAGGGCCACTACGGCGTTCTCTGGAAGCCCGGAGGTAATTTCAACTTGGGTCAGGTTCTGCAGAGAGATTTCAACAAAGCGGCGTTCCAACCTGCCATCCACAACCTGATAAACGTAAGGCTTGGTGTCATCCATGCGAATGGCGTCACGCTGCACCGTCAGGACCCCTGTGTCTTCAGCCGTGATGATGGTCACGCTGACGTTGACGTTAGGCAGGAGGCGCAGGTCGTGATTGTCCACAGTGCAGGTAACTTCGCCCACGTTGCGCGAGCTTCGCAGCTTGACGGTGGAAGGAACTGTACTAACTGTGCCATTCCATATGCGCGAGGGCAGGGCATCCCACGCAACTTCGATTTTCTGCCCGATGGCGAGACGGCCAATATCGGGCTCATCGACGAAAGTTCGTACGACCATCTTTGAGAGATCACCCTCCTGCAACAGCAGATCTCCCGTCTGTACGAAGGCGCCTTGTTTGACCGGCAGCGCATAAACGATGCCGTCAAACGGCGCGCGCACGTTGGATTTACCCAGTGCATCTTCCACGGCATCGTATGCGGCCTGCGCCTCGGCCGCCTCAGCCATCACTCTTTCCACTTCCGGTTGTGAATACCGGTCTTTCTTTTTCTGCTCCAGCAGATTGAGATCCGCTTCAGCGCGTTGCAACTCGTTTTCCGCCTGCTTAACTTCGCCCTGTGACGCCGCACCCTGCTGTTGCAGGCTGCGCAATGCCTCCAGGTTGCGCTTGGCAGTGTCACGCGCGCTGCGCGCTTTAATGAGCTGCGCCTCCAATGTAAGCGTCTCCTCGTGCGTGCCGCCGGTTTTCAGTTCCGCCTGCTCGGCTTGCGCCGCCTTGATCAGCCTCTGCGCCCGCGCCGCCTGGCTGCGCAGATCGGCATCATCGAGCTGCAACAAAAGCTGCCCCTGCCGCACGTGATCGCCTTCTTTCACGAACAAACGTTTGACCGTCGTGGCGGCCGGCGAGTGGGCTTCAAAATTCTGGATCGGTTCCAGCTTGCCGTTGGTGGAAATCACACTGCGGATCAGTCCCCGCTGCACCATGGTCGTTCGAATTTTGATTGGTCCGGGACGCGTGAAAATCGGAATTATGGCGACCGACGCTAATATTCCGATCATCACCCACGTGCGGGGTCTTCGGATCGCAGGGCGTCCGTTCGAATTGTTGCTGGCTGCCAAAAGCTTATCTTTCAGGGCGACGCGAGAACAACTGCAAGCTTTAATTTACCACCGTGGTTAGACTCCGAGAAACGCCGTTCGCCTGTTCTGTTACTTTGTTAGATGCGACGCCAGAACCAGCGGCTACGGAATGCAAAAGTCCGCGAGATCAGCCTAGACCATCATCTCTCGGCGGACTTTGCGGGGTCCTCTGCGACCTTCGCGGTTTGAGATTTTGATTTTGGCAGCTGCAGCCATTAGCGCGGGCCGCGCACCCGCTACAATACTCCGATGCCCAAGAATCCACGCTACACGCCCGAACACGCAGCCGCGGGACTAAACGCCAACTTTCCTGAAATCGAAACCTGGCCGAACCAGTTCCCGGGATACGAGATCGTAATCGACGACCCTGAGTTTACCTCCGTTTGCCCCAAAACCGGCCTGCCCGATTTCGGCGTCATTACGCTGCGCTATCAACCCGACAAGCTGTGCCTCGAACTTAAATCATACAAAGAATACTTGCAGTCTTACCGCAACCTCGGCATTTTTCAGGAGAATGTTGTCAACCGGGTGCTCGAAGACGTGGTTCGCTGGGCAAAGCCGGTGTGGGCCGAAGTGAAAGGCGATTTCCATCCACGTGGTGGAATTTCTACGACAATCATCGCCACTTGGCCGAGGAAACCAGCGAAACCGCGAAAATAACGCGCTTAGAATTTCCTACTCGTTCGACTTCGCCGAGCTGCAAACATTCGCGAGTCATAAGTAAGTGGCTCGGAATCATAAACTACAACTTTCTCAAAAGCTGCATGTCGCGGGTTGAGCAGCCAGTTGTTCTCGTGTGGCGCCAGCGTTGAAGGAACAATCAGAATGCATTGCTTGCCCAGGCGGGCGAAATCGTCTCCGATGCGGGCGAGTTCTGACGGCGCCGGGAACTCGCGCCACTTTGATGGAAGATTCTCCTCCGTGATTCTTTTTCTTGGCACGTCGTCCGGAACCTCTGCCACGACCAGCACTAGGTCGCGGGGCGCATCCGCAGTTTCAAGATGAACAAAATATTCAAGCATGGCCAGCGATTGATGTTCGGAAGTGTATGCCAGACGAGTTCCGGGGCTCGACCAGCGTCCAGCGTAGAGATAAGCTCCCTGACCGTCAAAGGGAGAACGCGCGTAGGCCTTGCGCAACACGCGATAAACGCGCGTCAACTGATGCCGCCGTAGGCGATGCGCCCGAGCACATTTTCCACTTCGCGAGCGCCCGGTTCCGTATCGATAGCATTGATGGGGGCAATGCCGCCCAGAGCGCGATTGGAATTTTTCAGCCAGTGCGTGACACTTTGCCGGCTTCCGAGGCTCTCCTCCGCCAGAGCCACAATGCGTGCTAGACGATAGAGCCGATCGGATTCAAAGCGCGCCAATCGCCCGGTGCGGCGGCGCCGTTGAAGGCTGCGCGGCGAGAGATCAAGGGCCTCAGCCAGTTCCTTGAGTGTGAGGCCGGAAGCGCGCATCAGTTCTTCGACCACTGCGGGCGGAAATCCCTTGCGAATAGCCTGGCAGAGATCGCGCTGAGTAGCCACTCTCTTTCCGAGCAATTTGCGACCACCGAGTTCTTTGACTACCGCACGAAGTTCTTTTACCATTTGGCGTCTATAATAGCGACAATTGTCGCGTACGTCAAATGTTGACTGACGCTTTTCCTAGCGACCTTTCGCGGAAGTTCCCGGCGGTCTTTGCGGTCTAAGATTTTCGACAATCGTGGGCCACCAATAGCGCTCAAACCAATCGGTCCGCCCCCACCTCCTCATGCTATATTCGCTCGACCCGTGTCCCAGACAAACTTCCATCCTCGCACTGCGCTGATCCTTCTCACTGCCCTGAACCTACTGAATTACATCGATCGCAACGTCCTCTTTGCCGTGCAGCCGCTGGTACAGGACGAATTCCATCTCACCAAAGCCCAGATCGGCTACCTCACCAGCGCCTTTCTGGGCTTCTATATGGTGGCCGCTCCGTTTGTGGGGCCGCTGGCCGACCGCTACTCCCGCAAACTGATTATCTTCCTCGGGGCGACCTTCTGGAGCGCCCTCACACTTCTCACCGCTGTCACTCACACCTATACCGAGCTATTAATACGCCATACTCTTGTCGGCGTGGGCGAGGCCACATTCGTTACCATTGCGCCCACCTTTGTTGCCGATCTGTTTGCCGAGGAAAAACGTGGACGTATCCTCGGCGTTTTCTATCTCGCCATCCCCGTCGGATCGGCCGCCGGTTATCTTCTCGGAGGCTATCTTGCCCCGCATCATGGCTGGCGTTTTCCGTTCTACATTGCCGCTGCGCCGGGATTCGTCCTGGCCCTGGCAGTCTTGTTTCTGCGAGAACCCGAGCGCGGCCAGTTCGACTCGCAGAAGGTAACTCCGGAGCGCGCCACCGTTCTTGGCCTAGCGACAAACCCGGCGTTTCTGACCTCGACGCTCGGCATGGCCGCGATGACCTACTCGCTCGGCGGCATTCAGGTATGGATGCCGCAATTTCTCTACAGCGAACGGCACTATTCTCTGGAACAGGCCAATCTGATGTTCGGCTTGATCATCGTGGTCGATGGCATTCTCGCCGCTCTCGCTGGAGGCTGGCTCGGTGACTACCTGCTTCGCCGCATGAAAAGTTCCTATTATCTGGTCTCGGCGGCAAGCATGGCCCTTGGCGTTCCCGTCATGATCATCGCTTTGTTCGCCACCGGCCGCATCATGATGCCTGCAATTGCTCTCGCCGCGTTCCTGCTGTTGCTGAACACAGCGCCACTAAACGCCGCGGTCATCAACTCGGTCGACGCCCACATCCGCGCCACCGCTCTCGCCGTGAACATCTTCATCATCCACATTCTCGGCGACGTTCCCTCTCCCACCATGATGGGCTGGGTCGCCGACAAGCATTCTCTCCAGGTGGCATTTATCCTCCCGGTACTCGCCATGGTCATCTCATCTGCCATACTCTTCTATGGGATGAAATTTGCGCCGGAAGTCAGGTTTGAAAGCGAAGTTCATCTGTGAGCAGGAAACCGAGAGATATTTGGATGTCATTCCGAACGCGCGCGAAGCGCGGATGAGAGCCTGCCCTGAGCAACACCGAGCGAAGCGAGAGGGCGCCGAAGGGAACCTGCTTTTATCTCGGGCGACGACACACTTTTACAAATGCACTACATACACTGGATCGCTGGCACAATCCTAGCTCTCGCATGGTTCTCACGCATCGTCGATGCAGCCATCGGCATGCCGAGCATCGCCGACATTTCGCGGCCAGAATGGGACCGCAATCCCGTCGCTCCATCCGGGAACCCCCGCGTCTCGATTATTGTCCCCGCACGCAACGAAGAGACTGACATCGAGCCATCGCTGCGCTTACTGCTCGCCCTTGATTACGACAACTACGAAGTGATCGCAGTAAACGACCGCTCCACCGACCGCACCGGCGAAATCATGGATGAGATCGCCGCCCACTTCTCGCAAAACAGGCGAGAAGTGGGGCACCCCATATTAATTGTCATTCACCACCGCGAACTTCCCGATGGCTGGATGGGCAAGACCCACGCCATGTGGACCGCCGCTAACCAGGCCTCCGGCGATTGGCTCCTATTCACCGATGCAGATGTCTTGTTCAAGCCCGATTCTCTGCGGCGTGCGCTCGCCTATGCCGAGGCCGAAAAAGTCGATCATCTAGTTCTGTTTCCCCAAATAATCATGAAATCCCCCGGCGAGCACATGATGATCGCGTTCTTTCAGACGATGTTCGTTTTTGGACATCGGCCGTGGAAAGTCGCCGATCCCGCAGCCGACGATCACATGGGGGTCGGCGCATTCAATCTGGTGCGTCGCAATGTGTATGAGACCATTGGCACCTACGAAGCGCTGCGCATGGAGGTTCTCGACGACATGAAGCTCGGCAAGCTAGTAAAGAATGCCGGCTTCACGCAGCGCAATGTCTTTGGCGCCGACCTGATCTCCATTCGTTGGGCGCGCGGCGCCATGGGCGTAGTCAACAATCTGACGAAGAACTTCTTCGCCGTGCTGTCGTTCCAACCCTGGCGTACGCTGCTCTCCGCCTTTGGTTTGGCCTTCCTCAACCTCCTGCCATTTCTCGGAGTGATCCTCGCCCACGGATGGGCGCGCCTGCCTTACGCCATCGCTCTGGCATGTTTGTTCCTCATTTATGTCGGCATGTCGTGGCACTCGAAACTTCCGCCATATTACTTCTTGCTTCATCCGGTGAGCACGACGCTGTTCATCTACACGCTGCTGCGCTCGATGGTCCACACGCTGCGCGATGATGGCATCACGTGGCGCGGCACGAGGTATCCGTTGGAGGAATTAAGAAAAGGCATGGTCTGAGAACTCGCAGGATTCATTGCGGATTTTCCACATCAGCTTCGTTTCCATACGTCGCCGTCGAATTCGGCTGCTGCTTCGGCGTCTTCAGCCTCTTCGGCGGACGAATCCTCCCCGCACTGTATTTCCCCTGCTTCTCTACGTCGTAATTCTTGGGCAGCGGCGGAATCAGCGTCGATCCCGCCGTCAACTGGCTCACTCGGCTCAAAATAATTTCCGCGCGCCCGTTGTACAGCTTCACCGGCCCATGAATCTCAATGACCTGCCCCGCGAGCCGGCGCACATCGCCCACATCCTTCAGGTCAGAAGGAAAGACCACTACCGTGAATGGACACGCCATCTGGTCCTCACAAAAATCGACAAAGTGAACACCTTTCACCCCGATCTTCACGCGCAGTACTTTTCCCGTGATACATTTCGTTTCCCCCACGTGCTGCGGCGCCTGCGAGATCGGCAGGCAGTCAGATCCCGCAGCGGGGATCGCCGAAAGCATCAGCGAGAAAAAGAGAAAATTCTCGAAATTCCACATCCGCTGATGGTGAAGGGAACGGCGTAAGCGCGGCAAGTTCAATCGTCACAATCAGGCTGTGGAAAAGCGCGAGCTCTTGTAAATATGCGAGGGGGGTGTTGTCACGCAGTGCCTCGTAGCGGCGCATCGAAAGGAATAGGAATGCCCGGCCACGGGGCGGAAGTCGCCCTCCTGGATGTACCGAAGTCCTTTACGGGCAAATTATGGGCGCGCTTCCAACGATCATTTTCGTGTTTAAAGTCGATCCGCTGCTCGGAGCATTGGGATCGGCTGGTGCCGTTGCTATCAGGGGCCCCGGGTGTTGAGGCGGCACACAGCTATAAGAGAAGGGCTGAGTGGTCAGCGTGTACTGTGAGCTGGGCAGGTCGTAATACCACGATGCCGGCAGAGGACTTACCGTCGTTGGCGGCGCCGAAAACGTCCCTGCCGCTGTGAACTCGATCTGCTCACCACTCACGGTCGCCTGAACAGTAATGGATTGCAGTTGGCGAGTGCTGCTCGAGCCGCCACAGGAAAGAGTCAGGAAACTTACGAGAAGAACCAACGCGAAACCCAGGGACTTGTTCATAACGTCTCCTTTCGCGCTCTATAAACTAGAATGTCCGGCAAGCCCGATAAGTTGCCTCGCTCGTTTGCGGAAAAGTATTGGGCGCCAAAGCGGTAGCAGTACTGTTCAGCGCCCGTTTTGCTTCACGCGAATAGCTTCCGGTCTACTTGAAGCCCTTTACCGCGGCAGCCTCGTCATCCTTCACATCGAAAACAGTGTACAGCTTGGTGATCTGCAGCAAATCGTGCACCTTCTTAGTCAGATGCAGCAGCTTCAGTTCGCCGCCCTGGTTCTTGGTGGTGGTGAAGGCGCTGACCAGTTCGCCGATGCCCGAGCTGTCGATGTAGTTGACGTCGCCAAGGTTCAAGACAATTTTCTTTTGGCCTTTCGACAGCAGGTCGCGCACGGTATCGCGCATCATGACACTGCCTTCGCCAAGCGTGATGCGGCCGCTGCAGTCTACAATGGTGACTCCGTCCACCTGCCGAGTGCTGAGTTTCATGCTCACTGAGAAGCCTCCTTGCCGCCCGCGGATGGCCCGTGGACGTGCTTGATCAATTTCACTTCTGTGCCCGTCTGCGACGGGCGGATTTCCACTTCGTCCATAAAAGAACGCATAAGAAAGATGCCGCGGCCGGAAGTCTTCAGCAGATTTTCCGGTGCCAGCGGGTTAGGAATATCGTTAAGGTTGATGCCCTTGCCCTGGTCGCGAATGGTGATGACTAGGCCGTCAGGCGTGCGCTCAAACGCCAGAATAACCTTTTTATCAGGAGAATACGCATTCCCATGCAGCACCGCATTGACCGCTCCCTCGCGCACCGCCATGGAAATCTGCATCACTTCCTCTTCTGGAAAACCCAGCTCCGTGGCGATGCGGGTAGCTTTTTCTTCCGCATGGTCCACAGTTTCCAGGGTGGAATCGAGCGTGTAGGAGACTGGCTGCTCCATGGTCAATCGATGCTGGGATCCGCAATTCCTATTGTGAACCGCCGCAGGCTCTCGCGAAGGGCCGAATTCGGCGGATGCGGTAGTTTGCCTGTTATTGGCCGGAATTGTCAACGATAGTTGGGTGTGGGCCAGCAGGATGTCATCCCGACGGGAGCGGCAGCTCCGGGAGGGACCTTACGAAGCGCCTCAATCAGCATCGGCGCGGGAAAGAGCATCTCGGAGGCGCGCTCGCCATTCACTCTCGTGTACACTCAACCCTCAATGACCGACCCGCTCGCCGATTTTTCCCCTAAAGAACTGCGCAAGCTGCGCAGCATGAAAGATCCTTACGGCGTCCAGAAATTTCTCGACGACGCTCCTTATCATCTCGCCGACACCGCCTGGTCGCCGCGACGCGTACTGGCCGAACAAACCGCGCACTGCATGGAAGGCGCAATCTTCGCCGCCGCCGCACTGCGCGCCAACGGCTACTCCCCGCTCCTGCTCGACCTCGAAGCCGACCACGACACCGACCACGTCCTAGCCATCTTCCGTCAGCACGGCTGCTGGGGCGCCGTGGCCAAATCAAACTACACCGGATGTCGCTGGCGTGAGCCGGTTCATCGCACGCTGCGCGAGTTGGCCCTGACTTATTTCAACCTTTATTTCAATCTGCGCCGCGAGCGCACCCTGCGACGCTTCTCCGTGCCGGTGAACCTGAAGCGCTTCGATCGCCAGCACTGGATGACCACCGACCAACCCGTCTGGTTCATCGTCTTTCACCTCTTCGAAATCAAGCATTACCCGCTAATAACTCCGGCGATGGCGAAAACCTTACACCGCATTGACGAGCGCTTGTTTGAGGCAGAATGCTTGGGCAAAGCGTATAAAAATGCCCCGAAGATCAGCGAGTGAATAACGGACCGAGCGCCCAGTGCAGTGGACGGAACTCGCCCCCGCCATGCACCACGATGTCCCCCGACGAGAGCGGGAGCTCTCGGAGGGACCTTACGATACGCGTCGATCGGCAGCAGCGTGAAAGAACATTTCGGCTGCGGGCCGCGGAATTCCCCGTGAAACTCCCTGCTCCCCGCGTGGTCATCTGCCGTTTACTTGGGCACGACATCTGTCTGCGACCTTTGCAGTTAAAAGATTTTCTCTCTACTAACAGCACGCGCGTCATTCTCAGACCAGACCGTCCGCTCCTGTATAATCACTCGTTTGCCTCGCGCATTCTAAGGAAATCAGCACGCTCTGACTCGGAGGATCTTTGCCCCAGGCAGAAATCGGCATCATCGGCGGCAGCGGCCTTTATTCGATGCCGGGCTTGACCAAAGCAAAAGAAGTCCGCCTGCGCACGCCGTTCGGCGCCCCTTCCGACGCCTACATCTGCGGTACGCTGGAAGGCCGCAAAGTCGCCTTCCTGGCAAGGCACGCCCGCGGACACCGCATCCTTCCCAGCGAACTCAATTTCCGCGCCAACATTCACGGCTTCAAGCAGCTCGGCGTCGAACGTATCGTTTCAATTTCCGCCGTCGGCTCGCTCAAAGAAGAGCACAAGCCGCTCGATTTCGTCATTCCTGATCAGTTCTTCGATCGCACACGCCACCGCATAGACACTTTTTTCGGCGGAGGAGTGGTGGCCCACGTCGCTTTTGCCGATCCTGTATGTGCAGAGCTCGCGAAAGTGGTCGAAGCCGCCTGCAAAAAAGCCGGCGTAACCGGCAAGCGCGGCGGAACATATCTCTGCATGGAAGGCCCGCAGTTTTCCACCAAAGCTGAATCGAACGTGTACCGCTCGCTCGGCATGGACGTTATCGGCATGACCAACCTTCAAGAGGCCAAGCTCGCGCGCGAAGCCGAGCTTTGCTACGTCACGGTCGCCATGGTCACCGATTACGACTGCTGGCATCCGCATCACGACTCGGTGACCGTCGATCAGATCATCGCAGTGCTCAACAAGAACGCCGAGAACGCCTGCAAAGTCGTGCGCGAGACCGTTGCCGCCGTGCCAAAAGAAAGATCGTGCAAATGCGGTTCGGCGCTGGCGCACGCAATTCTGACCGACCCCAAAAAGATTCCCGCAGCCACAAAAAAGCGCTTAAAACTAATCCTGGGAAAGTACATAAAATAATGAGCATCGTCGTTGTAGGTTCCGTCGCATTTGATGATGTCACTTCGCCCTCAGGTAGCGTAAAAGGCGTCCTTGGTGGCGCCGCCACGTATTTCGCGCTCGCCGCCAGTTACTTCACTCAGGTCCGTGTTGTCGCAGTTGTCGGCGATGACTTTCTTCCCGAGCATGAGTCGGTCTTCAAGAAACGAGGCATCGACACGCACGGCATCGAGCGCGCTCCCGGCAAGAGCTTCCGCTGGGGCGGAACGTACACCGACAATCTCAACGAGGCCAAAACCGACTACACCCACCTGAACGTATTCGAGAAATTCTCTCCACGCATCCCCAAGGAATATGCCGACACCGAATTCCTTTTTCTCGCCAACATCCAGCCCACTCTGCAAGCCAACGTCCGCCGCACCATGAACGGCGTCCGCCTCACCGGATGCGACACCATGAATTACTGGATTCAGCGCACTCGTCCGGAGCTCGCCGAAACCCTCAAGCTCGTCGACGTGCTGCTGATCAATGACACCGAAACCAAAATGCTGGCCAACGAAAAAAGCCTGCCTCGAGCCGCGCAGAAAGTTCTCGCCATGGGACCGCAAGCACTCGTGGTCAAACACGGCGAATATGGCGCCACAATCTTCTTTCGCGAAGGCGCATTTGGCATTGGCCATCACCCGTTCCGTGCGCCGACTCTGCCGATCGATGAAGTCAAAGACCCCACCGGCGCAGGCGATTCCTTCGCCGGGGGCTTCATGGGCTACATTGCCTCGCAGGAAGAATTGAATCGCGAAGTGCTCAAGCGCGCTCTCTTCTACGGAGGCGTGATGGGCTCGTTCGCCGTCGAAGAATTCGGCACCAAACGCCTACAATCGCTCACGCGCGATGAAATCGACGCCCGCTTCCAGATTTTCCGCGAACTCACGCACCTCGATTAAGCTGCAATGAGGCCCTACGAGTAAAGCTGCGATGAAGCCGCAACTCTCCCCGCGAGCCCGCTCCGAAAACGAAGTCGTGCGCCTCGTGTGGATCGCCATCTTCATCTCAGTTTTTTCTTTGATGTTCTACAACCGCAGCGGGGAAATCCTCCTCTACGGCGACGCTGTCGCCCACATCAACATCGCCCGCCGCGTCTTCGACTCCAAAACTCCCGGCCTGCTCCAACTGGGCACAGTCTGGCTTCCATTGCCGCATTTGCTCATCATCCCTTTCATCTTTTCCAACAAAATGTGGCAAAGCGGCATGGGCGGATCATTTCCCTCGATGGCAGGATTCGTTTTCGGAACGCTCGGAATTTTCCGCTTGATGCGTGCCGTGCTCGCTCGACACGGAAAATTGGATGATGAAGCCAAGGTCTGGTCCTGGCTCGTGGCGATAACTTACGCTGCCAATCCCAATCTCATCTACATGCAAGCGACCGCGATGAACGAGTCGCTCTATCTCGCTTTTCTTATCTGGGCGGTGGTTTATTTTGCTGAGTTCCAACAAGGCAGGGCGAACAGTGAAGAGCTCTCTCCAACAAACTGGTGTCTGATCAAATGCGGCTTCTGTCTCGCCCCTGCCTGCCTCACGCGCTATGACGGATGGTTTCTCGCCGCGGTGATGATTATCGCCGTGATCGCGGTGACTGTGAAGAACGATAACGCGCACGAATCGCACGCTTTTTCCCGTCGTACAATCTTCGCCTTTATTTTGCTCGCCGCTGCCGGCCCCATTCTCTGGCTGGCCTACAACGCCGCCGTCTATCGCAATCCGCTGGAATTTGCCAACGGCCCGTATTCGGCCAAAGCAATCGAAATCAGAACCGCAACTGTAAATCCAGCAAAAAACAATCCCATCACGGCGGCCTCCTATTTCTTGAAGGGCGCAGAACTCAACGTCGGCGGCCCAGAGTGGCAGGGAAGGCTGTGGCTAGCTCTGGCGCTGATCGGCGCTGCCGCCGCGCTATTCACCGGCCGCGGACGCACCCCCTTA
The DNA here is from genome assembly GCA_030041215.1 of Candidatus Sulfotelmatobacter sp. Classification (GTDB taxonomy): domain Bacteria; phylum Acidobacteriota; class Terriglobia; order Terriglobales; family Acidobacteriaceae; genus Sulfotelmatobacter. Next base: position 115,588 of record JASHOH010000136.1, on the reverse strand, counting down.
TTCCTCTGGGCGCCGCTGCCGTTTTACGCAATCTCCATCGCCTATGGAAGCATCCCCATTTTCGTCCCTACCTGGTGGCCTTTCTCGCTCTACAACTTGCGCTACGGTCTTGAACTGCTGCCCGCATTCGCTGTGTTCGTCCCGCTAGGAATTTCGTTTGTCGCGCAGTCGATCAGCAAAGTTCTGGGCGCTCAATCACCGATCTCGCGCTGGTCCCCTGTGGCCGGAGTCGTAACGTGCATAGCACTCATCGCCGCCAGCTACGCCACGATCTGGCGCGCCGATCCGATCTGTTATCGCGAGGCTTCTATCAACTCCCGCGGCCGCGTCGCAATCGACAAGCAACTCGCGACCTGGTTCACCTCGTTCCCACCATCCTCCACGCTGCTGATGTATCTGGGCGAGCACTCAGGCGCACTTGAGCAGGCCGGTATCCCCCTGCGCCGCGTGATCAACGAAGGCAATCATCGCGTCTGGAAGCAGCCGAGCGATCCTGAAGGGCTATGGGAACGCGCTCTCGCCGACCCAGCAGCCTATGCAGACTATGTAATCGGATTCGCCGGCGACCCCGTCTGGCACGCAGCAACCGAAAAGCACTTGACCGCTCTAGTCGAAATCCACACCACCGGCCAACCTGCCGCCGCAATTTTTCAAGCTCGCACTCCCACCCCCGCAGCCGGCCCCTAATCACTGCCGTCGGCCTGCCGTGGAAGAGCGGCCCTTCGAGGGCCGCGCGTCAGCGTGCAGGCATCGATGCCCTTTAGGGCCCGCGAAGCGCAGTGGGATGTGGTTCGAAAAGCGCAGCTTTTGGGTGGCGCAGCGCTTCCAGCGCTGCGATAACGGCTTTGACTTGTGTCCGGGGCTTTAGCCCCGGAGGTGCTTTGATTGCTTTCACCGCTCCTGCCAGTTTTTCTTTGCGTCCTCCGCGGCATTTCGGAGCCTGCCCTGAGTGAGCGAAAGCGGCCGAACGGGCGGTCTCTGCGGTTTAAGATTTTCGAAACCCTCAGCGCCGTACATCCCCCCAAAACATGACTTAACGTGGCATCAAACAGGGCAATGATAAAATCCAGCTTCGCATTACTCCAACCTGTGCCACCACTGACCATCCCGTTCATAAAAGCCGTTGCTTGTGGAAACGATTTTCTGCTGATTGATTCGCGCTCAGTCGACTCAGAGCACCCGGGCAAATCGCCCTCCCAAGATGAACTCTCTTCCATCACCCGCCGCATCTGCGACCGCCACGAAGGCGTCGGCGCGGACGGCGTCGAGTGGCTCTACCCGCACGACTCAGCCGATTTGGAAATTCGCCTGATCAATGCGGATGGATCCGAAGCTGAAATCTCCGGCAACGGCACGCGCTGCGTCGCGGCCTACATCTGCGCCGAGCAGGGAAAAGAAAAGATCACAATTCAAACCGGTGCCGGCCTGAAAACCTGTACTTTGACCGAACGAACTGACTCTGATTACGAATTTGAAGTTGACATGGGCACGGCGGAGGTGCAAACGGAACTTGCGTTCAAGCTGGATGGTCGCGAGATCCGGGGCGTCCCGATCTCGATGGGCAACCCGCATTATGTAATCTTCGTGAACGGCTTTCCGGCAAACTGGCAAAGTGACGCGACAGAAATTCAGCGCAGCTTGAAGTTCAAACAAGGCGTAAATGTGGAATTCGTAACTACCGAGGGCGATCACGACGTGCGCGTTCGATTCTTCGAACGTGGCGTAGGAGAAACGCAATCATCAGGTACGGGTTCTTGCGCAGCCGCCGTGGCGGCAATAACGACGGGAAAGGCCAGGTCGCCGCTGCGCGTGCATGCTCCCGGCGGAATCCAAACCGTGCGCCTGGAAGGCAAACACGTGTTGTTGCGCGGCACAGCACGCCTGGTCTGCCGCGGAGAGTTTTTACTGTAAGGCTTGCTCTGTGTCTCTGTGGTGAACTGCTTCTCGATTCCCGATGTGTCAATATAGGGATTCGCACAAACCTCAACCATGCCGCCTTCAACTCCGCCCCTCAAACCCCCTGCCCTGCGCCCCGGCGACACCATCGCCATCGTCGCCCCCGCCAGCAACGTCAACCGCGCCGATCTCGAAGCCGGATGCACCGCCCTGCGCCGTGCTGGCTACAAACCGATTTATCTCAACTCCATTCTCGATCAGGATCTCTACTTCGCCGGCTCCGTCGACCGCCGCGCCCGCGAACTCGAAGAAATGTTTACGCGTGATGACGTCCGTGCGATCATTTGCGCCCGCGGCGGATATGGCTCCAACTATCTTCTCGACAAAATCAATCTCGGGGCGATCAAAGCGCATCCCAAAATTTTCGTCGGCTACAGCGACCTAACCGCCTTGTTGACGTACTTAAACGACGCCACCGGCCTCGTCACCTTCCACGGTCCCATGGTCGCCAAAGACTGGGCGCATGAAGACGGAGTCGATCTCACTTCCTGGCAATCCGCACTCACCAACGCTGCGCCATGGGAACTCAATCTGGACGCGGCTTCTGGAACATGTAGCTTGGCGCAAGGAAACGCCGAAGGCATCTTCTATGGAGGCTGTCTTTCCATCCTCGTCGCTTCCCTAGGAACTCCGTACGAGATTCACACTGACGGAAAAATTCTTTTTCTGGAAGACGTCGCCACAAAGCCCTACCAGATCGATCGCATGCTGATGCAATTAAAGCTGGCGGGCAAACTGAAGGGCGTCCGCGGCCTGATTTTCGGCGAGATGCTCGACTGCGCGCAAAATGCGAACCAGGGATACACGCTGGAAGAAGTCATCCTCCGGATCGTTGGCGAGCTCGGAATTCCAATAGCCTATGGAGTCCGCTCCGGACACGTGACTGCTGGGAATATCACGCTCCCTTTCGGCGTGCGCGCAAAGCTAACGGTGAATGAGAAAAACGTAGACTTGAAGATTCTCGAACGAACGATATCGAGTTGAGAATGCGTGAATGATACGTGTTTCGGATTGAGAATGGGTCGAGAATGCGTGAATGACACCGTGGAAAAGCGGCGCTTCAGCGCCGCGAAAAGCGTGTTTATCTGCCGGGGCTTTAGCCCCTGAGGTCCGGAATTCATACTCATGACTACAAAGAACCACATCCATCTCATCGGCATCTGCGGCACCGCCATGGCCTCGCTCGCCGGAATGCTCAAGCAGCGCGGCTTCCGCGTCACCGGCTCCGATGCCGCCGCCTACCCGCCCATGTTCGATTTCCTTGCACAACTCGAAATTCCCGTAGCTCAGCCCTTCGACCCGCGCAATCTCGAGCCCAACCCGGACTTGGTGGTCGTCGGCAATGCCATCTCTCGCGGCAATCCCGAACTCGAGCACGTGCTCGATCATCGCATTCCATTCTGCTCGCTTCCTCAATTGCTTCACGATGAATTTCTCCGTGGCAGGGAAGTCCTGGTCGTCGCCGGAACCCACGGCAAAACTACGACGACTTCCATGCTAGCCTGGATCTTTCACTCCGCTGGCCTGCAACCGTCATTCTTAATCGGCGGCATCGCCGAAAATTTCGGCTCCAGCTTTCACCTCGGGGAAGGCAAGCACTTCATCCTCGAAGGCGACGAATACGACACCGCCTTCTTCGACAAAGGCCCAAAATTCCTGCATTACTTCCCCGATGCCGCAATTATCACTTCCGTCGAATTCGACCACGCCGATATCTACAAAGATCTCGACGCAGTCGAAACCGCATTCAAGCGCCTAGTCAATCTGATTCCTCGTCGCGGGCGCATCGTGGCCTTCGGCGGCGTCACCGCAGACGATAGCGAAAGCGCGAGCCTCAATCGCTGCCTCGCCAAAGCCTTCTGCCCAGTCGAGCGCTATGGCGTAAGCCCCGGCGCTCAATGGCGCATCACCCATCTCAAGTTCGAATCCGGACGCACTTCCTGGACAGTTCAACACAATGGCGATCGCTGGGCCGATTTCGACTTCGCCCTCGCGGGCGAATACAACGTCTGGAACGCAACCGCTGCTGCTGCTCTCGCCGCCAATTACCGAATCTCGAGAGACCAGATTGCAACAGCATTGAAAACTTTCAAAAGCGTCAAGCGCCGCCTCGAAGTGAAAGCGCAAGTCAACGGCATTACCATTATCGACGACTTTGCGCATCACCCCACGGCGATCGCCGGCACACTCAAAGCGCTACGTACGATCTATCCCGGCGCGCGGCTATGGGCTATCCTCGAACCCCGCTCGAACACCCTCCGCCGCCGCGTCTTGCAAAGCGATCTGGCCCGCAGCCTCGCCCTCGCCGACGAAATCATCGTCGCCGGCGTATTCCGCTCCGAAGCCATCCCCGAAAACGAACGTCTCGAATTACCCGAGCTCGCGGCTGAAATCAAGAAGTGCGGCAAGCCCGTTCGCCTGATCGCCGACGCCGACCAGATCGTGAGTTCGATTGCTTCTGATATGCGGTCTGGTGATGTAGTCGCCATTCTTTCCAACGGCGGCTTCGGCGGCATCTACGAAAAACTTCCTGCCCGCCTGCGTGAGCTGTCGGGCGATTCTGAATTCGCCAATTCCGCCAACGCGGCCGGCAAAAAATGAGAGACCGCTCAACAAGAAAAGATGTCATTCCGAGTCTTCCGGGAGGGAAGGCGAGGAACCTGCTTTTCTGTCAAGCAGTAGGCAACGGTCATTACTCAAGTTTCGCGTTGCTAGCAGCACTGGTACTCATAACTGCGGCAGCCAATTCCTACGCGACCACCAACTACACAATCACGCTGGCAGATCCCGACCAGCATTTATTACACATCCAAGTTGAACTTCCCGAAGGCCCCGTCCAGCGCCAACTTCAGCTGCCCGTCTGGAACGCCCTCTACCAAATCCGCGAATTCAGCCAATACGTCAACTGGGTCCGAGCCAAAGACCGTTCCGGCCACGAACTAACAATCCACTCCCTCAACCCCAGCCTCTGGCAAATCGACGGCACTCAAAACGGCGCCACCGTCGAATACGAAATCTACGCCGACACAATCCCACCCTTCGGCGCTGAACTCAATTCGCATCACGCCTTTCTTAATCTCGCTGAAGTGCTCATGTACCCAGTCGACGCTCGCAGCCAGCCGATGATCATCCGCTTCACCCACCTCCCCGAAAACTGGCGCGTCGCCACGCCTCTCACGTCTTCATCCGACAACCGCTTCACCGCCGACAATTACGACCGCCTGGTCGACTCCCCGGTCGAAATCGGCCCCTTCACCGAGTCCGACTTCGACGAATCAGGCGCGCACTACCGCGTCATCGTCGACGCCGACCCCGCCGACTACGACATAACCAAAATTACTGCTACTCTGCGCAAAATCGTCAGCGCCGTAACAAGCTGGATGAACGACCGCCCTTACGACACCTACATGTTCATCTACCACTTTCCGCACGGCCCCGCCGGCGGCGGCATGGAGCACGCTTACTCCACCGCAATCTCCCTCAACGCCGATTTTCTCGCCCGCGCGCCCGAAGCGCTCGCCTCCGTCTCCGCGCACGAGTTCTTTCATCTCTGGAATGTCAAACGCATCCGCCCGCAATCGCTCGAGCCTATCGACTACACCCGCGAAAACTACACTCGCGCTCTCTGGTTCAGCGAAGGATGCACCAGCACCGCCGCCGACTTCATCCAGCTCCGCGCTGGCCTGCTCGACGAGCCCCACTTCGAGCAGGATCTCTCTGCTGACATCACCGAACTCGAGCGCCGCCCCGCGCACCTCACGCAGTCCGCCGAAGAGTCCAGCCTGGACGCCTGGCTCGAAGGCAACGCCTACTATCGCCGCCCCGAGCGCAGCATCTCCTACTACAACAAAGGAGAGCTTCTCTGCATCGCCCTCGACCTCGCGCTACGCAACGCCACGCAAGGCCACGCCTCTCTCCGCGAAGTCTTCCAGTGGATGAACGACAACTACGCCAAGCAGGGACGCTTCTTCCCCGACTCCGCCGGAGTCCGCGAAGCCGCCGAAGCCGTCAGCCACGCCGACCTCGCCGCCTTCTTCACCAAATACGTCAGCGGCACCGACGAACTTCCCTGGAACGACCTCTTCCGCGCCGTCGGGCTGCGCGTCGCCGAATCCACCAACACCGTCGCCGACGCCGGATTCGCCGCTTCCCGCAACTTCGACGGCCCCATGACCGTAAGCTCCGTAACTCCTAACAGCGAAGCCGAACGCGCCGGATTGCAAGCAGGCGACGTGATCGTAGAACTCAATGGCCACATGCCCGCACTGGACGCCGCGCAGGATATCGCGCCACTTTCCGCTGGAGACACAATTACGCTGAAGGCCCACCGCGCCCGCGGCGATCACGAACTGAAGTTCACCCTAGGCGCACGCGAGGAAATCTCCTACGAACTCAAAGACCTCGACGTGGTTACACCGCAACAGCGCGCCCAACGTGCTCTATGGCTGAAAGGAGAAGCGAGCAGTGAGCGATGACCAGTGAGCAACGAGCAAGAAGCCCCAAAACTAAGGATGTCATTCCGAACAGTGCCGAAGGCATTGTGAGGAACCTTCTTTTCCCTGGGAACGCCCGCGCACTCGCCACAAGCAAGCCCGCCCGTACCTCGTAGCTCGCAGCTCCACTACAATCACTCACATGCTCCGCACGCTCCTCATGCTCGCCTTCTGGTCCGTCTCCGCGCCCCTGGCCGCGCTCATCGGCTTTCCCTGGACCTTCCTCACCGGCGACGTCAGCTTCCTCTACCGCATGTTCACCTGGGGAGCCATTACCGGCGTCCGCCTCGCCGGCGTGCACATTGCAACCGTCGGCTTCGACCAGCTCGACCCCGCGCGCACTTACATCTTCATGTCGAACCACGTCTCCAATCTCGACCCACCGATCACCATTCCGCTCATCCCGCGCCGCACTTCGGTCCTGGTCAAGAAGGAGCTGTTTCGCACGCCCGTCCTCGGACGCGCCATGCGCCTTGGCTCGCTCGTCCCCGTCGACCGCGGCAATCGCGAGGCTGGCATCGACGCTGTCCACGCCGCCAAGCAGGTCATCGACCAAGGCGTTAACATGACCATCTACGTCGAAGGCAAGCGCTCGTTCGACGGCAAGCTGCTGCCCTTCAAGAAAGGCCCGTTCTATCTCGCGCTCGAGTGCGGAGTTCCCATCGTTCCCATCACGATTACGGGCACGCACTACATCATGCCCAAAGGCCGCTTCGCCATTAAGCCGGGAACCGCAACGGTAATTTTCCATCCACCGATCGAGCCGCAAGACTTCGGCGACCGCGACAGCCTGATGGAAAAAGTCCGCGCCGCAATCGAAAGTGGATTACCGGAAGAGTACAGAGCGAAAGTTTCGGCGCAGGTTTGAGGCGACGTTTCAGCGGAACTGAGTGCAAAGAGGAGGGGCGTCATCCCGAGCGCAGCTTGAGGCGTTTGCGCGGCGTCCGAGCCGCGCGCCGAAATCCCGAGCAGAGCGAGGGACCTCAGGCGGAGGGAGGGATCTCCGCGCACACGGCGCAATGGGCGGGAGATCCCTCGGCCCGCTGGTGAAAACGCTGGCCTTCGGGATGACGCCGCCCCAAAGAGCGTTTGAACAGAGTGGACCGTCCGTTGAACGGCGTCATCCTGAGCGCAGCTTGAGGCGCTTGCGCGGCGTCCAAGCCTTCTGCCGAAATCCCGGGCGGAGTCGAGGGACCTGGCTGAAAAGCCACTCGACCGTCTGGCGAACATCGTCCAGTACCCACCGGCAATCCCCTCCGTTTTTCCAATCCGGGAAGACGAAATGTCCGGAAGGACATTTGACAATAGCCCGGCGTTTCAACGCCGGGTAAGCTTGTCAAAAGGTGAACCGCGTCCCGGAGGGACGCCTGAACCAAAGCCAGAGACATCGGCAGCATCGATTCCCACACAACGAAAACCGCGTTGCGTGGGCCACCCGCTGACATTCCTAACTCTCTCGCAGCCGCCCGGACCAACGTAGGTAGAAGGGTAGATAGGGATCAGGAATGTCAAAGACCTGCTTTTGTTCATCCCAATCTACTGCTCTTTCATCCGGGAACTTTTCTTCAGCCAGCTTTGTCATGTGCAGGCACGTCCCGGTAACACTCGAACCCACTGGAAACTCCCCAGAGCATACCTGTTCCGTTCGATTAAGCAATTCTTGATATGGAAATGACAATCTCGGTGGAGGTGCTGCGATCGCCTTGAGAACGACACGGTACACATCCCCCTCTGTTCCATCATGAAACTTGTACGTCTTTCTCTCTGTTCCCCTGATACGAGGACCGGCGTCTAAAACATCAACCAATGACCTGAAATCGGTACTAGCACTCGTTTGTTCGAAAATCTTAGCTTGGAGCCCCTCATCGGCCTCTGCACTTTTCTTGAGCAACGTGTGTTCGCGTATATCGAGCACAAAACAGGCCTGAAGGCAGAGTAGTTGCATGAATTGGGGGGAACCAGCCGATTCTTCAGTAAACCTGTCGATTGTTTCGGGATCGACTTCCGCATTGAGAACAGTGAAGCCGGTGTCCGCGATTAACCGAAGTTCATCTCTATTCCAGTACCGAAGATCGATCGCCCTCACCCGGCCCCTAAGCTCGGGATTTGCCCGCACCACGTCGTCTCCACGGTGTGCTACGGCTGCAGTTAAGATCTTTACGCCCAGCCGGACTGCCTCTTTCAACGTCTTTGCAACCTCGATCTGCACATCGCGGCCCATGTAGTGGAAATCATCAATGAGCACAACGAAGTCGCTGCCACCAATCTCGTGGACGACCTGTTGCAGACCTCGACGTTGAGTAACCGCTTCTGAGCCGACCTCTCCGTTGACCTCCGCCTTTGCAGTTCCGCCTGCCTCAGCCTTTGCGAGGAACTTCACTTCGACGCCGCCTTTCGCAGTGGCCTCACCGCCTATGGTCGCCCCGACAGTGCGGCTCCTTGAAGTGCTATTCGGCACGTCCATCCAATCCAAGACCCTCTCCCATACGTCGTCGGCTGAGCGTAGGGTCGCGCCAGAAACTGGGATGAGGAGATCGCGGCCAACCACTCTTTCCACTAGGACGGTTTTTCCCGATTTGGAAGGTCCCGACAGTGAAACAATCTGTCCGGGCGTACTCACGGAGTCCCTGAGCATCTCCTCTAAGCCTTCCGCCTTGCGAGCTACGTAGGTATGTTGTGGATAGGCTCCGGGAACAAACACTTCGATTGCTTTTAACCCCATTTAGAAGGCTCCACTTACATCGGATTAAGGATTGAATTGTGCGCTAATTGGCTCGTATTAGGCAGGAGTCTGTGTGAATCGAGTGCTGTTATTTTGCCAACAGCTTATTCATCGGATCGCTCACGCCTTACTCTGGGTGACGACAATAAAAAAAGGGACGGCAAAATGCCCGTCCCCGTCTCGCGGGTAGGAGTGCCCGCGCCACACGTTCTTAGTACATATCTCCCATGCCTCCGCCGTGGCCGCCGCCTGGGACTGGAGCTTCCTTCTTTTCCGGAATCTCCGCCACGATGGCTTCGGTGGTCAGCATCAGGGATGCGATGGAGCCGGCGTTCTGTAATGCCGTCCGCACAACCTTCGTCGGATCGAGCACGCCCGCCTTGACTAGGTCTTCGTACTGGCTGGTCAGGGCGTTGAAGCCGTAATTCGCTTCTTTCGAGTCGAGCACCTTGCCCAGCACGACCGCGCCTTCTTCGCCGGAGTTCTCAGCGATCATGCGCAGCGGCTCGGTGACGGCGCGCCTCACGATGTTCAGGCCGATATGCTCGTCGCCCTCAACTCTGACTTTCTCCAGAGCGGCGGCACAACGGGCCAGCGCCACTCCGCCGCCGGGAACAATGCCTTCTTCCACGGCAGCGCGCGTCGCGTGCATCGCATCTTCCACGCGGGCCTTCTTCTCTTTCATTTCGGTTTCGGTTGCGGCGCCAACTTTGATCACGGCCACGCCACCGACCAGCTTCGCTAGCCGCTCTTGCAGCTTCTCGCGGTCGTAGTCGCTGGTGGTTTTGTCGATCTGGCTGCGAATTTCTTTTACGCGGCCTTCGATCTCAGGGTGCTTGCCCTTGCCCTCGACAATGGTGGTGTTGTCCTTGTCGATGGTGATCTTCTTGGCCTGGCCGAGATCGCTGACCTGCACGTTCTCGAGCTTAATGCCAAGATCTTCGGTGATGGCCTTGCCGCCGGTCAGGATGGCGATATCCTGCAGCATGGCCTTGCGGCGATCGCCGAAGCCAGGAGCCTTCACGGCCGCGACTTGCAGCGTCCCACGCAGCTTGTTGACGACCAGCGTTGCGAGCGCCTCGCCCTCAACATCTTCCGCGATGATCAACAGCGGCTTGCCGCTTTTCGCGATCTGCTCAAGCAGCGGGAGCAGGTCTTTCATCGAGCTGATCTTCTTTTCGTTGATCAGGATGTAGGCGTTCTCGATCGAAACTTCCATGCGCTCGGGGTCTGTGACGAAATACGGTGAGAGATAGCCGCGGTCGAACTGCATGCCCTCGACCACTTCCAGCTGCGTCTCGAGCGTCTTCGACTCCTCGACCGTGATGACGCCGTCTTTGCCGACCTTCTTCATGGCCTCGGCAATGATCTTGCCGATGGTTTCATCATTGTTGGCGCTGACGGTGCCGACCTGGGCGATCATGTCGCCGCTGACGGGCTTTGAGAACTTGTCGAGTTCACCCTTCTCGCGCTCGGCCTCTTTATTTAGTTTGCCACAGATCGTTTCCAAGGCCTTCTCGATGCCGCGCTTCAGCGCCATCGGGTTCGCGCCCGCCGCCACCGTCTTCACGCCTTCGCGGTAAATCGCCTGCGCCAGAACGGTTGCGGTGGTGGTGCCGTCGCCGGCCACGTCGCTGGTCTTCGAGGCCACTTCGCGCACCATCTGCGCTCCTGTGTTCTCGAGGTTGTCTTTCAGTTCAATTTCCTTGGCCACGGTGACGCCGTCCTTGGTGATGGTCGGCGAACCGAATTTCTTTTCGATGACCACGTTGCGTCCCTTCGGACCCAGCGTGACCTTCACTGCGTCGGCCAGAAGATTCACGCCGCGCAGAATAGCCTGCCGTGACTCCTCGCCGTGTACGATTTGTTTTGCCATTGCTTTTCTTCTCCTAAATGATGTCTTGCAGGATTGACCTGCGTGACCTTTTCCGAACGCTGTCAGCTATCAGCTTTCAGCCCTCAGCTACTGACTGCTAACTTCTAGCTAAACCTTTGTCATCCTGAGCAACGCGCTTTTTGCGTTGCGAAGGACCTGAGCGGCCGCGCCGAGCGCCCGATCGCGTAAGCGAGCGGAAAAAAGCGCGAATGGCGCGTCTGGCCGCATCCTTACTTCCGTGCCCCCGCCATCTCCTTCTTCGCCGCCGCTCCGCTCAGAATGCCGAGCACCTCGTCCTCTTTCATGATGATGTAGTCTTCCCCATCAATCTTGATTTCGGTGCCGGAGTACTTTCCGAACAGAATGCGGTCGCCCTCTTTCACAGCGAGGGGGAAGGTCTTGCCGTCTTCGTTGACGCGGCCCTTGCCAACGGAAATGACTTCGCCCTCCTGGGGCTTGTCCTTCGCCGTGTCGGGGATAATGATGCCGCCGCGGGTGGTAGCAGCCTCCTCGACGCGCTTTACCAGAATGCGGTCGTGGAGCGGTGTAAATTTCGCCATGTTGCAACTCCTTTCAGAATAGTTAAACAGTGAACGCGATGTAAGTTGATGAATTTACAGTGGATACATCGATCTGTTAGCACTCTTGTACATCGAGTGCTAATTTTACGATGTGGGTCGGAAGTTGTCAAGGGCTCTGCTGGGCTACGAGCCGTGGATCAATCGTTGCCGTGTTCGCCTGAAGGCAACGATCTAAACAGATCCCGTCGAGATCGCGTGCCTCACGCTGGTATGTGACATCTTCCATCGACAATCTTTTCCCCCGTAACCTATAATTGGTGCGCAAGTCGTATCCCCATCGCCTTATCGATTGGCCCAGGTTCATTTAGCTACTCGATATAAATCGCGTCGACGTCCCAAACTCCGCAGCCCGCGTAGGCCTGTGCACCTACCACGACACAGGCGAATGGAGGCAACGTGGAGAAACTCAGCTTCTCAAAACTTGCAACCTTGGCCCTTGTGTTCTGTTTTGCTGTGTCAGCCGCGTCGCCTGCGCAAACCTATACAACGCTCGCCACCTTCTCCGGAACTAATGGCTCGAACCCAATCGGTGGCTTGGTGCAGGATTCTGAAGGAAACTTCTACGGTGCTACGGAAACTGGCGGCGCCAGCACTTCCTGCTCTGTTCCTAATGAGCCCGGGGTGACGACTTGCGGAACTATCTTTGAAATCACGGCAGGCGGTGCTCTGAAGGTTCTACACAGCTTCAGTGGACCCGATGGAGCATATCCTAACGGCGTGATACTCGGCGCAGGCGGGAAACTCTATGGCACAACGTTCTGGGGCGGTGCCAACGGCGTAGGAACGTTCTTCTCAATTCTCCCTGGCGGGTCGTTGAACACCCTATATAACTTCTGCTCGCAGACGGCCTGTGCCGACGGCAGTGGTCCTTTGGGCTATTTGATTCAGGGCAGCGACGGGAACTTTTACGGAACAACGTCCGGGGGTGCTCAACCAGACGAATGCTCAAGCAATTGCGGCACGGTTTTCAAAGTCACCTCTGCAGGAGTGCTCAGCACGCTCTACACCTTCCCCGCAAGTGGCAGCTCCACCGGTTATGGCCCGATGTTCGGAGTCGTGCAAGGAAACGACGGCAACTTTTACGGCACAACCGCTTTTGGCGGAAACGACGTGTGTGGCATTGACCAGCCCCTGTACTGTGGCACAATCTTCAAACTTACTCCCACGGGCACACTAACTACGCTCTACGACTTCTGCGCCCCGGAAAGCGGTTGTCCCGACGGATTCAGTCCTGGCGGGCTGGTGCTGGGAAGTGATGGAAATTTCTACGGGCCGACAGGGGGCGGCGGTGTTGCTGGCATTTGCAACAGTACATACGGTGGTAAATTAGACTGCGGCACGATTTTCAAGATTACCCCGTCGGGCACTTTTAATACCCTGCACAGCTTCGATGGCAGTGACGGTGGTGCGCCAAGCCAACTAATAGAAGCCAACGATGGGAACTTTTACGGTCCGACCATCTTGGGCGGCGCGAACGCGACGGGCACGATATTCCGAATGACGCCGGGGGTTCATTGATAACTCTCTATAGCTTCGGAACAGTGCCTGGTGAGATGTATCCGGATTACGCGCTGCTGCAGACTAGCGGAAGCTTCTATGGCGAGGCTGGCGGAGGCCCGAATAGTGACGGCACGGTATTCAGCTTCGCAAAAGGGATGGGTGGAACGTCTCCTTCCAACAGCGGATTGAGCATTTCTCCATCCAGCGTTCAGGCAGGCTCGAACGGGCCGGTAGTCATGACGGCGACCGTGACCCCAACCTCGGGCAGCGGCACACCCACCGGTGTAGTCGGATTCTTCAATGGATCGAACGAGGTCGGATCCGTCGATTTGAGTGCGGGAACAGCGACATTCAATTACAATCCAAGCGCCCTGGCGGTAAATACTTATCAAATGACCGCCACATATAGCGGAGACGGCACGTTCGCGGGTTCTACATCTTCGCCGCAAACGCTTACTGTTACCCCCGTCTCGGTGCCGCAGGCGGCCACGCCATCAATCTCTCCCGCAGGAGGTACTTACAATTCGGCGCAGACGGTAACTATCTCCGACTCTACGTCCGGCGCCACAATCTACTACACCAATGATGGCACAACTCCGACGACAGGATCTGCCGTGTACAGCGCGCCTCTCACAGTCAGTTCTACGGAAACAATCGAAGCAATGGCTGCAGCCAGCGGATACACGAACAGCGCCGTAGCGACCGCAACTTATACGATTAGCTCGAGTCCGAGCTATACAGTTTCGGTAACACCTGCAAGCCTGACTATTGTTGCAGGGCAAAGCGGAACGGCAACCTTCACCGTGACCCCGACGAACGGATTCAATTCCCAAGTGAGCTTTAGCTGTACCGGGCTGCCATCAGGGGCCTCGTGCAGCTTCAATCCATCGTCGGTTACCCCAAGTAGTGGCAATCCCGCAACCAGCACGCTCACAATAAGCACCACAGCGGCAAGCGCGGCCGTACGAATGCCCGCTGCATCTTCTCCCGTTCGTCCGATTTACGCATTTCTTCTTGTTCCGTGGATGGGATTCATCTTCATCGCCGCCTCGGGACGACAGCGTAGCAGCTTACGCACCTTCAGCGTCCTAGCTGTTCTTGCGGCGACGGCACTGTTGCTGTCGTGCGGCAGCAGTAGCAATACGGGGGGGCGGTACACCTCCGGGGACTAGCACCGTAACCGTAACCGCCTCAACCAGCGGCAGCGGTGCAATCAGCCAGAGCGCGACTCTGACCATCACCGTTACGCAGTAAGACGGAATTACTTCCCAGAGGTGAAGGGATATCCCTTATCCTGCCAGTTAGTGACGATGTTGTCTGCGAGGTAAAGCGCTTTGACGTTGGTGAAGCCCATGGCGCGGAGGGCATCGTCGGCGGGCTCCAGGTTGGGGCAATGGTTCCAGGGGCAGCATCCGCAGTAGCTGCATATTTCGTGTTAGGGTGAGTTAACAATCGGCACGCACATCCGTGCCGAAAGGTGGCCCACGCTTTGCTCTCACCTTTGAGTAGGCCGCAGCTTTCTTAAACCGCTCTCATCGATCCTCAGCAAACCCGTCACCGAAAGGACACGCTGCCCCATGCCGCTGATGACTTGGAACGAAAAAATGAGCGTAGGTGTTAAAGTGCTCGACGACGACCACAAGCGACTTGTCGCCCTAGTCAACGAGTTGCATGATGCCCTCAAAACCGGCCATGGCAAAGACGCCCTGGGGAAGATCCTGGACTCCTTGGTCACCTACACCAAGTCGCACTTCGCCCGCGAAGAGCAATTTTTTGCCAGAACGAATTATCCCGACTCCGCCGCCCACAAGAAAGAGCATGACGATCTCACCAATCAGGTTCTGCAAGTGCAAGCCAAGTTCAACAGCGGCGCCAGCACCGGCCTTTCCCTTCAGGTTATGAATTTTCTTAGGGATTGGCTCACCAACCACATCCAGGGCTCCGATAAAAAATACGGCCCATATCTCAACAGCAAGGGAATTCACTGATTCAGTCTCAGTTGTCAGTCCCCGGTTTGCAGCTCGCGCCGGGAGAGTATTGGGGCAGCGACTCAGAACTGAAACTGAGAAGTGACGATATTAGGAGCGGGGATTAGCTAACGGGGTGCTTACCAGACGTGCGGCACAAGGCGGTACCGCACTTTCTCGCGATAGGCCTGGTAGCCCTCCAGATCGCGTGCCAACAGCTTCTCCTCGCCAAAGATGCGCACAACGAGCAACCCGACCATGGCCAGAGCTACGAGAAGGCCACAAACGGAGCCGAGCAGCAACGCGCCACCAATGAACCATAGACTTGCCCCAAGATACATGGGGTGGCGAACAAAGCCGTAGACGCCCGTGTCAATGACATGCTGGCCGCGCTCGGTCTGAATGCGCACCAACTGCGAGAGATACGGGTTATCAGTGAACGCCCGGAAAGTTAAGAAACCACCTGCGAAAAGCAGGATGCCTCCGCAGACCTCGCACCACAGCGGCAGACGGGGCAGCCAGCCGAAACGCACGTCCAACGGCGATAGGAAGAGCCAGGCGAGGAAGCCCACTTTTATCCCGAGGAGGATAACCAAATCGGCGCCCGATTCACCGCCGGTTCCGGGCAGGCGCATGCGCTCGGCCAGCAGCGCAGGATCCTTGTAGTGAAGCCACAGGAAGCTGGCGGAAATGAAGGACACCCACCAGACATTGAAGATCCAGCCCTCCACCCAGCCCCAATCGCCCGACAGGTATATCAGCAGGGTCGCTAACCCTAGAATGTAAACGGGGGCAGCCACCAACATGAGCCCGGTCATGATCGCTTTGCGCATCGCGAACTCAAATCAGAATTTATCTTGCCATTCGCCCGCCAGGCATAAAAGCGCGACGGTCACAAGTTTGCGTGACAAAAACGGACAAGCATCCTACTGCCGGGAGGCATGTGCCGAATTTTTTTCCTTGCATTTTCCAAAAAACTCGTGCATTCTTGCATAAGCAAAAAGATATTGATGGTGCGCACAAGAGATTCTATAAGCAAACGTTTTAGAATCTAATATTTGCCTGTAACTCCTTGCAGCTCTGATATTTGCAACGAAAATCTCTGCAACCCCTTGATTCCACTAGGATGGGCACGGGGGGAGGGGTGGATGGACTAACTAACCAGTAAACAGCGGCTCAAGGTATATTTGGGCCAATGAAGAAATCCTTTCGACTCCGCTCAGGGCAAGCCGCGAAAGCGCATTCCGGTTCTAGAGAATCTGGTTCCACAAAAACTCGACCGGCAAAATCGGCTTGGCTGCAAGAACAAGAAAAAGAAGAGCACAGTCCTGATGCTCGCGGCCCACGCGTTGCTGTGGCCATTCTGGCTGCCGGCAAGGGCACGCGGCTGAAATCGCAGCTTCCGAAAGTCCTGCACGAAGTCGGAGGCAAGCCGCTGCTGGCGCACGTCATCGCCGCCGCCACAAGCGTCGTTCCTTCGGGCGACGTCTTCGCCATCATCGGCTACGAAGCTGACCACGTTCGCCAGGCTGTTGGCACGACAGGGGTAAATTTTGTGTTGCAGGCGCAGCAGCATGGCACCGGCCACGCCATGATGGTGGCCCGCGACGCGCTCTCTACTTACGACCACGTGATCGTGCTTTCTGGCGACGCGCCGCAGATCACGCCGCAGACCATCGCGCAACTGCTCAACTTTCATCTTGACCAGCAAGCCGCGATGACGCTGCTCAGCGCCGAACTTGACCACCCCACGGGCTATGGTCGCGTCCTTCGCAAGAATTCGCGAAGCGCAGAAGTTGCAGCCATCGTCGAAGAAAAATCTGCAAGCGCGGCGCAGAAAAAAATTCGCGAGATCAACGCGGGATTTTATGTCTTCTCTGTTCCTGAACTTCTTACTCATATTGAAAAACTGGCCAACGAGAACCCGCACGGCGAGTATTACCTCACCGATATGGCCGAGGTTCTATGCAACCAGAAGCACCGCGTTGTCGCCTGGAAGACCGAGAACCCGATCGAAGTGCTAGGCGCAAACACGCGCGCGGAGTTGTCTTTTATTGATGCTCAGATGCGGGCGCGCAAATGCTATGAACTGATGGCCGAAGGAGTTACCATCTATTACCCCGCAAGCTGTGTGATCGACAGCGATGTTCAGATCGCTGCTGATACAGTGATCGAACCGTTCGTGCAACTCCTCGGCAAAACGCGTGTCGGCTTCGGTTGCCGAATCCGTTCCTATTCAGTGATCCGCGATTCGCAGATTGGGAATGGAGCGCTCATCAATCCCGGATCCATCCTGAATGAATCGCGCGTCGCCACAGGCGCAATTATCGGCCCCTATTCCCATTTGCGCCCGGGCAGCGATATCGGCGAAGGTGCGCATATCGGCAACTTCGTCGAAACAAAGAAAGCCAGGCTGGGCAAGGGATCGAAGGCCAACCACCTGACTTATCTTGGCGACGCCGAAATCGGCGCGGGTGTGAACGTCGGCGCGGGAACAATTACGTGCAACTATGACGGCGCCCACAAGTACACCACCGTAATCGAAGACCGAGCCTTCATCGGCAGCGATACCACGCTGGTTGCGCCCGTGCGCGTGGGCAAAAGCGCATACATCGGCGCAGCATCATGCATCACAGAAGATGTTCCGGAAGAATCGCTCGCCATTGCCCGCGCGAAGCAGGTGGTGAAGGAAGGATGGGTGAAAAACAGGAGTGCTCCGAAAGGAAAGTGAGTGAATTCACCGCAGAGACACAAAGTCACGGAGGAAGACTTTCGAATTCGTTCTTCTCCGTGTCTCAGTGCCTCCGTGGTGAGATTTTCTCTTAGTGGGAAACTGCCTGGAACAACTGCGAGTGCATCAGCGCCTGAAACTGCTGATCGCTCGATTTGAAGTGGAAGCTCACATTCGAGCCGTCGGAATCTACGCTGGTATTGTCCATTGCTACTTTTTCAGCGGCGCTGGCGCTCATCTTCTTATAAAGCAAGCCGGCCTTAACCAGCGAAGAAAGCGTGGCCGCGCTGACCGAATCTGACGTGACCACGGTCAGATCGAAGTTCACGCCGCTGTTGAAATTCATGGTATAGCGCGAACCGAGCAGGCGCTTCTTGATCGTGTCATAATCGGCGACTTTCGCCGCGTCGCCTAGGGCTGAGCGCATGACCGCCTGCGTGCCCTGCTGGTCCAGAATGCTCCACACAGGCGAGGAATCGACGCTCGCCATCATGTCGGCCATGGTTGAATTTGCGTCCACGTTCAGGGTCAGGCCATCGCGCGTGTCGAGCGCCAGCTTCACGGCGGAAATCTCGCCGAAGAGCAGCGTGCTGTCATCCAGGAACACCATCATCATGCCGCCATCCATGGGATAGATGTTGGCCATTCGGTACTTCGTGGGTTTGATCTTGGCCAGCGTCAGCTTCTTGATGACCGCCTTCATGGCGAAGGGCCCGGAGGCGACGCCGACCTGCTTCATACCTTCCTTTTCGGTGCGGAACGCGGCGAAGGTGAGCGTGTCGATATCTTTATCGGGGTCGATGCCGACGCCTTTCAGCGCTTCTTCGAACTGTTTGAGATTATCGGGCAGCAACTGCTGCTTAAGCTGCATCGCGGTGGGCGAATTTTTCAACTCGCGGTAATCGGCGGAGATTAACTGCTGCAAATCGGTTGGGATCACGGCACGCGCCGACGAGTTCAGCGGCATGGCGCTTGCCAGCCCAGTCAAAATGGAGCAGATGGTAATAGCGCTCAGGCAAAGCTTCAGGTTTCGCATGACGGCCTCTGTCCTCATAACATTCCTCGCTACCAAAGTCTTATACATGAACGGAAATGTCCCCGTATCTTGCATAGTTAGATGCTGAAATATGGCTTTCCGTGATTCCTTGAACATATTCTAAGCCAACTGCCCCGCGTTGTGCCCATCCGAAAGTGCTAGAACGTAGTTGCTTGAAACCGCAACTGAACCTGTGCAATCAATCATTGCCGGGTGCAGAGAGACTTCTGGAGGGATTTACCTCACTCCCGCAGATTTGATCTTGTCCACTCTCTTGCGTACGTCTGCCACGAAGGCCTGATCTTTTAGCGAAGCAAGATTGATCTCCACATTGGCCAGCGCCCCCGTAATTGCGGCGCTGGCAAGGGCCTGAGCTGTGGTCAAGTCAGATTTCATGTTGGGATTGGTAATGGCAAACAGACTTTGCGTAATCTGCGAGACTTGATAGGCCTTCTCAGCGACATCGAGAGGAACTCCGGTGGCAACCTTCAGGGCATTATCGATTACGGTGTCAGCGTTGGCGGGTTCGCTTTTCGCCTGCTTGTAGGCCTTCATAACCGAATCGTAAGCCGCAGCGTCGGCATCGACGGCGGCTTTGAGCTCTTCACGCAAACGCGAGAGCTGTGCGATGGCGGCGCTCAGTTGGGCTTCATACTGCACGTAGGCTTTTTTGCCCCGCGACATTGAGGCTACCATTGTAGCCAGCCCGGCAGCCATAGCCGAGGCGGCTGCGCTCGCGCTGCCGCCTCCGGGGGTTGCGGTAGGCGCAGCCAATTGCTCGATAAATGGCTCGACTCCCGACCTTAATCCGCCTGCAGCGATTTTCCCGCTCATCACTGCGGCGAGACGATTTTCCAGAATCAGCGATGAATCGAAATTCTCGATTTGCAGAAACCATTCTGCGGCCTGCTCCAGAGCTTTCTTCGGAATGAGTCCGACGATTTCGCTGGAGACTGGCATCACGCCGTAGCGCGCCGCCTCGCGCTTGACCGTTTCAAAGACGCGATGGATGGGAGTCTGCTCAAAGTCGGTGAGGTTCATCGAAACCTGTGCCAGTCCACGTACAAGGAATCCGGCCCCTTTTACGAACCGCAGGCCGCCGTTGGAAAAACGCACGGCCTTGGCCACTTTTTTCGCGATCTCGACGTCCGGAGTGTTCAGAAAGACGTTGTAGGCGATGAGAAACTTGCGGGCTCCGACGACCGTCGCACCGGCGGTGGGATGCACGCGCGGCTCGCCGAAGTCTGGCTTGCGTGCCGGGTTGGTGGCAATTTCGGCACGAATGCCTTCGAACTGCCCGCGGCGGATGTTCTCCAGATTCTGCCGTTCCGATATAGTCGCAGCGGCTTCGTACAAGTACACCGGAATCTGATAGCGCTTCCAAATCTCTTCACCGACGTGCCGCGCCATGGCGACGCAATCTTCAATGGTTACGCCGTCAATGGGGATGAACGGAACCACATCCGCCGCGCCCATTCGCGGATGAGCTCCCTGATGCACGTTCAGATCGATCAACTCGGCGGCCTTACCTACGCCGCGAATTGCGGCCTCCTGAATGGCTTCGCGCTCGCCAACCAGGGTGATGACAC
Organism: Candidatus Sulfotelmatobacter sp.; assembly: GCA_030041215.1. Classification (GTDB taxonomy): domain Bacteria; phylum Acidobacteriota; class Terriglobia; order Terriglobales; family Acidobacteriaceae; genus Sulfotelmatobacter. The sequence continues at coordinate 95,137 of JASHOH010000136.1, read as the reverse complement.
AGCGGTTGTGGTCGGCGTCCATTTCACGATCGAGCAGGTAGACCCCATCCATTTTCATGGCAGCGACAATGGCATCGACTTTGGCTTTGTCTCGGCCCTCTGAGAAATTCGGTACGCATTCGACCAGCGTAGACATAACGGAGAAGGATAGCAGAAGGGACGCTTTGAAATTTTAGGGTTTCATAAGGTTCGGAGTTCTTAGGTGTGCGAGTTTCGAGTGATCCAAAGGTTTCCAAATTTCAAGTGGACATGATCACTCTTTTCGTATGCTCAAATGTTGAGCACTTGAGGTCCTTTTACTCCCACTCAATTGTGCCTGGCGGCTTCGATGTAACGTCGTATACCACGCGATTGACGCCCTTCACTTCATTCACAATGCGCGTGGAGATTCTTTTCAGCACGTCGTGCGGAAGAGCAACCCAGTCGGCTGTCATGCCATCTTCCGAGCTGACGGCACGAATGGCACAAGTGTAGGCATAGGTTCGCATGTCGCCCATCACGCCGACTGACATTACTGGAAGCAGGACCGCGAACGATTGCCAGATTTTTGTGTATAACCCAGCGTTCTTGATTTCGCTAACGACAATGTCATCGCATTCGCGCAGCAGCGCCAGTCGTTCTGGCGTGACCTCGCCCAGGACCCTTACGGCGAGGCCAGGGCCGGGGAACGGTTGACGCTGCAAAATCTCTTCCGGGACGCCCAGATCGCGGCCGAGCTTGCGGACTTCGTCCTTGAACAGATCTTTCAGCGGCTCAATCAGCTTAAGCTTCATTTTCTCAGGCAGGCCGCCGACATTGTGATGTGATTTGATGACCTGCGATGGCCCGCGCACGGAACGTGATTCGATCACATCTGGATAAAGCGTCCCCTGCACCAGCCACTTCACTTTGCCTTCGGCCTTCTCGATGCGATGAGCTTCGTGCTCGAAAACTCTGATGAATTCGTTGCCAATAATTTTGCGCTTCTTCTCGGGATCGATGACGCCCTTCAGCTTGCCTAGAAAGCGATCGGTTGCGTCGACTGCATCGAGATGCAGGCCCAGCTTGTCGCGCAGAGTTTTCTGCACTTTCTCAAACTCATTCTTTCGCAGCACGCCGTTGTTGACGAAAATGCAGGTCAGGCGCGCTTTTCCGCCGTTATCGCGCAAGGCGCGGTCAACCAAGACCGCTGCGACCGATGAATCGACTCCGCCGGAGAGCGCGCAGATGGCGCGTCCCTTGCCTACCTCGCGCCTGATCTCTTCCACCGTGGAATCGATGAAATGCTGGGGGGTCCAGGTTGGTTTGGCTCCGCAGATGCGGAAGATAAAATTGCGCAGGATCTCGGTACCGTAACGAGTGTGGTGAACTTCAGGATGGAACTGGACGGCGAACCACTTTCTCGGGACATTCTGGATTGCTGCGACAGCGGTTGTCGTTTTGGCGGTCAACTCAAAGCCGCGCGGCAACTCAAGCGCTTCATCGCCGTGCGACATCCAAACCGGCTGGCGTTTCGCTAATCCATGAAACAGCGCGGAGTCGGCGATGACGTCGATTTCCGCGTGTCCATATTCGCGTTTGTCCGCAGGCCGCACTTTCCCGCCGAGGGTGTGCACCATGAATTGCAGGCCGTAACAGATTCCAAGCACGGGCACACCTAGATCGAAAACACGCTTGTCAGCCGGCGGCGCATCCTTGTCGTAGACGGACCAGGGCGCTCCGGAAAGCACGATGCCGACCGGAGCATTGCGCTTGACTTCATCGAGAGAGGCGGTGCAGGGAAGCACTACAGAAAAAACATTCTGTTCGCGGATGCGGCGCGCGATGAGCTGTGTATACTGCGCGCCGAAATCAAGGATGACGATGGATTGCTCGTGCCGGGATTGGGGTTCCACGGAAGAGTGTCTCAAATCGATGGCTTGGTGTAAAGCAAGTGCGCCACCAGCTCGGGTCGAATTCGTGATCTACATGGCGCGTCATCCTGAGCGGAGCCGCTTTTCAGCCGAAGCGAAGGAACTCCTTGTACGACGGTCGTTTGCCGGGAGATTCCTCGCCCCGCTGGTGAAAGCGCGGGGCTTCGGAATGACACCCGGCGATAAAATTTACTTGACGACAAGATTCAGCAGTTTGCTGGGAACGTAGATTTTCTTCGCGATCTGCTTGCCCGCAGTTGCGGCACGTAATTTTTCGTCGGCCAAGGCACGCTCAATGACCAACTCCTCTGTGGCATCCGCGGGCACAACGATCTTGCTGCGCAGCTTGCCATTGATTTGCACGGGAATTTCGAGTTCTTCCTCTTTGGCGAGCTCGGGGTCGAACTTCGGCCACGGGGCTTTCAGCAAGCTTTCTTTTTGGCCGAGCATCTCCCAAAGTTCATGCGCGAGATAGGGGGCGAAAGGCGCCAGCAATACCACGAGATCGCGCTGCACCTCGACAAGCAGTGCCTTCGGAACCGCGCCTTGAGCGATCGCATCCTCTGACGCATAGAGAACGTTCACTAGTTCCATGATGGCCGAGATGCAGGTGTTGAAATGCCAGCGGCCTTGGAAATCATCGGTCACGCGCTTGATCGTCTGATGAAGCTTGCGCTGAATGGCGCGCGCTGCCGAGCTTTGCTCGACCGCACGGACGGGGGTGGCCGTCCCTACATGTGCGGCGGCCGCGTTGCGGAAAACAAATCGATACACGCGCCCCAAGAATCTCTGAATGCCTTCGATCCCCGAATCCTGCCAGTCGAGATCGCGATCGGGCGGAGCGGCGAATAAGCTGTATAGCCGCGCGGCGTCGGCGCCGTAGCGGACCACCATTTCGTCGGGGCTGACGATGTTGCCAAGGCTCTTCGACATTTTCGCGCCGTCTTTGATCACCATGCCTTGCGTGAACAGGCGCTCGACCGGTTCGTCGTTCGAGACAAGCCCCATGTCGCGCATAAACTTGGTCCAGAAGCGCGAATAAATCAAATGCAGGATGGCGTGCTCGACGCCGCCGATGTACTGATCAATCGGAAACCAGTACTGCACAATCTTCGAATCGAAAGGTGCGCGATCATTGTGCGCGTCGGTGTAGCGGTAGAAATACCAGGACGAATCAACGAACGTGTCCATGGTGTCGGTCTCGCGGCGCGCCGGCCCTCCGCACTTCGGGCAGGTTGCATTGGCGAACTCGGGCACGCGCGCGAGTGGTGAGCCACCGGCAAGCGTGATTTCGACGTTTTCGGGCAAAATGACGGGCAAATCCTTTTCGGGAACCGCGACGATTCCGTCTTTCTCGCAATACAACATGGGAATCGGCGTACCCCAGTAGCGTTGGCGCGAGATGCCCCAGTCCTTTAAGCGATAAGTCACTGTCGCGTTGCCGAAGCCGCCTTTTTCAGCATGCTCGGTCATCTTCTCGATGGCGTCCTCGCAGGAGAGCCCGCTGAATGGTCCTGAATTGATCAACATTCCGTCATGCGCGGTGAAGGGGAGCACCGGCTCGGCCATGGTTTCTTCACCCTCGGTGATGGGAAGAATTACGAGGCGGATTTCAAGGTTATATTTCTTCGCGAACTCGTAATCGCGGTCGTCGTGCGCGGGCACGCTCATGATGGCGCCGGTGCCGTAGTCCATGACGATGTAGTTCGCCACCCAGACGGGAATTTTCTCACCATTGAAGGGATTGGTCGCGTAACGGCCGGTGGGGACGCCATGCTTTTCGATTTCGCCGATGTCGCCTTTTTCTTTGGCCTTGCGCTGCTCGGCGATGAGCTGATCGACCTTTCGGCGCAGCTCGGGGTTGCCGGCCGCAAGATCGTTCACTATCGGGTGCTCGGGTGCAAGCTGAATCGAAGTTGCGCCGTAGATCGTATCGATCCGCGTTGTGAAAACCTTGATCGTTGCACCCGCAGGGCCGAAGCCATGATGCGGCTGCGTGTAGTCGAGTTTGAAATCGACCAGCGCACCTTCGCTGCGGCCGATCCAGTTGCGCTGCATGGTGACAACTTTTTCGGGCCAGCCAGGGAGCTTTTCGAGATCGCGCAACAATTCGTCAGCGTATCTCGTGATGCGCAAGAACCATTGCTCGAGCTCGCGCTGCTCGACGGACGTATCCTCATGCCGCCAGCAGCAGCCGTTGGCGAGTACTTGTTCATTGGCCAGAACCGTGGCGCATTGTGGGCACCAGTTGACTTTGCTCTTCTTGCGATATGCCAACCCTTTCTCGTATAGCTTGAGAAAGAACCATTGGTTCCAGCGATAATATTCGGGCAAACAGGTGGTCACTTCGCGCGACCAGTCGTAGGCGAAGCCAAGGCGCTTCATCTGCGCCTTCATCTTGGCGATGTTGCCCAGCGTCCACTGGCGGGGCGGCGTGTTGTTCTGGATCGCGGCATTTTCCGCGGGCAAGCCGAAAGAATCCCATCCCATGGGATGGAGCACGTTGTAGCCGTTCATCCACATGTAGCGGGCAAGGGCGTCGCCGATTGAATAGTTGCGCACGTGGCCCATGTGCAGCACGCCCGAAGGGTAAGGCAGCATTTCGAGCACGTAATATTTTTTCTTAGCCGAATGTGGCTCGGCCGCATAAAGTTGCGGATTGTTTTGCCAGCGCTCGAACCATTTCGCCTCGATGCGCTGGGCGTCATAACGGTCGTCGCGCGAGCGGCCGCTGCTGTGCCGTTCACTCTGGGTGACGGCAGCTTCTTCCGACTTGTCGGTCGAGGGCATAACGTATGGCGAATCTTATGATTTTACAACGGAGCTACGAGTTCCCCTGCAAAAGGTCTGAGATTTGCACGTAATGGATGATCTGCCACAATCCCCACAACGCGGCCGCAGCCCCGCCCCAGATGTAGAGAAGCGATTTGAATTTAAGTTTGGCCACGACTTCCCGCTGACTGCCAGCAGAGATGAAAAGCGGATTTCGATCTTTCATAATGATCACCGCAGGGTGTAAGTCGAAGACGTCCTCAGAGTCGATTGTGGCACCGGCCGGCAGTTTGAAGCTCAAATAGGGGTTGGCTTCGCGGCGAATCAAGTCAGCTTCCGCTTCGCTTACGAACCCCGGGCCAATGCGCGAGAGTTCGGTGCATTCTTTTATTGGATCTTTCTTGCACCAGGGATTTTCCCGCAGCATGCCCATAACAAAAATGTTGTCGCCGGGCCGTACAGCATATTCCTGGGCGAACTCAGGCGTGCCCGCCGAATAACCCGCGAGTGTCGCGGCCAGTTTTCCGTATTCCGCCCTATCGCTGGTCGGAGGCATGTGCAGCTCCGCCCCCTGCGGAAAAATCAGAACCTTGCCTGTGCCGTCATCGAGAAAGAACGGTGCGCTCAGTTCCTTGATGTTGCTATGCAGGTCGCCGCGGGGATTGGATTCAATCACTACTCGATAATAGAGACAGTCTGTCTGGCTCAAGGGCGCCACCAGGGTATATGGGCCGACTGCCTTGCCACTCAGCTCAACCATACCGAGTGCCGCGGAACGAATGCTGGAGCGGGGAGTGTCGGCAATGAGCCGTTGACGTTGAAGCCAACGAAAGCCATTAAAGAAGAAATACGGGCCGACAATTACCCCCGCAACGGCCCATAACAGGGGCTGACTCAGTATCCAAATCAGAATGCGGATCATTCGCGACTAAGATACAACAGGTCGTTCTTCTCCGCGGCATACTACTGAACGAGTTTCTTCAGCGCCTGCACATTTCTGCGGTCATCTCCCGGTTTATCAATCGGTGTTTCGGCAATGAATGCTGCATGGGCGAGACGAAGATCATTCAGCAAAATGCGGAATGCCTGCTTGCCGATCATTCCTTTGCCGATGTGCTGATGGCGGTCGAGCTTCGATCCGCGAGCGGCCTTGGCATCGTTGCAGTGGACGACTTTAACGTTATTCAGGCCAATGGTCGCATCGAGTTGCTTCAATGTATGATAAATCCCTTCCTCGCTGACCAGGTCATATCCAGCGACATGTGTGTGGCAGGTGTCGATGCAGGCGGCGATCGGCAATATGCTACGCAGGTGGTCGATCACTTCGGCGACTTGCTCGAAACTGCCTCCTAAGGAAAATTCAGATCCGGCAGTGTTCTCGATGAGGATGGTCAAACCGCCTTTGGCTAAGTCGAGATCTTTGGTTGCGGCAGCGATAGCGGCAGCAGTTTGCAGCAGTCCACGCTCGCGGTTTGTGCCGCGATAGGATCCGGGATGCAGGACCAGATACTCGGCACAGAGTGCCAGGGCCCGCTCCACCTCGCCACGAAATGCCTCGACCGATTTCTGCAAGAACTGTTCGGTAGAACTTGCCAGGTTCACAAGATAATTCGTGTGAATCACCAGCGGTTTCAGGTCATACAGAGCGCGCAGTCGGGACATCTCAGCACATTGCAGCTCGCTGAGTTCATATGGTGCCCACTGGCGCGGGCTGGAAGAAAAAATCTGCAATGTGTTGCACCCTAAGCGGTAGGCGCGCTCGGCGGCATTGAACACGCCTCCGGCGGTGGAAGTGTGAATGCCGATGCGGCGGGAGGTCAGGTGGGGCGGGCGTTTCGGCCCGCGGCGACGGAGAATATCCTGTTCGCGGGCCATGGAACGAGGCATGAGAAAAGTATAACGGCGAGTTCCCCTCAGTTACCTTCCCACAAAAACGTCGCAGGAATTTGACATTTTGCCCTATTTGCTGTGCACCACCGGGAAAGGTACACTTAATTTCTGTGCGTCGAGGGAATCTATGCTGGTGGTGATGAAGGCGCACGCCACGGAAGACGAAATTCGTGGCGTATGCCAGAAAATTGAGAAACTCGGTTATCGTGCGCATCCCATGCCGGGCGCGCAACGCACGGCGATCGGAATCACCGGCAACAAGGGCGAAGTCGAGCAGGGCACGCTGGAAGAAATGCCGGGCGTGCAGGAAGTCATCAAGGTTTCGAAGCCCTATAAGCTCGTCAGCCGCGACATCAAGGAAGACAATACGGTGATTCGGTTCACCGGGACCGACGTCGCCATAGGCGGCAATGGCCTGGCCATTGTTGCTGGACCCTGCGCCATCGAGAGCCGAGAACAGGCGTTTGCAGTAGCCGAGCGCGTTAGCCGGGCGGGAGCGCAATTCTTCCGAGGCGGTGCCTACAAGCCACGTACGTCTCCGTATTCGTTCCAGGGACTGGGCGAAGAAGCCCTGCGCATCATGGCGGAGATTCGCCAGCAATATGGGATGAAGATCATCACCGAGGCCATCGACAATGAATCGCTCGACTTGGTCGAGGAATATGCCGACATGATTCAGATCGGTGCGCGCAATATGCAGAATTTCTCTTTGCTCAAGCGCGCCGGGCGAGCCAAGAAACCGGTGCTCCTCAAGCGCGGCATGTCGGCCACATTGGAAGAATTTCTTATGGCTGCGGAATACATTCTGAGCGAGGGCAACTACAACGTCGCGCTATGCGAGCGCGGTGTTCGCACTTTCGCGGATCATACCCGCAATACGCTGGACCTGAGCGTGGTGCCCGCGGTGCAACGGTTGAGCCATCTTCCGATTCTCGTCGATCCCAGCCACGGCACGGGCAAGCGCAACAAGGTCACCCCGCTGTCGCGCGCGGCAGTTGCCGTTGGTGCCGACGGATTAATGGTCGAAGTTCATAACAATCCCGACGAAGCGATGTCTGATGGGCCGCAGTCGCTGTTTCCTGATCAGTTTGACGAATTGATGGTGCAGGTGAGGCAGATCGCGGCTGTGGTGGGAAGGACCGTGCCGGGGATTGGGATGTATGAGCCTACGGCGGTAAGTAAGTAGCTGAGCCCGACGCACCACCAACGTCTCTGTGCAAAGAACTGTAAATCTTGTAGCCTTTCTTCCAAGTCTGCGCCAATCTAGAGTGTTCCCGCCGCGCAGGCGGAATCGGGGTTTCGCAGGGATCCGGGTCATGTCGCGCAACCGTTTCAACCCCACCGCAGCACTTGTTCTGTGCGCCCTATTGCTTGCCCATTCGTGTCAAATGTTCGCTCAGGCGGGCGCGGCTGGTGGCCACGTCGGCGGCGGTTTAGCGGGCGGAGGAGGACTCAGCGGCACAGGCCGCCCCACCGGCGTCGATGCGAAAGACGATCTAAGAGATTTCCATGCGGCGCTGGCCGTTCAAGCGACCACAGCCCAGACCATAAGCTACCGGGCAATGCTTAAGAGCACCGATGCTGCTCTTGCCCAGTTGCGCTCGTTTATCGATACGGCCGCACAACAAAGCCCCGCAGATCTCGCCACTCGCGCTGCCGCTCTCGCCAAAACCGTCGAGGCTGCCCGCGTGGAAAACAAAACCTTTGTCGATACTTTCTCCGAGCCACAAAGATCCGGTCTTAGGGAGGTAACCAAGAGGCTGCTCAAGGCAGATGCTGAGCTGGAACAACAATCCAGGATGTTCTCCGCGCAATTCGAAAGTGCGAAGCAGCAGGTCGCGAATGTGACCGCTCTAGGGGCTGCTCTTGAGGCAGCACTGACGTCCTTCCATGGCAGCCAAATGGAACTGGGAGAGCAACTGAGCATTGTCATTGGCGACCACGGCGCCAACGAAAGCTATGATCTCGTTCCGGCAAAGACCGCTATCAAACTCGGGAATCAGGGAATCACGATCACAACATCTGGCATGATTACGCAACACAAGTCTTCCACAGATGAAAGTGTTTTCGCAGTCGAACTGGAGAGAGACCTGTCTGAGCTTCAGCAGAACATTGTTGGCATCTTGAATGCGAAATTCGGCAAGTCGGATCGCTGCGGGAATCAGGTCGAAATCCTGGATGCGACGCTGGGCGCCTCTGCTCCCGTCAGCGTTGTCACTATCCGCTTGCACTTCGAACGCTGGCTTTGCATGGGCGGTGGCGTGATGAACGAGATGGCAGAAGGCAACGGCAGCATCGAACTCAAACTGTCCCCATCAATTGCTGATGACGGCAAACTGCGTATGACAGCGGAAATCAGCCGGATCGACGCCGGGGGATTGCTGGGCGAGTCCCTCCGCTCGGGATCCCTGGGGGATGAAATTCGCGAGAATGTGAACGCAATTCTGTTTTCCGTAGTCCACGACGCCACCGATTTCAAAGACATTCTTCCCGCGGCCGCCTGGGGCCATGCCACCCTTACCCACGCGCGCTTTGAATCCACTGGACGGGGCCGCCTGATTCTGGTACTGGACGGCGAAGTTCGACTCTCACCCGAGAGCGCCAAAGTTCTCATGACGGAACTTCAGCGGCAGCCCGCGGCTCCCGCGGCGGCCTCGCAAGCCGCGACGCGCTGATTTCGCAGAACGATCCGCTCTGATACTCTGATTGCTAACCCTCAACCTGAATCTTGCGAAAAGTCCTGCTCATCGTTCTACTTCTGGTTGTGCTCGGCGGAGCGAGCTGGTGGTACTTCCGCGGGCAAACGCTGCCGAACTACGGCCCTTCTTATCGCGAATACGCCTATATCACCAACGGAAAGAGCAACACTGTCAGCGTTATAAATCTGCTCACTTTTCAGCGCGTGAAAGACATTGCCGTGGGCACCGGGCCCACTGGCATTGCAGCTAACAGCAAGAAGAACGAGATTTACGTCGTCAATACCGGATCGAACAACGTCAGCATCATCGATGCCGAGAAAAACGTGGTGGTCGCCACCATCGGCGTTCACGGGCGGCCTTATTTCATCGACGTCGCAAATGACGGCAAGCGTGCCTATGTGGCGAATTCTGGGTCGAACAATGTCTCGGTGATCGATCTGGAAAAACGCGCTGTTCTTGGCAATGTGCGCGTTGGCTCTGCCCCGGGATTGGCGCGAGTTTCGCACGATGGTGCAACTGTTGTCGTTTCCAATCGCGGCGATAACACGGTGTCGATCCTCGATGCCAGGCTGCTGCGCGTGCGCGCAACCCTGCCGGTCTGCCAGCAGCCGGAGGACATCGCTATCCTGCCCGATTCGAGCAAAGCTTTTGTTGCCTGCTCAGGATCTTCGCAGGTCGCCTCGATTGCGCTCGCGGGCAACAAAGCAGGCGATAACTCCGGTGATCACGTCTTGGCTCTTCTCGATGTTGGGAAGACTCCCGTCAGTCTCACACTAAAACCTGACGGTGGCGAGTTGATGGTTTGCGATTTTGACTCGGACAGCATTTCCATCATCGAAACAGGAAACGACGAAGTTGGAAACAGCGTTTTGATTGGCCAGCATCCCACGCATGCTGTGGTCACCAACGACAACTCGCGGCTCTATGCGAGCAACTTCGGCTCCAACAGCATCGCCGTCTACGACATCGATGCCGGCAAGCGAATCGCGACGGTTGCTGTGGGCAGCCGGCCCGACAGCTTGGCGTTATCACAGAATCAAAACTACATTCTCGTGCTCGATGCGCAGGCGGGCGATATCACCGTGGTTCAGAAACGTACTCCGAGGAAGCTCGAGCCGACCGAGTATTCAATGCTCACTATGATTCCGGTGGGCTCGCAGCCGAATGCCATAGTGGTAAAGGCATTCACCGTGGGCGCGGGAAAGAAATGAGTTTTTCCGGATCAGAATCGCAATGAAGAGCAACGGCGGCAGTCCATTCGTAAGCCATAGACGGAAAACCTACTCGTCCCTGTGCACGGTTTCCATGGAAAATGCCGGCAGGCAAACGGCAATGTATTCGGCGCCGCCTTGCTGCGGAGTGGAATAGCGCACCCATTCTCCTGAATGGGCAATGACTGCCTGTCCTGCTGTGACGTCGAGAAATCCATCTTTGTGCTCGACGCGCAACATGCCTTTCAGCACGATCGTGAATTCGTCGAATTCGGGTCTTTGGCCCGGCTCGATCCAGCCGCCGGGACTGCGCATGTGGGCGACGCTTGCCGCCGAAGTCTGCGTATTCACGCGGCCGATGTATTCGTCAATAAGCTTCGGTTTGTTGCCTGCGGATTGAATGCGTGTAGGCTGAGGAATCAGAGTGGGCATTTGTTTAATTGTCGAATCTACGGTCGCCCTCTTTCAGCACGTTGTCATCCCGATGGGAGCGGTAGCTCCCGGAGGGACCTTACGATGCACCTCAATCACGCAGCAGCGGAGAAAAGAACAATTGCGGCGGCGCATGCAGTCCTGCGGGTCCCGCGAACGACATGAGCGCCCACTGCTGACGTAAGGTTCCTCTCGCGGCTTTCGCTGCGTTCGGAATGACAGCACACAATTGACCGATGGCGTACGAACCCGCCCTCAACCGACTCGCGCGTTACTCTCCGCCAAGAAACTTATATTGCGCTTCGGTCAAGGGAACGACGCTCAGGCGTCCCTGGCGCACCAGGGGTGAATCAGCGAACAATTTATGCGCCTTCACCTCAGCCAGCGTTACGGGCTTCGCAATCGGCTTGCCCGCTTTGATCTTTAACTGTGGATTCTTTGCATCCGATGCGTCAACCGATACCACTGTCGCTGTGCCTACTGCGCTTTTCTCGTCGCCGGTGTGATAGATGACCAGTCGCTCGCCGGAACTCATCGTGCTCATATTTCTGAGCGCGATCGGATTGCTTACGCCGTCCCAAAGGGTGGTTCCTTCGCGCTGGAGGTCGGCGAAGGAGTACGTCGAAGGTTCGGTTTTCAGTAGGTAAGGCATAGGCGAAATTCTATCGCAACACTCATTGCGGCTTGGCATTCGGGTCGGATGGCGGTTTCTGGTCCTTTTTGTCGTCTGCGCCGTAAATTGAATATTGGTCCTGCGGACGCTTCAGTTTAATGGTGAAATCCATTTTTGCGCGGTCGACCTCATAGTCTTCACCAAAGGTTTGGAATCCCTGGGCGAGCACCTGCACGCGCAGCTTGCCGTAAGGGATGCCATCGAAGCTCGCTTTTCCTTCCGCATCGGTCTTGAGTTCGAGGCCCCCACGCCCTTGCTTGCCTTTCGGATTTACCGAATGCATGATCACGGCCGCGTTGCGCACTGGCTTGCCATTATCGTCTTTTAAGACGAGAAAAGTTAGTTCAGCGGTGGGTTCTTCCTCTTTGTTACGTTGGCCGGAGGCGAGCGGGAAGAAGGCCAAGAGCGCGAGAAGACAAGCACATGGAAATTTCATTTGAACCGAACTCATAACGACACATTTTAGCGCGTCCGTAGTACCCGCGCGTTTGCGCTTCGCGTTGCGGAGCTTCGCTCCGCTGGACAACCTTTCGGCAAGCTCAGGGCAAGCGAGGGCAGCTATCCTACACGGCTGCTGCTACTTTTTGCGCCGAGTTGGCGCTGCCAGCAGCAATAAATCGGTGGCCACACGGATCGCATTGTGGCGGGCGACGCCAGCTTCTTCGAGGTAATCTCCGAGAACCGAGATGACGCCTAAGGCTTCAATGGCATCAAGGTCGGCGACAATCTGGCAGGCACCCTCGAGCGCATACTTCGCCTTGAGTTGATCGGAGACGGGCGTGCGGTTGATGAGCGCATAGTCAAAAATCTGTTTACCAGCATGGCTGTTGAGGGCGCGAATGTGATCGGCAGCGGTGAGGCCGAGGCTTTCGTTGGCCTGCGTCATCAGATTGCAGATGAACACCTTCGTGGCTGGCGAATTGACGATGGCGTCCGCAATACCGTGCACGAGCAGATTCGGAATCAGGCTGGTGAACAGAGATCCGGGACCGATGCTGATGACGTCGGCGCGCGCGATGGCTTCTAGAGTTTGAGGCAGGGGCTCGACATTAGGAGGAACGAGGAAGAGTTCCTTGATGCGTCCTTTGCTGGCTGTGATCTTAGTTTCGCCGCGAACGCGAGTGCCATCTTCCATCAGGGCTTCAAGTTCGATGTTGGATGTGGTGGCGGGATGAATGTGTCCGCGAGTAACCAGAATTTCCGAAGAGAGGCGAACGGCCTCTGAGAAGTCGTTGGTGATGGAGGTGAGGGCAGCGAGAAAAAGATTGCCGAAGCTGTGACCTTCAAGCCCGGAACCCTTTTCGAAGCGGTGACGGAAAAGCCGGGAGAGCAGGGCTTCATCCTCGCTGAGGGCAACGATACAGTTGCGGATATCGCCGGGCGGAAGCATGTTGAATTCTTTGCGCAGGCGTCCGCTGGAGCCGCCGTCATCGCTGACGGTGACCACCGCGCAAAGATCGCGAATGATCGGGGAACTCGAGGGCGCTGCAACCAGTTCGGCAGGAGTGAGAGCGAAGAGCTTAAGTCCTTTGAGCAGAGTGGAAAGACCGGTACCGCCGCCGATGGCGACCACGTGCAGGCCTTGCTCGCGAGTGACCTGCTGCGTCGCTAGCAGGTCGGCCGTTTTCAGTTCTGTTGGGGTGTTTGGCATGGATGGGTGATTAACGATTTGTGCATATTCCTTGAATGAGCGATAAAAATTTCCCCTCGCTATTATCGCTTTTTATTGCGGATTGCGCGAAAGGTCATTTCCTCCGCTGGGCTGTTGGTTTGGCGCCTCCACTCGTTAAACAATGTTGCATAATTCTTCATGATGTATTGATCCCGGCTTACGCCGAGTTTCCTGGCGGTTTCGTCGATCCAGCGCGGGGACCCTTCGATCTCCGCAAAGTTTCCAACAGGAGTTTCATCGACTACGACTTCACCTTTGCGGTCACTCCACTCGGTGCGAAATTTCTCGTAACGAAAGGATGGTTCGTAACCGAGCGAGCGGAGAATCGCTTCCATCACCTTGCCGTTGCCCACCTCGGTTTCAAGTTCCTGACGGCTGCTGTGCCTACCTGTTCTGGTTCCGCTCTTGTGCGCTACCTTCCATTCTCTGCCGTACTGTCGCAGTCGCAACAACTCCTTGCGCTTGCGCAGTTGGGCTCCAGGAAGATCGTAAAGCGTGTTCACTTCCAGCGTGCGTGGAGTCTGCTTGTGGAATCCGGCAGCGCGCAGTTTGCGATCGAGAGCGCGCAAGCTGCCGACGCGGAATTTTACTTCCACTTCCTGATTTGAAGCCATATCTTGCTGGTGAAAGTATAGACTGCAACGCCATCGAACCGCATACAGCGTTTCAATTAGCAGGATTCATCGCCGACGCGGAATTACAAGGTCTAGCTGAACGTCGGCAACTTCACCAGATCATCCTTAGGGACCGGTTCAACTGGCTTGCCGGCTTTGCGCCAGGCAGTAAGGCCTCCGACAATCACGAACGTGTTGAAGCCTTTTTCCCGAAGCAGGTGCGCCACCCGGGCGCTAGTCGCTTCGCGCGCTCAAGTACAGTAGAGATAAATGTCTTTGTCTTTGGGAAGATTTTTGATCTCCTCTTCGAGGTTGTTTGGCTCGATGCGGATGGAATTCTTGATGCGGGCAGCGCCGGGGTCGTAGTAACCATGGCTGCGAACATCGACGATCAGAACCTGGTCCGCAGCTTGCGAAGATAATCGCCCCGCCAGTTCCTGAACCTGCACTCGCGGCACCACGCGGTACGTTCTGTATTTCCGATATTGCACGACACGGTAAATGACATACGCCATGACGGCGATGATAACGACCGCTTCCATCGCCCTTCCTGCAGTACGAAATCCACGAAAAACTGTCGCCAGAAAATCGCGCGAAACATATCCCACCACTAGATATGTGCACGAGTAAACGAGCGCCCCGGCAAAATCCAGGCGCAGAAATTGCCAGTAGCGCATTTTCATGCTGCCGGCCAGAGGCGCGGCCATGGTGTTCACCCCGGGGATGAATTTGGCGATCACCAGAGTGACTTTGCCGCGTTTATAGAACGATTCCGCCGAGCGCAGAATGCAAGTCTCGGGATTGATGGACACGCGGCAAAGAAAGCCCAGCAGTGCCCAACCCATGTGCCGGCCGAGAAAAAACTGCACGGAATCGCCCAGCAGCAGGGCGGCAAGAGCGATCACCAACACCGGCGGGCCCCATAGCGCGTGCGCGGATACGGCGGCTCCCGCGGCCAGCAACGCGATGGCCGCGGGAAAGGGAAGGCCCATAGTCTCGGCAAAAAGCAGGCCGAAAGTCAGTGCGTATCCGTGCCGAGCCATGAGTAGATTGAGATCCATGAATAAAGATTCGATATGGAATGGCGAAGAAAGGGTTCAGTATAAACAAGAAAGATTGCAGTGGAGGGGGAGTTGAAGTGCGGCGTAAAGCTTACTTTTCTCGTGCCACCACAAACTCCGGCGCCCAGAGCAGCGCCCTCTTGATCTCCGAATCCGGGAAGCAGCAGATGGCTTTCTGTGCCGACTCCGCATAACGGGCAGCGTGGTCGGTGGCGGCTTCGAGCGAGCCGTAGCGTCTGAGAATGTCCATGATCTGGACGTGAGTGACGCCATTGAAGGCGCGTTCATTCAGAATGGTCTGAATTTTGGCCCGTTCATCCTCAGTGCAGCGCTCCAACGTGTGAATCACGGCCATCGTTACTTTGCCTTCGCGCAGATCGCTGGCGACGGGCTTTCCCAGGACCTCTTCTGCCGCGGTAAGGTCGAGGACATCATCAACAATCTGAAATGCCATGCCGAGATCGTGCCCATACTGGCCCACAGCTTGTTCTTGTTCGGGCCTTGCTCCGCCGAGGATTGCTCCCAGCCGCATGCACACGGAAAAGAGGCAAGCCGTTTTGCGATAGATCAGGTCGAAGTGCTCGTCGAGGCTGATCAACTGCCCGAGCTTTTCCATCTGCAGCAGTTCGCCTTCGACCATCTGCTGCGTGAGCTCGATCAATGTATCGAGAATGCGAAAATTACGCTCCTGCACGGCGATCTTGAAGGCCTGCATATAAAGCCAGTCGCCGGCCAGCACGCATTTCGAGTTGCCCCACTGCGTGTTGGCCGAAGGTCGGCCGCGGCGTGTCTTGGCTTCGTCGATGATGTCGTCGTGGACTAGCGTGGCGGTATGAATAATCTCGACCACTGCTCCCAGTCGCACCGCGCCACGTCCTTGATAATTGAAGAGCTTGGAAGAAAGCAAAAGCAGCGCGGGACGAATGCGCTTGCCGCCGCCGGCGCGCAAGTACTCGCCGATTTCCGTGATGGCTTGAACGCCCGCGACGGTGTCGTGCCCGAACTCGCCTTCGAGCGCGGCCAGGTCGTCGCGCAGCAGGTCGAAAATCTCTTTGCCGTTAATGGTGGCCGATGCGCTCAAGCTAAACCTTTTTCACCGTGGAGGCGCGAAGTCACAGAGAAAAATGAAAATTGAACTGCAACTGCGGACCTTTCGTTTTCCAAAGAGAACTCCGTGTCTCCGTGGTGAATATCGCTAGTTCGTTCTGTAATTTGTGAACTGCAAGTCAACGCCGAAGTCGCGCTGCCGCAACATAGCGATAATTTCTTGCAACGTATCGCGATCTTTACTGCTGACCCGCACAAAATCTCCTTGAATCGAGGCCTGCGCCTTTTTCTTGGAATCTTTCACCAGCTTCACGATATCGCGAGCCTTTTCGACCACGATGCCCTGCTGCAAGCTGACGCGGCGCTTGGCAGTTCCGCCTGCCGCTGGCTCGACTACGCCATAACTTAGGTTCTTCAGGGGTACACCGCGTTTTACCAGTTTCTGCTGCAGGACGTCGTTCACGGCTTTCAGCTTGTACTCATCAGCGGAATGCAGGACGATAGCATCTTTTTCCAGTTCAATGTTCGACTTTGAGTCTTTCAGATCGAAGCGGGTGTGAATCTCTTTCAGCGCCTGCTGAATGGCGTTCGACACCTCCTGCATGTCGACCTTGCTGACGATGTCGAAACTGTTATCAGGCAACGGATTTCAATTCTTTCTGAAATATATGGAATCCGCTTTGAGATTATCAGAAGAAGCGCTGGCGGGCACGATTTAATGTGAGCAAATTCTTGTTTCAGAGATTTCAGCCAATTTGAAAAAATTGTAGAAGTTTCGGCTAGTGATGTGACCGACTTCCTCGGGAGCAAGCGACCTCAACTCGGCAAGCTTGCGTGCGGTTTCCACAACAAATGCAGGTTCGTTACGCTTGCCCCGAAGCGGAACTGGCGCCAGATATGGGCTGTCGGTTTCAATTAGCAGGCGCTCGAGAGGAACTTCGAGAGCCGCATCGCGAATCTGCTGCGCCTTGGGAAATGTGATGTTGCCGGCGAAGGAAATCATGAACCCCATATCGAGAGCGCGCTTGGCTTGAGGCCAATTTCCGGTGAAGCAGTGCAAAATCCCTCCAAGTCCTCGAGCTGCCCACTGTTCCGAGATTAACCCCAGGCAATCTTGCCAGGCATTGTCGCTGTTGTCTGACGGACGGCAGTGAATCACGATGGGCAGCTTTGCGGCAGCCGCTAATTCCATTTGCCGCATAAAGACTTCTTTCTGCACGTCGCGTGGGGAGTGGTCGTAGTAGTAATCGAGCCCAATCTCTCCCCAGGCAATTACCTTGGGATGCTTCGCCAACTTCTCCATCTTCTGGTAAGCGGCTTCGTCAGCAAGCCGGGCTTCGTGGGGGTGAATGCCTAGAGTCGCGTAGATGAATTCGTATTTCTCTGCCAAACGAATTCCGCAATCGACGTCCTGCGGACCATCACCGTTGCCGATGGCGACGATGGCCTGCACACCGGCATCGCGGGCGCGGGCAATCACCTGCTCGCGGTCGGCGTTGAACTGCTTGCCATCGAGATGGGCGTGAGAGTCTACGAACATGGACGTTGGTGGTTGGTCGTTGGCTCGAGTAGCAAAAGCGGGCCGGGCTTCGCTCGGCGGACAGCCGAGGGCGGCTGCCCCACATGCCTTCGCTCGGTCCTACTTCAGCCGTGCGCCAACGGGCACATCTTCCAAAAAGCCTGCCAATACTGGCTTTCCGTCTTCTAGGGAAGCGGCGACAATCATTCCGTTTGATTCCATCCCACGCAATTTGCGGGGAGCAAGGTTGGCCACGATCACAACTTTCCGGCCGACCAGAGTTTCCGGCGCATATGCTTCGGCGATGCCGGCGAGTACCTGCCTGACTTCGCTGCCGATATCAACTTCCAGGCGCAGGAGCTTGTCAGACTTGGGAACACGCTCGGCAACTTTCACCAGGCCGACACGCAACTCGACTTTGGCGAAATCATCAATCGAAATCTTATTATTCGCGGCGGGAGCGGCGGCCTGGATCGCGGGATTGGCTGGCCCTTGAGCCGACAGCGATGGTGTTTCAGCCACTGCCTGAGTTGCCGCTACCGGAGCGCCTCTTCGCTCATCTTCCATCTTCTGCATCCTTTCAATCGCGCTCTTATCGGCCCGCGGGAAAACAGGCTGTACTTCTCCAAGCTTTGTTCCCAAACGTAATTGGCCCCAGGCCAGCTCATTCAACGCCAGCTTCTTTATATCGCCGAGTCCCATCTGCGCCCAAATCTTTGCCGTTGATTCGGGAATCACGGGGTGGGCGAGAGCAGTCGCGATGCGCAACGCTTCTGCTGCCGTGTAAAGCACGGTTGCCAGACGCGCACGGTTCTGTTCATCGTTCTTTTCACCCAATGCCCAGGGCTCATTATCAACGATGTACTTATCTACTGCGGCCACTAATGCCCATGCAGTTTCGAGTGCGCGCGAGAACTGGAATTGATCAAACAGCGTGCCGAATTCCCGAATTGTTTTGCTGGCTGTCTCGGCGATCGCATCGTCTGCGGTGGTTCTCGCAGCAGCGTGCGAAGGGTAGGGAACTTCTCCCTTGAAATAGTAGTTGATCATGGTCAGCGTGCGGCTGGCCAAATTTCCGAGGCCATTGGCAAGGTCAGAGTTGTAGCGCTGGACCAGCGCATCGAAAGAAAACGAACCATCCTGGCCGAAAACGACTTCGCGCAGCAGGAAGTAGCGCAGGGCATCGGCGCCCAGCACGTCGAGTATGGTTTCGGTACGCACGATGTTTCCGCGCGATTTCGACATCTTGCTTTCTTCAAACAGCAGCCAGCCGTGCGCGACGATGGCCTTCGGCAGCTGCAAACCGGCAGCCAACAAAAATGCGGGCCAGTACACACAATGAAAACGGACGATCTCCTTGCCGATCATGTGCACGTCGGCCGGCCAGAATTTCTTAAATGCCGCTTGCGCAGCAGCGTGTTTCGATCCGTAGCCGATCGCCGTGATGTAGTTGGCGAGTGCGTCGAGCCAAACGTAGATCACCTGCTTGGGATCGTCCGGTACAGGAATGCCCCAGGTAAAGGTCGAGCGGCTGACGGATAAGTCACGCAGGCCGGAGCGGACAAACGAGTTCACTTCATTGCGGCGCGTCTCGGGACGAATGAAGTCCGGGTTCGTATACAAATCGAGCAATTTTTCCTGAAAGGCCGACAGCTTGAAGAAGTAATTTTCCTCGTGGACGGTTTCGGTAATCCGGCCGCATGTGGGACAGGGGTCGCCCGGCTGTGCGCCATCGACATACAACTCGTCGGAGACACAATACTGGCCAGTGTAAGTTCCCTTGTAGATATAGCCGTTGTCGCGAATAGTGCGGAATAGTTCCTGTACTCGCTTCTTGTGCCGGTCTTCTGTGGTGCGGATGAAGTCGTCGTTGGTAATTCCCATCCGCTTCCATAACTGACGAAACTCGGCGGAGATTTCATCGGCATACTGCTGCGGGGTTTTTCCCGCGGCCTGCGCCGCGCGCTCAATCTTCTGTCCGTGCTCGTCGGTGCCGGTAAGAAAGAATGTCTCATCGCCCAACATGCGATGGCGCCGGGCGATCATATCGCACGCGATCGTGGTGTATGCGTGCCCGATGTGCGGGTGCGCGTTCACGTAATAGATCGGTGTCGTGATGTAGAACTTTCTGCTCATGCTCTAGTTATCTTGCTCTTCTCTTGCCTGGTCTGGACGCCACAGTTCTGGACGGCGCGGAAAAAGCAGATTCCTCACCGGCTAGGGGCCGGTTCGGAAGGACATTGTTTGTGGGACGCTTGCTGGACTGCACATACGCCTCGACCGCGGCTCCCATCACTTGCTTCAGCGGGACGTGATGTTCCGCTGCAATACGCCGGCAATCTTCATATTCGGGAGCGTAATTGGTGACGTTGCCATTCATGCTGGCAATTTTGATGCGCACCTCGCCCCAGGCAGTCTGCACGCTCTCCCAGCGTCTTGCCAGCACGGTTCGCACTTCATCACGCCGCCTCACGCCGAGCGTTGTGGTTTCGGTGAAAAGCATTTGCGTCAGTTTGCTAGCATCTTCAGGCTTGCATAATAGAGTCAGCAACGTTCCCGGCCGATTTTTTTTCATCTGGACGGAAACGGCAAAAACGTCGAGCGCGCCTTCTTCCAGCAGCCGATCCATCACGTAACCGAAAATCTGTGGATTCAGATCGTCGAGGTTGGCCTCAAGCACGATGACTGTTTCCTCTGCTGTGTGAGCAGGCAGGGTCTTTATGGATTCTCCGACGGTTAATCGCGCTACGTTGGGATGGCCTGGAAAATCTCGTGTCCCGGCGCCGAATCCTGATTTCACGATTTTCATCTCCGGAAATGCGGCGAAACGCGATGCCAAGGCTTTCACGATGGCAGCGCCCGTCGGCGTAACCAACTCAGCTTCCAAACCGGAAGAATACACGGGTGCATCCTTCAGCAACTCCAGAGTTGCGGGCGCCGGTACGGGAAATGTTCCATGCGCGCACTTCACTGTGCCGCCGCCTACGTTTAATGGAGAGCAGACAATTTCGTCGACTCCCAAAGCCTCAGCGCCGACGGCGGCGCAAACGATATCTACAATTGCGTCGACCGCTCCGACTTCGTGGAAATGAACGTCCTCGATAGAAACGTTGTGAATCTTGGCCTCTGCCGCTCCCAGAGCTTCAAACATGGCGATGGCCTTTATCTTTGCCGTCGGTGAAATCGCAGCACGGGAAATCAGTTCCTTGATCGCGGTCAGGTTTCGTCCGTGAGTATGCCTGCGTGAGTGCGAATGCGAGTGCTGGTGAGACCCCTTAGTCTCCCAATACTCCTCGCGGGGCATATCTTTCTCGCCATTCACCCATACGTCTACCTTGGTTGCAGAAATTCCGCTGCGCACGACGCGAGAGACTTTCAGGCGCGCGCCAATGGCAAGCGCAGCGACCGTTTCCTCCAGCAAACGGCTCGGAACTCCTGCATCGACGAGCGCGCCCATGAACATGTCGCCGCTCATTCCTGAAAAGCACTCGAGGTAGGCGATGCGCATAGAAAATGTCGTTGGCCGCTGGTCGTTCGCCGTTGGCCGAGACTGGGCTGAAACCACGTGTAGCGAGGCAAACCGTCATTAGCCACGACCAAAGACCAATGACCAACGACGTAATTTTCATCATAGGGAACGTTCTATCCTGCGTCAAACCTGAGCGCGAGCTGATGTCTGCTAAAATCACTTTTCTCAAGCAGTGCTTAGAGGAAGTCTTGTACCGCCATCTTGAACAAAAGTTAGCTCAGGCCATTGCCGCGTTTCTCCGGAAGCGTTATCCCGCTGCAACTTTGCCCAAGATAGTCATCGAGCAGCCTCCGAAAGTCGAACTGGGCGATTTTGCCGTTCCTCTTTTTCCCTTCGCGAAGCCGCTGCGCTCAGCGCCGCTGAAGATCGCCGAGTCCATCCGGACCGAAATCGGAAATATCGAGGGAATCGCTGAGATGAACGTTGCTTCGCCCGGATACCTGAACGTCAAAATCGATCGCGCCTGGATGGCAGCGGCTCTAGCCAGCGATCGCAAGCCTGCGGCTGAGAGGCCGTCGGGAAAAATTCTTGTCGAGCACACCAGCATCAATCCCAACAAAGCGGCGCATATTGGCCATTTGCGAAACGCCATCCTGGGGGACACGTTTGTTCGTCTTCTGCGCTATGCGGGCAGGGAAGTCGATGTTCAAAACTACATCGACAATACCGGCGTGCAGGTAGCCGACGTAGTTGTTGGCTTCACGTATCTGGAAAAGAAGACGCGGGCGGAAATTGAGGCGCTCACTCGTCGGCCGCGCTTCGATTACTACTGCTGGGATCTTTACGCGCGCGTTTCGCAATGGTACGAGCAAGATGGGCAGAACCAGCAGGCGCGGGCGGAGACTCTTCATGCGATCGAAGATGCCAGCAGCGAAACCGCGGCGATCGCGGACCTCATCTCAAGCGCAGTCCTCCGCCGCCATCTCGAAACAATGGGCCGGCTCGACATCGAATACGACTTTCTTCCCCGCGAGAGCGAAATCCTGCACCTGCATTTCTGGGATGCCGCCTTCGCCAAGCTCAAGGATGCAGGTGTGCTCACTTACGAGACGGAAGGCAAGAACACGGGCTGTTGGGTAATGCGCCGAGCGGGAACGGGAAAAGTCGAAAACACAGAGGACACAGGGGACGCACAGGAGATTTCGGAGGAAGATCAGAAAGTCATCGTGCGCTCCAATGGCACGGTCGGCTATGTGGGCAAAGACATTGCATATCATCTGTGGAAGTTTGGGCTGCTGGGGCGCGACTTCGGTTATCGCAAGTTTTATCGTTATCCCAACAATCACGAGTGCTGGATCTCTGCCGTCAGAGGCGAACTGCACCATCCCCACTTCGGCGGTGTTTCAGAAATCTATAACGTGATTGACGCGCGACAATCAGAGGCGCAGAGTACGGTGATTGAAGCGCTTCGCGAGCTCGGCCACAAAGAAGCTGCCGATCACTATACGCATTTCTCTTATGAGATGGTCGCGCTCACGCCGCGTTGCGCCGCCGAGCTTGGTTATACGCTCAGCGAAGAGGACAAGATGCGTTCTTATATCGAGGTCAGTGGGCGCAAGGGCTTTGGAGTTAAGGCCGACGATCTGATTGACCAGCTCGTTATTTCCGCGAAGAGGGAAGTGGACTCTCGCCATCCGCAGCTGGCGGATGACGAACGCCAGGACATTGCCACGCAGATTGCCATCGGCGCGCTTCGTTTTTTTATGCTGAAGTTCACCAAGCAATCGGTCATTGCTTTCGATTTCAAAGACGCTCTTAGCTTTGAGGGCGAAACTGGGCCCTATGCACAGTATGCAGTGGTCCGTGCCAACAGCATCTTCAAAAAAGGCGAAGTCGATCTCGATGGTTTCTGCGGAAGTCTTGGACAAAGTATTTCTGCGGATGAGCTGGCTAAATTTTTTTCCCGCGAAAACGGCGACGAGTTTTGGGAATTGTGGCTTGCCGCCGGGAAGACTTCTTATATCGTCGATCAATGTATTTCAACCACCGAGCCGGCGCATCTTGCCAAACACGCATTCGAGTTGGCGCAGTTGTTCAATACGTTTTATCACCGCCATCCGATTCTGACTGAGCCTGACGAAAAGAAGAAACAATTTCTGTTGGCCACCGTGGCGCTCGTGCGCCGCGAGTTGATCCGGATTCTGGAAGTGACGGGCGTTACCGTGCCTCCGGTCATGTAGAATTTCGCCAAGAATAAAGGCGCAGTTTCCGCGCTGGATTAATGCCCACTCCTGTCAAAGAAAAAGCCTCCGGCCAAGTTTTTCGTCGAGCCTTGCTCGGCCTTATCACCGTGGCTGTTCTCTGCGGCGTCGCCGGAATTTGTTACCAGAGTATCGCTAGCTCTCGCGACCGCCACTCGTTTCCCTTGCCTGGGCAGCTCTTCGACGTGGGTGGCTACAAGATCCACATCGTTTGCACCGGCAGTGGAGCGCCTGCCGTGATTCTCGATTCCGGGTTGGGCGACAGCTACATCTCCTGGCGCAAAGTTCAGCCCCAGATCGCACAGTTCACGCGCGTGTGTTCTTACGATCGTGCCGGGCTTGGATACAGTGACTCCAGCCCGCATCCGCGCACCAGCAAAGAGATCGCTCAAGAACTACGCACTCTGCTTCAGCGGGCAGGCGTTTCGCCTCCGTATATTCTGTGCGGCCATTCGATGGGCGGATTCGATGTACGCCTTTATACCAGCCTTTACCGCAGTGAAGTTGCCGGCATCGTGCTGATCGACTCGGCGCATCCCGAGCAGATCAAGCGATTTCCGCCGGCAATCAACGATCTCGATGCCAGCGATCTGCGGCAGCAGGAATTCCTGGCAGCCATTACTCCATTCGGCATTCCGCGTCTTCTCGGGTTCTGCGGCAAAGATGTCGAAATTCGCACGGCGGAGTGCAATTTCAAGAACGCGTGGGAAATTGTTTTTGAAGAGAAAGCGCTATCCGAGAGCGCCGCTCAAACTGCGGCCACAGGTTCGCTCGGCGATCTACCGCTTGTGGTTCTGTCACACGATCCTAATTCGCCGCAGCCCGATCTGCCCGAAGATTTAGTCAAGCCGCTCAATGACGTATGGGCGCAAATGCAGGACGAATTGGCTCGCCTCTCTATGCGGGGCACGCATGTGGTCGCGAAAAACAGCGGACATTACATTCAACTGGACCGTCCTGACCTAGTGATCGAAGCGGTTCGCGAAATTGGGCGGCAGGTCGCGGGCGCCTCTGACAACAGAAAGGCACCCTGAAAAGATCAGGGTGCCGGAATTCCACAACCTCAATTCTACAGCCCTGGTGGGCGTGTTTCCTCCTCGCGCTTTTTCTGATCGGGAGGCGGCTGCTTCTGCTCCTGCTTTGGCGGAGGAGCAGCGTGTTGCTGTGACGGACGCTCCGGCGGCGGAGCAGCTTGCCGCGGAGGCGGTTCGTTGCGATTCGGTGCGGGCCGGTTCGGCTCGGCCGCGGGCGGCCGGTTTGGCTCAGCGGGACGCGTCTCTGGCGGGTTTGGTTGATTTTCCGGCGGACGGTTCGTCTCCGGTCGATTTGGTTGAGGCTGATTCGCTGGCGGTCGATTCGGTTGTGATGGGGGCGTAGGCCGGTTTGGTGGTGGCTGATTGGCCGAGGGCGCGGGCCGATTCGTCTCTGGTTGAGCCGGCAGTGCAGGACGGCTGGGCTGCGCAGGAGCCGGCCGTTCGTTCGGCGGCGGGGCTCCGGGACGATTCATCGGTTGTGAAGGAGGCGGAGTTGGCTGTGCGGGCCGGCCGGCGTTCGCGGGGGCCCCGGGCATTCCGGGACGCGCAACGTTAGCCGGAGGATGACCGGTTGCCGGCTGCGCAGGTTTTCCGGGAGGCGCAACTTTCACCGGCGGTCTGACCGCTGCGGCTGCGGGACGCATGGCGGCCAACTGCTGCCTAGGCAGCGGCTGTCCTGGGTTCTTGGCCATCGCCTGCTGTTTCTGCGCAAAGGGTACGGGAGGGGGCGGCGGAGTTTTCTTTGCCACCACCTGCCGGCTCGCAATCGCGGCTGGAGGTGCACTCACGTGCTCCGCGGTGGAAGCTTTCGCTCCCAGCACGGATTCGCGTGTGGGATTCACAGCAACTCGCGCAGCAACCGGCGCGGATGCGATCTGCTGTGCGTTGACTACAACCGCAACTTTCGCTACCGGCTGCGCGCTGGCGAATGCATTTTGCGGAACTGCCGTTACGGCGCCGGGTACGGTTTTGTTCACATATGTAATGTTAGTGATGTTCGTTGTTTTATTGATGATGGTGGTGTTGTAGACGTTTGTGATGACGGTCTCATTCACAACCGTACTGCTGACGTTCACCTGTGTCATGTACGCGCGGCTGACCGGATAAGACGGCACCCAGACTTCGCGCGGACCGAGCGGGAACCATCCGATATTTCCGCCCCATCCTCCGCCTGCTCCGATAAACACCACAAGCGCCGGAGCGTACAGAGGCTCCACATTTGCGGGACCCGCGACCCAGCCCCAGCGCCCAGCCACGAACACCCAGCGGCCATAATGAAATGGCGCATAGCCCCACGGAGCATCGTCGACCCACGTGTAGCCCCAGGGATCAATCCAGGCCCAATGACCCACATGATACGGCGCCCAGCCATACGCGACCTGATTGGGGAACCAGATATTTCCGTATGCAGGATCGAAGCGCCACTCGCCGTAGTCGTCGAGATCTTCAAATCCCGCCACGTAGGGCGACATATATTGGCGCGAACGTGCGTAGTCGTAGCGATGGTCGCGGCCTTCGACCCAGACGTCGAACGCATCGGGCTCGCCGACTTGCTCAACGTCGGCATAGAGTCCGTTGGTCCCGCTGAAGTAGCCGACTTGTCCGGCGCGCAGGTCGTAAGTCTGGCCGTAGCCCGTGGCTTCGCCCTCGCCCGCTCGGATCGAGACCGTGGTATTGGCGCCGTCTTGGCTGGCATCCATGCGATAGTGACCGGTCTGGAAAATCGTGAACGCCAGGTTGGGAGTATCGACCTCGACCACGTCGTCCTCACGCAGACGGCGAACGGTCACGTTGATGGTGCCCGAGCTCAACTGCACCTGCACGGTGTGGTCATCGAAGTTGAGAAAGGTTATGCCGGTATATTCCGACAAGCGGATGACGGCCGATCCCAGGTTCAACTCGGCGCGAGAACCCTGGTCGGCCCAGATTTGATCGCCCGTTGTCATGGGTCGGTTAGGAACGGCTCCAACCCAATCTGTCTCGCCTGCTGGCTGAAATGAAACGGAACCCTCCATGTAGCCCAGCCGGGCTACTCTGGTTGGCGGATCGTCATATTGATCTTGTGCAAGAACCCGCGGCAGGAAAGCGACTGCTGCGAGCCCGATGATGAGGCTCGACAACCACAACACATTGTCTTTGTTATGCATAAGTCTCCCGCAATTTTATTGTGTCCTTGAATGCGATGCTTCGGATTCTTCGGTTTGGATGCACTATCCGGCTCTTCCGCCCGAGCTTTCCACCCTCGAAGAAACCGGAACTAGAACCTGATTTGGGCGATGATTTGGTTTATGAACGGAGAGTAGCACAGTTAAACCTGTGAGCGGCAAGTTGAGAAATTGTCTCAGTTTGAGATTGGTTCTGTACTTGGTCCTTAAACTTCATTAGTCCGGCCCACTTAAGTCGCTGAAAAATCTAGCCCCTGGGTGCTAGACCTTCCGTTCTGGGCTATGGTCGCGGGTTTGCTCCGATTCCACGTGAAACCGCGTATTGGGCTCTCCGAGATTTCTCCTAACCGGGAGGAGGGGAGCCCTACCGCATATTTAACACCGGGTTATCGTGACGACCCAACCTTAAGCTGGGCTTAGAAAGGGTCATTTGGCTCACTCCGCAACAGCAACGTTGCAAACGGCGCAATTCAACCGCGTCGCCGAACTGGCGCGCTTTTTTCCTGAGGCCACGCCAGTGCGGATTCCGGTTCAAATTGAGGTGCGCAACAACTCCAGGAATGGCGGTGGTGCCTTGCAGGAAAGCACCATCATTGAGTTTGGCACATCGCGCGAGGTTCTATTTTCTTGTTCGACGCACCTGGAGTTCGGCGACGTAGTGCACCTGCGCAACGTGGATGGCTCTCTCGACACCGAAGCCTCGGTAGTCGCCGTGCAATACCAGCCGGGCCGGATCCTGGTGGCAGCCCGCTTTCTCAACTCCGTTCCCAACTGGATCGTGAAATCATGACTCAACAACCATCCTCACAGTTACCTGAAGCAACTGCGGACCTGGCGGCCGTCTGGTCGAACGCGCGCCAGCTGCATCCGATCTACACCGACATGGCGCGCGAGTTTGCCATTGACGTTCCGCCGTGCGCCGACCTGGAAGCTGGCGTCGAGACGCCTGGGCGCGAGTCGGTCGAGCAGGCGCAGCAATGGCTGAACGAAATGGATGACACGATCCAGGTTCACCAGTTGCGCCAGTTCCTGCAAACCAGTTCGCGGATGGATGCAGAGTGTTTGATCGACCTGCTGCAGCATTACTTGCGCAAAAACCCGAAGACGGATTCGCTCCGGGACAAAATCGATTTTCTGCTGGTGCAGTATTTCAGCCAGATTGCGCCCACTGATCTGAAGGACGACGATGCTGACCTGGAGTATGTAGCCCGGGCGCTCGAACCGCTATTAGGTAGCATCGAACTCAAACCGCCTGTGTGGCTGAACTCGCTGCATCGAGTACTGGATTCTGCCCGCCGCTGCCGCTCGCTCGATGAACTTCTGCACGGCGGAGTGCTCGAACAGGGCCGCAAGGCCAAAGCGCAGGCAGGAGAACTGTTCTACCTGCCGATCGCACTGATTGCATTCACACGTTTTGGATATCTCATGCGTCGGGTTTTCTTCCGGCTGATGCACGAAGACCTGAATCATGTTCTCGAAGGCCTGAATGAGTTGGAAGAAAGAGGCGTTGAAACCATCGACTGCCGGCGCGCGCAGTTTTCCGCGGAAGAGCCGATTATTCGTCTGCGTATGATCTGCCAGTCATGGAAGGTCATGTTCCAGGCGGAGTATTCCTCCGGCCAGCCGCTGCGGATGTTGGTGGATCTGCGCGCCTCGATCGATGCCGCGTTGGGACCGGATTCTGCAACGGGCAACCATGCGGGCGCGCCAGGAAACACTAGCGCTACAGAAACTACCGTCCCCGCGGCAGTGACACCGAAACATACAAAGCGGGCCGTTGCTGCTGCATCGGCCGGAGCATCAGCTCATCGTGTGCCAGCGCGCGATGTTGCTTCCCCCAAGCATGCAGGTCAGCTCAAACCTGTTGCTGATGAAACTCCGGAATTCGAGATTTCCGCCGAACCGCCGCAGTGGAATCAGAACTCAGAGTCTTAACAGGAACAAAGCTGTGTAACTCGTGCGCGGCAATCGAGGCTCCCGGCTGTGAGAAGCAAGGTTCCCGCCCCCTCGGGAATGGATCAAAGGAATTTGCATTGTGGATGATCCGACCGTACTCATAATTTCTGATGACGTGGAATTTTCCCGCGTTGTTACAGCTCGCTGGCAGATGGAGCGACTTGCGCCCACGTTTACGGTGCTGAGCGGAGAGTTGTGGCCGCGCTCGGTAGATCAATTTACCGTGGCCATCGTCGGCCCCCTGCGGCGGAAGTTGCTTTCTATAGTGCTTGAACCGCTGCATTCGACGTCGCAGCCTCTGTTTTGTGTCTGCCGGGATACTACCACCTCAAAACTGGTGCGCGAGCGGTGGCCGCGCACAGCGGTGCTGTGCTGCGAAGAAAACTGGCTGAACGCATTGGTTCTTGCGGCAAGTGAAGCTATATTGCGGGCGAACGCGGAAGCTCGCGCCCGCACCGCCGAAGCTACTTGCGCCGCTCTGCAAGGGCAGGCCACGCTGGGGCGTTACCTGCTCGAAATGCGCCACGGACTGAACGATGCCCTCACATCGCTGTTGGGCAATTCTGATTTGTTGCTGATCGAACCTGGCAGCCTCTCGGCGCAGGCCCGGGCACAGATTGAAACCATCCGTAATATGACATTGCGCATTCACGAAGTGATGCAGCGGTTTTCCTCCCTCGAAAAAGAAATGAACGTGGTTGCACAGATGGAAAAAAGCGCCGGCCGATATCGGACTGCCGCAGCAGGCGACTGAGCAAAGAAGAATGAATAGTCAGAAGGTCAAACAGGCAACTGACAAATGAGAACTGCCTTTATGCACAAACTAATCGCCACCGGAACCCTTCTCGAACACGAACTCTCGGAGCTGCGCCTTCTGATCGAGCGCCAGACCGGGATCGTGCTCGACTGCCCGAACAGCGCCTTGGCAGCGCATGTCGTCGATAGCATGGAAGCCCAGGGCCTTGGTTCAGCCGCGGAGTTGCTCGAAAGGCTGCGCGCAGATCAGGATGGCTCCAGCCTGGCTGCTTCGCTGAATGGACTGGTCAATACCAAGACGGGTTTCTTCCGGCATCCCGGCGCGATGAATGCC
Source organism: Candidatus Sulfotelmatobacter sp. (assembly GCA_030041215.1). Classification (GTDB taxonomy): domain Bacteria; phylum Acidobacteriota; class Terriglobia; order Terriglobales; family Acidobacteriaceae; genus Sulfotelmatobacter. Next base: position 65,680 of record JASHOH010000136.1, on the reverse strand, counting down.
TTGACGAAGCAGGTGGTTCCGCAGCTTTGTGCTCGCAAGTCAACCGATGGTCCGAACCCTCTCCGCATCTGGAGCGCCGGCTGCGCCACGGGAGAAGAGACCTACTCGATCGCCATGGCTGTGTGCGATGCACTGAACCAGCTTGGCGCAACTGCGGCGAACGGTTCGGCCAACGGCAGCGGAAAATCCGCAGCCCGCAACGGTGGCATCGCCGAGAGTTCGATCGCGAATCAAGGCGGAGCCTTGTCGATCCACATCGTCGGCAGCGATCTGTTGCCGCCGAACATCGAAGTCGCAGATCGTGGAATCTATCCGCAGTCGGCATTGAACGGTCTGCCGCCGGCGACCATTCGCAACTATTTTGCGAAAATCTGTTCGCCAGCGATTTTAAGCAATGGCGATACGAAAGATGCGGAGAGGGAAATGCAGAGCAATTTTCCAGCCGAACCCAGGAGCGGCGGCTCGAAGGAAACGCAGACCGCATCTGCTAACCCGCCACACCTCCTCGTGAAGCCGCGCCTGCGCAGCCTGGTGACCTTCAACTGCATGAACTTGGCGCGTCCAGGCTACATCGGACGCTTCGACTGCATCTTCTGCATGGATGTCCTCCCGCATCTTTCGCGCGCTCAACGCATCGCCTTGGTCGAGCGGCTGCATCTTTATCTGGAGCCGGGTGGGTATCTGTTCTTGAGCCAGACCGAGAAACTCTGCGCGCCGAATTTGAACTTCCGCTCCGAAATCTTCGACGGGTACACCTATCACCGTAAGCCAGTGGCGGCGAGCGCGGCGTACGGAAGGTAGCGCTGCCGTCCCGGCGTTTGGCATCACGGCATCTTGCTGCGATGCCTCACGCGAACAAAAACTCTTTCGTCCTCAACTCCTTGATCGCATCCCTCAGCTTCGCCGCTTTCTCGAACTCAAACTGCTTCGCCGCTTCGCGCATGTCGGTTTCGAGTTTTGCGATATACGCGTCAAGTTCTTCCTGCGACTTGAACTCGGGCACGCCTTCGGATTCGTCCGACGCCAGATCCGTGTAATCTGCCGCCACGATTCCCGCCAGCGTCATGTCCAGCGGTCGCACGATCGACTCCGGGGTGATTCCATTCGCTTCGTTGTAAGCCGTCTGGATCGCACGCCGGCGGTTGGTTTCGTCGATGGCACGCTGCATGGATTCCGTCCTGTGGTCGGCGTAGAGAATGGCGCGGCCGTTGAGATGGCGGGCACAGCGGCCGATGGTCTGAATCAACGATCCTTGAGAACGCAGGAATCCTTCTTTGTCGGCATCAAGAACAGCGACCAGTGAGACCTCCGGCAAATCGAGTCCTTCGCGCAACAGATTGATACCAATCAATACGTCGAACTCGCCTTTGCGCAGATCGCGTAGAATCTTGACGCGCTCGAGGGTTTCGATCTCCGAGTGCATATAGCGGCACTTCACGCCGACTTCGGCGTAGTACTCGGCGAGATCTTCGGCCATGCGCTTGGTCAGAGTCGTCACCAGCACGCGTTCGCCGCGAGCGACACGGGCGCGAATCTCGTGAAGAAGATCGTCAATTTGTCCCTTCACCGGTCGCACTTCCACTTCCGGATCAATCAACCCCGTCGGCCGGATGATCTGCTCGACAACAACTCCCGCCGATTTCGTCAGCTCATATGGGCCCGGCGTCGCCGAGACATAAATGACCTGATTCGTTCGATGTTCCCACTCTTCGAACGTGAGCGGACGATTGTCGAGCGCCGAAGGCAAGCGGAATCCGTATTCAACCAGCACTTCCTTGCGCGAGCGGTCGCCGTGATACATGCCGCGCAACTGCGGAACCGTCTGGTGTGATTCGTCAACGAACATCACGTAATCGCGCGGGAAATAATCAAGCAGCGTCGGCGGAGGCTCGCCCGGCATGCGCCCGGTAAAATGCCGCGAATAATTTTCGATGCCATGGCAGTAGCCCATCACCTTGATCATTTCCAGATCGAACTTCACTCGCTGATGCACTCGCTGTGCCTCGACCATGCGGCCCTGCTTTTCCAGTTCCACTTCCCACCATGCCAGCTCTTTCTTGATCGACTCAACCGCATTCAGCCGCGTTTCGTCTTTCATGACGTAATGCGTCTTCGGGTAAATTGGCAGGCGCATGTACTTTTGCTTGATCGTGCCGAAGAGCGGATCGATCTGCGATAACCCCTCGACCTGGTCTCCCCATAGCTCGATGCGGTAGGCCATGTCGTCATATGTGGGAAAGACTTCGATCACATCGCCGCGCACTCGAAACGTGCCGCGGCGGAACTCGCCGTTGGTGCGCTCGTAGAGAATGTCGACCAGCTTGTGGGTGACGTCTTCGCGCGCGATCTTCTGGCCTTTTTCAAGGAATAGCATCATCCCGTAATAGGCTTCGGGCGAGCCGAGGCCGTAAATGCAGCTCACTGAGGAAACGATCAGCGCGTCGCGGCGTTCAAATAAAGAACGCGTTGCCGAGAGACGCAGCTTGTCGAGTTCGTCGTTGATGGTGGCCTCTTTCTCGATGTAGAGATCGGCGGCGGGAACATACGCTTCGGGCTGGTAGTAGTCATAGTACGAAACGAAATACTCGACTGCATTGTGAGGAAAGAAATTCTTGAACTCGTGATAAAGCTGGGCCGCGAGCGTTTTATTGTGGGCCATCACGAGCGTCGGGCGATTCACTGCCTCGATCACCTTGGCCATGGTATAAGTTTTGCCCGAACCGGTGACGCCGAGCAGAACCTGGTGCTGCTCGCGATCGTAGATTCCGCGTGTCAGGGCCTCGATCGCGGTTTTCTGGTCGCCTTGCGGCTTGTAGTTGGAGACGAGTTTGAAATCCATGAAAAAAGCTTCTGGCTGCTACTTCTAGCTCTTAGCTGACCTTTGCCATTCCGAGCGGGGAGAGGAATCTGCCGGCCTCGCTTCCCACAGTCGGGACCTCGGTGGAAAACCAATCTTCGTATTATAAAGGTCGCGGAGCGAGGCCAACACTCATCGAAGGGAAAAGCAGTAATAGAGGGATGAAGGTGATTCGGCACTGCTGCCTATTTATGAATCTCAATAGCCACAAGTGCCGCAGTTCCCCCCGGCGCTTCCGATTCGATGTATTCGACTTTGGCTTGTCTGCCGTCGAGGTCAGCGCATGGATTCAAGTCTTTCTTGAGCTCGACCCCAATCACGCTGTACTGCACCTTGAAGTAATTGTTGGCATGTACAGGAATTTTCTTGCCCCCTACCATCAACTCCAGGTCCATGGCCGCGCGAGAGCAGGTCACGCCAGTCAACAGTCCAGTGAGGGTACGATGGGGTCCGTTGGGGATTGGCTGGTTGCGTGAAACCTGCTGGGCATCCGCTTCCTCCTCAACTGTAGTATCAGTCGTCACTTTGGAATCTTCACCGTCAGCCTGCCGGACGGCAAACCCCCTCGCCATCGCCTGGGAGTACTCCGACGCATGCAGTAGGAAGTTCTCAACCATCTCGGTTTCCGCCTGCGTTTTGGCAAGGTGCATCGCGTTCTGCAGCACTCTTACTGCATCGTCCGGACGCTGCATCTGCATGAGGACATTCGCGTTATTGATGCGATAACTCAATTTTTCCGGTTCGAGTTGCACGGCGTTCAAAGACATCAGGCGCGCCTCATCGAGGTTCTTATGATTCTGCGCCAGTAGGACCGCAAGCCGGTCATAACTCGGGGCGAATTGTGGATTCAGCTTGATGCTGGCACGCAGGCTGTTTTCAACTTGTGCTTCGTCAACACCCGCTCCCGCATTCATGCTGATGGCTGCAAAATAATAATGCGGAAGATAACTCTGCGAATCCAGCTTCACCGCCTCGGAGTACCATTTGAGAGCTTCCTCGAGATTATGCTCCTGGAAAGCCATAAAGCCCATGGTCTCTCGTGCGAGAACATTATTCGGGTCCTCATGCAGCACATGATCAATCAGAATCTTGGCATCGGCCGTCCGCTGGTTGTAAGCAAGGAAGTCAGCCCGGGTGGCATCGGCTTGGGCACCAGGGAGTTCGCGCGATTGAAAAGACGTTACATCTATGTCCGTCACGCCCGACGATTTGAAATAGGAAAACGTTGGCTGGCGGACATACGATTCCAGTTTGGATTGCAGTTGTTTCAAATCGCCGAACGCGCGGGTTGCGGCCGTGATGGGCTCAACGTCTTGGGCGAGCAGTTGCAGGTAATCGGCCACGCTGTGTGTTTTTTCGTGAAAGTCTTTGGTTTCCAAATAATGGGTCAGTACCCAGGATTCTCCATAAAAAATTGATCCCTTGGTTTCCTCGTGATAGTACGGAGACGATTGATCCACTTTGAAGAGAACAGGCAAAGGCAGCAACTGGTACTGGCGCAGGAGTTGCAGATCTTCCGGACTGGGGATGCCCAAATCTGCCTCCTTCTCGTGGATTTCAGTGTTCTGGTAGAACTCCGCGATACCCTCATTCAGCCACAGGGGGAGACGATCAATTTTGCTGAGCAGTAAATGAGTGTATTCGTGGTATACGACCGAATACGGGTGTTCGCCTTCCGCGTCAAGGCGCATCAGAACGTAATTCTTGTCCGGCCCGCGCAGAAACAGTCCAGCTAGTTGCAGCGATCCTTTTGCCAGGTAAGCAGCCGGTTCGAGGGCGCGAAAGTCTTTCCGGTCTCGAATGGCGAGTACGACAATCCGTGAGGCTGGATCGATATTGTCGCGCGGAAAAAGTCGATGAAAAACTGCGCGCATGCGCTCGAATTGCTCAGCTACACGGCGCGCCTGCTTGTCGTTGGAATTGCTCACCACCACGAAGTGCTGGCTTCGTACTTCGTACCAGGTTTCGGCCTTATCGTGCGCGAGCGAGAAGGTGCCTGCAATAAGAGTGGCGCAAAGCAAAAGGCACTGGTACATAGAAACAAACCGGTCGAACGGTGCCGGCCGTTGCACAAGTTTACAGCAGAAGCTCTAGTTTGCAAGCAAATGCAGCGTCACATCAGACTGATTACAGCTCGGCCAACACTCGATGCACCAGCGAGATGGCGATCGACCCCTCGCCTACCGCCGACGCGACGCGCTTCACGTTTCCCGAGCGCACATCGCCAACGGCGAACACTCCTGGCAAGCTGGTTTCCAACATTAATGGCACACGTTGCAGGGGCCAGTGGTACTCCGGCAACACTGGGTCAAGATCGCGCCCGGTAAGAACGAAGCCTTTGTCGTCAAGCGCGATACAACCTTTAAGCCAATCGGTGCGCGGCGATGCTCCCGTCATCATGAAGACGTGACGGATGTCGTGCGTAGAGGTCTCGCCCGTGTTCTTATCGCGCCACGTGACGCGCTCCAATTGTGTGTCGCCCTCAAGGCCCACAATCTCCGTGCAGTAGTGCAGCTCAATGGCGGGGTTCTCCTCGATTCGCTGAATCAGATAGCGCGACATAGTGTCGGACAACTGATTGGACCTGACCACCATGTGAACCTTTCCCGCAGTCTGCGATAGGTACACTGCCGCCTGCCCAGCGGAATTTGCACCGCCCACGATGATGACGTCTTCTTTTCCGCATAGCTGAGCTTCAATGCGCGTGGCCCCATAGTAGACGCCCTGCCCTTCGAACTTGCCCAGGTTCTCGATTTGCGGTTTCTTGTATTGAGCGCCGCTGGCGATCACGATGCTTTTGGCCCGAATGGTCTGCCCGCAGTCGACGTTGATCTCATAAGGCCGCCGGTCGCAATTCAATTTCATGGCTTTATTGGCGATCAGCACCTGCGCGCCGAACTTCTGCGCCTGCGCTGACGCGCGGTTCGCCAGTTCTAAACCTGAAATCCCTGTGGGGAAGCCCAGATAGTTTTCGATCTTTGAACTCGATCCTGCCTGACCTCCGGGAAATTCAGCCTCGATTACGAGTACGTCGAGCCCCTCCGAGGCCCCATAGACCGCTGCCGCCAGACCTGCCGGGCCGGCTCCGACGATCACCAGATCGCGCACCTCCGACGCTTTAATGTGCTCGTTCAGTCCGAGACAGCGGGCGAGCTCCTGAATCGAGGGGTGACGCAATACGGTGCGGTTGTTGCAGATGACGACCGGAACCTCGTTCGTGCTCACATGAAAGTGGTCCAGGACTTCCTGCGCATTGCTGTCCCGGTCCAAGTCAAGATACGTGTGAGGATGGCCGTTGCGCGTAAGAAATTCGCGTAGGCGAAGAGTCTGGGCCGAGTGTTGTGAGCCAAGCAAAATCACGTTGCCTTGGCCCTGCTTGATCAAAATCACGCGGCGCAGGATGACCGCGCGCATAAATATGTCGCTGAGCTCGGGGTCCTTGGCGATCAATGCTCGCACTCCCTCGGCCGGCAGCTCGAGAAATTCTCCGTCGGCAGTTACCCGGGCGCGCGAGAGACTACGGCGGCCAGTGAGCATGCTGACCTCTCCGGAAAACTGTCTTGCCTCGTAGCGGACGATTACTTCCTCACCACGCAGGCCGGGCTGCACAATCTCCAAGCCTCCGGAAAGAAGAACGAAGAATGGCATGCCGCTTTCGCCCGGCTCAAACAAGATTTCGCCGGCATGCACCTTTCGAGGCTTGCCCAGGGGACGGATGCGGTTGACCTGATCGGCAGTGAGAACAGGGAAGGCCTCTCCCTGAATGTCGGAAGGCAAAGGCGGTGCTTGCGTGGACATGGTTTCTCCGGAGCGAACGACGAAGATCGAGATTAGTAGATGATGTTGGCGGCGGTTAGGGTTCAGCTTAGCGCTTTGGGGGATCGTTCGGCGGATTTTCGTTCACGTCGCCCACACTCCGGATTCTGGCCGTCGTCCGGAATTTCTTGTAATCGCGGTAGGTCTGCTCAAGGTTAACGTCGTACTCCTTGAGTAGGGCGAGGCGGACATCAAGCTTCACGTCCAGGTGCTGGGGAAGCCAGACTTCATCGTTTACCCGCGTCTGCTCATATACAAAGCGCGTGCCTTTGTGAATGCGGGCGAGGAACAACCCGACTGAGACGGTATCGATGCACTGCACGTCCATCTTCGACAACTGCAAATCACTTTTGTCAATCCACACCCGGCCGCGGAACTTGGGAAGAAACTTTGCTTCTTTGATGTGAGGTTCATAACCGGACCGAGGCTCGGCGTCGATCACCCAGGCGTCTCGTCCACCCACAGACTCGACACCTAACAGGTGGAAGTCATACGCATCGGCCACTTCCAGTACGAACTTGCGGTCGTCTTCTCGCTCTTTTTCTTCCTTCTGTTCGCGTTTTTTGCGCGCTTCCTCAGATTCGTTCTTGCGTTTGTCGATGAGCTTCTGAATCTTCTCGTCCTCTTTGCCTGCCTCCTTGGCGTTAAGAGGCTTGTCATCCTTCTCGATCAGCCGCTGTACCTGCTCGCCGTAAATTTCCAGCACGTCATAGGTCTTGATCTCAGTGGATTTGACCTGTCCATTGCGATCGAGATTGTGGTGCACGTCGCGTTCGACGTATGTGTAGTCGCGCAGGCGCTTGTCATTTTCCATGTCTTTGTCGGCGACCACGCGGAACAATTGCTGCATCTGCTGCTGAGAGAGGCTGCCGTTGGCGTCGGGTTTCAGATCAATTGGGGGAGTGATATCCGGGGTGGCATGCGGCTGTTGCGCAAATCCATGGTTGCTGGCGGCGAGAAGCCAAAGAACAGGAACAAGCGCGAAAGCGAGACCCGGCTTTCTCATGGGGAGGATTACGTAGTTAGAAGGATTGAAGTTCCCACAGGATGCACGGAACCCACCTGACCGGGCCCCAGCGGACGTCAGTACTCTGCTAATTCTTTCATTGCCCGAAACAGATCGCTGGCCTGAGGCAGGATTGCATCTTCGAGTATGGGCTGATAGGCAACGAACGTATCTGCGGCTGCAACGCGGCGCACAGGGGCGTCAAGCTGATCGAAAAGTTGATCGGCGATGCGGGCGGCAATCTCCGCGCCATATCCCCAGCTCAGAGAGTCTTCGTAAGCGACCAGCGCATGATTGGTTTTTTGCACGGACGCGGCGATCGTCTCCCAATCGAAAGGATTCAAGCAGCGAAGGTCGATCAGCTCGACATGCGCGTTGTGTTCGCGCTCGAGCTTCTGCGCCGCTTGCAATGCGCGCGGCACAACCGCGCCGTAAGTGATGACCGTCAAGTCAGTTCCCGGCTGCACAATTTTCGCTTTGCCGAAGGGGATCATGAAATCCGGACCGGGATAGGGCGCGCGACCGTAGGTTTCGCGATAAAGGCGCTTGTGTTCGAGAAACAGCACGGGGTCGTCGCAGCGGATAGCGGTACGCAGCAGGCCGGCGGCATCCAATGCATTGGACGGGAAAACAACCCGCAGGCCAGGTATGTGCGTGAACTCGCTCTCACCGCACTGTGAGTGATAGATTGCGCCGCCGGTAAGATAGCCCCCAATCGCAACGCGAATCACCAGCGGGCAAGAGAAAGCATTGTTCGAACGCCAGCGGATGACCGCCAGCTCGTCGCGAATCTGCATCATCGCCGGCCAGATGTAGTCGAAAAACTGAATCTCGACCACCGGTTTCAGGCCGCGCGTAGCCATGCCCGTGGCACGGCCCACGATGGCGGCTTCAGCGAGCGGCGAATTGAAAACGCGGTCCGGCCCGAATTCGCATTGCAGGCCAAAGGTGAGTTTGAAGACTCCGCCTTTGCCCTTCACCAGCTTCTGCTTCAAATATTCTTCGCGGCTGCAGTCAGCGACGTCTTCGCCGAAAATCACGATGCGTTCGTCGCGCTTCATTTCATCGCGCAGCGTGGCATTAATCAAGTCGGCCATGGTTTTCGCCGCCGGTTTTTTGCCTTCCGGCGAATCTGCTAAGGGAGGCGTCTCGAAGGCGGCCGATGTGGGATCGAGATCAGGCGAATAAACGAAATTGAGAACGCTTTCGGGCGCGGGGGGCATTGCTTCGAGCGCGGCATCGACAGAAGTCTGCAAATCCTCTTCGACTTTCTTCTCGAGATCGTTGATGCCGTTGGCGTCGAGGATTCCTTCGCGCAGCAGAAACATTTGCGTGCGTGAAACCGGATCGTGCGTGGCATCGCGCTCGCGCTCGGATTCCGGGCGGTAAAGGCGCTCGTCATCCGAAAGGGAATGCGAGTAAGGACGAATCACGTGCGCGTGGACAAATGCGGGACCGTGTCCCTCGCGGCAGTACTGGGCTGCTCGGCAGAATGCCGCGCAACTTGCCACTGGATCCGTACCATCGACCTCTTCGAAATGAAAATTTGGAAAACCGGAGACCAGGCGAGAAATACTGCCGCCGGCGGTTTGCGCCTCGATCGGAACAGAGATGGCGTAGCCGTTATCCTGCACCACAAAAATCACGGGCAGTTTGTTGAGCGCGGCGGCGTTCATGGCCTCCCAGAATTCGCCCTCGCTAGTGGTGCCGTCGCCGAGGGAGACGTAAACGACTTCATCGCCGTGGAAATTTATGTCTTTGAATCGGCGGTAATCGGGGGCACTGGTTTCAGGAGGAATCTCGGCCGCTTTGGGATGTTGCGTGAAGTAACGCCCCGCTTCGGCACAGCCTACGGCTTGCAGAATCTGCGATCCAGTCGGCGAAGACTGGGTCACGATGTTCAACCGCTTGTATCCCCAATGCGAGGGCATCTGACGTCCGCCGGAGCTGGGGTCGTCCGCCGCGCCAACGGCCTGCAGAAACATCTCCAGCGGCTTGGCGCCAAGACCCAGGCACAGCGCGCGATCACGATAATAAGGATAGAACCAGTCGTAGCTAGGCTTAAGCATCATGCCGGCGGCTGCGCCAATGGCCTCATGCCCTGCGCCCGACATCTGGAAAAAAATCTTCTGCTGACGTTTAAGCAGAATCTCCCGGTCGTCAATGCGCCGGGAGGTATACATGATGCGGTAGAGTTCGATTAACTGCTCGGAGGTGAGTCCCTCATAGCTTTGGGGCCGCTTGGTCTGCTCGTTGCGCAGCGAAAGCTTGGGGTCGGTTTTTGTTGTGGCCATCCGGTTCCTTGAGTCAGTATAAATCCCGCGCGCAATGACTACGGTGCGGCGCTCACCCGGCAGGTTGCATTGTAAATCGGAAAGGAGAATTTCGGAACGACGAATTGGGCAACATGCAACTTATGGTTAGCGCCAATGGCTGCCGGCTAGCATTGGTGATGGTTTCTCCATCATTTATCCTGATAACAGCATGATCCACACGCGCCGCCCCTTTGATCCCCGTCAGATCCGGCTGGTGATCTTCGATCTGGACGGCACGCTGATCGATTCGCGCCTCGATCTGGTGCACTCGGTCAATGCCGCGCTGCGCCACATCGGCCGCCCCGAATTGCCCGATGATGTGATCGCCAGCTATGTGGGAGATGGCGCACCCATTCTGATTCAGCGGGCGCTCGGGGCCGAAGCGGTGGATACTGCTTTAGTGCAACAGGGATTACAATTTTTTCTCTCTTACTACCGCGAGCACAAACTCGACCACACGAAGCCGTACGACGGCATTCGCGAGGTGCTGGCTTCAATTCAGCAGCCGCGAGAGGACGCCAATCGAAACGGTTTTCGCAGGAAAATGGCCGTGCTCACCAACAAGCCGGTGGTTCCCTCGCGCGCCATTGTGGATGCGCTCGGACTCGGGCCATTCTTCGGTCAGGTTTATGGTGGCAACAGTTTCGCAACCAAGAAACCTGATCCCGAGGGCGCTTGCAAGCTGCTGGAAGAAAATGGCGTCACTCCGGAGCAAACCGCGATCGTTGGCGACTCGCACGTCGATGTCGAGACTGGCCGCAATGCTGGACTCTGGACCATCGGTGTGAGTTACGGTTTTGCCCCTCATAGCATGGAAAGCTGCCCACCCGATGTGTTGGTGGATACGCCAAAGGAACTTGCAACAGTGCTTGAATGAAAGTCCGAGCATAGGGAAACCGAGGACCGGCGCTTCCTCGGCGTGAATACAAATTCCGTGACCTTCAGGCTAAAGCCGCAGATTAAAGCGTTCCTCAAGCGATTGCTGGCAATCACAGTTTTGTCCGTGCTCGCGATCACGCTCCTTGCCTATGTGATTGACTACGCGGTGTTCCGTTATCGAGTAGCGGCCAATCGGCAACCCTATGGGCAAGTTATGGTCTACAGCTATGACGCAGTGGCCCAGAAAAACGGCAAGACAGAATTCATCTTCAACCCTCCCGAAAATCAGACCTGCGTTCATGCACTGTTTCCGCACTTCGGATACGTGCCCTGCTGGTATTTGCAGCGCCACAGCGAACCGCGCACCAATATTTGAAGGCGGCTGATTTCGGCTGGATTCGACTACAATAGCATTCGCTTCTGCTTAGGAGATGCCATGTCTCAGCGCCGCATTGCTTCATTCTCGTGCTACTTCGCGACCACCGCGGTTGCAGTTGCCATAATGATTTTCGCTCCCTCCTTCGGCGTCGCCACCGATGCCACATCTAAGCTGTCAGATCCACGACTGGAGAAAAGCTACCGCTTTGAGAAAGCCGGCTGGACCTACGTTCACCTCGAGGGTTCGCCTTCGGAAATCGGTTTCCAGCATGGTTACTTGCTCGCGCCCGAAATTGCGGACGCCATGGAAGTCACAAAGCTGATGGCCGCGCACGACACTCAGCGGGATTGGGACTTCTTTCGCAAGACCGCCCGCGAAATGTTGTGGCCGCACATTGATGCGGAATATCAGCTGGAATTACAGGGAATTGCCGATGGAGTGAAGGCGCACGGGGTTGATCTCGACCTCTATGACATCGTTGCTCTAAATGCTTTCGAAGAAGTTCCGGATTATTACGTTCCTTGGCTGAACAAGCGCGAGAAGCAGGCGCGCGCGCCGAAACTGAAAGCGCCGGGACACTGCAGCGCTTTCATCGCTACCGGCAGCTACACAAAGGATCATCAGATTGTCATCGCCCACAATAATTGGACCGGCTATCTCGATGGCGAGCGGTGGGTTGTCATCTTCGATATTGTTCCGCAACACGGCCAGCGGATCCTGATGGATGGATTTCCCGGCGTGATCACGAGTGACGATGATTTCGGGGTCAACTCGGCGGGCATGATGATCACCGAGACGACGATCACTCAATTCGAGGGCTGGGACCCGAACGGCAAGCCTGAGTTCGTGCGCGCGCGCAAGGCGCTCCAGTACTCCCAGAGCATTGATGATTACGTTCGCATCATTAAAGAAGGGAACAACGGCGGATACGCGAATGACTGGCTCATCGGCGACCGCAAGACGGGAGAAATTGCTTACCTAGAACTAGGATTGAAAAATACCCCGCTGTGGCGAACCAACGACGGCTATTACGTGAGTTCAAATTTCGCGCGCGATCCCAAGCTGATCAAAGAAGAAACCGATGGCTTTGATCCGAACGACATGTCTTCATCGATGAACGCCCGGCACGTGCGCGCGGAAGAGATGGTGCAGCACGCGAAGGGCACGATTGACATGGAGTTTGCCCAGGCATTTCTGTCCGATCACCACGATAGCTACGAAAAGAAAGAACAGCCGAACGAGCGCTCGCTGTGTGGCCACGTAGACGCGTCGCCACGGGGAGTGCCGCAGTGGGGAAGAGATCCCTACAGCGATGAAGGCGCTGTGCAGGGTAAGGCTGCGGACAGCAAGATGGCCGCGAACATGAGTTTTGTGGCGCGGGCGGGCCACCCGTGCGGTGCAGATTTCATCGCCGCAGATTTTCTCGACCAGCATCCCGAGTTCGCCTGGCAGAAACCCGTGCTGCGCGATATGAAGGCGGGCCCATGGACGGTTTTCAAGGCAGGACAGAAAGAGTAGCTCAGGCCGCAAGATTCGGGCGAGGAAGGGCACCCCAGACGGAGGGCGGCCCACTTTCTCGCTGCTTTTGCGAGAAGTGGGACGCCCAGCTAGATCGGGTTTCCAAGGAAAGTTACATTCTGTCTCAGAAGTTCACCTTCATCGAGAACTCAACCACGCGCGGCGAGCCCAGCGCGAAAACGCCGGAGCCAAGTCCCAGACGGTTGCTGGCCGGCTGCTCGCCGGGAGTGCCGTTGATCGACCCGACCGCACCGCTGAGTACTCCGCTTAAGGGATTCGCCGGGCCGTCGAAATTTGAGAAATTGAACAGGTTAAAAAATGAAACTCCCGGCTGTATCGTGATGCTCTCTCTGAATCTATAAATCCAGTTCAAGCTCGTATCGAAGGCGCGCAGCCACCCCATACCGGCTTCGTTGGCGGGGGCGAGTGCTTGGGGCTGTTGAACTCCGAGGAATCCCGGTGTCTGTAGCTGCGCCAACGTGAATAAGCCAACGTTAACCAGCGCTTGCCCGGCGGGAGTCGGCTGCCCCGCGTCGAGATTGTTGTAGTTGTTGATATAGGTATTGATATTCTTTGCGTTAACGCCGTGGCCAAATGACCCGATGTTGGTGCCGGGAAGCACATCTCCATAGCCACCGTTGGAAGCGTAGCTGCCATCGCCCGTGCCGTCGCCAGTGATATCGGTGACGAAAATTCCGCCAGGCTGTCCAGTGGGATTGAGGGTCAGGCTTACGGGAAGCGGGCTGTAGAAATGGCCGATTAAGCCTAGCCGGAAGTGCATAGGTAAATCCATGGTGCCGCCGAACGAAATCTGATTTTTTCGGTCGAGTCCATTGGGTCCTATATAGTGCTGGGGGTTATTCATGTCGGTGGCGATGTTGATGAAGTCGTTGTCCTGAGCGGCCGCGATGTACCGCTGCAACTGATAGGAAACCTGCATGTCGAGATTGGAAACGCCGCGAAAGGGATGATCAACCCGCTGTTTCAGAGAAAGTTGCAGGGCGTTGTTCTTTGCGAATCCGATGGGGAAGAGCATCTGATTAGTGCCAATGTTGGGATTTATGCCGGGAAAGGCTGCCCCAGTGGCGGGCGTCAGGCAAGTGTTGTTAGCTCCGCCACAGGTAAAAGCCGCGGGGAATCCACCAAGCGCGGAATATCCGGAATCAAGCCCACCACTGAGCGGAGTGCCGTCGGCAGCAAATTGTGGAGACGCAAAACTCGGCATGGTCGCGCCATTGGCTATCGCACAGTTAATGGCTGCGGCCGAATAGCCACCCGCGCAGCCAAAGGCGGCCGTTGTCACGGCTATCGCGTTCTGCGCAGCCGCCACATTGAGAAAGCGCGCATCGCCAACGTGGTTGGTATCGATAGCGATCAGCGTGTGAGTTTCGATGTTGCGTAGGTAGTCCGCTGTGAAAACCATGCCCGGCCGTATTTCATGCTGGATGCCTATATTCATTTGCAGCGAGCGCGGACTGATGTAGTTGGGCGCCAACAGATCAGTACCAGTGGAATTAAGTCCATCTGTCAGCGCGTTCCCAATGAACGATGGATTACTGGCAGGGCCGGCAGCCACTGTGGCCGCCTGATATTGCGCTTGCAAGGCCGCGATGTAAGGAGCGGCCTGGCCGATCGGCTCGCCACAAAAATTCGGTGTAACTGTTGGTCCGGTAGGCAAGGTCAATGTCACCGGGTTTCCTGCTGAACAAACTGTGGTGTCTGCCAGAAACAGTCCCGACGTCAGGCGCGCCGGGCGGTCAAACTCGATATTGTTCCAGATAGAATTCTCGTAGAAAAGTCCGATACCGCCGCGGATTACGGTTTTGCCATTGCTTTTTGGATCCCAGGCAACTCCCAATTGCGGCGCGAAATTGCGATTGGGTTGATGCACGGGTGCTTGGAGGTTTGAATAGAACTGATTATCGAATTGTGCCAATGGCGCAATGGCCCCCAAATCGCTGTCAGTTCGGCCGGTATCGCGCACATAGCGCAAGCCGAGCGAGATGGTAAGGTTTGGTTTGAATTTCCAGGCGTCCCCGAAGTAAAACGACAGCCGGTTGTCTGGACCGCTGGCGCCCGCAGGAAAACCAAAACCAGGAATTTCGGAAGCATAGCCCTGTCCGTTCCCCAAGGCGACAGTATTGGCTGGATAATTGAGCGGCGAGAGCGCCCCTAGGGTGTTTCCCGAACCCAATCCGAGGCAGCCATTAGGCGCACCCGTCATGTTAGTGCCGGGAACTTCCGGAATTGGAGTAGAAGTGCAGTCCGATATCCCCGCATTGACCGCGGGCGCAAGCGCCAAGAAGCTGGCGAAGCCTCCTCCGAAAATGTGATTAAGTCCGCCGCCGTAACGGAGAATGTGCGACTTGATGGCTTTACTGCCGTCGTACTTTATTTGGTGATTCGATTGGTAGGTTTGCTGCGGCGCAAGAAAACTCGGTCCGGAGCAGAAATAGTCTGCGCCCGCGGTCAGACAGTCGGGATCGGTACCAATCGCCAACTCGATGCTTGGCAGCGGATCGAAGATGCCGGTTCCGATTGTCGCGTCAACAATTCCGTTGCGGAATTTCATGTAGCCAAAGCGGATGCTGTGCGTGAAGCTGCCGGTATTGAAATCCAGACCAATCGCGTGGTTGGGTGTGTGGTCCACGTTGGCGAAGGGCTGGTACGAATCGGGAATGAAGGCGAGAACGTCTTTGTTCTGGTCCCAAGTGAAACGGTAAAAGAGCTTGTAGTTGTTGCTGATTTGCCAGTCGAGACGCCCCACAGTTTCTGCTTCACGGAAAGGCGAGTCGTAGCTGCCGGTCAATGCCGCGAACGGACCGCTGGGCAGCACCGGATTGATCAAGTCCTGTTTGGTACGCTCGGCGTCGAGAAAGAAGAACACTTTGTCTTTGATAATGGGCCCGCCAAAGTTGCCGCCAAACTGATTGCGCTGGAAATAATTGTCGCTGGCGGCGGGCAGGTTGGCATCCATGGTCTGATCCCGGAAGGCGTAGTAGCCCTCGCCGTGAAATTTGTTGGTCCCCGATTTGGTCGTCACGTTCACCGAACCCGAAGAGGTGAGTTCAGTCGAAAGGTCCAGCGAGGATTGCTGGGTCTGAAATTCTTGAATGTCGCTGGCAGGAACATTCTGTGTGGTGGTGCCTACAGTTTCGTCGCTGATGTCAAGTCCGTCAACTTCGATGCGGGCGGTGCGGCCGTAGCGTCCGCCGAATGAGATGGAAGAGAATCCGTTCTTGGTCGGGTCGAAATTGCCGCCGTCCTGGATCTGTACGCCGGGCTCGAGTTGGGCAAGATCGAGGAAGTTGCGGCCGTTGATCGGCAGATTCTCAATCTGTTCGGTCGTTAGTACGCCTTGCACGGTCGCCTGCTGGGTGTTCACCTCGACCGCGGTTTCCTGTACCACCACGACCTGTGTGGCTTGTCCGAGCTGAAGCTTCACGTTTCCCGGAGTGGTGACGCCGACCTCCACGGTTACCGGGACCTCTGTGGTTTTGAATCCCGAGGCCTCGATACGGAGGATGTAACTTCCCGGGGTTAACGCACCCGAAGTGTACGCGCCAGCGGAAGTGCTTCGCACCGTAATGACTCGTCCAGTGGATTTATTGCTGATAGAAATCTTGGTATTGCCCACCACCGCACCGGAGGGATCGGTGACCACTCCCTGAATACTGCCTGTGGAAATGGTGGTCTGCGCCGGAGAAAGAAGAGAGCAGACCAGGACGAATGAAAAAACAATCGGAACAACAGTCACGACTAGACGGCGATTCGGCACCATTGAGGCCCCCTTTTCTTCATGGCTTTTGAACGCTGAACAAAAGATAATTTCGTCTTGTGTCGAAAAATAAAGGAACCCATTTTATCGATTCCGCACCGCGGTACGCAAAAATATGACTAGGCAGGGACGTCTCGGACGTCATTCCGTAAGAGAAGAGCGTAGAATCGTGCAACAGCATTAGTCAGCTATGGCGGAGATTGAAAATGAAAGAAACTCCACAGCAATATACGCAGCGCATCGTCGGCTACATGGAAGGGAAAACGCCGCTGACCGTACAGGCTTCTACCGCGAAAAAGATCGAGAGGCTGATCAAAGGCGTGCCAGCCTCGAAAATGAAGAAGCGCCCTGCGCCGGATACATGGTCGGTCAACGAGGTTCTGGCGCACATGGCCGACGCTGAAATTGCCGGCAGCTTTCGCATGCGGCTGATTCTAGGCTCACCGGGTACGCCAGTGATGGCGTTCAACCAGGATGCCTGGGTTACAAGCGGACACTATGAAAAGCGCGACGCCCGCAAGTCGCTGGAACTTTTTCGCACGCTGCGTGAGGCCAATCTCGCCCTTCTGAAGTCGCTGACGCCGGAGCAGTGGAAACACTACGGAATACACTCCGAGCGCGGGCAGGAATCGATCGAGCACATTGTGCGTATGTTCGCGGGGCACGATATCAATCACACGCAGCAGATTGAGAAAATTCTCGGCAAGTAACCTGGCGCGGTCGGTGGTAATCGAAACCACAAATCGCGCCGGTTGCGATCGACACAAACATCCGGTTTTGAGGCAAGGTCCTCTGCTGCATGACGCTCAGTGGACTGGCTTGGCGCCAGCGGGCGAAGCCTCTATCAATTCCTGGAGGCGATAGAACTGATTGAGTGGTACTCGGCCGTCACCCACAGGGTAAGCCCTTTTGATGGCCTCAGTAACGTAGGTTTTCGCTAAGATTACGGCTTCCTCCAGTGGGCGTCCAAGCGCCAAGCTGGCAGCTAACGCCGAAGAAAACGTGCACGCAGCACCGTAGATATTCTCCGGCTTGATGCGGTCCCCGGCAAGGATCCGTAAGGTCGAGGGCGAGTCTGCGAACACGTCAACCGGTCTTTCCAGATGTCCTCCTGTCACCACGACGGCACGAGCCCCCATGTCGATTAGTTTGCGGGCTGCCAGCTTCATATCCTCTACGTCATCGACCTTGAGCCCGGTGAGGGCGGCAGCTTCCGGTAGATTAGGCGTAATCACGGTGGCCCGGGGCAATAACTGATCACGCACAAATTCAACGCAGCTACTATCCCTCAGATCTACGCCCCCGCTAGCTCGCACAAGAGGATCGAGCACAACGGGCAGTAATGAATGTGTCTCCAGCACCTCGAGTACGGCCTCGGCGTTTGCGCGGGTCGCGAGCATACCTATCTTTATGGCTTTGACCCTGCTCTCCGTGAGGATCGACTTCATACAGGCTCGCAAAATGTGCACGTCAATTGGGTGGACCTCGTTCAATGTGTTCGCGCGCTCTTGCACGTCGATGGCTGTGATGGCAGCGGCGCCATAGCAACCGTTAGCTCCAAACGTTTTCAGATCTGCGATAACACCGGCTCCTCCTAATGGGTCGAAACCGGAGACGGTCATGATCACGGGCTCAGAGGGGTTCATAAACAACGGTCACCTATACTCAGGAAAACTGTGAGCATTGTACCAACTGTTTCGCTGCGAGCACGCTCGGATCATGCACCAATCTTACTCCTCAAGCTTCAGCATCGAGACCTTCTGCACGTAAGTTCAATTTCCGAACAGATTGGCAGCCGAGTGTAAACGGATCGGAGGGCGATGGAAAGAGGAATAGGAGGTCATGCAAGAGTCATTGGGTTTAATCTGACTCAGGCGGACGCTAAAGTATGTCGAGCACGGCACATTCAAACTCAAACTGCATACGCGCCGGCAGCCAAAAGTCGAGCGGCAATGTTCTGCCTTAGCTGGACAGTATCCGGCGGATCATAGTTCGCAAGCTGGCGCAGAACGGCCATATTTTCCTGCAAGGTTTTACCCTGGGAGCAGGCGCCGAGCACCTGTCGAGAAGAGATTTCCGTTCGGTCCATGGCTTCGCGAAGTAAAACCCTGGCCATGTCCGCTGCATTTGTTCCCTTACCCGATGCTGCCAGCTTGCGTGATCGAAGCAGGGCCGACTCCATCGCGAAGACCTCCATGATGATGTCGGAAATGTTTATCAAGATCTCCTGCTGTTTTTCCAATGCTTCCCGGTACCTCTGATACGCAATTCCAATGGTCATTAGCGCGATCTTCTTCGCGTTCCTCACAAGACGCAATTCTTCATCGTTATCTATCGAGTTGTTTTTGTCGCTGGCAGTCCCGTTTAATACAACCTGGACAGCGGGCACAAGCGCCAGTTGACCGCGGGCGGCACGTTTCAGCAGCATACCGGTAATCAACAATCGATTAATCTCATTCGTGCCCTCGAAGATACGATTGATTCTCCCGTCGCGATAGGCCCGCTCCACTGCATAGTCTTGATGGTAGCCATAGCCACCGTGGATCTGTACTCCCTCGTCGACAACATAATCCAGCATTTCTGACGCATACACTTTGACCATGGAGCATTCCGCGGCGAATTCTTCGACAGCCTTCAGTTCCTGCGTCGCCTGAGCCGCGGGCTCAGATGCGGAGAGCTGCAGCTGGCCCTCGATGAGTCCAACTACGCGCCAGACCATGGATTCCACCGCGTAGATTCGAATTGCCATCTCGGCCAGCTTGTGCTGAATCGCACCAAACTGCGCGATCGTTGAACCGAACGCTTTGCGCTGTTGGGCGTACTTTAGGCAGATGGCAAGGACGTCCTTGGCTCCGCCTAGAGCACCAGCGCCAAGTTTCAACCGCCCAATATTGAGGATATTGAACGCGATTACGTGACCGCGCCCGATCTCGCCCAAAACGTTCTCAACTGGAACATTGACATTGTCGAAGTAGACCGCCGTTGTCGAGCTGCCCTTCATTCCCATCTTGTGCTCTTCGGCGCCGCTGCTGACCCCGCCAAAACTGCGCTCCACGAGGAATGCGGTGAATTTCTCCCCTCCAACTTTCGCGAAGACGGTGAACAAGTCGGCTGCGCCCCCGTTCGTAATCCACATCTTCTGTCCGTTGAGAACATAATGTTTGCCGTCCGCACTGAGATCTGCCCGTGTACGAATCGCGAGAGCGTCGGAGCCCGCCCAAGGCTCAGTTAGCGCGTACGCGGCTAGTAACTCAGCGTTGGCGAGCCGGGGAAGATATCGTTCTTTCTGTTCTTCTGTGCCAAAGAAAAGAACGGGCAAACTGCCAATACCCGTGTGGGCGGAATGCCAGGACCCATACGATCCATCACGGGCGAGGTGCTCGCTCGCGATCATCACAGAAGCCAGATCCATTTCCATGCCACCGAACTTCTCGGGAATTGCTATAGCGGTGAGCCCAAGTTCTGCCGATTTGCGCAATATGCTCAAAGCCAGACCCGGTTTTTGCTGGCGAATCGCCTCGAGGTTCGGTTCCACTTCATTCGCCCAGAATTGGTCGATGGTTCGCGCAATGGCGCGGTGCTCGTCACTCAGATCTTCGGCGGTGAAAACGTCGTCAGGTGCACGATCCTCGATCAGGAACGCGCCACCGTGTGCTTGAAGCGGAGTTGTTGCGACAGGGGGCATAATCTTCTTCCCTTGGCTGGAATATCGGGGTATCGCAGAGCGTGCGTCACGTCTTTCGCAACACCACGTTCCAGCTCCCACGGATATTCTCAGAAATTGTGTTAGTCTATATCAGATATTAGTAGCTAACGTCAACAGGTTGGTCAACGAAGAAACTAACTTAATGCCTGCTGGATTCGGCAGACGCGATGTCCGCTACGTTGTTAGTATCGTTTTCTGTGTTGTTGAGCATTGAACGTTGTGCCGAGCTCAGAAACAGGAGAAAGCCATGCCCCACGCTCAGGTTGCTTCGGCTGGTAGGACCCGGCATCACACGGACCCGATGAGGCGAGATGCGCCGGTCCAGGAAGTGCCGGGGCTCCGCGAACGTAAGAAAGCGCGGTTGCGTCAACAGATCATTGAGACCGCGATTCGGTTGTTCCGCAAACAAGGATACCAGAAGACCCGTGTTGATGATATTGTGAAGATCCTCGAAATTAGCCAGCCCACATTTTTCCGATACTTTCCTAGCAAGGACGCGGTTCTGCGCGATGTGGGCCAGCGGGGCTTTGAATGCATCGCGGAACGCCTGAAATCCGAACTCTCCGCCAAAGCAAGCACTGCGGATCGCCTGCGACGGCTTTATCACTCGTTGGCGTGCGAGGCCGAAAACGACCGCCCCCTGTGGCAGGCGGTGGTTTTATCGGGCGCTATGGATGCCGTGCGCTCTCCGGAGGTGCGTAGTGCCGAGTGTATTGTGGCAGAACTGCTACGGGAGATCTTGGCGCAAGGGCAGAAACGGGGTGAGATCACAAACGCATTCCCCGTCGTTCATCTAGCCGAATTCATGGAAGCCCTCTACCACACGGTTGTTCGACAGTGGACAGTCGACCTCACCGGGCCGCACAAACTCACCGAACGGGTGGATAGCGCGGTTGAGTTTTTCTTGCGTGGTGTCAAACGGTAAACGCAGCCGATCACAGAGAATAAAGCGTTCTCGATCTTTCCACCTATTTCCGAGGCTCAAATTCATGAAGGCCGCCGTGCTGCGCCAATTCAAGCAACCACTGTCGATCGAGGATGTCGATCGACCGATTCCTGGGTCCGACGAAGTTTTGATTCAAGTGGAGGCATGCGGGGCATGCCACTCGGACGTCCACGTGGCGGACGGCGATTGGAAACAGCTGGTTTCGATCGTCAAGCAGCCTCTGATTCTCGGACATGAGATTGCCGGCCATATAGCCGAGATCGGCGGCGACGTGCACAATCTTCGGGTTGGAGATCATGTCGGGCTGCCATGGATTCATTGGAGCTGCGGAGAATGTGAGTGCTGCGTTGCAGGAAACGAGAATTTGTGTCCCAGTCAGAAGATCACAGGCGTGACTGTCGATGGCGGCTATGCGGAGTTTGTCCAGGCGCCCGCTTCTCACGTGGTGAAAATTCCGCATGGTCTTTTTTCGATCAATGCGGCTCCGCTCTTTTGCGCTGGACTCACCGTTTATCGAGCGCTTAAGAAAGCAGGGCCTTTAGACGGACGACACCTGGCGGTTTTCGGAATCGGCGGCCTGGGACACCTTGCAGTACAACTCGGAAAGATTTTCGGAGCGGAAGTAACAGCCATTGACATTTCTGACGCGAAGCTGGAACTCGCCAGAGCCCTTGGAGCCAGCGGCGTGCTCAATGCCGCCACAACGGATGTTGTGAAGGAGTTGCGCCGCAGGGGTCGAGTTCATGTCTGCCTCGTCAGCTCTGGCGCCAAGGCAGCCTATGACATGGCTTTCTATTGCCTGCGGCCGGCCGGCACTCTTCTCGTGGTGGGATTGCCTGCCGAGAATATTTGTTTTCCACCGATTCTGATGGCGGCTGGCGAAGTCAAAATCGAGGCGTCTGCCGTCGGAACACGGCAGGATCTGCGGGAAGTGCTGGCCCTGGCTGCTGCCGGAAAAGTCCATTGCAAAGTCGAGGCGCGACCGCTCTCTGAAGTCAATCAGGTACTGGATGGGTTGCGTTGCGGCAAAGCCAGCGGTCGTATTGTCTTGACCCCCCAATAAAACACGTCCTTTCCTTAAAGTCTCCGGCGTCATTTTTGCTGCTGTCTTAAACACTGTTATTTAAAACAGAACCCATTTTTCGTTCTTTTCCTTGACGTTAGTAACTCTTATGTGATATTTGCTATCGGAATTCGAACTTGCCGTGTTTGCGAACTCGGCAAACCCTCTGCAGCTGAACTGATTCATCGGCCTTTGGTAAAGAAATCATGGACTCATCGATGAGGTTGCCCGAATGCGAAGTCCTTGGCCGAGCAGAACCAGCATCCCGATGGCCTCGGTCAGACCGGGATGATCCCAGCATGAGTCGGTCCGTGGGCGGTCGCCAACGGGATATTCGAAACGATCCGGGACGCACTCATGCGCAGTATTTATCAAGGAGAAATCGGAATGAAGCCACTACCACGTCTGCTTATATCCCTGCTACTTACAGTCGGCTTTGCCCTGGCGCAAGGCGTTGGCTCCTCGGGGACCATCACCGGAACTGTTGCTGATTCCTCAGGCGCCGTCATGCCGCGGGTCACCATCAGCGTGGTCGACACCAGCACCGGCCTCAAGCGCGACGTGATGACCGATGCTGCCGGTCAATACCGGGTCACCGGGTTGTCTCCGTCAACGTATGACGTGAGCGCAGGGCTTACGGGTTTTGCGACCGAACTTCGCAAAGGCGTTACGGTGGCCGTCGGGCAGACGGTCCTCTCTGACTTCCGCATGAAGCCGTCGCAGGTCTCGGCCGTAGTCGAGGTCATGTCCGAAGCGCCTGCCGTGGAAACCGAACGCGGGAGCCAAGCCGACACAATTAGCCAACAATACATCGCTGATTTGCCGATTGATCGCCGCGATTACCTGACCTTCACCTTGCTGGCGCCGGGCGTTTCAGACTCGACGCGCCTTGCAGGTGATCAGGACTACAGAGTAAAGCAGACGCCGCAGAGCGGTCTTTCCTTCTATGGCAGCAATGGTCGAGGAAACAGCATTACGGTGGACGGTGGTGAAACCGGAGACGACGCCGGAGGCGTGCGCCTCACGGTCAGTCAGGATGCTGTGCAGGAATTTCAAATCAATCGCAGCAACTACGCCGCTGATCTTGGAGCGGCGACAGGCGGTTCTATCAACATTGTGACCAAGTCCGGCACCAATAATGTTCATGGCGGCCTGTACGGGTTCTTCCGCAATGACGCAATGGATGCTCGCAATCCCTTTGCTTACAGTCAGGCGTTGCCGGTCGGTGCGACATTCAATCCTGCCAACCCTGATTCTGTAGGCTCGCCGATTAAGGACACTTTGAGCCGCCAGCAATTCGGGGGAACGATCGGGTTTCCCATTCACAAGGACAAAACGTTTCTTTTTGCCGCTTTCGAAGGTCTGCGGCAGAACGCGCAAAACGCCGTTCCAATTTTGACCAACACGGATGTCTTCCGTCCTACGCTAGCCCAGAATGCGGTGCTTGGGACTTTGACGGGGCTGAGTCCGGTTCCTTGCCTGAGCGGTCCGGTTGGCGCTGCAGTCGCCCACCAACTGGGATTGCCCCTTCCAAACCCGACGACAAACGTGCCTGCCGCAGAATGCGCGGCGATCCTGAACGGCACCTTGACCATCAACCCGGCAACCAACCCGGTCAATGCTTTCCTGGTGAACGAATTTGAGACCAGTGGCGGGGTGTTTGCCTATGACACGCACGAATATCTCGCCTCGGGACGCCTGGACCATCGCTTCGATGCAAATAACGAATTTTCACTTACCTATCGATACGGGCATGATTTGGAGGAATCTCCTGACGTCCAATCGTTGACCGCTTATTCGGCCGGCAGCTCGATTCACAATTACGACAACAATCTGCAGGCCTCCTGGTACCACCAGTTCAGCGCTGCCACGCAGAACGAAGCCCGTGTACAGTGGGATTACAACAGCTTCAGGGTGGTTCCCAACGAACCGGGCGAAGTGGGATTGCAAATTCCCGGCTACATTAACAACCTGGGGACGAACATCTTCCTGCCAAGCTACACCATCCTGCGCCGGTACGAATTCGCCGACAATCTCACCATCATTCGCGGCCATCACACCATTGAAGTCGGCGGCGACGAGACACTTCGCGGCAACCATACCGAATCACACACCTATTTTCCCGGCCGCTTTGTCTTCGGCGCACTTCCGGGTGATTTGCTGACTCCCTTGCTTTCCACTATTACTTCTTTGCAGTCGTCATCGTTCGGACTTCCCGAGTTCTACGAGCAGGGATTCGGAAATCCAACCACCCCCTACTACACGCGGCCTCTCACAGCAATTTACGGGCAAGACTCGTGGAAGATCACCCCCAGCTTCACGCTGAATTATGGTTTGCGTTATGAACTGGACTCGCAATACCTCCCTCTCACCACCTATAAGAAAGATTTTGCACCCCGCGTGTCGTTCGCGTGGGATCCGTTCAAGGACCATAAAACGGTGGTCCGCGGAGGGTACGGAATTTTCTATGGGCCGGTCGACTTTCAGATTCCCCAGGTCGATTGGAGTCTGGGTGTCGTGAACGCAAATAAGACAGCGGTAGAAAATTCAACCAGCGCCGGCCAGGTCGCGAACCTGACCGCAATTTGCGGTTTCTCTCAATTCGGAACGCCCATCATTCCCGGAAACGGTTCCAGCCCTTGCAATCGCCCGATTTCCATTTATGTCGATCCCCTCCTTGGCATTCCGGCTCTAGGGATTGCAGGCGCGGACACGGTCTTCTCGACTCTTTTTGCTCAAGGTTTGATCCAGTGCACAACACCGGCTCCGGGAAACGCCGCCTGCATCACGCCTGCCGCGATCGCTCCGTTGGGCATCAACGTGACTAACAGCGGTCCGGTCGGCCCGGGTCAAGTGGTCTTCGTGAATCAGCCAGGTTATCGGACCCCGATCGCGCAGCAAGCCTCGTTTGGAGTCGAGCGCGAGATCAGTCCCGGACTCTCGGTCTCAGTGAGTGGAGTCTATGTCCACACCCAGAGATTGCCTGTAGCGATCGACACGAATCTTTTGCCAGCGCCTTTCACCACGCTGACCCTCGCGAATGGACAAACCGTTTCCTATCGTAATTGGAATACGACCGCGGCTGGGGCCGATCCGCTTGAAGGCACCGAGCCCGGCGGCCTGCCCTGCGATAACCCAAGCATCCAATGTTTTGTAAATCCGCTGGTTGTGCAGAATAACCAATACAGCTCTGAGGCCTATGCGGTCTACGAAGGCGGCATTCTGGAAGTGAAGAAACGCTTCAGTGATCACTTCACCTTGTTCGGTAATTACACATACAGCAAAGCAATCGATACTTCGACCGACTTCAACAGCGACTACGGGCCGCAGGATCCGACGAACATCAACCTGGATCGCAGTGTTTCCGAGTTCGATGAGCGCAATAAGTTTGTCGTCGCCGGAGTTTTCGAGAGCCCCTGGAAACAGAAAGTGCTGTCCGGCTTCCAGTTCTCTCCGATTGTCAGTTACCACAGCGGACATCCTTTCAATTTGCTGGCTGGAGGGGAAGTGAATGGCGACAATCACACGACGAACGAACGCCCCATTGGCGCACCGCGCGACACTGGTTTAGGTCCCAACTACGTCGATTTCGACGCGCGGCTGACGTGGTTGCACAAATTGGGCGAAAAAGCCAGCCTGCAATTCACCGCGGAGGGATTTAACATCCCAAACCGAACCAATTTTGCCAGCGTGAACAACGAAGTAGGCCCTCTGTTTGGTTTGACGCCGGGCTTCACCACCTTCAACGTGAGTGGAATTCGTCCGGGCACGGCACTTGCGAGCGGAGGCGTAGCCACGCCGAGCACGCCCCTGGCTTTCACCTCGGCGCTTCCGATGCGTGAGATTCAGCTTGGCGTACGGCTCAGCTTCTAGAGGTTGTCTCAAAAATGGTTTTGAAAGGGCGCGGCTTCCAGCCGCGCCGCCCGCCTCATGTTAAAAGACTCCGACGCCCCGCAGGATTCCGCCGTGAATGTGAAACAGCTTCTCGATCTTACCGGGCGCGTCGCAATCGTTACCGGAGGCTCCATCGGTCTTGGCCGCCAAATGGCTGAAGGTCTCGCCGAGATGGGCGCTAACCTGGTTCTATGCGCGCGCAAAGCGGAGCGGGCGCATCAGGCCGCCAGGGAATTGCAGCAACTCGGTGTCAAAGCCATATCGCTTGCGTGTGATGTTAAGGATCAGACCAGCGTTCAAGAAGTGGTCGATGCGACTTTCTCTCAATTCGGAAGAATTGACATCCTCATCAATAATGCAGGCATCTCCTGGGGCGCTCCGGTGGAGGAGATGCGGCTGGAAGATTGGAACAAAGTCATCGAAACCAATCTCACGGGAACTTTTCTGTGCGCACAAGCTGCCGGCAAGGTCATGATGCGGCAAGGCCGAGGGAAAATCATCAACATCGCATCTGTCGCTGGATTGGGCGGCGCCCCGCCTGAACTTCCTGCCATTGGATATCACGCCAGCAAAGGCGGGGTCATCAGCTTCACAAAAGATCTGGCCTGCAAATGGGCAGTGCACAACATTCAAGTCAATGCGATCGCGCCGGGCTGGTTTCCCACACACATGTCAAATCGGGTTCTGGAACGTTATAAGGAGCTCTTTCTCTCGCATATTCCGTTGCGGCGTTTTGGGAATGAACATGACCTGAAAGGTGCGGCGGTCTTTCTCGCTTCCGACGCTTCGAACTACGTCACAGGGCATGTTCTCGTCGTCGATGGCGGCCAATCGGCCTGGTGACGAAAAACCATGAACATTCCGCTCACACCGATCCGGTTTCTGCGCTATGCCGAGCAGCAATTCCCCGGCAAAACCGCGGTCGTCTGCGGAAATCAGCGGTTTACCTACGCGCAGTTTGCCGAACGCGCCAGCCGTCTCGCAGGAGCGCTGCGCGATGCAGGAATAAATCCTGGAGACCGCGTTGCATTCCTCAGCCTGAATTGCCATCGTCTTCTTGAAGCCTATTACGGAGTGCCGGAAGCCGGCGCGGTCCTGCTGCCACTGAATATTCGTCTCGCCCCAAATGAACTGGCGCACATTCTGAACGATGCCGGGGCAAAAGTGCTGTTTCTGCAACAAGAGTTCCTTCCGCTGGTCGATTCATTCCGACAAAGCATTCCCTCGATTCAGAACTTTGTTGTGCTCGACTCTCCAGCGCAAGCGCAGTGGCTTTCACCCAGGAACTATGAAGATATGCTGTCTGCTGCGACTCCATATCGGCCCGACATCATGGAGTTTGATGAAAACTCTCTCGCGAAATTGTTCTACACCAGCGGCACCAGCGCGAATCCCAAGGGAGTGATGCTCACCCACAGAAACGTCTATCTCCATGCTCTCTCTGTGTGCATCAACTTCCGAACCAAGGGCAATGCTGTGCACTTGCACACCATTCCGCTGTTCCACGCCAATGGATGGGGTACCGCTCATTCCATCACGCTGGTCGGCGGCAAACACGTCATGCTTCTTCGCTTTGTTTGTTCGGAAGTCTTCAAGCTGATTGAGCGCGAACGCGTCGATTCTCTGAGCCTCGTGCCAATTATGGCGACGGCTCTGGTGAATTCGCCCGACCGCCAAAATCATGACGTCAGCAGCGTGCAGTGGATTTCGATCGGAGGTGCAGCATCGTCACCGACTCTGGTGCGGCAAATGGAACAGGCCTTTAGCTGCGAGTGTTTTGCCGGATACGGCCTGACCGAAACTGCACCCGTACTCTCCACGGCCAGAATGAAACCGGAAGCATACCTCGAAGGCGAGCGGCGCTATGCGACTCAGGCCATGACAGGTTATGCCATCCCGTGCGTGGAGCTTCGCGTGGTCGATGCCAACGGCGACGATGTTCCGCGCGACGGAAAAACTATGGGCGAAATCGTTGCCCGCAGCGACGGCGTCATGCAGGGATATTGGCAGCATCCTGCAGAGACCGAGCACGTGATGCGCGGCGGCTGGTTCCATACCGGAGACATGGCCACGATCGATGACGACGGAAACATCCTTATCGTCGATCGCCTGAAAGACATTATTGTCAGCGGCGGTGAGAACATCTCATCGCTCGAAGTCGAGAGCGCGATTCTTGCGCATCCCGCCGTTTACGAAGCTGCCGTCATTCCCGTTGCAGATGACAAATGGGGAGAGGTGCCGAAGGCATTGGTTGTTGGCAAACCTGGGTCAAGCGTCACAGAGACCGAATTGCTCGAATTTTGCCGTTCTCGCATCGCTCACTACAAGTGTCCGCGCTCAATCGAGTTCGTTGAAAGCTTGCCCAAGACCGCAACCGGAAAAGTCCTCAAGAAACAGTTGCGCCGACAATATCGGAGCCCGTCGCGGACTGACTCCGAGTCTGTGACGCGTAAATGATAGGAGCGTGAGATGGAAATTCGATCAGAGGGAATTCACCGCCATGGATGACTTAGTCCAACTTACCCGAGACAACGAGATCGCAATTATCACCATTAATAACCCGCCGGTGAACGTTTTGAGTCCCACCGTCGCGCAAAACATCGCGAAAGCCATCGAGCGCGTGGGCAGCGATGACTCCCTAAACGCGGCAGTGCTGATCGGCGCGGGCCGTACGTTCATTGCCGGCGCAGATATTAAAGAACTCAGCAAAATCACTTCGGGCAAAACGCAGCGACGTGAAGGATTGCTTCCACTTCTGCGGCAGATAGAAGACCTGAAGAAGCCGGTTGTCGTTGCCATCCACGGCAACGCATTCGGAGGCGGTCTGGAACTGGCGATGGCTGGCCATTATCGCGTGGCGCATTCGAATACCCAGCTCGGCCAGACGGAGGTGAAGCTGGGTATTATTCCTGGAGCCGGCGGCACGCAGCGGCTGCCGCGCCTTGTGGGTATCGCAAAAGCGGTCGAGATGTGTGCGGAAGGCAATCTGATCAACGCTCAGGAGGCGCTGAAATTCGGCCTCGTCGATCGCCTGATTGAAGGCGATCTGCTGGCAGAAGGCGTTCGATTCGCGCGGGAAGTCTCGGGTAAAACACCTCCGAAAACCCGTGAGCGGAATGAAAAGCTAGGCACTCCCGAACACAATGAGCCTCTGTTCGCGGCAGCTCGCGAAAAGGCTTGCGCGAAACAGCGCGGCATGATGGCTCCCTTCGCAGCCATCGATGCCGTGGAAGCCGCAACCCGGCTGCCTTTTGACGAAGGATGCGAAGTAGAGAAAAAACTGTTCCGAGAGTGCCTGTTCTCCGACCAATCCAAAGCTCTCATCCACCTGTTTTTCGGCGAGCGCGAAGTCGCGAAGATTCCCGACGTACCAAAAGACACGCCGATCATTCCCATCAACTCTGCGGCCGTCGTCGGTGCTGGAACTATGGGCGGCGGTATCGCCATGGTATTCGCGAATGCTGGTATTGCCGTGTTGCTCAAAGATGCTGACCAGCCCGCGCTGGATCGTGGTTTGGACACGATTCGGAAGAACTATCACAGTTCTGTCAAGCGCGGCCGCGTCACCCAGCAGTTCGTCGACGAACGTCTAAAACTGATTCAACCCACGCTCACCTATGACGACTTTGGCAAAGTAGACATGGTCATCGAAGCCGTCTTCGAAGGGATGGCGCTCAAGAAAGAAGTGTTCGCGCAATTAGATCGCGTATGCCAAAAGGGGGCGATTCTGGCGAGCAATACATCGACGCTTAACATCGATGAGATTGCTTCCGCCACCTCGCGGCCGGAAGCCGTGATAGGAACTCACTTCTTCAGCCCCGCAAACGTCATGCGTCTGCTCGAAATCGTGCGCGGCAAATGGACCAGCAAAGAGGTGATCGCGACCTGCATGCAGCTCTCGAAAAAGCTCGGCAAGATCGGTGTTCTCGTCGGCAATTGCCGCGGGTTTGTCGGTAACCGCATGTTCCATCACTACGTCCGCGAAGCCGTCTTCCTGGTTGAAGAGGGAGCCACTCCCCAGGCGGTCGATCAAGCTCTCTCTGATTTCGGCATGGCGCTGGGGCCACTGGCCACGGGTGACCTCGCCGGTCTTGACGTGGGGTGGCGCATTCGCAAAGAGTACCGTCATCTGGAAAAGCCTGGTGTGCGCCAGCCGGTCGTGGGCGATCGCCTGTGCGAACTCGGGCGTTACGGTCAGAAGACCGGCGCCGGTTGGTACAAGTACGACGAAAACCGGCGTGCTATTCCCGATCCAGAAGCGAACGAACTGGTTCGAAAGTGGGCGATCGAAGCCGGCATTCCGCAGCGCCACATCTCCTCCGAAGAAATTGTCGAGCGCTGTATCTACGCTTTGGTGAACGAGGGTGCGCGCATCATCGAAGAGGGCATTGCTCTTCGTGCAGGAGACATCGACATCATTTATGTGAACGGCTACGGATTTCCAGCCTACCGCGGCGGGCCGATGTGGTATGCCGATACCGTCGGGCTGAAAAAAGTTTATGAACGCATTTGCGAGTTTCACCGTGAGTTCGGCGAACTCTGGGAACCGGCCCCGTTGCTAACACGGTTGGTGGAAGAAGGGAAGACCTTCGGCGAATTCACAAGCGTACAGACCGTAATGGCATAGGCGAGAACCAGCTCGCTCAACCATCCGGCGAGTATTCCGGCACCCGCCCGTCCGCTGCCGACCTAAACTTAACGACCCTTTGTATTAGAGGTCATTCCACATGTCCGAATTGTCTGCATCCAGAAAGTGCAAAGCAGACTGCCGGCAAAAGCTGCGCCACTGCGGGACTGAGGTTCAGCGCAGGACTCATGCGTGTATCTTTCGCACGGTACAGCGCCTTGCGGAAGTTCGTAGCTCCGGAATTCACCTTAGGACCGAATCGAAAGAACTTTAAGATTCGCGGCATACCTACAAAAAAGAAGATGCTCCCGCATGGCATGGGCATTACGGGAGTCAGCAGCGGAATTTTCAAACTGGCGCTCGGATTGAGGTGAGGAGCATCAAAGGTGGCTCGTCCAGTTCGAGGAATTCCTGAATGACCGGATGCGGAGACTTTTTCATCTCATCGTAAGTGCCAAAGAAAATAACTTTCGATTCATTTAGAAAGATGACCCGGTCCGCCAGCTTCTGAGCGAGTTGCATGTCGTGGGTTACCACAATGCTGGTCAGCTTCAGCTGAATCTTTAGGCGCTTGATGAGATCCCCAAGCAGGTGCGCCATCAAGGGATCCACCATGGTTGTGGGTTCGTCGTACAATATGCATTCCGGGCGCGCCGCCAGCGCGCGGGCAATCGCTACAGATCGTTTCATTCCCGTAGAGAGATCGGAAGGGAAAAGATCGCGCATTTCCCGTACTCCAACCATCACCAAAAGGCCGTCGACGATCTGGTCGATCTGATCTTCAGTCAAATTCTGGTTTTCACGCAAAGGGAACGCCACGTTCTCCCCAACGGTGAGCGAATCGAAGAGCGCCCCGTCCTGAAAGACCATGGTGACCTTCTTATGGAGCTCATCTAGTCGCTCCTCGGTGTAGCCGGTGATGTCTTCTCCGGCGACGATAATGTGGCCTGAGTCTGATTTGAGAAAACCCATGATCAATTCCAGAGAGACGGATTTGCCAACGCCACTGCGGCCCAGAATGCAAACAGTTTCGGCGCGCAGAACGTCGAAGCTGACCTGATCAAGCACAACATTGTCCCCGAAGGCCTTGGAGACATCTTTGAACTCAATGTAGGGTTCGGCGGTTGTGCTCTCGGGCATGGTTTATGTTCCGGCGCTCACTAGGCCGCATCAATCCTGCGATCAATTTATGTCGCAGCATCGGCATCGGCGTCAATCGAAAACACGTGCATGTGAGGCTCCCGAAATGGAGCGCAAAGTGCAAAAAGCTGACCAAAGTGTGTTAGGGCAAGAACGATCACCGTTTCGATTGAGCGTTTATCCAGCACCTGCCTGCCATAGGCCCCGCGACTCCGCTCGCCGCGCTTTGCCTTTGCCGACCTGACGATAGAGTGTGACTGCCATCTTGCCTCCAGTACTTTGTTACTGCGCTGGCAGCAAAATGATTGAAATTTGGTAGTCAGTGGTAGTCACGTACTGTAAATAGCAGAAATTAAAGGACTGGCGGAGAGGGAGGGATTCGATTACCTCCGCTTTCGCTATCCAGTTGTGATCCCTACACGATAGCGATAATACCTAGTGTTTATGCGGCTTTCAATCGCATTCCCAACTTCCGATACAGTTTCTATAGTTTCTCTTATTGCCTGCAATTCTGTCGAAATGGTATCAGTCGGTATCAGTAGCCATGCTCGGCTCCGCTCTCTTATCGGTTTCTTTGTTCAGAAAGCATGAAACAAACTTCTCGTCTACAACAAAATAAGAAGCTTGAGGATTAGCTTCGCTGGACCGCTCTGAAATGGACTAAAAGTTTTCCATCATCCACATATTGGCGCCAATGTTCCAAACACAAATAGCCAACTGGCGGCCGTCAGGCGAAGCAACGGCCCAGGAAGTCGCGGCTCCGCCCATGTATGGGCTGTTGCCCGGTTGCACAATTCCGGCAAATGCCGCGAGTAGGTAAGTCCTGCCATTCAAATCCATGCGCGCGATCGTTAATCCATTATTCGGGTATCAGGCCCACTATCGGCCTCAAGGCTTCTCGATGATCAATGAGGATGCGGTACGAAGGTTCGCGCAGGACTATGGCGACATCCTCGGCGTACTGAAAACTCTGGAGCGCGGCGAAGAACTGATTCACATTCCGACCCGCAATGCCACAATCAGCGCCCAAATTGATGAGCATATCGAGCGTGTCCCAGCGGCTCACGACGAAATTCAGTGCCGATCGATTCGCCTTGGCCAACTGGCAAAGTGCGATGTTTGGGTGCCAAGGAACGATCAGCCTAAACAATATGATGGCAATCGTTTCTCCATATGCACCGCCGCTATCCGGATTGAGACGCAAGGTCCCGCGATAGACATACCCTTGTGATCACTATCACATTCAAGCGTGATTTCTCATACAGCGGAATGTTTGTTCGTGTGAGTACTATCTTCCCGGCTTGCGATAAGAAATTCCTCAATTTTATGGAGCAGAGGCGACCGGAATTCGCATATTATTTAGATCACTTGGAACACGGCTTGGCCGATCGACAGAGCCGGTCCGGTTCACGTATCGCGCAGAGCCGTGATGAAAAATGCGCTCCGAGCTGGACACATTCACACGGGACGAGGAGGAAACTCGATGAAAGGTGCACGAGCCGCACTATTTATGGCATTAGTCATGACCATAGCCGCGAATGCTGGCACGATTAAAGGCAAAGTGTCAGGTGTTTCCGGCGAATCGGTAGTCTACATTGAGGCCATTTCCGGGAAGACTTTTCCAGCGCCTAGCGGCCATGCCACCATGGATCAGAAGGCTCTCCTGTTTCAACCGCACATTCTGGTGGTGCAACAAGGGACTACCATCGAGTTCCACAACAGTGACACCGTCGCGCATAATGTCGCGTGGAGTTCGGTCGGCGGCAACAAGAAGCTGTCGCACAACATGGGCACTTGGCCGAAGGGAGAAATGCGCAGTTTCAAGTTCGATAATCCCGGTGTCATTCCGTTGATGTGTTATGTGCACCCGGAGATGTCGGCGTACGTTGTTGTTTCGCCGACTCCGTACTTCGCAACCACCGATAAGTCCGGGGAATACAAGATCGAGAATGTCCCCGACGGAAGCTACACCGTAACGGCATGGAACGAAGGTGCGAAGAGCCAATCCAAATCCGTGACTTCTTCCGGCGAAACCACGGCCGATTTTACTCTCACCAAACTAATCACCGTGGGTCATTGAACGGCTGGTCGGCTTCACCCGTCCATCTGCCGTTTCGTTTGAGGGTTGAGAACTGGGCATAAGAACGAAAGAGACTTAATCCCGACAAATGAAATTTCCGCCCCCAACGGTTTTGAGATCGCAGAAAATGCTGTTGAGTGCGAGTGACAGCCGATTTAAGAACTCCCATAATGCTGAAGCGATTCAAGAACAAAAAGGTTGACGCGGATTGGCTGAGTTCGAACTTTCCCTGCATGATGGCCTGCCCTGCTCATACCAACGCAGGGCGTTATGTCGGACTCATTGCTGAAGGGCGATTCGAAGAGGCGTACCGTCTGGCGCGCGATCCCAATCCCCTGGCCAGCATCTGCGGGAGAGTGTGCGCGCATCCTTGCGAAACGGCATGCCGCCGTGGCGAGATCGACAAACCGATCTCCATTCGCGCGCTGAAGCGTTTTCTGACTGAGCAGTACGGGCCCGAGTCGAAACACCCGATCAACGTCAATGAAGGACGAGGCCAGAAAAGGTTGCCTTTTAAGGTGGCCATTGTGGGTGCCGGGCCCGTCGGTCTTTCGACGGCGCACGATCTCGCTCTGATGGGCTATGCGGTGACGATCTTTGAGGCTGCACCGGTCGCCGGCGGAATGCTTTATCTGGGGATTCCGGAGTACCGTTTGCCGCGCGACGTGGTGGAAGCGCAGGTGCGCGAGATTCTCGAGACTGGCGACATCACGCTCAGACTAAACCACGCGGCAGGACGCGATTTCACGATTTCCGATTTGCGCAACCAGGGATTTGACGCTGTGCTCATCGCGGTCGGCGCACATCGCAGCCGCGATCTCAGCATTCCGGGAGTTGATCTCGATGGCGTCCACAAAGGCATCGATTTTCTGCTCAATGTGAATCTGGGATACAAGTTCACAATCGGCAAGAAAGTGATCGTGATTGGTGGGGGGAATGTGGCCATGGATGTGGCGCGCTCGGCCGCGCGTGAAGTTGTTCGGCAGCATGCGGGTGGCGTTGAGGATGCTGAGCCGTCTGCGGAGAACGTATCGGCAGTTGCGACCAAAGAAATGGTCGACATTTCTCTTTCCGCTCTGCGCATGGGCGCTCGCGAAGTTGATCTGGTTTGTCTGGAACGGCGCAACGAAATGCCGGCCGCGCTGGAGGAGATCGAAGAGGCCGAGGAAGAAGGCATCATTATTCATCCTGGCTTTGGGCCGAAGAGGATTCTCGGCAAGGATGGGAAAGTTACGGGACTGGAGGTCCTGAAGACGAAGTGGGTCTTCGACGAAAATCGCCGTTTTAATCCTGCGTTCTATGAAAACAGCGAGAGCCAGATCGAGTGCGACACCATCATCATGGCGATCGGACAGGCGCCGCGTCTCGACTTTTTCAAGCCGGAAGACAAGGTGGAACTCTCGCCGCGCGGGCTGATCGCCGTAAATCCCCAAACTCTGATGACTTCCGCGCCAGGAATGTTTGCCGGCGGCGACTGCGTTTTCGGTCCGCGCCTCATCATTGACAGCGTTGGCGACGGCAAGCGCGCCGCCATCGGCATCGATGAATATCTGCGCGGTGGAAAACATCCAGAGCCGATCATCGAAGTCGAATTGCTGAAGCGGCATGCGATGCCGCTGGGTTATGTCGATATCGATCGCCAGCCAGTTCCTATGCTTCCTCTTGAGCGGCGTACGGGTGTGACAGAAGTTGAGATCGGTTACGACGCAGCCGGCGCAATAGCCGAGGCGCAACGCTGCCTGCACTGCTGGGTGAACACGATTTTTGAAGCCACGCCGGAAGACGGCAGCATGTGCATCTTGTGCGGTGGCTGTGTGGATGTTTGCCCAGAGAACTGCCTGGAACTGGTTTCGCTCGACCGCATTGACTTCGAGCCGGACACGTTGCAGTACATTCGCGACAATCAGGAATGTTTCGGGGTTGAGCTCGATGAAGTTGCAGCGGACGAATTGGGAGTAATCACCGGCGCGGCGATGCTGAAGGATGAAACACGTTGTATTCGCTGCGGCCTGTGCGCGATGCGTTGTCCAGTGGGCACGATCACGATGGAGGCATATAACCTGCTTCCCGCCGAGCCGACAGGATTGATTCCCGTGGCGGCGATTGGAGCGGGATTGCAGAAGTAAGTTGTGCCGCCCTCCCCTCGGCTTCGCTCAGGGCAGGCTTCGGCGCCTGGCGCGGAGGTGCTTCGCCCCCGCGGGCGAGGCATGGATGGCCTCGCACAGGCGGGCGCTGTAAAGAGGTATTCATGGCAGAGGAAAAACAAAATACGAGCTCAGCAGTAAACGATCTGAACCGCCGCCAGTTTTTTGTGAAGCTCGGCCTGGGATCGTTAAGCATCGCTGCCATTGGCACAGCAGTGTTCTCGTATCAATATCTCGAGCCTAACGTGCTCTTTGAGCCGTCCCCAGTGGTCAATGCGGGTAAGCCTGATCGCTATCCTCTGGACTCGGTCACGCTCGACGTGAACAACGGCATTTACATCATCCATTCGCAGGAAGGATATTTTTCGCTGAGCGCGGTCTGCACCCATCTGGGCTGCCTGACGGCGTGGAAACCGGACTTGGGCATCATTGCGTGCCCATGCCATGGCAGTAAATTCTTTGTTCACGCCGAAGACGATCACAAACCAGGTGACAAGATCGAAGGCCCTGCGCCCAAGCCACTTCCTTGGAAGCGCATCTGGCTCAATGATGACGGAGATCTTCTGGTCGATCGTTCAACCGACGTGCCCCCGCTGGCGCGGGATTCATTCGTGAGAGTCTGAACATGGCAAAAACTGTGGACCAATTTTTTGACGAGGTGCGCGAAACTCGAGTGTGGCGCTCAATCTTCCGCAGCGGCACGGGTTCGAGCACGCTGCACCGGGCGCTGACGATTCAGCAAAACGTCTTCCTGCACCTTTTGTCGACCAAGGTCCGCACGCGAATGTTGACTTTCAGCGCGACCTGGTATCTGGGCACTTTGACGCTGGGCACATTTCTCATCCTGGTCGCGACCGGCATTCCGCTGATGTTTTATTACCATCCGTCGGTGCCGCAGGCGTATGCCGATACGAAAGATTTACAGTTCGTCGTTTCTTCGGGATTGTTTCTGCGAAACCTGCATCGCTGGTCGGCGCATGCCATGGTGTTCCTGGTTTTTGCTCACATGTTCAAGGTGTTTTATCGCGGCGCATATCGCACGCCCCGCGAGTTCAACTGGGTCATCGGCGTAGTACTTCTTCTTGTCACTCTGCTTCTGAGCTACACCGGTTATCTGCTTCCCTGGGACCAACTGGCCTTCTGGGCAATTACAGTGGGATCAAACATTGCCTCTGCCGTGCCATTGATCGGAAATAAGATTCACTTTCTGCTGCTCGGCGGCAACGCCGTAAATGCCAACGCGCTGCTGCGCTTTTACGTGCTGCATTGCATGATTCTCCCGCTGACTGCGCTATTGTTCGTCGGTGTTCATTTCTGGCGGATTCGGAAAGATGGTGGTTTATACGCGCACTCAAGCGAGCCGTCGATAGTGCCTGCGCAGGCTGGCGAGAAACCCACATCACGCAACAGCGGCGAGACCCTTCGGCCAGGCTCAGGGCAGGCGTGGGGCACCCCGAACCCGTCGAAGGAGGCGCAATAGCTATGGCGGACTCGAAAGACTTCATCGCTGGCGTCGACTCGAATGCGAAAAAAGCGCCGCGGCGGATCGTCTTTATCACGCGGCGCACTTCGGCGCAGGTAAAGGCCGAGACCGAAGATCAGATCCAGACCTTTCCGGAAGTTCTGTTTCGCGCCACGGTTGTCATTGAGGTGCTCGCGGTCTTGCTGGTGTGGATCGCACTGATCTTCAATGCTCCGCTCGAAGGGCTGGCCGATCCTTCTCACACGCCGAATCCTGCGAAAGCGCCTTGGTACTTCCTCGGATTGCAGGAAATGCTGCACTATTTTCCGCCGGTGGTTGCGGGCGTGCTCGTGCCCGGATTGGTAGTGATGGCGCTCATTGTGATCCCGTACTTCAAGGTCAACATCGAGGCGGAGGGTTTGTTTTCGAAAGATCGTGAGGGGCGTTTGCGCATTTTCTACATCGTCGCGGTCCTCCTTTCGATTTTTCTGGTCTGGTTTCATGTGATCGTGGCGCTGGTTCCGACCTTGATTATTGTGGCGCTCATGATTTTGGCGGCACAGAGTTCTGCTCAATCACCTTCGGGGTTTCGGCGATATCTGGCGGCCAGACCGCTGTCGTATTGGGTGATGACGTGGTTTTTATTTGAATTAGTGGTACTCACAGCGGTAGGCACATTTTTCCGTGGACCGGGCTGGTCGTGGATTTGGCCATGGCAGAGTTAATGAACATGCGTAAAGCGAAACTCGATGGAATCCGGCGTTCATGAACGCAAAACTCAGCACGCTCTGGCAATCACTGTTTGGCAACAGCGTGCGCGCTTTTGGCGTGGTGAGCGTGGTTTTTCTGTGCTCGCTGGCTATTGCTCCGGCAAAGAATCACTTCAGCGAGTGGCGCCATTACCAGCACGGCTACTTGAAGATGATCCGCAACCGCAGCGAGGCCAATACGCTGCAACGGCATTTCCAGGGCGGCATTCAGCAGATATGGTTGCCCGATCTCGGCGTCGTCGATCGCTGCACAAGTTGCCATGTCGGGCTGAACGAAGCCAGCCTCACAGATGTTGCGACCCAGCCGTTCCGCAAGCATCCTGTCATCCCGCACAAGCTGGACGAGTTTGGATGCGTCATCTGTCACCGCGGCCAGGGCGCAGCAACGACGGTTGCCGAGGCGCACAACAGCACCCTGGCCTGGGAGCAGCCGATTCTGCCCGCCAGGTACATCGAGTCTTCCTGTGGTGAATGCCATCGCGGGGCGCTCCCGGGAACGCCTGTGCTCAACGAAGGACGCCGTCTGCTCGCCCGATATGGCTGCGTCAACTGCCACACGGTGAAGCTGGCCGACGGCACCACGATGAAAGCAACTGATGATCCCCCATCGCTGTCGCATATCGCCGATAAGACCACGCGCGAGTGGATTTATGCATGGTTGAAAGATCCCCAAGCCTATGCCGCTACGGCAACCATGCCGAATTTCAAGCTGAGCGACGACGATGCTCGCGACATGTCGGCATTCTTGATCGCCAACAGCACACCGGTGGCAGGAGACTCGATCGCACTGCCAGCCAAACCCTCATCTGATCCAGCCGCGGGCACAAGCCTGTATGGAGAATCCTTCTGCGCTTCATGCCACGCCGTGCAGAATGCTGCGGGAAATCTGGTGGGAGGAAATGTCGGTCCTGAGCTGACGCGCGTCGGGAACAAGGTCAAACCGGAATGGCTGAGTGCCTGGCTGCGGAACCCACGGACGTACGATCCAGGCACGGCCATGCCGCACTATCGGTTCAATGATGCGCAGGTCGCGACGCTCTCCGCATTCTTGCAGGCCAAAACGGATTCCGATCTGCTCGCCAATGTTCATTTGGAAGCTGCAACGCCCGAGCAGATTGCACATGGCAAACGACTGGTTTCTGATTACGGGTGCGCGTCCTGCCATGAGATTGCAGGTATCAAGAAGCCGGAAAATTTCGCGCCCGAGCTCAGCCGCATCGGCAGCAAGCCGATTACGCAGCTTTTATTTCTCCCCGGCATGCCTCACACGCTGCCCGATTACATCTCGGGCAAAATCAAACAGCCGCGCGCGTTTTCACCCGGGCTGAAGATGCCGCAGTATACATTTACACCGGGACAGGTCGACGCCCTCACGACTGCGCTACTGTCGCTGAACGATCGCTCGACAACCCTGCCGCCGTCACTGACAGTGCCGGCGGTTCCGGAGTCCAACTACCAGCCCGCCGGAAAGGCGGGAAAGTTGATGAGCGACCTCGCTTGTTTCAGTTGCCATCGCATCAATGGACACGGCGGCGACATGGCGCCCGACCTGACGTGGGAAGGCAGCTCGGTCCAGCGCGCGTGGCTGGTGAGTTTCTTAAAGAATCCAGGCACGTTGCGCCCAGCATTGATCCGGCGCATGCCGCGTTTCAATCTGACCGACGAGGAAACCAGCGAACTCACCGACTACATGATCACGGTTTATCAGAATCCTGTAATCGACCGCGACTCGATACCGTTGAGCGGTTACTCGGCTGGAGAAATCGAGCTTGGCAGGCAGCTTTTCTACGGCAAATATTCCTGCCAGGGTTGCCACATTCTCGACAGCAAGAACGACAAAGGTTACGTTGGCCCGACTCTGACGCAAGTGGGTTCGCGATTGACCGCAGCCTGGATGTATCAGTGGCTGAAGAATCCCCAGTCGCTGCGTCCCGGCACAATAGAGCCGAACCGGGCGATGAGCGATGAAGACGCCCAGGCGATTACCGCGTTTCTGATGTCGCAGAAAGGCAGTACAAAGAAAGAGGTGGCAAAGAAATGACACGCTCCCTCTTCATCTTTTTTACGGTATTCACAGCTTCACTGTGCACATCGTGCTCGCACAAGCGCGATTCGGCATTGCTGCCGAAGCCGACGGCTTTAGGCGCGGCGATAGTCGAGTCCAGCGGCGGAAAACAGACCGCTCAGGCAGGCACGCTCTTACCTCAGCCTTTGGTCGTTCAGGTGAATGATGAGCAAGGGAACGGGGTCTCAGGAGCGCTGGTGCAATTCGCAGGCGCAGCGGGAGTCACATTCGATCCACCAAACGGCTTATCCGATTCTAGCGGACAGGTCACGACCAATGTTT
Organism: Candidatus Sulfotelmatobacter sp.; assembly: GCA_030041215.1. GTDB lineage: Bacteria > Acidobacteriota > Terriglobia > Terriglobales > Acidobacteriaceae > Sulfotelmatobacter. The sequence continues at coordinate 24,953 of JASHOH010000136.1, read as the reverse complement.
CTGTCGGAGGCGAAGCCGGGCGCTATCAGATCGTTGCAACAACTTTCGACAAATCGCACAAGAAAATCGAACTCAAGGTCGAAGAGATTGCGCTCGGATACCAACAGACCCTTGGGCGAACCCTCGCGGACCAGTATTGCCAACGCTGCCACAACCCGGAGTCAACGGCGGAACGGGTCTCAAATTATGACAATCTGGAGATCAAGCCGCACGCATTTACTGAGGGCGATACCTACAACAAGATCAGCGATACTGACCTTGCCGCCGTTATCAGCCACGGCGGACCGGCGCTGAATAAATCTGCGCTGATGCCGGCCTGGGGAAACACGATCAGCAAATCTGATATCCAGGCGTTAATATCGTATATCCGTAGCGTGTCAGATCCGCCATCACGCGACGCCGGTCCGCTTTTTGCGAAAAATTAGTGCGTCGGACCTCGTCCTGGATTGGGCGTAGATGGATCGTCGGCAATCCAGAAGTTGGCCATAAACGGGCTTCGAGTCCCCGAAGCCGACTTCTGGCGCGTCAGGCGCTGCGCGGCTCAGGTTCGGAGTGGTCCGTTATTCGGAAATGGCGTGATCGGTGCAGGTATCACCAGCTTGCAAGTACTAGATAACAAAAGTAATGGCGGAGAGGGAGGGATTCGAACCCTCGATACCCGTTAAGGTATGTCCGCTTTCGAGGCGGATCGTTTCAACCGCTCACGCACCTCTCCGAAAAGGGAGTTGCCAGTAGCCAGTTGCCAGTAAAAGCAGGTTCCTCGCGCTCGCTTCGCTCCGACTCGAAATAACACTCCTTCGCTCGGCTCCAGCGCGACGACCAACACCCCGCCAACGACTAACGACTACCGACGGTCTTTAAAGAACGTTTGCAATAACTCAGCACAGCGGCCCGCTAGCACTCCGCCGCTGACTTCCACGCGATGGTTCAGACTGGGATGATTCAGCACCCGCATAACCGATTGCACGGCGCCCGCTTTCGGATCATCCGCGCCATATACGAGGCGCCTGATCCGCGCATGCACCATTGCCCCAGAACACATGGCACACGGTTCAATTGTAACAAACAGACCGCACTCGCCCAGGCGATGGTTACCAATGGTTGCTCCCGCCTCACGCAGAGCAACCATTTCAGCATGAGCAGTTGGATCGGAGTCAGTGATATTGCGATTCCATCCGCGCCCCACGATTCTCCCCTCACAAACTACCACGGCGCCTACTGGGACCTCGCCGGCGCGTAGGGCCTCCTGGGCGGCACGGAGAGCTTCCTCCATCCAAAGCTCGTCGGCACTGACTTGGTTGTTTTTCTCGGACACAGGGAAAGAGAAACTACGCAGCAGAGTACCACTTATAGCGCGCCCTCAAAGCATGTGGAGGACTGACCGTACCGCCTCAGGTAGCAGGGCGCGCACGATGGCTGGCAATACGATTGTGGCCAGCGGATACGCGATCGCTAGCACCGTGATCGTCAGCATCATAAATGCTCTCGGCGGCAGCTTGGCGAGATAGGCTCGCATGACGTCCTCTTGTTCGATAAGTACGTGTGCGGGACCGCAAAAGTTCCCGTTTCAGTCTGGAATCTGCTCTCCCAGCCTTAGACGTACGGGAATAGCAAACGTATGAGACAGTCTCGACAAGCTGGCAGCCGACAGTGCCAGATGATATCCTCACTAGTCATGGGGATGCCGAACCTGCTGCGCAAAATCTTCCTGGTCGATCTTCTGCAGGGATTGAAGGTCACTTTCCGTTATCAGGATCCGAAGGAAATTTATACCGAGCAATATCCTCTACAGCGGCCGCAGGTGGCCGAGCGCTACCGCGGAGCGCCGCGGCTTAACGTCAACCCTGATACCGACGAAACCATGTGCATCGCCTGCGACTTGTGCGCTCTGGCCTGCCCCGAACATCTCATTGTTGTCTCCAGCGCGCGCAACGAGCAAACCCGCCGCAAAGAACTCACCAATTTTACTTACGACCTGAGCCGCTGCATGTTTTGCGGATTATGCGAAGATGCCTGCCCCGTCGATGCTCTCGAGCTAACGCAGGATTTCGAGCTCGCCAGCTACAGCCGCGAAGGCTGGATCTGGGACCGCGAGACATTGGAAAAAGGCCCGCAGCCTACGCAGTATAAGAAGTAGATCTCGCTCGGGATTGCGCCCCAGTAAAGGAATCTTCGATATTAGCCGGCTATTCATTTCTCGACGGGGAAAGATTAATCAGTTCGCCGCAGGTTGCTGTTGCGTCATGCAGTGCATGGTGCCGAGGCCCCAAACCAGATCGCCGGAGTAGATGGGTATGATTTCGCGGGAAGGGAAGAGCGCGCCCAGAGTATCCAAAGCAATGCGATCGTTCGCGTCGTCGAACACAGGGACCAGCACGATTCCATTCGCGATGTAAAAGTTTGCGTAGCTCGCAGGCAAGCGTCGTTTTTCGAAAATCACAGGCGCTGGCATAGGGATTTCGACAACATTCAGCTGCTTGCCGTCTTGGTCGTGGGCGTTTTTCAAGCGGCGGAGATTTTCACTCAGCGGAGCGCGATTGGCGTCTTTGGGATTGCGCTCAACCATCGTGATTACTGTGTTGGGATTCACGAACCGGGCCAGGTCATCGACGTGACCATGAGTATCATCGCCTGCAACGCCTTTACCGAGCCAGATCACATTCGGCGCCCCGAGATAGTCGGTGAAGAGCTTTTCGTAGTCTTTGCGCTTCATGCCGGGGTTGCGCTGCTGGATTTTGCTCAGCAGGCACTCTTCGGTGGTGAGGATTGTGCCTTGTCCGTTGACATCGATGGAGCCGCCTTCAAGAACGACCCGTCTCTGGCAGTGCAGAGGTTGAATGTGCTGCACGCCAGCGACTTTGGCCATGAGGGCGCCGATTTTTTCATCATGCCGATAGTTGGAATACTTGGCCCACGCATTGAAGCGGAAGATGAGAGCAATTACCGGACGGGCTGAAGCCTTCGTTCTTTTCCCGTCTTTATCGGCACGGCTAAACTTGCGCTCTTCCCAATCCTTGCGTAGGGACAGCCGCCCTCGGCTGTCCGGCCGGGCAAAAACGCACCCCGAATCACGGAGCCACACACGGTCGGTCGGCCAGCGATGAAAGCGCACGTTGTTGGAGAGTGCGTTCGCACGAAGCAACAACTTCCTCACGCGCCGTTCTGCCAATGCATCGTTGACAATCAGTTCCACGCGCTCATAGCGCGCGAGATTCCGAATTATTTCCGCATACACCCAGGGAATTGGCTCGAACTTGCCCGGCCAGTCGCCTTCGTGGTGCGGCCAGGCGAGCCAGGTCGCTTCGTGCGGCTCCCATTCGGCGGGCATGCGAAGGGATCGGCGTACGTGGAACCCACCTTTCGCAAAAGTGGCAAAAGGCGTGACACCCTCAGTTAAAGTATTACTTGAAGTCTTGCTGGAGTGGTTCGTCACGGGTTTGTTTCAGTTCCCGTCCAACAATCGATTGGAAATCGGTGCATAGGCGTCAATTCTTCGATCACGCAAGAAAGGCCAGTTGCGGCGAATGTCCTCGAGAGTTTTCAGATCCACATCGCCGACCACAATCTCTTCACGATCAAGCGAACCTTCCGCCAGAACTCTGCCAAAAGGATCGCAGAAGAAGGATCCGCCCCAGAATTCCAGACCCTGTCCCGGAGTCGACTTGCCGCGAACATTGCCCGTTTCAAACCCAACGCGATTTACGACGGCAACGTAAACTCCGTTGGCAATTGCGTGGGCGCGCTGAATCGTACGCCAGGCATCATGCTGGGCTTCGCCGAACTCGGCTTTCTCGGCGGGATGCCAGCCAATTGCTGTTGGGTAAAACAAAACCTGCGCTCCTTGCAGCGCCGTCAACCTCGCACCCTCCGGAAACCATTGGTCCCAGCAAACCAGAGTTCCCAGGCGGCCGATGCTTGTATCGAGCGCGCGAAATCCCATATCACCCGGTGTGAAGTAAAACTTCTCGTAATATAGAGGATCGTCGGGGATGTGCATCTTGCGGTAAATCCCGCACAGCGAGCCATCAGCGTCGAAAACAGCTGCGGTATTGTGGCAGATGCCCGGCGCCCGCTTCTCAAATAGCGACGCGATTAGCACTATTCCGTTCTCTCGCGCGGCGGCAGCGAGTTTTTCAGTGGAGGGTCCGGGAATCGGTTCAGCCAAATCAAACAGGCTGGGATCTTCCCGCTGGCAGAAATATTGGGTCTGGAATAATTCGGGCAGGCAGACGACTTTCGCGCCGCGCCCGGCGGCATCGGCCACGCGTTCAAGTGCTTTTTGCAGATTTTGTTCTGGTTCCGGGCCGCAGGACATCTGCACCAGAGCCACGCGGAATTTCTCAGGAGGCAAGTATTGATCTCCGGTCATCAATATAGCATTCGCGAACGGCTTCGGGTTTCGGCTGTCAGGCTGCGTCCGGAGTTGCATGTTGTGCATCACCTGCCGAAACGTGGCAGGCTGCTATGCGCTTCCTGTAGAGTATTTGTTCGAGGACTTCTCGTCGAAGCTGGAGGGTAGCAGCATGAAAAACGGCAATCATGGCAATGCCCGTCATGGCAAGGCACACGAGCACGCGGTAAATTCGGGCGAGGGCAGAGACCGTCATCTGCACAATCCGATTGAAGACCGGTTGACTCCGCTCGAGCCGCTTGATCTCGGCAAGGTCAAATCAATCGACGACCTGGTCCGCGCGATGGCGAAAACAGCGTTCACTGGCCGACAGTTGGGCGAAGCGGCAGACGTGCTCGAAGCCATGGCCCGCGACGAGGATTGCTTCGTCGTAATGACCCTCTCAGGGGCAATGACCGTTGCCAAACAAGGCCTGGTTATCACCGATCTCATCGATCGTGGCATCGTGAACGCCGTCGTCTCGACCGGCGCCCTCATGGCTCACGGCCTGGTTGAGGCCACGGGCCGCGCCCACTTCCGCTATAACCCTGAAGTATCGGATGAAGAACTTTACGAGCAGGGCTACAACCGAGTTTATGACACGCTAGAGCCCGAGCAGAACCTCGACGACGTGGAAGAAGTCATGTCGGCGATTCTCGAGGGCTGGGACCACAATGAGGTGATGTGCTCGTACAAGCTGAATCACGCGATTGGGGAGTATTTGGCGAAGAATGCGCGTGATCAGCGGGGAATCCTCAAATCGGCGTTTGAGCAGGGCGTGCCGGTGTTCGTGCCGGCGTTCACGGATTCCGAGTTGGGCCTGGATACAGCATTGAACAATCGCCTGCGCGAATCGACAGGACGACACAAGATTCGCTTTGATCCCTTCCTCGATCTAGAGCATTTCGCCGCCACGTTGCTGCGGCAGAAAAAGCTGGGAATTATTACCATTGGTGGCGGAGTGCCCCGCAACTGGTCGCAACAGTTCGGGCCATTCTGTGAACTGCGCCACCGCAGGCTGGGGGAGAACATTCCTCTGAAGCGGTATCACTATGGCTTGAGGATTTGTCCGGAACCGGTGTATTGGGGCGGGCTGTCAGGAAGCCCGTACAGTGAGGCCATTTCATGGGGCAAGTTTGTCCCTTCGGCAGAAGGCGGAATGTTTGGCGAAGTGTTCGTGGACGCGACCATCGGCCTGCCTCTGATCGCCGCGGCGGTTTTTGAGCGGCTAGATAAAAAGGGGAACAGGGCGAGCAAGGGGAAGTTGGCAGCAGCGAGAAAGTGAAATTTCGCTGTTCTGTGGCTGCTGTTCTCACATCACCACAGCCTCGATCCCGCGCCGCGGACTGGCATTTGCCTTGAGCGTGGGATATCCCACATAAAAAACGAACGTCGGCTGCCACGTGGGATCGCCGGTGATCTCATTGAGCATCGCAACTCGCATGGCCGGTTTGCCCAGCGCTCGCTCGTGGTCAACCATTTCTACAAGCTCGTTGCATGGCCGTGCGGCGAGTCCGCGGGCCGTCGCCAATAAATGCGTTCGCTGCCAGATTCTCCCCGCTTTCAAACATTGCTCTCGATCGTAGCGATCGCGCACGGCGATAAACCCGACTACAGGGGCGCTGAGCATCAAGTTTACGTAGCCGTGAGTCTCGCTATGTGATCCAAGCCAGTTAAGCATCCGCAACGGAACGGTTTTGGCAATCGCAGTGCCGATGGGCGGCAAACCGAACGCGTCAATCGTCAGGCCATCCCGATACTTCTGCACCGAACTCCATTTTGTGCGGACCCAAGGATGGCTGCCTTGCTGAACCTTTGGGTCCGAATAGATTTCATCGTTTGCCGTGGAACTAAGCTCAGCGATCTTCCTGCGATCCGCCTCCGCGGTAAACAGGAACACTTTGACATCGATATCATCACCCGGCAAACCGGTGAGAGCTTGTAGAAGATCAGGTGAAATCGCCTTGTGCGGGTCGTACGGGCCACGATTGGTGTGCCGAAGCGGGATGGCATTGTAGAGCTCACTCTGCGCGCGTTGTCCACTCGCGAGTTCTACGCGCGCCAGCAACTGCGGCTTGGGCTCGGCAGGGATTGGCTCGAGTTTGCCCGGTTCCAGCGTCACAGTGGCTGCATAGCCGTTGGCGGGCGCTGCCAACAGCAAATTTTCCAGAGCGCAACCCATGCCAATATGCTCTTCACGCAGATACGGGTCCAGCGCTCCGACATTTCGCCGAGTGTCGATGTGCAGCTCAATCCCCGAGTTCGTCACTTTGAAGAGCCAGGGCTGTGTGTTATGCGGGCTGGCAGCCAGAATGGCGGCGCGCACCAGCGCGAGGGGAGTATCGTCCGTTTTGCGCCAATCTTTCCACGGCTCGTAAGCCGGTCCTTGACCCACGCTGAAGACGCCCTGATCACAGGCGCGCCAAGCGAGGCCACCTACCGCCACGACGATGACGGCTCCTGCGCCTTTAAGGAAGGATCTGCGCTGCATTCAGTCAAATATCAGCACGGCCGAGGCGATGACCGTCGTCCACAGCCCGCGCTTGTCTCCTACCGCCGACTGCGTGACATTCGCCGTGCGCACAATCTTATTCGATAGCCGGTAAATCTGCTTCTTTTCGTCCCAGGACCGGTCAGGATCGAATTCGACATTCAAAGTAGTCGCCAGCATCTCGGCGGCTAATTCTTCCGCGTATTCGCCGGCCGCATCTTCAGTTTCGCCAAAGGAATGATGCTCGCTGAGGTATCCATAGGTGTTCTTGTCAGCCGGAATCGCGACGCCAATCGAAGCCGCCAGAAGCCGATGGGGCTCTTTGCTGGAGTTTTCCGCCACCACGGCGAAGACCACTTCACCGGGGTTCAGATAAGTCACGCCTTCCTTGCGGGTCAGCATTTTGCAGTTAGGCGGAAAGATGGAAGACACGCGCACCAGGTTCTGCGCCGCAATACCGGCGTCGCGCAATGCCAATTCGAAAGATGTCAACCGCTCACGGTGTTTACCCACCCCCTTTGTGAAGAACATCTTCTTGGGAACCATGTCTTTGCCCAATGCTCTAGCCTCCGGCGCGGAAGCTGCAGCTCCAGCGCAGAAATTGTCGTGAAAAATGCACATTAACACAACGCTGTGTGAAGGAGAGATGAATTTCGCGGTTCGGAAAAACAAACTGGCGGGATACCGCGGGCGCGGTTCCCGCCGTGGTGCCCGGACTCTTCGGGGGAGGGCTCCGGGCAGAACCCGGCTAATTTACCACAAAGTTGTCCCCAGTCAAGAACGAACCGGCGGTTGTTCGGATTAGCGAACAAATTGACCGACAGTTACTTGGGTGTGACCGAGCTGACTTCGATGGTGTCGTCGTTCAGCACGCCCACGACTGTTGCATTCTTGCCCGCCTGCTGGTCCAGGATGGCCAAAGCCTTCTGGTCAGCAGTGTCCAAAATGTAAATTTTCTCGCCCACAACCAGGGCGAACTTCGAGCCGTGAGAGACGCAGGTGCGGGTGCATTCGGCGGGAGTGCCTTCCATGTGCTTGCGTCCGCACATGGCGTCGCCGACCTCGCCCGTGAAGGTCCGCTTGCGGCCGGAAGCTGCCTCCAGATTGAGAGCTGAGATCAGCAGCAGGATTGATGCGGCTACGATCCTGCCCCATGTCGAAGCGGGATACATTCGACGATCTCCTTCCCGTTAGCTGCGAACGCCACGCTATGGTCGTAGCGCCGGTGGCCACCAGTCTACCTCACCGTGCGGCCTTTGCCGTGTAGTCCAGCTCAACGTCGACCGTCTTATCCGTTGTAATCGGCGTGACGCGGCTTGTGACCTCCCAATCGAGTGCGGCTGGAAGCAGTTTGCGGGCGACCGGCAAGTATTGCTGGAGGTAAGAAGTGTCGTAGACGTCGCCGGGACGCAGCTTCCACGCCGCTCGCAGCCGCGCTTCCAGGGTGTTATCGAGCCCGCGAAACTGCAGCTCGCCCATGTGGAAAATCGGTCCCTCAGTGATCTCAAGGCGGTACGCCACCGTTGCAGCCGCATCGTCAAAATCAGCGTCTACTTTTATGGCGGCTGCCACATACCCGCGCGAGCCATAGAGCTGTTCCACGGAAACCAAGTCATCATGCAATTGAAGCTTGTTCGCAGCTTCTCCCACCTTGGCGTGAATCAGCGGCTCCAGCGCAGAGGTTGGAATTTCCTTGTTCCCAGACCATTCCCATTGCCTGAGCTTGTACTGGACGCCCGGCGTGACCGGAAATGTGACATCCACGTAGGTGCGCGGACGCTGATTAAGGTCTAGTTCTTCAGCGGAGGGTTTCACCACCTTGGGTTGGGGAGTAGCGCAGGTGGCCTTCAGATATCCGCGTTCATAAAAAACGGGCAGCAGCGCGTGTTCGACAAAGTTCATCATGTAATCGCGGGAGTATTCGCGATCAATCATCCTCTCTGCGGCGGCTTGCAACAGCGGCAACTCGCCCGATCCTGCACCCGGAAACTCAGCATGGTGGATGCGAATGCTGACTCCGGCAACGTTGTAGTCGAAAGATTCCAGTCGACCGTTCTTCGCCTCCCGGCGCTGATACTCGACGTGTCCGGGGATCCTTCTCTCGACCAGCATTGCCTGCAGAACGTCGGAAACTTGGTCTGGCAGTCGCCCCGAACCAGGCAGGTCTCCATTGAAAAGCGGAACGCGCTCGTGAATGGCTGCCTGCAGTTCCTCGTCGCTGAACCACACGTAATCAGTAAATCGCGCGGGCACGAATTTTTCGGCATCGCTGACCTGGAATTCGAGTTTTGTGCCTGCCGCAGAATAGGAATACTTGAAATTAATCTCGCTGAATGCCCCGCTTTCCCCTAATTGACGGGCAGCCTTTTTGAAATCCTCTTCATGGGCCACGGTGCCAACGGGCAATCCACTCGCAAGCGCGACCTCTTCCGAGGTAAAGCGCTTGCTGCCGCTGACCGTAACCGAAATCAGCTTGTACGCGGAAAGCGGCATCGGCTTTGTGCCCGTTGGAGTCTGGCCTGACGCGCCAAAGCCTGCGAAAATCAGGAAAAAGCAACTGAAGACAAAGACTTGCCGAACAAATTTGTTCATCTACTTCGGTCCCGAGGCGCGTACGCCGTCGGATTTGTGCTTTCTGGCGATATCAATGAAGGCGAGAGCGGCGCGGCTAAGTGTTTTGTCTTTGCGAAAAACCAGTGCTAGATCGCGCCGCACCTGTGCATCCGCCATGGGGATTGCAGACAAAGTACGCGCACGCACATCCTCCTCTGCATTGGACCGGGCAATGAAGCCTACGCCCACGCCAGCGGCGACAAAGCGCTTTAGAAGCTCGCTGGAATCCAGTTCCATGCTGTAGTGCGGCTTCAGATGCCGCTCGCGAAACAGACTGTCCAGTGCGTCGCGCGTGTGGCCGGCCTTGGGCATAACCAGCGGATACTTCGCCACGTCGGCCACGCTGGCAGATTTCAGTTTACCCAACGTGTGTTGCGGCGGGGCGATGATCACCAGTTCATCCTGATGAATGAGCACGACGGTGAGCCGATTGTCTTTGACCGGCAACGAAACTACGCCAAAATCCACCGAGTTATCGATCACTGATTCCAGAATTTTCGCATAGTCGGCGCGCTTGATGCCCACCGAAACGTTCGGATACTGCTTCTTAAAGTCGGCAAAAACTTCGGGAAGAATGTGCAGGCATGTGCCTTCGTTGGCGCCTACGACGATTGCGCCACGAGGTATGTGATCCATTTCGGCCAGGGAAGTGAGCATGGCCTTGCGGGCATCGACGGCGTCTTGTGCATATTTCTGAAAGACTTTGCCTGCCGCCGTGAGCGAGACCTTGCCACCCGAGCGGTCGAAAAGCTTGGCGCCTGCCTCGTCCTCCAAAGCCCGAATCTGGGAAGAGATCGCCGGCTGTGTGCGAAACCTCTTCTCGGCTGCCCGCGAGAAGGATGCATGCCGCGCTACTTCCAGAAACGTTTGCAGTTGGTCGAAGTCCATGGAACGACTGCCGGTCATCACTAGGGACTTGCCGGCAAAAGCTCAGCGGATTACAGCATCGGTGCCGAGCCAGCCCAAGTATACGGCGAGCTCCGACAATAAACGACCAATACATCTAGCCGAATACTTAGGTTCAATGGATCCTTCAACCTCCGTTCATTGGAATGTGGAATCCCAGTTTCCAGCTTCCAGAATCCATATTCAGATTTGTGATTTCTTCCATTCCTAGAATTGCCATGAAGCCCATACACACGCAAGGACTTACACTGCAACCACCTACAGTTTGGTCGGCAGATTGCTAGTTGTCACCTACAAGAAGCGGACAAAACTCCATGCCCCAAGAAGTTTCCGTCTCATATCAGGCGATCAAGAGCAAGGTCTATAGACTGATCGATGCTTTGGTGGTAGGTGAAAAAAACGAACTTGAAGTTCAGGAATCGGTTCGCCGATGGTGGGAATTGATTCACCCCGCCGATCGCCCGATCGCCCAGAAGTATCTGCTCATGGTGCTGGAGCGTTCACGCTCGGCCGTGGAGGCTGTGGAAGACGGTCTAACCGAAGCAGCAGAGAGCACGGTCGCTGCTGAGGCGGATTCAGCCAAAGGACTCAAGCTGCTTCACCGAATCGTTAAGCAAACGACTAAGCCGGCTTCACTTAGCACAAGCGCCTAGGGCTTCGTTTTTGTTTCGATGAAGCGGGTTAGCGAACAAAAATCCTTGTCCCGTTGAATGAAATCCTGCTGTCAATCTATCTGAGGAGGTCTACTCCGAAGCCAGGCTTCAGAGTAGGCACCACTCGCACGCAGTTGCCGTTCCCCTCGCTTTCACAAGTCCAAAAGTCGTGTCAGGACGAAAATTTCCCCCTTTATGACTCCCCGACCTGATATCTTGCATTTCCGGTCGCTGGTAACTCATCGAGCCGGCTAGAGCTGAAGGGCGCCTTCGTGCCGACTGAATTTCCCGGGTGCCAGCATTCCAATTCAGGGAGGCTAGATGAAAGTCTTGGCGTGCAGTTTTCTATTGGCAGCGCTGACTCTTGTCCCATGCAGTGCGCAGAATGAACAACCGGCGAATGCTTCGCCGCAAACCGAGTCTCAGGCGAGAATGTTTCTGCCCAAGGACACGTTCTGGGGCTGGGCCCAGTTCGACTTGGCCCCTCCGCACAATGAGATCGATCCCAACCTGTGTGCCGCCAATGCCGGCCAATACGGGGGCGCGAACGCTCCATGCAGCATGTTTGCGCGATACATGCTTTGGGGAATACTTGAGGCGCGCCCATTCGGACGTGGGATTTTGCGCCGCTTCATGGTCTACGGCGCCCCGACCTTCCTATTCGGCAAGACAATTCCGAAGACGCTTTACACATGGTCGCCGGATGCCATTGGAGTTGAGCACTCCTGGGGTGGCGCAATTTATCTGAACAAGGGTTTTGAGTTCCGTGTGACCCAGCATTTCCTCTTTGATCGCCTTGGCGCGCGCAATACTTATCTGGGTCCAGCCGACCTAGGCAACAACGGCCCTTGGGGCCGCTACATGACCGTGGGGGTGCGTAAAACCTTTGGCACAAGAAGATGGTAAGTTACGCCGACGCTGGCACGGCAGGTTTGCGCGCCTGCTGCACCAGCCACACGATCAACCACACCAGCAATCCCAGAAAAACGAAGGGAGCAAGGAGTATCACTGGCAGCCAGATTCCCCCGCCAATGGAGGTGACATCTCCGCTGATCTGGACTCCCGGCGCGCGCCGAATCTCGCCGCCAACAGCGGTAACATCGCCTGCCACTTTTACGGTGCTGTCGAGCCGTATATTCCCGCCGACAGCGGTTACGTCGCCCGCCACCTGCCCTTGACCTTCGACGAAGATGCTGCCGCCGACGGTAGTGACATCGCCCGCCACCTGGCCGCGAATATAAATACTGCATGCAATGCAGGTGACTTCGCCGACCTGATCATTCTCGGCAACTCGAATCGTATGGCCGAAGTGGGTTTGGTCGGATTTTATCGTTCTTTGAGCAATGCTCGACGATGCAAGGCACAGCGGCACGAAGAGGGCCAGAAGTGGAAGTCCGCGAGAAGTGTGGGTGGTGAGCATGGTCGGAATCCTCCAGTTAAGTCTAGCCCCGAAATGGGATTATGGCACGGATGTTGAGAAAATTCATAGGTGTGCGCTGCGTCACATCACTATAATAGAGGGTTTTTTATACTGCTTGCATTTCATAGGAGGAGTTTGAATGGCAGGCTCTTATAACGGTGTAGCAGTACCGCTTGACGGCGAGAAAATCGGCTATTCCGGCGGGAAGTACGACATCCCCGATAATCCCATCATCCCCTTCATCGAAGGCGACGGAACTGGCCGCGATATCTGGAAAGCTTCAATCCGCGTCTTCGACGCCGCCGTAGAAAGGGCCTACAAAGGCAAGCGCCGTGTCGCATGGTATGAAGTGTTTGCGGGCGAGAAGGCGAAGTCGATGTTCGATACGTGGCTTCCCGATGACACGGTCGAAGCCATTCGCGAATTCCGTGTCGCCATCAAAGGCCCACTGACCACGCCCGTCGGCGGCGGCATACGCTCGCTGAACGTCGCTTTGCGCCAGATTCTTGACCTCTATGGCTGCGTTCGTCCGGTGAAGTTTTACAAGGGCGTGCCTTCGCCGGTGAAGCATCCCGAGCGCATGGACGTCGTCATCTTCCGCGAGAACACCGAAGACGTCTATATCGGCATTGAATGGGAAGAGGGAACTGCGGACTGCGCGAAACTTATTGAATTTCTTAACAAAGACATGCTGAAGGGCGGAAAAAAGCAGATTCGCCCGGATTCAGGCGTAGGGATCAAGCCGATCTCAATTACTGGAACTAGGCGCCTGGTCCGCATGGCAATCAAGTACGCACTCGAGACTGGCCGCAAGACCGTGACTCTGGTTCACAAAGGCAATATTCAAAAATTCACCGAAGGCGCGTTCCGCAAGTGGGGCTATGAACTGGCCACCGAAGAATTTCGCGATCAGGTAGTGACCGAGCGCGAGAGCTGGATTCTTGACAACAGAGACAAGAACCCGAACATCAGCATTGCGGAAAACGCCGAATTGGTCGAACCCGGCATGGAGTTCGCTCCACCGGCCTTCCGCCAGGCTGTGGAACAGGAAGTGAAAGATGTGCTCGGCAAGATCTACGCGACTCATGGCAAAGGCCAGTGGAAGAAGAAAATCATGGTCAACGACCGCATTGCCGATTCAATCTTCCAGCAGGTCGTAACGCGGGCGGACGAATATTCCGTGCTCGCTACGCCAAACCTGAACGGCGATTACATTTCAGATGCGTGCGCCGCACAGGTCGGCGGGTTGGGCATCGCTCCCGGCGCGAACATCGGCGACGGCTACGCCATCTTCGAAGCCACGCACGGCACCGCGCCGAAGTATGCTGACAAAGATGTCATCAACCCAGGCTCAGTGATTCTTTCAGGCGTCATGATGTTCCGTTTCCTGGGCTGGAACGAAGCCGCCGACCTGATCGAGAACGGCATGGAGCGCACGATTCTCCAGAAGAAGGTCACGTATGATTTCGAGCGCCTGATGGAAGGCGCCACGAAAGTAAAAACCAGCCAGTTCGCCGATTACATTATCGAGAACATGGGAGCGGCAGTACTGGTGTAGCAATAGTGTGATTTAGCGCGCGGGCCATTGTGCGATTGATGTGCGTGGTGCCGCGATGTTTCGATTCTCAATCGCGAAATCACAAAATCACCCAATCGTTCAATTTTTTCCTGAAAGGACTCATCCATGCGCAAGAAAGTCACTATCGTAGGATCAGGCAACGTGGGCGCGACGGCCGCCCACTGGATCGCCTCCAAAGAACTCGCCGATGTTGTCCTCATCGACATCATCGAAGGCGTTCCACAGGGCAAGGGCCTCGATCTGCTCGAAGCGATGCCCATCGAGAAGCGCGACTCGCATATTTCCGGCACCAATGACTACAAGGACACTGCCGATTCCGACATCGTAGTCATAACGGCGGGCATCCCGCGCAAACCGGGCATGAGCCGCGACGATCTGCTCAATACCAACCATGGCATCATGAAGTCCGTCGTCGGCGAAGTGGTGAAGTATTCGCCCAATTGCATCTTGATCGTCGTCTCCAACCCACTCGACGCGATGGCCCAGGCCGCTTACAAGATGAGCAAATTCCCCCGCGAACGCGTCATCGGCATGGCCGGCGTGCTCGATTCCGCCCGCTTCCGCGCCTTCATTGCCCAGCAACTGAACGTAAGCGTGGAAAACGTGACGGCATTTGTTCTCGGCGGCCACGGCGACACGATGGTTCCGTTGCCGCGATATTCCACAGTTGCCGGAATTCCAATCACCGAATTAATTGAAAAATCGAAGCTCGACGCGCTGGTGCAACGCACGCGCGACGGCGGCGCGGAGATCGTGAAATATCTGAAAACCGGATCGGCCTATTACGCCCCATCAGCTGCCACAACCGAGATGGTCGAAGCCATCCTGAAAGATAAAAAGAAAATTCTCCCCTGCGCCGCGTATTTGCAAGGCGAATACGGCATCAACGGCCTGTTTGTCGGTGTGCCGTGCAAGCTGGGAGCCAAGGGTCTCGAGCAGATCATCGAGATCAAACTGACGCCGGAAGAAAAAGCCGGGCTGGATAAAAGTGCAGCGGCCGTCAAAGAGCTGTGCGGAGTGATCGGAGTGTAAAAAGGCTCGCGATGAATCACTGGATATTCTGCGCGACAGCTCACAAAGATAAAGGAATCTCTGATCCCCTCGAAATCGTCGAGCGGCGATTTCGGGATCAGTTCTGGGGCTTAGGGCAGAAGACTCCGAACCGACGTGCTCTAAAAGCAGGGGATAAGACTATTTTCTATCTGGGCATTCCCCACCGTGCTTTTGCGGCGTCGGCGACCTTGGCTTCCGATAGCTTTACAGTATCTGCATCCGAACGGGAAGAGCTCTCCCACGGGACGGACTTCTACCGGGCGGAGTACGGAGTAAGACTGGCCGAGACGAGACTGTGGGAACACCCATGCAAGGTGGAGGATGTCGTTTCCGCCCTTAGTTTCATTGAGAACAAAGAAAACTGGGGCGTTTACCTCCAGGGAGGTGTGCGTTACTTGCCGCAGCGAGACTTCGAAGCTATAACGGAGCATGTCTTACCCATCACATTGAGCAGTTCATCCGGCCCTCGCGATGGATTTCTTGTTTCGCCTACCGAATTTGCACTCGAGACCCACCTTGAGGAGTTCATGGACAAGAATTGAGGCCGCATTGATTTTGGCAGACGCCTTCAGCGGTATGTAACCGAGGAAGGAAACGGACGACAATTCCCCGCCGGGCAGTGGAGCATTGATTTTCTCTGCAAAGACACAGCCACCGGTAGCTTGGTGGTGATTGAGCTCAAGAAGGGCCAGACGAGCGACGCAACAGTCGGCCAACTGCTTCGTTATATGGCGTGGGTTGAAGAAAACGTCGCAGAGACAGGCCAAAAAGTGGAAGGCATCATTATCGCGAGGGACGTTGATGATGCCCTTCGATACGCCCTGAAGAGAGCGGCAGGCGCTAGCGTGCTTACGTATCGGGTGGATTTCGCGCTACAAAAGATCAGCTGAAGACCGTCGGGCAAATCCGCGAAAATCTCTGCGCTTAATGGCACGGCCGGGGCAGCCCAAAACTTAAACAAATCGTGCCTCTGCTACAATCCCGCGCATGAAAATTCCCGCTCGTCTTTGTCATATCCTACAAATCTGGCTTCTTCTACTTGCCTCATCCCTGCTTCACGCTCAATCTGCCGAGCCCATCCACTTTCGTGTGAAACTGGCGTCCGATCTCGGCAATGAACCTCGCTCTGGACGGTTACTGATCTTCCTCTCCTCTTCGACAAAACCAGAAGAACAACTCCGCCCGGCGTTCGGGCCCGAGGCTCTTTCCGTCTGGATCACTGCCCGCGAAGTCCAAGACCTGCGCCCCGCTGCCAGCGTGGACGTCTACGGCAACGAGGTCACTTACCCAGCTCCTTTGGCTACAGCTCCGGTCGGAGATTATCAGGCAATGGCGCTGCTCGATATCAGTCATCACTATGCTTATGACAGAGATTCCAGCGGCGATCCGCGCAGCGAAGTGATTGTGTTAAAGCAGTTGAATCCGGCTCATGCCGGTGCAGTCGAGCTGACCCTTAGCCAAATCAGCCCCGAAAGACCAGTCATGCCGCTCACCGCCGGAGAGCTGCTCGACTTTGAAAGTCCCGCTCTGAGCGCGTTTTGGGGGCGTCCAATCCACATGCGCGGCGTGCTTGTGTTGCCGCCGGATTATGAAAAATCCGGCAAACGCTATCCCACGGTCTACTGGACGCACGGTTTCGGCGGCACTCTTAGAGCAATCACACAGTTTATCGCTCCTCGCTATGCTGCCCTCATGGCGAAGGGTGAGCTTCCACCCATGATTTATGTGCTGCTCGATGAATCCTGCCCTGGAGGCACGCACGAATTCGCCGACTCCGTAAACAACGGCCCATGGGGTAAAGCGCTAACGACCGAATTGATTCCTTACGTGGAGCACAGATATCGCATGCAGGCTCGGCCCAGCGGGCGACTGCTGACCGGCCACTCTTCCGGCGGATGGGCGGCGCTGTGGCTGCAAGTAAACTATCCGGAAGTTTTTGGCGGGACATGGCCGACCTCGCCTGATCCTTCGGATTTCCGCAGCTTTACTGGACCAGATCTGCATTCCACTCCGTTACCCAACTTTTACCACGATGCGCAAGGCAAACCGTGGCCTCTCGTACGCATGAACGGGCAGGAGGTAATGTCGCTGGAAGATTACGCGAAGCAGGAAAATGTACTCGGCTCATATGGCGGACAGATGGCCTCTTTTGAGTGGGTCTTCAGTCCGCGCGGAAAAGACGGCCGGCCCGAGCCGCTATTCGATCGCGAAACGGGCGTGATCGATCCTGAAGTGGCGAACGCCTGGCAGAAGTACGACATAGCAGAAATTATTCGGCAGCACGCGAAAACGCTGGGCCCTTTGCTGCAGGGAAAAATTCATCTGACAGTAGGAACCGAAGACACTTTTCATCTGGACGCTCCCGCTCACCTGCTCGATGAGACGTTGAAACAGCTCGGCATCAAGGCGGAGATTACATTTCTACGCGGTAAGACGCATTTCGATCTCTACCGAGATGGCCTAATGAAGCAGATCGCGAGCGAGATGGAGAAGACGGCGGAAGGAGCTCCGTGAACGACGTGCACGTCGGAACTTAGGCTGGGATGGGCACGAGTTCCACTCGTGCCGGCCTTATTCCCCCTCGACGGGAGTCGGCCTCAGCCGCTGGGGGAAACGCGGCCGGCCGGTCTTCGCTTCGAACAAGAATGGCAAAAGGCGGCCGAAAAATGCATCCAATAGCGTGCGAACTCCCCTAATGCTCGCGGCGATCGTTCGTCCCCAGCGCTGCCTTTGCTTTGCATGTTCTGATCGATAATATGCCTTCATCAGTCTTTCAAATTTCTTGTCCCCGCCTTTCGCCAGGAGGCCAATTGTCCCAAGCCGAGAGATCCCGTCGTCCTTGAATCGCTCCTCATGGGTGTGCGAGTCTCTTACACCGACGACGTTCTTCAGGGATTCGTCGACAACCTGGCGGAGAACCTGGGCTAGGACCACAATTTCGCGCTGGCGACCGTCGCCCTTGTATTGGCGAGTGAGCATCTTAAGGTAACGGTGAAGTCGGACTTTAAGTATGTATGTTTCGGCGAGAAAAGCTTCTACGTGAATCTGAAGGTAGCGGTCTCCCGAAACCCGACCGCCACGCAGAGGAAATCTGCTGACGAGAAACTTCAGATCCCGGAACGTGTCCAGCGATGTTGCGATCTCTGAGTACCCGCGAAATAGCTGGCTTAGATACTTTGTTCTTTCTGTCGGGGTGTTGTTTGCGTATCGTGGCCCGGGAAGGTCGAAGATATGATTCTTCAGTGCTTCACGCAAGCGTTCACTTTCTGGGCCCTCGCCTTTCAAGGATGCTTCCAGATCAGGTCGCATGGCTTCCATCACCAGTCGCCCGAATTTCCGCATGCCAGCCATCCTAGTTCATCATGAATTCTACCGGCTTGCAAAGCTAAAGAGGCGTCGCCTGATCGTTTTACACGGAGGAAGTCGCGCCGCGAGCGAGCTGATTGATGTCGCTACGCCTTCTCCACAGTCACCTTCTTCAGCACCACATCCTTGTTCGGCCGGTCATTCCGCCCCCGCGGAACGCGCGTGATTTTATCCACCACATCCTGCCCCTCAACCACTTCGCCGAAAATTGTGTGCTTGCCGGTTAGCCAGGTCGTCGGCACGACGGTGATAAAGAACTGCGATCCGTTGGTATTTGGGCCTGCATTCGCCATAGCCAGCTTGCCGGGCTTGTCGAACTTGTGTGGAGAGCCCTTGGTTTCGTCCTCAAACTGATATCCCGGCCCGCCGATGCCCGTGCCTTGCGGATCGCCGCCCTGAATCATGAAGTCAGGGATCACGCGATGAAAAATCGTGCCATCGTATAGCCGATCTTTCGATTTCTTGCGCGTACTTGGATGCGTCCACTCGCGCTTGCCTTCGGCTAGTTCCACAAAATTGGCGACGGTCTTCGGCGCATCCTGCTCAAACAGTCGGCACACGATATTCCCCTCAGATGTTTCAAAAATGGCGTAGGTTCCCGCTGGACGACTCATGATGGTCTTTCTCCTAGGATGGAATGCGAATGTTGATTCTAACAGGCGTGGGAGCAAGCCACCGACTGTGCTGGTGGCGACCATTTCCCTGCTCTCTAAATATGCACAGTGAAAGTGCTGTGCACAGGAAAACGGCGCCTATCTCCCCAGCCGCAGATATTGCGCGAAGAACGCCTTGCTCTCGAGCGCAATGCGTTGGCTCGCTTCCCGTGTCTGCAGGTTGTGGCCTTCGTCCACCATAAGGAACTTCACGGGAACCTTTGCCTGCCTCAACTTGTCGGCGAGTTCCTGCGCTTGGGCAATCGGCACATTCTCATCGTGCAGGCCGTGCACAATAAGGAAAGGCGCAGATTTCCGGGAAACATGAAAGACCGGCGAGGCGTCTCGCCAAACGTCTGCACGATGGGCGTAGTCCCCGCCGAAAAAGGTTGTCAGAAAAGCATCACCATCGGGATCGTGATTCGTGGTGAAATCGCTGGGCCCGCCGAAGTCAACAACGGCTTCGACCCGGCTGGAATACCTGGCCAGAGCTGCGTCGGAATTGTCGCGCGTGTCTTCCATGCCCAGCAAAGAGGCTAACTGCGCGCCCGCCGAGAACCCATACGCACCAATGCGATCGCGATCGACGCCATATTTTCTCGCGTGGGCACGAATCCAGCGCACGGCACGCTGCACGTCATCCAGTTGCGCAGGCCAGAGATTTTCGTTGTCGTGCATCAGGCGATAATCAACGGAGAAAGTGACAAAACCGCAGCGTGCGAAGAACATCCCCATGTCGCCCATTCCCGATTTGTCGTAGTTTGTCCAACCGCCGCCGTGAATCAGAACCACCGCAGGACGCAGGTCACCGGATTGGTCACCGGGATCGTAAACATCCAGCAGCAAGGGATGACCGCCAGCCACGCCATAGGGGATGTCCTGTTGAACCGAGACCGCGCGGTTCGCCTGCGAGCCCGGAGGCGGCATTTGGGGCGGGCGCGGCGCTTGCGCTCGAAGCCATAAACCACCCAGCAGGACACCGCCGAACAGGAAAACACACTTTCTCATCAAGCCTATTCTAAGGCTGGCGCAGAGCCGCTTCGTGCCTCGTGGAAGACCGCAGATCTTAGTTCGAAGTGGAAGACGCCGGCGAGCTCGCTGGCTACTTCGCCGGCGCAGAAGCCGCGTCCCCATGAACGATCGAAATGTGAACGATCTTCACCGGACGAAACGGCCGGTCATTGCGGGGGTCGGTTGCCATGTGCGAAATCTGCTTTACCAGTTCAACCGTCGCCTCATCGCACTGTCCGAAGATGGTGTAACCGCCGTTCAGATGCGGTTGGGCAGTCTCGGTGATGAAAAACTGCGATTCGTTGGTGCCGGGGCCGGCGTTCGCATAGGCGAGACGGCCTGGCCGATCGAAGAGCAAGTCGGAAGAAACCTCGTTTTTGAACTTGTCTCCTGTGCCGCCAGTTCCATCTCCTTTGGGGTCGCCGCCCTGAATCATGAATTCCGGAATTACGCGGTGAAAAATCGTGCCATCGTAAAGCGGAACCCCATGCTTCTTCGCCCCCGAGGGGCTGGTCCAATCTTTGGTTCCGGTGGCAAGGCCAATGAAATTTGCCACGCCGATCGGAGCCTTGTCGGGAAAAAGCGTGCAGGTCATCTTTCCTGCTGTAGTTTCAATGATCGCTTTCGGCCGATCCGCCGGCTTCGGCGAAGTTTGCTGAGATTGCGCCGATGACGCGGCAACTGCGACACAAAACACCGCTAACAACAGAAGTGAGTTACGCATGATTGCTCCTTGGAGTTGTGTGCTTTCATAGGATACCCCAAAGAACTGTTGGCACACAGCCTCGCCAGACGGTCGGTGAGTGTAACGGCGATGTTTCAACAGCTATGGGCCACGTCGCATATTGGAATGAGTGGCCCCTCTGTCACAATTTGCGGCACAAGCCCCCGACGCAGCTCTCGCCTGCAAAACAGCTATTCCCGCAGCGGCCGCAATTTGGTGAATCGCTTAGAAAACTTGCGGTGTTTACGCACGTACCCATGCACCTTTCAGTACCTGGCGCACAACCACAAAAGCCTCCGTTGCATGTTTCCGAAAACGAGCAATGATTACCACAGCGCCCGCAGTTCCCGCTGTCGTTAACGAATGTGATCGTATCCACGCACCTGCCCTCGCACCATTCCTGACCCGCTGAGCAGCTTGCAGGCCCAATTGGAGGATTGTTGCTGGGCGCTGGATTGGGGGAGTTCTTCGGCGTAATGCAGGCTAGTACCAGAAACGTCGAAAGCAAAAGGACACACTCAACAACTCGCATATGAGTGCATTGGCCGCGCATGGCAGCATTATAGGCTCGTCCTCAGAACACATTGCGGACTAGTGTCGCTAACGTTCTCGCAACTTTGCGCTGTTTGTTCGCCTTTTTGAGGGTGAGCGCTATCGCGATTTTTCACCAATCGGCCAAGGACCAATGTGACCCTACCCATGATGCCCAAGGAGGTAGCGTGCTTGGATGAGTCACCCAGAGTGTTCCGCATGGCGGCACGCCAAGAGCGTTTTAATCGGTGGTATCAACTGCTGCTTCTAGGGAATCAAAATCTCCACCCTTGTCTCCGCAAAAAGCACGGAGACAAGGGTGAAGCAACCACTTACGAGCGATTAAAACAGGCCGAGGTCGGGAAGAGCGGGTGTACCCTCGGCGCGAACGGCATCGAGGAGCCAGGGATCGATGCCTAGGAATTCGAGAATGGTCGGCGCCACCTGGGCCGTGCCCACTGCGGCTTTGACCGTCTTGGGTTGGAAACCGGGATTCGAAATCAGCAGAACGACGTTGGTGTCGTCGTGCGAGAACCCGCCGTGCTCGGCCAGCTTCGAGGTGCTGCCGGAGTAGGTGACACCGACGTTCGGGGTCACGATGATGTCCGGCGTCCGGGGGTCGACGGTCGGGTCGTTGTAGTTCAGCGAGAGTGTGGGGCCGTAATAAATCTCGCCGAGCGCGATTCCGGTTGCCGAGGCATTCTGCTCGAGGATCTGGACCGAAGCGAGTGTGTTGGACGAGCTGTTCAGCCAGAGCAGCGAAACATCATCTTCGGTCGGCCCGATGCCGTCGGCGTTGTTGGTGGATTCCGAATAAGGAATGTAGCCCGCGTTGGAGAGCAGGGTAGCAGGTGAAGTGTAGTTGATAAGCTGGGAGATGTAGCGGCTGGGATCGATGGGCGACTGGCCGTGCTTGGCGGTGATGATAATCAGCGTGGATTCGTACTGACCGCGGTCTTTGATTGCCTTGACCCATTCGCCGACGGCGTCGTCGACAAACTCGATTTCGCTGAGCAGGAAGGACGTGGGCGTTCCTGCCGCATCAAGATAGCCGCCGGTGCCGACCCCCTTTTCAATCAGCTTTTGGCCGACGCTTACGGCCTGGAAATTCATGCCGAAGATGGCGGGAGTTTGCGCCGGTTTGCCATCGTGCGTCTTGCCTTCGATTTCATTGAGAATCGCGTTCACTTTCAGCGTGTCATAGCACTTGATGTTCTTGAAGCTGTCAGTCCAGGCGCTCAAATTGGCGGTCGGATCGGGAATGGAAGAGCAGCTTATGCCATCGGGCGTGGTGACGCCGGGCAGGGCAATCACGCCGGAGTTGATCTCAGGAGAATAGTAGTCATTGAGCGAGCCGCCACCGGGCCCGGCCACTGCAGAATAGGACGGGTGCTTGTCAGACCATGCAGTGTATCCTCCCGCTGCATGCACCACGCCGAAGATGGTGTTGGTGCGCACAAAGTTCCACGGATAAACCGGCGCGCACCCCTGCGTGGGATCGCGGTCGAGGCGCGACACATCGATGGAAGCGATACCTCCGTCGGTGAGACCGGCTCCCGGAGCGCCGCCATTCAGCTTGGTCTGGTCGATGTCGATTCCTTCGTCATACTCGGTGGTGTAGCCGGTGATCACACCAGGCGTGCAGGCGCCGGATGCGTTCCCGTTGCCGGTGGTCACGGAGGGCGGTGAGAGCGTGCGGTCATAGGCCACGTCGTAGTACACGCCCATGGTGCGCGGCGTGGCGCCGGTCATGAGCGTCATCAAGCCGGGAAACGAATCAGAAGGCTTTGAAGTGCTCGCGGCCACATAGTCCAGTCCCGTGCCGGCCAGCGCGGCCAGATTGGGACAAAAGGGCTGGCCATCGTTCACACTGGGAATGCCCGCAGCACAGTTGAGCAGATCAACGGCGTGCATGCCGTCGACGCTGATGAGCAGGACGTGCTTGATCTGGCTGCGATTCCAATCGGTGTTGGTGTTTTGGGCGACGGCCGCAGAAGCAGCGACCGCGAAGGCTGCGAACAGGGGGACAAGAGCCCGCATAGTTACCTCCATGGCTGGCGAGGCTAACAGCCCGTCATTGAGAGGTCAGTTTCGCGCTTATCAAATTCAGGTGAATTCCGCGGCGCCGGTTGTTTACATGCGCAACGACAACTCCTGAGCGCGCATCGTATGTCCCGGCGAAATGGATTGCGGCAGATCCGGTCGCGGCCCTTCGCCTCCGACCCGATGCGGCGTTGATGCCCAGTGGCGCGCCCGTTCGCTGCCTTTGCCGCAGCGGGTGAGGGTTGCTTGCGCACGCGCCAGGCATGCCCTCATCGCAAGCCATGGTCGATCGGATTCGCAGGGATTTCACCGGCAATTCATGCAATTTTCTCCGGCGTGTCCTGGTATAGGGAGCGGAGGTCCATCATGAGGATTCGTGCGCTCGCAAGGCTTGCGCTGTTCGGCGCTGCATTTCTTACAACTGTTTTCATCGGCGCTGCGGTTGGCGCGCAATCTATCAGCAGCGGCAGCATCAGGCACGTGCTGCTGATCAGTATCGACGGCATGCACGCGGTCGACTTTCTGAATTGCGCGCAAGGGGTAAAGGGCGTCAACGATGGAGACTCGTACTGTCCGAACATGGCGCAGCTGACGCAGCACGCAATCAACTACGTTGCGACCTCGTCGTCAAAGCCCTCTGACTCGTTTCCCGGCCTCGCGGCGCTGGTCACGGGCGGATCGCCGAAGTCCACAGGCCTTTATTACGACGTTGCTTACGACCGCTCGCTCGATGCGCCGCTGATCACTACGGGCACGGGCCTTGCGGGCGGGCCGTGCAAGCCCTTTGCGGCGCCGACGGGCACCACCACCGACAACGATCAAGGCATCGACATTGACGACACCAAGCTGAACGGCGGCGCACCCGGCGCCCCACCCACGGAGGGCGGGATCGCATCGATCGATCCGAGAAAACTTGTGCGCGATCCGGCGCAGGGCTGCGCGCCGATTTATCCGTGGAACTTTGTACGCACCAACACCATCTTCAGCGTGGTGCATGCGGCAGGAGGTTATACGGCGTGGATCGACAAGCATCCCTCGTATTCGTTTACGGCCGGACCCGGCGGGACGGGATTGAACGACTATTACTCGCCTGAAGTGGACTCGACCGTCATCCCGCTGCCCGGCGTCACTACTGCGGAGGGCGCGGCCTGCGATCCCATTCGCGACACCACCGACACCTCTTCGTGGACGAACAGTTTTGCCAACATCCAGTGCTATGACGCGCTGAAGGTGAAGGCGCTGCTGAACGAGATTGCCGGCAGGACGCACAACGGCAAGCCGGCCACGATTCCCGCGGTCTTCGGAATGAACTTTCAGGCGGTTTACTTTGGCGAGAGCCTGAGCGAGACGGGTGTGGCCAATGGCGGATACCAGAATGCGGCCGCGACGCCGAGCGATGAGCTGCTTGGGGAGATCAAGTTTGTCGATGCATCGATCGGCGAGATCGTCGCCGCCCTCAAGAGCAGCGGAATCTACAACGACACGCTGCTCATCATCACCGCCAAGCACGGAGATTCGCC
>JASHOH010000135.1 GCA_030041215.1 Candidatus Sulfotelmatobacter sp. | reverse complement strand
TTCCGGCTGGTGGTGGAGCAGAGGAAGAGGAGGGAGATCGATCCCACGCGCGAGATGCTGAAGAGAAGTTTGGAAGAACTGGATCCCAAGGAACCGGGAGCAGAATTTACGCGGGAACGCATTGCGGCCATGGCAGGATTTTTCGATGCCGTAACTGAGCTGCATGATCAGATGAAAGCGTTACCGACCGGAACCGTTAGGAAGTTGTTGCGCATGGGGGCGAAGGTGCGGAAGAAGGCGGGGTAAAAAATTTCCCGGCATCTTGCTCAGCCCTGGTAAGGCAGTCGGGTAAAATGAGCGGCACCTTCATGATTGAGGACTGGGGGACGCGGTGGGGCGAGAAGAAACCGGAGTGAGCGGCAAAAAGGTTTGGGTTACGTTAAACGGACTGCCGCTGACTTTCGACTTCGACTGGCCGTTTCGCAAATCAACTTCGGGCGCGGATTTCTGGGTGCTGCATGGGAAGATTCGAATTGTAGGGACGGATCTGCATGCCCTAGTGGCGGTGAATTTGTCGGCGACGGTGCGCGAGGTGCTGCCGTCCCTCGAACCGAAAGATGCCGAGGCGCCGGTAATTAACGCGCTGCGAAAAGAAATCGACCGCAAGCAGATTGAATTTGCAAAATCCGGCAAGTTGCTGCCTGTGGCCTTTTCCAGCCGGCACTACGATTTCAAGCGCCAGAAATGGGTGTTTGGGAAAGCGGCCGATGATGTGATTGCGAGGCTTACAGAACGAAAGGTGTACTGGCAGACAAAGGCAGCAACGAGCGCGGCGCCTCGCGAGATCCCTCGGCCCGCTGGTGAGAACGCGGGCCTTCGGGATGACGCCGGATTAAGAGTATGGATCGCCGATCCTACGGAGGCGCAATATCTGGAGACGACTCCGGCGCACCTGCTCGAAATCGCGGCACGCCTGGTAGCGGCGGAGGGCCTGGTGCCAATGCACGGCGAGTGGGCAGAGGCGAGTCCGGCATTAATGGCTCACGCCGAGAAATTCGAAAGCGCGATGCGAGTCGCGATCGAAGAATTAGATAAGAAGCACGCGTTCGAGCGGGGGGTAAATTCCAGACACGGATGGACAGAGCTATTAAACCCGACGAAGTGAAGGTCATCAGTTGGCTTCTCGATCACGCGCTGGTTGACGTCGCAGCTTATCGGCTTCGCCCATTGGAAGAGTTGCGTGTCGTAGGAGGGTGCCCTTGCGGATGCGCTACCTTGGACTTCAAGCCTGCATCTCAAATAGCGGGCAACAAACAGATGCTGGCCGACGAATAAGCTATCTACCCTGATGGCCTGCAGGCCGGCCTGATTCTCTGGGGACGCGAGGGTGAGATCGTCTCGCTGGAGGTCTATGATTCCGAGCCGGGATCTTCGCACCGATTTCCGGATGTATCCAATTTTTGCACTTGGGATGAGCTGGGACGCAGGGATTTGCGACATAGCAAGAAAACCGAATGAGCTCCCGTTTTTGAAGGAGAAGCGCTGCACTTGCGGTTTCCCACGGCAGCAACGCCATTCTCAACGAAACGCATCCAAGAAAGAGCGGCCCAGCTTTCCGGCCCAACAACGAAGCATTCGGCTGTTATGATCGGTGAAGCCGAGTACGCATGGAAGATCGCAGGATCAGGTTGGCAGCTCCAGCACGCGCGCTCGTGCTGATCACGGTGCTGGCAATAGTGCCGCTCGCCGGTCTTGCTCAAGACACGCAAGACACGCAACAACCGTCTTCTTCATCGTCTAATCCGCGGCGGAATTCGCAGAGCGGAACATCCGGGCAGCAGCCAGCGCCTCAGACTGCTCCTGAGCAATCCTCACAAAATCCGCCTCCGCAAACTTCGTCCGCAGAGAATCCTCCGCAGAAAAAAGAAGAAAGCGGCAACGCTCTGCAAGTTGTGGAAGGCATGAGCACCAAGCTCGCAACGGAAGGATTCAAGAAAGTGCGCGATTGGGAAGAAGGAGTGATCACAGGCACTTACGTTTCCAAAGAGCGCCCGCTCGTGCCGCTCAATACGCGGCAGCGGAAGCTTATTTATTTGCAGCAGACGCTGGCATCGCCTTCAGCCTATTGGAAGCGCATGTTTCAGGCGGGAGTCGATCAGGCGCGGGGTGCGCCTTACCAGTGGGGCGGTGGCTGGGGAGGGTACGGGAAGCGGTTCGCATCACGCGAGGGGCAGTTTATTGCCGCGAATAGCTTTGCCGCGCTGGGGAATGCCAAGCTGGGCTATGAAGTGCGTTACGAGCAGTGCCGCTGCGACGGGTTTCGTGCGCGGGTGAAACATGCGATCGGGCGCAACTTCTACACCTACGACCGCGCGGAAGTGAACAAATATCCGCAATGGGCGCTGTACGGAGGAGCGCTCACAGGCGGCATGCTGTCGGCAGCCTGGAAGCCGGGACATGATCCTTTGAAGGAAGGAGTGTATGGAGTGATAGGCCAGGCGGCTTATGGGACGCTGCTGAATTTTGCAATTGAGTTTTCGAGGGATATTAATCGGAAGTTGGGGGCGAAGAAGTAGCAGATTGCGAATCGATAATGTCCATGTAGGGACAGCCGCTCTGAAAGCCGGGCCGTTTCAGAGCAGGACGATCCCGAACGCGCGGATTTCGTTTACTCAAATCGCGTAATTGGGTAAGAATCTCGCGGCGAAATCGCTGGCGATAGCGCCCGAAGGATTTTTCGACTGGTATTGACTGCTTGCCAGAAGACGAAATCAGGCAGCAACCTTTGCGTGTCGATGATCTTGTCGCACTCGGCGCTAAGCCGGGAAAAGGTAGCGGGATCTCGGATCAATTCCTCAGGAATTGTTGTTGAAGCGGACATGCGTTTGCCAGTGTGAAGTCCCCCGTTAAAATTGTAGCGGCCTTTCGCCCTTTCAGACCGCTTCGAAT
>JASHOH010000134.1 GCA_030041215.1 Candidatus Sulfotelmatobacter sp. | reverse complement strand
AACTGTTGCGATCTCCCAGATCCAATCCAATGGTCAGTTTCTGCTGCGAAATATTCTTGCTCTGCTGGGTCTCTACGGTGCTAACCTTCTTCATTGCCGGTCTCCTTTTTATCTGTGCCTTGAGCACGTCGATAACTTGGGAGCGTACACCGCATCCCGTCCGGAGACCGGCCTTCTCATCTCATCTGATTGCGTCAACTAAGTGTAGCGGTTTGGGCGTCAATGGAAGTTGATGTAGATTGACCGCACTCCTTCTTTTGTCACGCAGTTCTCAATAGAGCCAAAAGCCCAGGGAATGTCTGCAGCACATAATCGAGCGCGGTGAAGCTTTTTCGCCTGACTGGCAAGGCTGCGTAACCGCACGCCTCCGAAGGTACATGAACTTCGAGAACTCCAATGACCGACATTGGTAACCGCAGGGCCTGTTAGGGCAAGAATTATGATGATGACAGTTTTCTGAGGTCAGTTAACTCAATGGAAGATAGACCGGAAATCCGGGCTGAAACCCAGATACACGTTCGCGTCTGGGGTATGGACGCGGACGCTCGCCCCTTCTCTCAGAACGCTGTGGCCAACAACATCAGCGGCGAAGGTGCGCAAATATTGGGCATCAACCATCCCCTGAAAGCTGGCGACATCATCGGTATAAAGCACGGGGAAAAAAAGGCCCGCTTCAAAGTGGTGTGGGTAACCGACGCCGGAGCGCTACGAAAGATTGAAGCCGGCGTGCAGATTGTGGAAGGCGAGGAGAGCCCTTGGCAGAAAATCGCCAAACCAGAAGAGCTCACGTTTGCACCAGGGAAAATCAAGAGGCGATTTGTCCGGCACAAAATCCAGTTTCCTGTCCAGATCGGTTTGGCGGACACACAGCGCGCGCACATGAATACGAACGCGACAGACATTGGCGGTCGCGGCTGTTATGTTGAGACCATGCTTCCGCTGCCGCTCGGCACGCAAGGTACCATTACGTTCTGGATGGACGAGCAGAAGGTGCAGACTACTGCGGTGGTTAGGACGAGCGATCCCGGGGTCGGAATGGGCATCGAGTTTACCACGCTGGATACGCATATTCAGGAACGATTGCAGCAGTTTCTCGACAAGATGGATACTTCCTTGCGCGAGGACAATCCTGCTAAGAGCACCACCAATGCAGCATCGTAAGTCCGGTTAGTTTCTCTTTCTCCTAATGCTGTTTCAGCATGCCTTTTTGTTTCGGAGCCCGGGTCCTACACGTTACCGCACCACGGGACGTAAAGCCATTGCGGAAGTAAATTAGCCGCGGGCCTGCCGCATTCGCGCCTCGTCAGCAACATCTCCTGACGTTCAATCACCTCTGTTACTTGTTCCGAAAATGATGGAGAGATCAACTGTAAGCATCACCAAAGAAAGGGCTCCAAGATGCTGAATAAGTTCATCGTAATGCTGTTCTGCATGTCATTGTCTTTCGCACAGGTCGCTTCGCAAGCACAAGCGGGAGGCCCGACTGTTTACATTGAACCGCAACAGGGGTTCGAGACCTACATCGCAGCGGCCTTGACGAAGAAAAACGTCCCGGTCGATGCCGTTACGGATGCGAACAGTGCGACTTACATTCTGAAGTCTGCGCCGGTAGAGATACAGAAAGAATCCACTGGCGGAAAGATCGCGCGCTGTGCAAGGGCTCATTGGAATCAGGCCGCAGCGCATCACAGAGACACAAACATCCGTTCCTTCGCGCGGGAAATGCAAGCCCCGAATCCTCTGAGGCCTGCCTCATCATCGGGCGAAAATTAGGCGTATGCGGCTTTTGCGGCCTGGGCCGTGATCTCCGCCTCCGCGCGGAGCCAATCCTCCAGATCGTGGCCGTCCTCCCGACCGCGCACTTCATAGAGTTCATACGCACGCCGGGCGATTTGTTCCAGGACTGAGACATCACTCGTGACTTCGCTGCTTGCCAGCGTTTTTTTCACTGCCATTGGGGAGTCTCCTTTCGGCTAAAGATTGCTGTGAGCGCGAGCTGTGAAAGAACTCCTGCGGGAGAAGACTTGCTCAAGTTGCGACGTTGGGGAAAAAGTACGCCAGCTCGGGAGGGGAATGCAACGCCCAATATCGGTGCAGTCGAACCAGCGCAATGGCGGCGGGGGCGGGGGGCATTGAGTGTTAACTCATTAACCGTCAAAAAAGCGAACAGACGGCGCAGAGTTGCACAAACCCTGTTAACGACAGTTATGGGCTTACGTGCCATCGTTCTCCGGATGTGTAGAGATTGGGAGCTCCACTGCAGGGGGGTATCCGAAGACCGCTACACCAAAATAAGTGCCTTGACCAGAGAAACAACATTCAGCAACTCTGCTTGGATTTCGGGAACTTTTATGGCGGAAGGAGTACGCCTTACTGCTGAATAGCGAGCTGAGGGCCAGAATGTGACCGGACTGTTTCCGAGCGTGATTACTGTCCCGCGGGACACTCCTGCCATGATACCTACGGCCTATCTGCCATCCCTCGACTTCGAGCTATCGTAGTAACGGCGTTGCGC
>JASHOH010000133.1 GCA_030041215.1 Candidatus Sulfotelmatobacter sp. | reverse complement strand
CTGCAGATTGAACCGGTCCGCTGGCGCGCCACGCTGGCCGGGTGCACGGTCACCGTGCATCAACATCTGGACGGAACCTTCACGATTACTCATGGTCCCCAGCGTCTCGGGCACTATAGTGCGGAAGGAGTGTCGTTGGAGAAGGAAAAAATCAGCGCGCGTGGGGCTGCTGGCGATTAACCTAAAACCGGACATTTCACTTGCTACGAAAACCGGACATTTTAATTTGCTACCAACACAAGAAATAAAGCCGGTCGGTGGTGCATTTTGCAGCTGCACCATTACCGGAACGAGCGCGCTATGCCTGGGCAGGGAGCCGGTGCTCTGGAAAACGGTGGGCAGGTGTGTTCCAATGTCAGCGCGTGACCGGGAGACCGTCCACTCGACCATGGTCGTCTGGTGAGTTCGCCGTGGACGCATGCGCTTATGCAATCCTTGTTGCGGCATTATAAGCTGCCGCCTGACATGGGGGTCCCTCTCGCGGCTTTTCGCCGCGTTCGGGATGACATTGCTAAAGTTTGAAGTGAGATCGTTAAGTTGAAAGGAGCTTGATTTGAGGCTATTGAAACTCATTCGCTGCGCTGCCGGCCTGATTTTTGCGCTGACAGCGTGTGTCAGTGTGGTTGCTGCCCAGGAGGCCGCAAAGGCCGCTGATAGTTCGGCCGCACAGGAACCGGCAAAGGCTGCCGATTCCGCGCCGGTGCAGAGATCCACGGCGCCTTTTAGTTTTCCCGATTTCACCGCTATTCAAAAGATCGCCACCCGCGGCCCCAGACCATTGCTGGCGAAGGTTTATTCTTCCGGATCGACCGTGCGAGTGGATGTATCGCCGAAGGTCGTCAATCTGTTCATAACCTCGACCGGAAAAGTCTATAAGATGGCGACGTTTCCCGATAAAACCTCATCGTGTTTCGTCATGCGGAGAGACCAGCACGGGTTTATGGTAAGTCCGTTCGAGATGTTGCAGGGCGCCAAGGTGGAGCGGACGCCGGCAGGAACGGATATTGTGGATGGTCACAAAACCAAAGTTGAAGATGTCGTCGTCACTCGAGCAGATGGCAAAGTCATGAGATCGAAAGTTTGGGAAGCCGACGATTTTCAAGGAGTGCCGATCAAGATCGTTTCGGACATCGACCCGCCAGCAAATGCCGAGCCGAACGCCAAGCCCATAAGGATCGCTGCGTTGTACGGCGATATTAAGTTCGAAAAAGTAGATCCCGCGCTGCTGACGCCGCCGGACAATTGCATGCCAATCGAAAAAACCTACAAAGTGGTTGAGCACGTGGAGTAGCAGCTCGCTGCGACTCCATCTGTCATCTCGCATAACACTGTAGCGATGTCATCCCGCACGCGGCGGCAGCCGCGAGAGAGACGTTCGCCAGCCAGAAGCGTTTGTGTCGCAGCCGAGCACTCCCCCAATCCTAGTGATGTGATCCCGAACAAGAGCGCAGCTCTTGTTCGGGATCACATCGGGTGGTGAAAGATAACAATTGAAGTTGAAAATGCGGGATGACATCGTTGCCGGGATACGTCTCGATGAAAACCATCAAAGAGACACAAAAGAAAAGGCCCCGGTAAACCGGGGCCTTTGAGCTTTGCAGTCGAAACCGCGAAGAGAATTACTTTCCATTCGTTCCGCGCGGGCTGCCCACGCCGGTGCAGAAGTCCCAATGGCTCGCAACCGTGCAGCCGTTAGTGTTGGGGCCAGTCGACGGCGTGATGTCGTAGAAGTTCGCATAGTACATCGACGCCGTGGGAAGCTGCGAGTACAGCAGGTTGTTTTCTGCGTTGGTGTAGAAGCACCAGCCGTTCCAGGGATTGTACCAGCAGCTCGACAGCTGGTTGTTGGCGCGGTTGGAGATGGCAGCCAGCGACGGAGAAGCTTCGCTGGTGCCGCCCCAGCAGCAAGACCAGCCGCCGAAAGCGTATGAGCTGTAAAGGGCAAGGCCGGAGTACGGGTCGGCATTGAACGACATATCCGGCGTTAAGCGGTAGGACGCATTTGACGAATTGACTGGGCACGCGCCACTGTAATTGCCACACATCGGGTACTGATAGTCGAGCGCGTCTGACATAGCCTCCTGTCCGCTCTCGCCGCCGCCCGAGTATTCCCAGCAACCTTCGGAAGCGAAGGATTGGTTAGAGGTGTTTCGGTAGATCGAGGTGCCGCCCGCCGAAGTCAGCCACGGATTCGAACTCGGCCATGCAGCTCCGCAACCGCTATCACCGGCCGATGCAAAGGCTGTGATTCCATAGCCATCCAGGCCCTCGCCAGCGGTGAAGAAATAGTAATCGTAGTCGTTTTCGCCTGAGAATTCTCCCCCACCCCAACTGTTCGAGGTCTCACCCCAACCGTAATTGTCGGCGATGTAGTCGAAGGCCTCTGCCTCGGCAGCGAGCAGGTCCCCGGTGGAATTGGAGCACGCCTCGACCAGGATGATCGCTGCATCGGGAGCGTAAATGTGCGCCGCCTCGATATCCAGAGTGGTTTCTGAACACCACCCATAAGCCGAGCACAAGGGCGGAGCAGAGCAAGAGTTGGTCATTTCAATCGCGGTGAACTTGGGCTTTGCCAGGCCCCAATATTTGCTGTAGAACGCAAGATCGGCGGCCGCGGTGGGGTCAATGCCAACGTCGACCAGAGCGATCGCTCCCGATCCGCCCTTGCTGGGTCCTCCTTTTCCGTAGGTTGGTATGCAGCCCGTGCTCTTCGGAGAGCTGAGGTAGATGCAGCCCAGCGACTGGGGAGTCTCCTCTTCCTCGTCGGTTGCAAGCGGGGCGAAGTTTTTGATGTCTGCCGGCGACGACAGGTGCACTGGCTTGCCGCTGCCGTCAGGGCTGTAGAACGCGATGTTGGTGTGCATGCGCACGCCGGCATCTTCAGGACGCTGAATGCTGCTCTCGGGCAATATGATCTGGCGGTGTTCGCCTTGCGAAGCGGCTTGCGGCGCCGTCCCGTTCATGTGCGCCCCGCCTGGCACGCGGGTCACATCTTGGGCCATCGCCTCGAAAGCCAGAAGAACTACTCCTACCACGATACTGAGTTTCCACTTCATATTCTGTTTTCTCCTTGTGTCACTCCATTGAGTCTTTGGTGTTGCGGGCAAACTTCCTCGCGGACGGTCGGGAATGCTGCTTCACCATTGCATGTAATCCACACAACTTGGCTGGAGCAACCGCCTGGCGGTCCATGACTGGCACGCGATGAGTTGTTCTCGTCGGCTTGCCGGATGTTGAAAAGCTTGAAAGGCTCATGCGCAAGGGCCCGCCTCTCCGGCCGCGCGTCGCCGGCGAGGCTACAACAAAACACAACGATTGCCGCGCAGATTGGCTGCTTCAGGTGCAATGCTGCGTTTGGCCGGGAAGAAAAATCGAGTTAGGGGGGTCGCCAGTCTGTGCGGATTAGAGCTCCCCGAACGACCGCAACTAAGGTCTGGCTCAACTCGACCGTGGGAATGATGTGATCGTTTCGGAGAATTGTCAATAGAAATTTGATTATTTTTGCGGATGCCGCGAAATGCTGTCGCGCAAGCACGTTTGCGAAAGAAGACAGCATTTATTGTGAAAACAAGTGCAATTGTTGCACGATGAATGACGATCGGAATGCGCTCTTGGGAATTGAATTCAAGCGTCGCTTTCTGTGACAGATTTGGCGTGCGACACTAAAGTCTGCTCTTGGTGTGGGATCTCGTTGCGGTGACGCAGTGTCCGATAACAGGTATTATGTAAAGTCTTGGGTGGCTGCGCTGGACTGGCCGCTCCACTATTGCCGTGGAGTAAGCCGAAGTGCTCTGGTGCATCGTGGCGAACTTCCCTTTGCGGTGAATCGACAGGCCCACGAGATAGGCATCCGTGACCTGCTGCTGATGGCCGGCAATCGCTCAGCCGTGAAAGCTACATCTCGTCCCCGAGCAATGGCTCAGCAGCATTATCTCTGGCAAGGGCTGCGTCAAAGCCCATTGTCTGGAATTTCACATCTTGTACTTGCCCAAATCCTCGTCGTTCAGACCTTCCAAGTATTTGCGTAGCTCTTCCGCGGTCACGCGGTCCGACATGCTGGCTGCCTGCTTGGAATTCTTCAGCACCAGCTCATCCACAAAGATCGGGCAATCCACGCGCAGCGCCAGTGCCAGCGCATCCGAAGGGCGCGAGTCGATGCTGATGACTTCGCCACCGCGCTCCAGCCAGATCACCGCATAGAACGTGTCTTCGCGCAGCTCCGTGACCACAACTTTATGCACACGCGTCTCGAGCCCGGTCAGCACATTCTTGATCAGATCGTGGGTCATCGGCCGCGGTGTGCTGACTTTTTCGATTTCCAGCGCAATCGCGTTCGCCTCGTAAACGCCCACCCAGATCGGGAGCACGCTATTGCCAGACACGTCCTTCAGGATGACGATCGGCATGTTTGAGACCGGATCCATCAGCAGGCCACGGATTGTCATTTCTACTTCCATGCGGACTCCTTCATCGTTCTCCGCCTCTTA
This sequence comes from Candidatus Sulfotelmatobacter sp., assembly GCA_030041215.1. GTDB lineage: Bacteria > Acidobacteriota > Terriglobia > Terriglobales > Acidobacteriaceae > Sulfotelmatobacter. The sequence continues at coordinate 59,305 of JASHOH010000133.1, read as the reverse complement.
TACCACTAATTCTCCCAAAAGGCTGTTAGGAAAACTGCCGATCACGCGAACCGGAACATAGCTTCCCATCTTGGGCGAAGCCAACTCGGGGGCGCTGAAGTTCAGAGTTTTGTTCTGGCTGGTGCGGCCGATCCACTGCGAGCGTGCCTCGTTCTTGCCTTCAACCATAACTTCCACTGTGCTTCCTATATATCTCTTGTACCGAGACATCTGTATGTTTTTCTGCCTCGTCATAAGGACTTCGAGGCGGCGCGCTTTTTCTCCATCGGGAATCGCGTCTTCAAGCGCCAGCGCGGGCGTATTCGGGCGCGGCGAATACTTGAAGGAGAAAACGCCGTCGTAGCCGACTTTATCCAGCAGACTTAGGGTTTGGGAAAATTCGGCTTCGCTCTCGCCCGGGAAACCGACAATGATATCGGTGGTGATGCTGATATCACGCTTCGCAGACTTCATCCATGCGATGCGCTCCAGATACTGCTCGCATGTGTAGAGGCGCTGCATGGCGTCGAGTACGCGATCGGAGCCGCTCTGCACGGGCAGATGCACGTGATCGCACAATGTGGGAACCGCATCAATGGCCTCGACAATGTCGCGTCCGAAGTCGCGCGGATGCGAAGTGGTGAAGCGCACTCGCTTTATGCCGGGAACTTCGCCAACCGCGGCCAGCAATTCGGCGAAGCTTTTCCGGGAAGACGGCTTCCCTGTCGGATCTTTATAGGAATTCACGTTCTGGCCAAGCAACTGAATTTCTGTATAGCCGAGATCGGCCATTTGCCGCGCTTCGGCGAGCACGGAATCGGAAGTGCGGCTGCGCTCTTTGCCGCGCGTAAACGGCACCACGCAATAGGCGCAGAACTTGTCGCAGCCTTCGATGATGGTGATGTATCCGCGATGGGGATTGCTGCGGGCAGTGAACTCGGTTTCAAAACACTTGTCGGTTTCACGGTCATCGAGGCCGGTGATGCGGACGAGGTCCTGAGTCCCTAGTCGCGAGTTCGGAGTTATGGTTACCGAATCCGGTTGCGCTCCACGCAAGATCCCTCCGCCCGCGGCTTCGCCGCCACCGGCTGAAGCCGATGGTCTACCTGAAAACGCCGAGCTTCGGGATGACGCCTTGTCATAGCGCGCGGGGTCCAAGGCGGGGGCAGTTTCCAGTTGGACCAGCATCTGCGGCAAATTCCGATATGAGGCCGACCCGCACACCAGCGACACATGTGGAGCGCGTTCAAAAATCTTCTCGCCTTCCTGCTGGGCCACGCAGCCGAGCACTCCGAACTTCTTGCCCAGCACTTGCAGCTTCTTGAAATCAGCCAGGCGATGGAAGACTTTCTGCTCGGCCTTGTCGCGGATGGAGCAGGTATTGTAGAGAATCAGATCGGCCTGCTCGACCGTTTCCACCTGGCGATAACCTTGGTGCCGCAACGTGCCGATGACTTTCTCCGAGTCATGCACGTTCATCTGGCAGCCGAAAGTTTCGAGATAGAAAGTCTTCTGCGCGTCCCCAGACATATAGCCAAGTATAGCGCGTTGAGAAGCTGCGAGCCTCTTGCTTTTTGCCTGTGTGGCCGGCAATTCAGCGCACTCTGCGACCGTTAACCTGACCGCGGCGCTACAATGGGCACATCCCTTTAGCAGTACGCATTGTGTAGGAGGTGTGCGGTGAGGCCACTGCTTCTGACTCTCGGTCTCGTTCTGTTGGTGGTATCTCCAGTTCTGGCGCAAACCGACCCTCGATCACCGGGCATCCGGCAGGCGCAGCAAGCCGACGCGCAAGCTCAAAGAGACATTCCTCCTCCGGCCAAACCTGTGCTGCGAATTGATCTCGACAAACTCTCGAAAGAGGCAGATGAACTTGCCACGATCGCGAAGACGATACCTAGTGATGTCGATAATATCCAGAAGGGCGTAATCGCCAGTGATATGGTCGAAAAACTTAGAAGGATTGAGAAGCTGGCAAAACAGCTGCGCAACGGCGTAAGTCGGTAAAAGTTTTTCGCAAAAAAAAACCGCCAGCCCTGCTCGGGGCTGGCGTTTCACTACTTCAGTGAGTTCTTTAAAAGATGATCTTCAGACCGAATTCGGTTTCGCGCGGCGAACCCAGCGTGTAGACGCCGGTACCTACCCCGACGCGATTAACCAGTTGATTGGCGTAAGTTGTGCCGTTGATGGCGCCAGGCGTGCCGGTGAGCAGTCCTGACATCATGCTGGTCGGAAGATCGAAATTTGCAAAATTGAAGAGATTGTAGAAGCCGATTGACGGTTTGATCGTAACCCGCTCCTTGAACTTATAGGTCCAGGCAATGGTTGTGTCAAAGGCCTTCAGCCAGGGATAGTTGACCTGGCCAGCAGGAGCTAGCGGCAGCGGGTTGCCGCCATTGGCCACTCCTCCCAGGGCGACGAGGTCTGCATTGGCCATAAAGCCGTTCTGAACCAGAACGTTGCCTGCGGGAGTTGGCTGTCCTACGACCGTATTATTGAAATTCGTTATAACTGTGTTGATGCTGCTGGCGTTGATGCCGCGGTCGAACTCACCCACGTGGGTACCAGGCAAGGGATCCTGAGTTACGCCACTGCCGGTGAAGTCAGTGCGGAAAATTTCACCCGGGCCAAGGCCGGTGTTCGGCACAGTCAGAGTTATGGCAAGCGGACTATAGAAGTGCGACATCACGCCAAACTGGAAACCGAATGGCACATCGACATAGCCACCAAACGATAACTGGTGGGTGCGATCGAGCGTGGAAGGACCAAAGTAGCGGTTGACATTGGCGTTGTCGAGCGCGGGAACGATGAAATCCTGATCAGCCGCGACGGCCGTGACGGTGGTGTCGGGCGGTACTGCGCCGCCCGAATTGTTAAAGCGGGACAAGGCGTAGGAGACCTGGAAATTGAAATCTTTGGCGCCTCGGAAGGGATGCTTTACATTCTCTGCCCACTTCATCTGAAGGCCGTCATATTCAGAACGTCCCACGGGTGCAAGAAAGCCCAGGGGAGGAGCGAGCGAGTTGATACCGCCAAAGGCGCAAGGGTGGCCCAGCGCCATGAGGCAACTCTCCCCGCCCATGTCCGACGAGGACCCTAGGCCATTCGCCGCGTAATCGGCGATGGTCGCGATCCGGGGAACGTACGTTCCGCCGTCATTTGTCCCGTTGGATGGATCAGTTGCGCAGGGAGCCGTGTATGTTCCTGCAACGGTAGTCACACCCCCACCGCAATTCGCGATTACGGCCGCGATCGCGGCAGCCGCTCCGGCAGAACTGAAATAGCGGATATCGCCGGCGTGATTCTGATCCACTCCAAGCAAGAAGTGGGTCTGAACATTTCGAATGAAATCGACGCTCACGACCATTCCCGGGCGAATTTCATGCTGGACGCCGATGTTCATCACTACTGATCGGGGAGTCCGATAGTTGGGGTAGAACATCGAGTCACCTGGGAAGAAAAAGCAATTTGTACCGCCGGTGCAGTCAGTCAGGTATTGACCGGCATAGCTCGGATTGGGGGCATTGATATTGAACGGCGAATCGGCCTGATACTGTTGCTGGAATGCGATGATCAAAGGAATAGCAACGCCAATGTACGGATAGCTTGAGGTAGTGCCGCAAATCGAGTTGGGCGATCCGGCACTCGCCAGGATTGGGCCCACGGTGGTTTGTATGGTTGCGGGGGTTCCCGCTGCCGAACAAGGCGAAGGCGTTTGCAGAAAGGCCCCGGTCGGTTCGCGGAATGGGCCGTCGAACAGGACGTTATTCCAAATGGCATTCTCCCAGAACAAACCAATACCGCCGCGAATCGAAGTCTTGCCGCTCTTCCAGGGATCCCAGGCGAAGCCCAGGTTAGGGCCGAGGTTTTCATTTGGCTGCCGCACCGCATTGCCCAGACCCGGAATCAAAGCGCTAAGCCCCGGGAGGGGAGCGAACTGGCTGTCGCTGCGACCGGTGTCGCGCTCATAGCGCAGGCCGTAAGTGAGCGTGAAATTCGGCTTAATCTTCCATGAATCCCCCAAATACAGCAGGATGCGATTGTCAGGTCCGAGTTCCCCCGCGGGAAAACCAAGGGAGGGGGGGACGAACGAATAGCCAAGTCCATTTCCGATGATGTAACCGCCATCCGCCGGGTAATTGAGAGGATTGGCACTTCCTCCCGGGAAAGGCCCTGCCGCGGCGGTGGCGATGTCGGCCGTGGTAACTGCGGAGACAATCTGCGGTGCGTTCTTCCAGAACGATGCGAAACCGCCGCCAACGAGATGGTTGAAGGCCACACCAAAGCGAATGATGTGTCTGCCTTGAATCTTGCTTGCGTCATATTTGATTTCGTGGTCGCTTTGCGGTGTGCTCTGCGGCGCCAGGAGATTCGGTCCGGCGACAAGGCCGGTAGCGCCCATAAAAATCTCTACTCCGTCATTGGCAAAGGGCAGGCTGGTACCGATAGTCGCGTCGACGATCTGGTTCTGGAACTTCAGATACGAGAAGCGGATCGAGTGGGTAAAGCTGCCCGTATTGAAATCCACGCCTACGACATCATTGCGGGTGATGTCTTTATTGGTGTAGACGGAGTAGCCGTAACCGAAGGTCGCGGCCAAGAGGTTCTTGAAGTACGAGAAGCGATAGAAGAGGCGCGTGCCTTTCGTGAGCTGATAATCCACGCGGCCAAGCAGGTTTGCCTCGCGAAAGGGGTCACTGAAGGTGCCAGAGTACGCGGTGAAGGGATATGAGATCGGCACGGGAGTTTGCGTGTTCTGGACGGTACGCTCGCCGTCCAGGAAAAAGAACAGTTTGTTTTTTAAGATCGGGCCGCCAAAATCACCGCCGTATTGGCTGCGCTGGTAGGGCGGGGCGGGAGTGCCGGCGGGTACGGGCAAAGCGGCGGCGCCGACCGTGCTATCGCGGAATTGACCAAAGGCTTCGCCATGGAAGGCATTCGTTCCCGCCTTTGTGGTGACGTTGACCGAGCCGGAAGAAGTCAGTTCCGTAGACATGTCGAGGCTGGCTTGACCGATGGAGAACTCCTGAATGCCGCTGGCAGGGATATCCGTGGTGGTGGTTCCGACCGTCTCATCGGAAACGTCCACGCCGTCTACCTCGATCCGGGCAGTTCGGCCGAAGCGTCCGCCAAACGAAATCGAAGAATAGCCCGCCTTGGTAGGATCGAAGTTCTGGCCGTCCTGAATTTGAACGCCCGGTTCGAGCTGAGCCAAATCGAGGAAATTGCGGCCATTCACTGGCAGATTCTCGATCTGACTCGCCGTCAACACTCCTTGCACAGTTGCTTGCTCGGTATTGACCTGAACGGCGCTGGCTAGGACCTCGACGACCGTGTTTTCTGAGCCAACTTCCATTTTCAAGCTGCCATTGGCCACGTTATCGACCTTCACATCAACGGTTAGCTTCTCGGTCTTAAAGCCTTTAGCCTCAACGCGGAGGGAGTATGACCCTGGGATCAGAGCACCAGATGAATAGAACCCGGCATTGTTGGTGGTCGCATGGATTGTCTGGCCGGTGGAACCCGTAATTGTAACCTTCGCATTTGGCAAGACCGCCCCAGTGGCATCAGTTACTGTACCCGCTATGCTGCCGGTTGAAATCGAGGTCTGCGCCAAGGCCGTTGGCACCAAGAGTCCGCAAAGAAGAATGCCCGATAGGCTAAACAATGAAACGTGTAGAAGGGGAGAGGAAGGTCGTGACATAGGAGCGTCCTTTCTAGTAGGGGATAGGTTCTTAACCTAAGGACCGCTTTCAAATCGCGCAACAGAATGTCACGCGATTGTTATGTTGGCAAGCAAATTTCGAGCCAGCGTGTGAAAAATGCTATGTCTGAGTAAACTTCGGGTATTCAATGACTTTGCGTCGGCTAAATGGATAAAAGCCAGGCTTCGACAGGCTGAATTCCTAAAAACCATATATTTTGGACTGTAATATTGGAGATTTAGCAGGCACAAGCCCCACGTCTCGCCTCTGTTGCGGCACGGGGCTTTTTCGACAACTCGAAACCAACCGCTAGTTCCCTTCCACAAACTTCTTCAATTGTCCGAGCACGCCGGGCCAGCCGCTGCTGTAATCCTGGCGCGCGAGATTCTCCTGCGCCAGGCCGCTATGAGTGACTTTGATTCGAGTTCCCTTTGCGTCTGGAGTAAGCTCCCAGCGCACTACTGTGCGCCTCGATTTGTCGTCGTGCCAGTTCGCAATCCAGGTGTAAGCGAGAATTCGTGGCGGATCGTACTCCACAACTTCGCCATCACAGTGAAACTTGCTGACGCCATTCACGCTCAGCTAGCTTTCATGAGTGTCATAGCGCCACTTGCCCCCGCGCCGGGGCTCGAGCGCGAAACCCGCGATTTGACAGTCTGGACTCGTCCACCAGGACATCACCTGTTTCGGATCGATGAGCGCCTGAAAGACGCGGTCCGGAGGCGCTGCGATGTGGATTTCGCTGACGACGGCGTCGTTATCAGTCGTGGTCATTGCAGGAATATGTTCCCCTTTCCCTCGGTCAGGTCGCGGCGTTCACCATCCCACTCCTCGCGAAGGCCGCGAGAAGTGGGGCGCCCCACTCATTACTGTTTCTCGACGAAATTCTTGATCTGCTGGACCAACCCGGGCCATCCCCGAGCATAGCCTTCGGCTGCACCAGCGAGCGCTGCAAGACCGCTGTGCGTGACTTTCAGGCGCGTGCCCGTGGGCGTCCGCGTGAGGTCCCAACGAACGATCGTGGTGTGCGATGGATCAGGGTGCCAGCTCGCAAACCACGTATATTCGAGCAGCCGCGGAGGATCAATCTGAAGAATTTCGCCGTGATGGTGGAATTTGGTGTCCGGGTGCTTGCGTTCCTCTGCGGTGTAGCGCCATTTGCCTCCTTGGCGGGCATCCATCTCCCAAAACGTGATCTGAAAATCTTTGCCGCCGCCCCACTGCAGCGCCTGCTCGCGTTGGATGATTGCCTGAAAAACGCGAGCAGGAGGGGCGGCGATTTCGATCTCGGTGGTAACGACGTCGTTATCGGGAGTTATGGTTACGCTTGCCATTTAGATTCATCCTTAGAGTCTTCACTCCGCAAAATCCGAAACGGCGCAGCCTCATGAGGCTTTACGCGATTCGATGGTGTCACCGGTTTCCAAATAGGCGCGAATCCATCCCAGAATCCTTGGCCAGCCGCTATAGCTCTGCGCCAGTTCGGGACGTGCCGACAGACCACTGTGACGAATCCGTACAAGCGTTCCCTTGGGCGTCGGCTCAAGTTCCCAACGAACTGTGGTTTTTGCGTCGCCAGTCCAGCTTGCGACCCATGTATAAGCGACCACGCGTGGCGGGTCAACCTCCAGATACTCGCCGAAGACATTGAACGTGCCGGCCTCCGTCGACGAACCTGACGCGCGCCACTTCCCTCCCGGGCGCGCATCCGAGGTGAACTCCGAGCAACGATAGATGCCCGCCTGTCCCCACCAGGACAAAACCTGCTGCGGATCAATCAGCGCCTGAAACACACGCTCGGGCGGCGCCGCGATTTCTATTTCGCTGATGAGCACGTCGTTATCGGGAGTGATTCTGCTTGTGGCCATGATGAATTCCTTGATGGTTTTGCAGCGTCACATCTTTCGCTGCAGATCGAACACTTCTTTTATGTCCTTGCCGTGATCGGCGAAGTGCCATTCTTCGGTGTGGTGATTGGCGTCGACCACCGTGACGACGAGGCGCTCCATGTGCCCCGCGTCAGGAGTTGCGAGATTGGTGGCGTCGAGGAAATTGAAAGTAATCGTCTTCCCGTCGGGCGAGGTCGTGGCGACCATGCGCGGCTGATTGCCCGAGCCGCAATAATGCGTCATGAGCAGGCGGTCGGGCCCGTCGAGATGGAACATAGTGATCATGTTGTCCTGGCCGTGGCGGGAGATTTCGCTCATGATTGCCGAACCGCCTGACGTCGACTTGAATGTAACCTGAAGCGGTTCGCCCAGCGAGTTCTTCCCTTCCCAGGTGCCAGCGAGCGATTTGAGTTGGTCGAAGGATTTTTGCGCGGCGGTTTGCGAGAAGGCTACAGCGGTTGCCAGTAATAGAGTTGATAAAACGATGCGAGCGGATTTCATATTCAGTTGTCTCCTTTCGAATTCTTTGCGCTCAGTTTTGCGGAAGATTGCTTGCCGGTCTCTTTGGCATATTCGGATTCCACAAAATTCTTGAGGCTGGTCAGGTTCATGGTCCAGAACGTTCGGTAATGTTCGAGCCATTTATCGACGGCCCGAAGCGGCTCAGGATCGAGCTGGTAGACGCGGTGACGGCCCTCCCTGTGCTCGCGGACCAAGTGGGCGCGGCGCAGCAGGCGCAGATGCTTCGAGATGGCCGGACGCGAAACCGGAAATGCTCCGGCGATTTGCCCGGCGGGCTGGCTGCCTCGCCGCAGCAGATCGAGCACGGCGCGGCGCGTGGGATCAGCTAAAGCCTGGAACGTAGCTTCCGGCGAATATGTAACCGAACGGTTCCGCATAATATGTAACCATACAGTTACACGATTTGCTTGTCAAGAAAAAAATCGTCTCGTCTACTTAGGGAGTTTAGGAGCGGTCTTTTTCTTCACGCCTCCGCCGAATCAGCTCATCCGAAAGCGAAGGACCGCCTCGGAAGACCCCACGAGTTCCATCAACCAGAGCTTCACGTGCCATATTCAGAAACGCCCGGTGCACCCGCGTGTCATCCGACAACTCGGGATGGAACGTCGCCGCCATCGCTCTTCCCTGCCGCACGGCAACCGGGTCTGATCCTTCCATGGCGATGATCTCCACGCCTTTGCCGACGTGCTCGATCTTGGGCGCACGGATGAAGACCATCTCCAGCGGCGAGCCGCTGCCGTCGAGGTCAGATAAGAGCTTGCCTTCGCGAATCGAGCTGTCGATCTGCCGTCCATAAGCATTGCGGCGGATGCGCATGTCGATTGCTCCCAGACCCTGCTGCTTGGGATTTTCGACTTCGCTCGCGAGAAGGATCGCGCCGGCACAAGTACCGAAGGTGGGCTTGAGCCGGACGAACTCTTTCAGCTTTTCGAATCCCGCCGCGCCCAGCAACTTCAGAAATGTGCCGGACTCGCCGCCGGGAATCACAAGGCCGTCGATCTCATCGAGCTGCTCAGGCTTTTTGACGAGCACAACTTCGGCGCCCAGCTCTTCCAGCCGGCGGTGGTGGGCGGCGAAGTCGCCCTGCAAAGCCAAGACCCCAATCTTCATGCTCGCTTGTGCGAAAAATCCGCACGCATCCGATTTTACCGGATGCGCCTGGCGCGGCGACGATTCACCCTGATGGCTCTGCTGAGATAATCTGAGCCATGATCAAAGTCGTGTATTGCATTACCCGAAAGGCGGAGCTGAGCGAGGACGAGTTCTTTCATTACTGGAAATGTGTTCACGGAGCGATCGGGGCGCGAATACCAGGACTGCGCCGGCTAGTGCAAAGCCATCGAGTCGCGGTCCCTGGCGACACGCGTTCGTCCGACTTTGATGGCGTGGCTGAGCTTTGGTTCGACAACGTCGATGCGCTTCTGGCTGCCCGCCAATCGCCGGAATGGAAAGCCTCAACTGAGGACGAGAAAAACTTCATCAACCATAAACGAGTGGCATACCTTGTCGCCGAGGAGCATGTGATTCTGAACACAGTGGATATCCGTGAATAGCGTGCGCAAGAGGAAAACTGCGCCGAAACTGAGATCGTAGTGACTCAACCCCTATGGAGCTACCTCCATCGCCGGAGCAGGGCTATAATAATTATGTCAATGCGGCGGACGAGCTGTACGACGCCGCACTGCCGGGCGATCCTCTCGAATCGCGGCCCTGCCACTCGCTGCCCGTCCGCTAATTTGCCGGAGGTGCAAGCCGATGGCAACGATAACAAGATCGCTACTCTTGGGCGCGTTAGCGATTCTTTTGCTTCCAGTTCTCTCCTGTTCCTGTCCGCCAGCGCCATCGGTAACTTCGCTCTCGCCGAGCAGCGCAACCGCTGGAGGAGACGAGTTTGTTCTAACCGTCAACGGCGATGATTTCCGCCACAACTCTGTGGTGGTTTGGAACGGCTTCTCCGTTGCAACGGCGTTCGTCAATAGTGACCAACTGGTCGCTTCGATCCCGGCGAAAGACATCGAACAGCCGGGCACGGTGCTGGTTTACGTGTTCAACCCTCCGAGTGGGGGCGTAACCTTTGCTTCTGGTGCAATCGGGGCGAGGACCACAACCTCGTGTGGCGCCAAGAGCTCAAATGAGGTTTCGTTTACGATTAGCCCGTGACGCCGCCTCCCGGTTCGGGGCGCGCGAAAGGCTGGGCCAGTCTTTGCCCCCTCTCCTGAGGCCGACCCTGCTGTCCCGAATTGGTGGGTGCCAGGTACTTTACTGCTTTTGGGTGGCGCAGCGCCTTCGGCGCTGCGATAAAGTATCCGGATTGTACGCGGCTTCAGCCGCTGAGGTCCATTTCGTGGCTGCTCCGCGCCGAGGCAATACTGGGTACGGCTGTTACTTCATCACGGCTTCTACATTTCAGAAGCGAAATATCCTTCAATCCGAGAGAATGGGTGGGCTGTTAGTCAAGGTTCTGCTTCATTACCGCCGGCAAGAAAGATTTTTACTTCATGAGTTTGCAGTCATGCCCGATCACTTTCACCTCCTCATAACTCCGCGCGAATCGCTGGAGAGGGCAATGCAGTTGATCAAAGGAGGCTTTTCTTTTCGAGCGAAAAAAGAATTGGGATTTGTGCACGAGATTTGGCAGTCAAGCTACTATGACCGGCGGGTGCGGGATGCTGAGGAGTATTTTTCTTTTCGTGATTACATTCGCAAGAATGCCGTGAAGGGCGGGTTGGTGGTTGAGCCCAAGGAGTACCGCTACAGCTCAGCTAGGCCAGGACTTCTGCTGGATGCCCCTCCTGAAAGCCTGAGGTTTGGAATGAGTGCTTAGTCGTGGATTTGCGTTTGGGTGGCGCAACGCTTCAGCATTGCGATCCGTAAAATACAAAACGGAAGCGGGCTTTTAGCTCAAGATCTTCCAAGGGAATGCACCTCAGCGGCTAAAGCCTCTTTTTTGCGGGCACCCGAATCGCAGCGGTGAACCGCTGCGCTACCCAAAGGGGCTCCGACATTCGGGGGCGAACTTGATTTTGGGTGGCGCAATGCTTCAGCATTGCGATTCAAAATTTATACAAATTGAAACTGGGCTTTGGCCCAAGAAAGTTCTAGGAGCAAGGCACCTCGGCGGCTAAAGCCGCTTGATTTTTGTGAGCGCTTGACCGCAGCGGTGAACCGCTGCGCCACCCAAAGGCGACCGCTCCATGCATTTATGGTCTCCCACTCAAGCCAAAACCCGGCTTGAGTGGGCCACCCGCCGAGAGCCTCAGCCCTACTGCAAACGGGAGGTGACCCGTGTCACAGACGCAGACGCGCTGAGGAGCTACAGTGAGCCCTTGAGGCTAAGGGGAGTCACGTTGGAAAGCACTGTTGTACTCACGATGTTTGTCTTGCTAGCCTTCCCGGCACTCGGTGCGCAAACGCCGAAGACCGACGAAATGACCGCAAAAAAGATGTGCGCTGATCAGGCCGACAAGCGAGAGTCGGAACTAAGACCGACAACGGAAGGATTTACGATCACTGAGTACCAGCAACATTATGATCGCGTCCGAAATTTGTGCTACCTGCGATACGACGTTCACGGCCCAACCCCGGCCAAAGATGGTTACATCACAATGGCGACGGTCATCGACGCCTTTGAGGATCACGTTTTTGCCGCATGTACCTTCACAACGACCAAAGGCAGGTCGGCCCGTGATGTCGGAATTTGTTTCGTGCATCCGCCTACCAGCGACGGGATAATTCGATTCACGGACAGCCTCAAATGGGAGCGTACAGTCGAGAAGTACTTCGGTGTTGGCGCCACTATTCTTAAGGAGATGGGTCCAACATTTTCAAACGGGAGACCGAATTAGCGAGAAGAGGCCAGCCTCGGGCGAGGTTCCGTTCGACTCCGACAGTCCCTATAGGTTTCCGTACTTTGATCGATCCATCTCTCGCAGAATTGAAACTAAGGCTACGGCAATGCTATGGCACCGCTCGGCCTCTGCCTTGTCCGAGTTCACATAGCCCCAGTGGACAATCCGATTGCGTCGCTTGAAGAGCTCGTTTTGGAAATAATCCGTCGCAGCAGCGTTTGGAGTATTGGGGAGTGCGGAAAATATCGCCTTAGCGGTCGTGTTGTCAGCGACGAACTTATCGAAGGTTGTTCCTAGCAGCCTCTTTGACACGAAGCCAATCGGACCGTGAAAGCCACCACTTCTCGGATACTCTTTTTCCCACCCAGCCTCCTGCTCCGGAGTTGGCAGCTCAAAGATGGTTGCGTACTTGTCCATCCCTTTAAGCTTCATGAAAAGCCGGGTTAGGTAGGATTCGATTGCCATCACCGCGATCACGATCGAGAGCGTATACTCCCCACCTTCTAACTCCGCTTTGCTGCGATATAAAAGGCGCTCGGCGGTGATGCTCACGCTCAACGGATCGGCAAGGTAGCCGGGCGTCCCGCAATTCGTGCACGTCGCTGATCCGAATGCGCCGTCACCGTATGCGGAGAAGATGTAACGTCCCCCGCAGCTACACAATTTCACGAACGTGAATTTCATTGATCGACAATGTATCCCTCTTAATGCCCCTACCACCCTCTGGTTTGCAACATCTGCGCTTCGTCCAGTGCGCTGACGGCCAGGCCCTTCATCGCTCCTTGTAGGTCTTCGCTGACTTCAAGTAATACTTTAGGGTCCTGATAGTGCGTGGCGGCGAGGACGATGGCTCGCGCGCGCTTGGCGGCTTCTTCCGGGTCGGCGAACTCGGTGGAGTTCTTCATGAAGATTCCGCTGCCGACGAATACGGCTTCGGCTCCAAGCTGCATGACCAGCGATGCGTCGGCGGGCGTGGCGATGCCTCCGGCGCTGAAGTTCGGCACGGGCAGCTTGCCTTCTTTCGCCACCATCTTCACCAGCTCGTAGGGGGCTTGCAGCTCTTTCGCTTTGGCGTAGAGTTCTTCTTCGCTGAGCACGGTGAGGATTTTCATCTCCTGAACAATTTGCCGCATGTGCTTCACGGCGTGGACGACGTCTCCGGTGCCGGCTTCGCCCTTGGTGCGGATCATGGCTGCGCCTTCGGCGATGCGGCGCAGGGCCTCGCCGAGATTGCGCGCACCGCAGACGAACGGCACCTTGAAGGCGTGCTTATCGACGTGATGGGATTCGTCGGCGGGGGTGAGCACTTCGGATTCGTCGATGTAGTCGACGCCGAGTTCCTGAAGTATTTGGGCTTCCGCAAAATGGCCGATGCGGCACTTGGCCATCACCGGGATGGCGACGGCGGCCATGATCTCGCGAATTTTTTTGGGCGAGGCCATGCGCGCCACGCCGCCTTCGGCGCGGATTTGCGCGGGCACGCGCTCCAGCGCCATGACGGAGACGGCGCCGGCTTTTTCGGCGATGGTGGCCTGCTCGGCGTTGGTGACGTCCATGATGACGCCGCCCTTGAGCATTTCAGCAAGGCCGGTCTTGAGGCGGAGAGAGGTGGAAGAACCGTTGTTCTGGGACATTGTTTGTGAACCCTTTAGCTGTCAGCGTTCAGCTATCAGCTTTCAGCGAACCTTTTCGCAAGCGCGAAGGATGCGGCCGGGACAGCGGCCTGAGTTTATTTTACAGGGTGTTCATGGTTCGCGGTATGCAAAGCTTCTAAACGCGATGTAATCTCCGACGCGGGGAACGTCGCCAGAGCATCCTGCCGGGCTTCGCCCGGCTGGACAGCCGAGGCGGCTGTCCCTACATGGTCTTTTCGTGCTTAAACGCGAGGCTGCGGCTCAGCCTTTTCGCATCTGCTCTTGCAATCTCAGAATCTGTTTGTGATGGTGGCGTCCGTGCACGACGTGAAATTTTCTCCACTGCGCAGGGGTTAATGGTCCCAGAATCGGGTGATTGAGTAGCTGCACTCCGCGGCCGAAGCGGGACTCGCACTGCGCGATGATCGCATTCATTTGCGCCATGGTTTGGCCGATCTGTCGCCGCACTTCTTCTGCGGCCATGCCTCTCGGCCGAGTATTCTCAGGCGCTGTCCGCCCCTCGGGCATGTGGCCGAATCCGACTACAACCAGGGCGCGCACACGTTGTTTCATTGACGCCGGCGATACGAGCGGCTGGCCGCTGGTCAACAATTTCTCGAATCCTTTGATCGTTCCGGTGTAGGTGAGGTAAAGATGCTCGAGAATCTCGGCGGCACACCACTTCCCTTCCGGGTGCCAGCGCAGTTGCTCACCCGACATGCCCTCGACCGTTGCCAGCAAATCTCGCCGAAAGTTTTCAAAGCTGGAATTCACATCAGTACTCTAGCGTTTCTGGCCGCTTCAGGTAGAATGTTGCGCAACGCGAAACTTATCAATTTATAACAGGAAGGTTGCTGATGAACATGCGCGAGCGTGTGCCGCGTGAGACTGCGGCAGTTGCGGAGAATTCGAGTCGTACCATATTGGTTTCGAGAGTTCGTTCGGGATCGACTGCGGTGGCTTTTTTTTGTGCGCTGACATTTCTTGTTGCCTGCACTTCGACTCCGCCCAAACCGGCTGAAACCAAGCCAGAGGTGAAGGCTCCGGAACTGCTCACAGGCCGCGCGGCATTCTATAAGACGTACGTGGCGGCGCGCAGCTATGCCGCCGACGTGAAGCCGTTCCGCATCGAATCTGTACCTACCAGCGAGGCCAACGGGCACGACGGCAAAGCTACCATCTGGCGCGTCAGTTATGCCTCCGCTGCACAGCGCGGCGTCAAGCCCTACATCTGGTCCGGCAGTAATCTCCCCGATGCGCCGACGCGTGGCATCTCTCCCGGCAACGAAGATGTTTACAACCCCAGCAACGCTTCTACCCAGGTCTTCGATCCCGCTTTTTTGAAGATTGACACGGATCAGGCATTTACTGAAGCCCAAAAACACGGCGGAGACAAGCTTCTTGAAACAGATGCGAATCTCCCCATTCTTTACATCTGCGACTGGAACCACAATACGAACGTGCTGATCTGGCACGTGATTTATGGCGGTTCGCGCGATGCCGCCAAGCTCACGGTTGCGATTAACGCCTCCAGTGGGGAGTTTGTGCGTGTGGAGAAATAGCCGCGGCCTTTATCAAGCCTGGCAGGATTCTGCCCAGCCCGAGAGCGCGTCTACTGACCCCTCCGCTCGGCGGCTTTCAATTGTTCGTCAGGTGCGGCGAGGAACCGGCTCGGTGCAACTGGGGAAGCGATCGCGCCCTACAGAGCTTCGCGGCGTTCCGCCGGGCCATTTTCGTTGGGGAGGGCTGTAGAAAATGGCTCCAGCAGTAAACGCCGCGCGTGAATTAGAGCTGTTTCTGTTGCAAGTATAAATAAATTATACGGTGTTAGTTAAACGTAGTCAAAGCATCCACACTCCGAGGTGCCTTTGCCGAGACAACCCGATCCTCAGCTTGAACAGCGTATCCTCGACGCCGCCTGCCGACTGTGGTCGCGCGGCGGACAAAAAACTCTGACCATGCGCGGCGTTGCCAAGGCGGCGGGTACAACCACGCCCACGCTCTACGAGCGCTACCACGATCGCGATGACATTCTCAGCGCGGTGCGCCTGCGTACGCGCGCTGAACTCTTCGCCGCGGTTAATAATACTCGCTCACTCCAGCAGGCCTGCGAGCGTTATCTCGAATTTGCCCTTGCCCATCGCCACACTTATGAGATGTTGTTCGATGGATTCGCCCAGCCGCCATCCCTGCACGAGCCGTGGCCCACATTCAACTTGCTGCGCCATCGCGTGTCACAGCGTCTCGGGGGCAATCCCCGCAGCCACACGCGGCTGATGCTTTCGCTCTGGGCGCTCATGCACGGCACTGTCATGCTGCTCATTCGCGGAGGCGTCTCCGAGCCGCTGCTTACGCAAATGTTTTACGCTTGCCTCGACGGTGTGGAGGCGGTCGTCCAGCACTCCGCGCGCTCTAAAACTAAAAGATTTTCCGGCCCCAAGTGGCCGCGAGGATTGGTTTTGGGCGAAGGGGCAAACAGCAAGGTAACGGATGGATTTGATCGGAATGTCGCTCGGAATTACGCAGCGAAAAAGGCGGGAAGCAGAGCACGAGTGCAGCCGACACGAAATGGGATGTGATCCATTTCAGCGGCGCCAAACGGCTCACCGCGGTCCAATGTTCTCAGCCTTTAACCGATTGATCGCTTTCTGCGCTTCGGGCGCCTCGGGACCATAAGGCAGAATTTTCAAATAGCTCTGATATTCGTGGATTGCCTCGTCGACGAATCCCTGCTTTTCCAGGCAAACCGCCAGGTGAAAAGTCGCAATCGCGTCGTTGTCTTTGTAGCGTAGCGCTTCACGGTAGCGGCCCTCGGCCGCGCGGTAATTCTTGCGCTTGAAATAGAAGTCGCCGACTTCAACCTCTTTTGCCGCTCTGTGCGGGTCCCAAACTCGAAATTCGCTGACACCACCCTCTGACCGCCTCGCCTCCTCATCCGCTACGGCTTCGGAACTGTTCGGGTGAGCCTTGGCATCATCGGCCGGAGGGCTTAAATCCACATGTTCGTCGTGGCTGGAGCTGTCTCCAGTTTCGGGTCCCGGTTCGTCAGCGTGCACGCGATCCGATCGCGGCGGCATATTCGGTGGTGGCAGTGATGAGGATTTAGGGGAATCCTGTCGATTTGAACCGTCTGGCGATTCCGGAACAGAGTTGTTGTTCTGATTGGAAGATGCGGAGGGATTGTGGGTCGTGTTCGACGGAGACGATGCGGCGGAGGGTGACGCCGAGTTAGATGCTGCAGATTGTCCCTGCTGTGCACAGACCACAGAGGACAAAATCAGAAGCAAGCAGAAATGCCGCCAGCAACGCATAGCAATATTTTACAGCGTAGCGAGGGGTGCTAGGCGCGAGCGCCGCGGGCGGAGCGCGAAAATACATTACAGGTAAAGAGCAATTCAGGCGGATGCAGCGCCGCGTTCCCGCCGACTGCACAAGGCGCGAGGCTGTCGTACGGTCCCTCTCGCGGCTCTCTGCGCGTTCGGGATGACAGCGCGTTGGAAGCGTTTGCGTACTGTGAATGCGGAAGCCACAGTGAAAAAAGGCCGCTCACTTTTGAGCGGCCTTATTGGCGAAGTCCTTGGGGGGGAGAGAAAGTTTTTGTTACATCGATGACGGATTGTTTTGCCCCGTCGTCGGCTGAGTAGCAGGCTGATTGGTGTCACCTACCGTGTTTGTCATCAGTCGGACGTCCACGCGGCGGTTGTCGGCACGGCCCTGCTTGGTTTTATTCGACTCGACCGGCTTGTCCTTGCCGAGGCCGATCACATAAATTTTGTGCGCCGGCACATTGTATTTCGATGCCAGATATTGGATTACAGAATTGGCACGACGCTCGCTCAAATCGTAGTTGTAGTCCTCCGACCCGATCGAATCCGTCCCGCCCTCCAGCGCAATAATGTAACCTTTGGTACCGCCGATCTTGCCGGCGAGTTCATCCAGCGCCTGCTTGGCCTGGGGCGTCAGATTGTCTTTGTCAAAACCGAATTTCACTGAGGTTTCTGCCACCGCGCGGTAGTTATCCAAGTTGGCTACGGTGTTGGTCAGAATGCTCACACGGTTGTTCGCCGCGTCGGCCATCTGTTGCGCCGAGGTGGCGTTCTGGTTCGCAGCCTGCGCCTTCTGCTCGACATCGGCGGTCTTCTGATTCACGGCCTGAATGCCGGCCTGTGCGCGGGCATCGACGTCCTTGATGTCGCGGCTGTTCTTCGCCGTCATATCGTCAAGCTCATTCGTCTTGTTGATGAGCGGTGTAGTCTGTTGCTTCACATAGTTCTTGCTGGTGCAGCCGACCGTGGCTGCCATGCTGACTGTTAGAAAAATCGCTAGCGAAGTGCGGGTCATATTGTTACAAGCTCCTTGATTTCTCATCTTCGCGCCTGGGATTCTCGCGCGCGGCATTCGATAAAGACAAACCTTGGGATAAACCGGGAGCACAACTCCCGCTGCTACTTTTGCACGAGAGATGCCACCTTTCCATACAGCAAACTACTTACGCTAAGTATATACGTTCTCAACAGCTTGCAACCAAAATCCTGAAGGTCGCCGAGAACCCGCGCCGGAGGCTGCAACGCAAAGCCAACACCCAGAATGGAAAATTTATACGGCGTGCCCAGGTTCACATTCACCTGCGCGGCGGCGAGATGAAAGGTATGACCTCTCTCTTGTTCTTTCGGTAGACGCTGAAATCCGATTCGTCGGTCGTGATTACGGGGTGACGAGGATAAAGCTCGCTCATTCGGATCAGGCACAGGTCGGCCAGGTCCGGCTTTCGATCTTCATATCGCAATGCCAATTCACGCAAGTGCTCGGCGTTCCTCGTCAAATCGAAGGCAATTTTCAAAAATCCGTCTTCCAGCAAAGAGAGAACGTAAGCGGTCGATTCTAAATGAAAAGCAGCCTCGCTCAGAACTGACTCACAGGTAAGGAAAGGCTCTGTTGCCTCTCGCGCAAGTTTCGCAGCCCAGGCGTGATGACGATCATCCCGGTTAGCGGCAGCCACGATAAAGCCTGTGTCAGCGATTCCTTTCACTTTCGAGAGTATCCTTTACGCGAAGAAAGATCCGGAGGACCGCTGAGTGCACCGATATGGTGCAAGAACTTCTGACTGCCCCCATTCGATCGGGCCTTTTCGAGTTGCTCGCGAATTATCTGCCCCATCGGAATGCCGCTTTCTCGCGAAGATTGCTTTAGCCAATCGAGCAAGTCATCCGTAAGTCGGATTGTCAATGTGTGACTCATACGGATGTATTGTAACACACTGCTTCTCCCCTGTGTAACCCCGTGTCCTCTGTGTTTAAAGGTTTGTTTTTCCACTATCTCGCGAAACGCGCCCGCTGCCCGCTACTCAGCCCCACCCTCTGCATCGAATAAAATAAGAAAGTCCTGCATGGATCTCCTCCAGAAAATTCGCACCATCCCGACCGAGCCTGGCGTGTACCTCTACAAGAACGCCGAGGGCGAGGTCATCTATGTGGGCAAGGCGAAGAACCTGCGCAACCGCGTGGCCAGCTATTTCCACGAAGGCCGGTGGGAGGACGCCAAAACCGGCACGCTCGTCCGCGAAGCCGTCGACGTTGACTATATCGTCGTCGCCAACAACAAAGAAGCGCTTGCCCTTGAGAACAATCTCATCAAGCAGCGCAAGCCACGCTTCAACATTTTGCTGCGCGATGACAAGACATATCCATACGTCAAGCTGACTCTTGGCGAGCGCTGGCCACGGGTTTATGTGACGCGTCGCCTACGAAAGGACGGCAGCGCCTACTACGGCCCGTACTTCCCTGCCAATCTCGCGTACCGAATTGTCGATCTCATTCACCGCAATTTTCTGATTCCATCGTGCAAGGTTGATCTCACGCGTTTTCATCCACGGCCGTGTTTGCAGTTCTACATCAAGCGCTGTCTCGGCCCCTGCGTGCAGAACTTAACCACAGCCGAGACCTATCAGGAAGCCGTGCGCGACGTGAAACTATTCCTCGAAGGCCGCCCCACCGATCTCAGCCGCTCTCTTCATCAGCGCATGGAGCAGGCTGCCGCCATGCAGGAGTACGAACGCGCAGCACGCTATCGCGATCTGATCTCCACCGTCGAGCAGTTGCAGGAACGGCAGCGCATCGCCGCCGCCGAAGGCGACGACGCCGACGTCTTCGGCTACCACTACGAGAACGGAATGCTCGCGGTGAACTTGTTCCACATGCGCGGCGGCAAAATGGTCGACCGCCGCGAGTTCTTCTGGGAAGATCTGCCGGAGTTGGAGACCGCTCCGGAAGAAGGCAAAGACCATGGCCGGGGCGAGCATTCATTCCACCCCGGCCCCTTCTTCTCTGCCCTGCTCAAGCAGCTCTACATCGGCCAGCCCTACGTGCCGCGCAATCTCTACGTTCCGGTAGATTTCGAAGATCGAGAAGAACTCGAAGACCTGCTGTCGGAACAAAGCACCGACAAAAAGGGCCCGCGCGTGCACATACTCATCCCCCTTCGCGGTGACAAGCGCTCGCTCATCGACCTGGCCGGCAACAACGCGAAGCAGTCCTACGATCAGCGGTTCCGCGTGCTGAAGCCAACGGCGCGCAAAATTCAAGAGGAATTGCAGGAAACACTCAGCCTGCCCGATCTTCCCAAGCGCATCGAGTGCTTCGACATCTCGCACATTCAGGGTGCTGAGACCGTGGCCTCGATGGTTGTATGGGAAGACGGCAGGATGAAGAAATCCGACTACCGCAAGTTCATCATCCGCACGGTCGAAGGAGTCGATGATTTTGCCTCCATGCGCGAGGTGGTCACGCGCCGCTACAAGCGATTGCAGGGAGAAAAGGGACCGATGCCCAGCCTTGTGCTCATTGATGGCGGCCTGGGCCAGCTACATGCCGCGGCCGAAGCGCTCGAATCGCTAGAAATTATCAACCAGCCGCTTGCAGCCATTGCCAAGCGCGAGGAAATTCTCTACGTCTACGGACAGGAAAAAGACCCCATCGCGCTCGACCATCACTCGCCGGTGCTGCACTTGATTCAGCAAATCCGCGACGAGGCCCACCGCTTCGCCGTTACCTTCCACCGCAAGCGCCGCCAGATGCGTGACCGCTCGACCGAACTGCTCGAAATTCCCGGCGTCGGCGAGCGAACCACGCGACGACTGCTCGAACACTTCGGCAGCGTGCAGGCAGTGAAACAGGCCGATGCTGCGGCGCTGTCAGCAGTTGTGACGCGCGTGCAGGCTGAAGCGATCAGCAATCATTTTCGGAAGTAATCCAGGCAGATCGAGTGATGTCATTCCGAAGCGACCGGTGAGGAACCCGCTTCTTGCGGCTGGAAGGTTGGATCGGCGCGGCCCTAAAGGGGAGCTCTTTCACGCTCGTTCCTGACCTCAGGGGCTAAAGCCCGCAGCCCAGGCCGGGCCTTGTTAATGCAGGCCTGAAGGCCTGCTCCACCTGTTTTTGCTACACTACCGCCATTCCCATGAAGCCATTTTTTAGGCTCCTCGTTTTAACCGCCGCCATTTCATCCCTCGCCGTTGCCCAGGCTGCGAATCCGCCCGATCTTGCCACCCCTCAGGAGAAGCACCTGCGCAACGTGCGCCAGCTCACCTTCGGAGGACAGAATGCCGAAGCCTACTTCTCCGCTGATGGCACGAAGCTTATCTTTCAGTCCTCGCACGGCGACGTGAAGTGCGACCAGATCTTCATCATGAACGCCGACGGCAGCGACATGCACATGGTCTCCACCGGCAAAGGACGAACCACGTGCAGCTACTTCTTCCCTGACGGCAAGAAAATTCTTTATTCCTCCACGCACCTCACCAGCCCCGAGTGCCCGCCGCGGCCGGATTTTTCCAAAGGCTACGTTTGGGCTGTTTACGCCGGATACGACATCTTCACCGCCAACCCCGACGGCAGCGACCTGAAGCAGCTCACGAACACTCCTGGCTACGACGCCGAAGCAACAATCTCGCTCGATGGCAAAAAGATCACGTTCACTTCCATGCGCAACGGCGATCTCGACATTTACTCCATGAACGCTGACGGCACGCACGTCAAGCAGCTCACGCACGAACTGGGCTACGACGGCGGACCGACGTTCTCGCCGGATGGCAAGTGGATTGTTTATCGCGCCTATCATCCGAAAACTGAACAAGAAATTGCCGACTACAAGGAACTGCTGGCGCAGAATCTGATTCGGCCGACCTCGCTCGAAATCTGGATCATGAAGGCCGACGGCAGCCACAAACGCCAGATCACAAACCTCGGCGCAGCCAGCTTCGGCCCGGCGTTCACGGCCGATGGGAAGAAGATTATTTTTTCTTCGAATTACGATCCTGAGACGCACGCCACCGGCGGCATGGGCAATTTTGAGCTGTGGCTGGTGAATCCGGACGGCAGCGGGTTGGAACGCGTGACCTACAGCCCCGGCTTCGACGGATTCCCGATGTTCAGCCCGGATGGCAAGAAGCTGGTGTGGGCTTCCAATCGCAACGCCAAGGCTCCGCATGAGACGAACATTTTTATCGCCGATTGGGTGCCGTGAAAATTGCTGTTTGTTGGAAAATCTTAAACCGCAGAGATCGCCCGTTCGGTCGCCTTGGCTCTCTCAGGGCAGGCTCCGAAGGGCCGCGAAGGTCGCGGAGAAAAGGGTCAGAGGCGATAAAGCAATACCTACCAACGACCAACTCGGCACACTCATTGTCACCGGCGCAAGCCGCGGAATTGGCGCTGCCATCGCCCGACTCGCCTCTGCTCGCGGATCCCCAGTAGCGGTTAATTATGCTAGTGCAGAATCTGAAGCCCGATCTGTCGTCGCCGAGATCATTTCTTCCGGTGGCCAAGCATGCGCCATCCAAGCCGACATCGCCCGCGAACAAGACATCATCCGCCTGTTTGAGACCGCCGAACGTGAGTTGGGACCGATCAAGGCGCTGGTGAACAACGCCGGCATCACGGGCGGTTTTTCGCGAGTCGAATCCATCACCGCAAAAACACTGGAGCAGGTGATGGCAGTGAACGTCAGCGGAGCGATTCTCTGCGCTCGCGAAGCGGTGCGCCGCATGTCAACCCGGCATGACGGATCGGGCGGGGCTATCGTGAACATCTCTTTCTCGCGCGGCGAAGATCGGTTCTGCTGGCGAGTGGGTCCACTATGCCGCATCGAAAGGAGCGATTGACAGTTTCACGATCGGTTTGGCGCGCGAGGTTGCAACTGAAGGAATTCGGGTGAACGCGGTTGCTCCCGGACATATCGAAACCGGCCTACACGCCGCCAGCGGCGATCCCGAGCGGCTGAAGCGAGCGATACCCGGCATCCCTATGCATCGTCCAGGCGCAGTCAATGAAGTCGCCGAGGCCGTGCTGTGGCTGCTATTGCCGGCTGCATCGTATGTAACAGGTTCGATTTTGGAAGTCGGCGGCGGAAGGTGAATGGGGAATCCTTCAGGCAAATCCTGTGTCATGCCCGTGCGTCGCCGGTCGTGGAAACGAAAATCTTACACGCCAGAGATCGCGGAGAAGGCACGCGCCGCGAGATTTATCCGCCTCCCCGCAGCGTCCAGAACCAGGCAATCGTCAACCCGATCATCACTACCGTCGTCACCCAGGCGACGATATCAAACAAGCGCGAATTCACATAATCACCCATCAATTCTTTTTTATTGATCAGTAGCAGCATGAAGATCAGCACAAACGGCAGCACGATCCCGTTCACCACTTGCGACAACACGGCGATCTTCACCAGCGGCAGACCGGGAATGAGCAGCACGGCCCCTCCCGCGACGATCAATAACGTGTAGAGCCAATAGAAAAATGCCGCCTCACCGAACTTTTTGTCTACGCCGGATTCAAACCCTAAGCCCTCGCACACCGTGTATGCCGTCGATAATGGCAAGATCGACGCCGCGAATAATGACGCGTTAAATAACCCCACAGCAAACAAAATATACGCATACTGCCCTGCCAATGGCTTGAGAGCCTGCGCCGCATCGGCCGCATACTTGATATCCCGGTATCCGTGGACATACAACGTCGCCGCACAGGTCACAATAATGAACCAGGCCACGACATCCGTAAAAATGCAGCCGACAATGACGTCCCAGCGAGAAGCCTGCAACACACGCCGGCTCACGCCCTTTTCTACGATGGAAGACTGAAGATAGAACTGCATCCAGGGAGCGATGGTTGTCCCCACCACGCCGATCACCATGTAGAGATAAGCCTGATCACGGAACGCGGGCAGGGCCGGCAACTTGATGGTTGCCACCAACGCGTCTTTCCACATCGGATGGGCGCGCACCCCGGCGAGTATGTACGTAACGTAGAAAGCCGACGCGACCAGGAAAACTTTCTCGACGCTCTTGTACTGGCCCTTTACTACGATCAGCCAAACAATTACCGCGCATATTGGAACAGTGGCGTAGCGGGACAGCCCGAATAGTTCAAGGCTGGTTGCGATGCCAATAAATTCCGTCACCACGTTGCCGAAGTTCGTGATCAGAATTCCGATCATCATCAGAAAGGTGATGCGCAGGCCAAATTCTTCGCGGATCAGGTCGCTCAATCCCTTGCCGGTCACCGCGCCCATGCGCGCACACATCTCCTGCACCACGATCAACGACAGGGTCACGGGAATCATGGTCCATAGCAGAAGATGGCCGAACTGCGCCCCCGCCTGCGAATAGGTCAGAATTCCGCCGGCATCGTTGTCGACGTTCGCCGTGATAATCCCTGGCCCGACTACTGCCAGGAACAGGAGGGTCCGGCCTTTCCATCTTTTCAGAACTCTCATGCGCACATTTCGCAGACATATTGGGGGAATGAGCGTTCAATCCAACTCCGCAGGGATTAAACGCAAGAAGCCGCCTTAGGATAAACGGAGTCGCGAGCCGCGACAAAGAAAAAATCGCCGGCCAGGAAATTTTTTAAAAAGCCAGCGCTCTGAAAAGAAAAAGAGGCACGAAATTACACGAGCTGGAGTGAAGCTAACTTCGTGCAACTTCGTGCCCTTGGTGGTTGAACTCTTTTTCGCAGTTAACCTTTGCGGTTAACCGGGCCTTACCGCGCCGCCACCGGGGCTGGAGCTGTCCTCTTTTCCATGGGGACAAACTCACGCTTGCCATAACCGGTATAGATTTGCCGTGGCCGCGCGATCTTCTGCTCCGGATCGTTGATCAGCTCCTGCCATTGCGAGAGCCATCCTACGGTCCGAGGAATTGCAAACAGCACGGTGAACATGGCTGGCTTGAAGCCCATCGCCTGATACATGATTCCGGAGTAGAAATCTACGTTGGGATAGAGCTTCCGCTTCACAAAATACTCGTCTTCCAATGCGATCCGCTCTAGTTCCAGGGCAACATCGAGCTTCGGATTCCGCCCGGTCACTTCGAACACCTGTTCCGCCGTCCACTTGATGATCTTCGCCCGCGGATCGTAGTTCTTGTACACCCGATGGCCGAATCCCATGAGCTTGGTGTGTCCTTCTTTCACTTTCTTGATGTAGGCTGGCACATTGTCTTTGGTGCCGATCTCATCCAGCATCTTCAGCACTTCTTCGTTGGCGCCGCCATGCAGTGGCCCCGCCAGCGCCGCCGCCGCGGCTGCGGTCGAAAGATAAGGATCGGCGTGAGAACTTGCGACCGAGCGCATTGCGTTGGTGCCGCAGTTCTGCTCGTGGTCGGCATGGAGAATGAAGAGAATATCGAGAGCGCGCGCCAGCACCGGGTTGGCCACGTACTTGGGCTCGACCATCTTCCACAACATGTTCATGAAGTTTTCCGCATAGCTGAGATCGTTGTCTGGATAGACGTAGGGAAAACCCATGTTGTGCCGGTACGCCATGGCCGAAATTGACGGCACTTTGCCGATCAGCCGCTTGATTTGCAAAAGCCGGTTATTGGCGTCGTGTACCTGCTTTGACTCAGGATAAATCCCCGAGAGCGCCGCCACCGTGCTCACAAACATCGCCATGGGGTGGGCATCGTAACGGAACCCCTCCATGAATTTCTTGGTCGACTCGTGGAGCATGGTGTGGTAGGTGATCTCGTGCGTCCAGTTCTTCAACTCCGCTTGCGTGGGTAGTTCTCCAAAAAGCAACAGGAAGGCGACTTCGAGGAAGGTGCAGCGCTCGGCCAGCACTTCAATGGGATAGCCGCGATAGCGCAAAATCCCTTTGTCTCCATCGATGTAAGTGATACTGCTTCGGCAAGACGCT
Organism: Candidatus Sulfotelmatobacter sp.; assembly: GCA_030041215.1. Classification (GTDB taxonomy): domain Bacteria; phylum Acidobacteriota; class Terriglobia; order Terriglobales; family Acidobacteriaceae; genus Sulfotelmatobacter. The sequence continues at coordinate 33,539 of JASHOH010000133.1, read as the reverse complement.
GTGTTCATGAATGCCGGATCGTACGTCATCAACCCAAAATCTTCCGCGTCGGTCTTGATTTGCCGCAGCGCCATCGCCCGAATGGCCCCGTCCTCGATGGGCACGGTATAGGTCTGCCCGGTGCGATTGTCAGTTATGGTCAATGTGTTTTCTGGCATGGAAAAGTGGCTCCTTTAACAATGCGATAAAGGCACACAACGATATAGCTTACCCTAACTGCCCTCGAAAACCCGTGCTGTGATTACGGTCACGCGAACTAGTGACAGAAATCGTTGAATTGGCTCCCGGCGTTCTTTGAGCGTCTTCCGTCTCCCCTGCAAATGTTTCTCGGCGTCCTCTGCGGTCCCCCGCGCCCTTTGCGGTTAAAGTCTTTTTAATTTGCTCGAGTCTCAGAAAAATCGCTCAGCCAAGAAAAACCGGCAGCCGCAGCCGCCGGTTTGTGAGAACGCGTTCATGATTTAGTTCGACGAATCATCTCTCCGCTTGAGCGTCGGACGATCATCATCACTCTGCCCGTTTCCGTTGTTGTCGCCGCCGTTGCTGGTTGAAGTCCGACGCAAGCTGGGCTTGTTGGCGTCTTTCTGATCAATGACCTTGTGCCGGTTCTCGATCGAGGCCAGCCGCGCCTTCACTTCGTCAAACTCCGACGTGGTCACGACGTACTGCGGCTTCGAAGGCAGTATCTTGCGAATCTCTTCCTGCGATTTCTCAATTCGATCGGGGGTCTGGGGGTGCGTATCGAACGCCTTCGCCAAGCTGCCCGGCTTCTTCTTTTCCATGGCCTGAATCTTTTCGAAGAAGGAAACGAAGGCCGACGGATCATAGCCTGCACGGTACATGTACTGGATGCCAAGATAATCTGCCTGGGCTTCGAATTCACGCGAGAACTTCAGAATGCCAAACAGACCGGCAAATCCTGAAGCTTCATAGCCGGCGTATCCAATTCCGCCGCCCATAAAGATGAACGGAATCGATGCCATCTGAAGCAGGGTGTAGCGGGTCTGCTCTCGCGCCGCATGGCAGGCCGCCACGTGCGCGATTTCGTGCGCCATCACGCCCGCCATTTCAGCTTCTTCATCAGCCGCCAGAATAAGGCCCGAGTTCACATAGAAGAACCCGCCGGGCAGCGCCATGGCGTTTACCACGTCGGAATCGATCACCTTGATCGTGAACGGCACCTGCGCATCCGAATTGCGTACCAGGTTCTGTCCTACCCGGTTTACGTACTCTGTGACCACGGGATCGGAGACCAGCTTCACCTGCGCCTCAATCTGCTGCGAGTAGGAACGGCCCATCGCGACCTGGCGTTCCACGCTGTACCAGTTGCCGATACCGCGTCCGCAACCGACATTGCGGTTGCCGACCGCATCCACGTCGGTCTTGCCGCCATCGTGCTTGATCTGGTCGTCGTCCTTGGTGGGCAGCGCCGCCGGAGGCTGCGCTGGCGCATTCTGCACATCGGCCGCCTTGGGCTGTCCCGCATCCGGATCGGTCGGCGCTTGCGCGTTCGGATCTTTCTGCACCGGAGGCTGAGTCTGATTCTGGGGTTGGCTCGTCGGAGTCTGGCTCGGATCCTGAGTTTGACTTTGGGCCCACAGCCCCGGACCCGCGCTGAATGCCGCCATCGCCGCTGTAATCGCCAGCCATCGTAATTTCATGGGAAACTCCTCTGCGGCCACAGCTCTATTATACGCCCCAAGGGAAGCCCCACCCGGAAGTGGCCCTTTGGGTTAGACGCTTCTACAGGGAACCGAGTTATCTGGGAAAAAGAATAAGATCCGCAAAATCAATCACTTTCTGCGGGGAATCAAGATCGGTCCCAATATTCCGCAGCATTTTGGGGATTTCCACCAGGCTAAAGCTCTTCTAGGCGTTTGACTTGATCATCTGTTCCGCGTGCTTGCGGGAGGTTTCGGTCAGTTTGGAACCGCTTAACATGCGGGCGACTTCTTCCGTGCGTTCTTCCCCGCTGATTGGGCGGATAATCGTGCGGGTGCGGCCAGCCGAAACTTTCTTCTCGACGACGTAGTGGTGATCGGCGAAGGTGGCGATCTGCGGCAGGTGTGTGACACACAGCACCTGGTTTGCGCGCGCGAGCGATTTTAGTTTCTTGCCTACAGCTTCTGCGGCCCGGCCTCCGATGCCGGTATCGATTTCGTCGAAGACCAGGGTGCGCGGAGCTTCCCCTGAGGAGCGGGTGCCCCACCCTTGGCGCTTTTTGCGAAGGGTGGAATCGTTGGCCGCGTTACCGGATTCCACGCTCACTTTCAAAGCCAGCATGACCCGCGACAACTCTCCACCGGAGGCGATCTGTTCCAGCGGCTGCATGGGCTCGCCGGGGTTGGTGGCGATCATGTAGGTCACCTGATCGATTCCGCTGGCAGACCAGTTCCCTTCTTCTTCAGTGCTCGTAAGTTCAATCCGGAAAAGCGACTTGATGGCCAAATCATTGATTTCCGATTCGACCAACTTTTCCAGCTTTCCCGCCTCAGCGCGCCGTTTTTTCGAGAGTGCTTGCGCAGTCCACAGGTATTCGTCAGCGGCTTTGCTCAAATCAGCGCGGAGCTGGCGCAGAATCTCGTCTTTATTTTCGACCTCGGAGAGTTTGCGATGCACATCTTCACCAAAAGCGATGACCCCTTCGAGCGTTGGGCCGTACTTGCGTTTGAGCCGGTCGAGCAGGGCGAGGCGGTCTTCAACCTCGGCCAGATCTTCTGGCGATGCCTGAATTCCACCGGCGTAGTCGCGCACGGTTGCGCCGACATCCTGAATGCTGATGCGAGCGCTTTCGAGCGCGGACAGCGCTTCCTGAAATTTCGGTTCGTATCGTGCCAGTTCTTCAATTTGCTTTTGCGCGGCGCGCAGCGAGGCGGAAGTTGAGGCGTCGCCTTCATAAAGCAGATCGAACGCGCGCATGGCGGCGTTGTAAATTTTTTCGGCGTTCGAAAGCACGCGTTTTTCCGTCTCAAGCCGTTCGTCCTCGCCCGCCTGAAGTCTGGCTTCCTCGATTTCGCGCTTCTGAAATGTCCAAAGATCGACCAGCCGCAAACGGTCTTGTTCGCCCTGTTCCAGCTCGGCGATACGCTGGCGAATGGACTTCCATTGTTGGAAAGCTGTGGTTACCGCCTCGAGCTGGTTTCCTGCAAAGCCATCGAGCAGCGCAAGCCGCTCCGCAGCGTCGAACGATAAGAGCGATTCATTCTGCGCATGGATGGTCGCGAGATGGGGCGCTAGCTGGCGCAGGACGGCGACGGTGGCAGACTGATTGTTCACGAAGACCCGGCCTTTGCCCCAGCCCGAAATCTCGCGGCGCAGAATCAGAGACCCGTCATCGGACTCGTCGAGGCCATTGTTCTCGAGCAGTGTTTGGATTGCTTGACTGGCATCGCCTTCGCATTCGAATACGGCTGAGATTACCGCGCGCTCGGCTCCGGAACGAATGATGTCGGTGGTTGCCTTTTCGCCGAGGAGCAGGGCAAGGGCGTCGATCAGGATGGATTTTCCCGCGCCGGTTTCGCCGGTCAGCAGGTTCAGTCCGGGAGCGAACTCGACCGCCGCATTGTCGATGACTGCGTAGTTCTCCAGGCGCAGCTCAACCAGCACAGGTCCTCGAATAGTGAGGGAGTTCAGCGCAGGATAGCATGAAGAAACGGAAGAATCACATTTCGTATGTGCCGGCGGCGGTAACGCCGGCGTCTGGCTGTCGGGCGGGCGTGGCCCGCTGCCCTCCAAAATGATAATCAAGATGGAAAGGCCGGGCGCTGCAAACAAAGGAAAAGCCACGGCGTGAAGGGCCGTGGCTTTTTGATTGAAAAGCTAACTGGCTCGCCGGATCTCATCGTCCAGCCGCGCGTTGATGGCTTCGTTGCGGCGTTCGCGCAGTCGCTCCTGGAAGCGGTCCCAGCGAGGTCCAATTCCCATAGCGGTGCTGTCGATTACGACCGAGTCCGTGCTAGCAGCATAACCGGCTTCGTCCAACGCGGTATCTTTGTCGGAAAGATCGCCAGGCGTGGCGCGGCGATCGGAACCACCGTGTGCGGCCTTGGCTGCGCGCCCGGAGGGTGAGTTGCCGGGCATCTCGTAGGTAATGTTTCGATCGGTTTCTTTCATGTGCATGACCGGATCGGCTTCCCATTGGGCGCGATATCGCTGCTCATAGTCAGACCATCGCTGGTCCGATTCAAGATCAGTCTCGTTATAGGGCGGAAAACTTTCGATCTGTTTTTTGTTCAGGTCGACTTCGAAATCGTCTTTATGTTTGGCCGAAGCTCTTATGCGCTGTGCCGGCACGATGAATTTTTTCGTCGAGAGCCAACCGCCGGTATCAACTACGACATAACTGATCTGGCAGGTGGAGTGGTCGAAGATCACGTCGTCGATTTTTCCAAGCTTTTCGTCGTTCAATCCGTAGAGATGCGAGCCTCGAATATCGTCGGCTGCGTCACTAAAGCGGTAATCACGCAAGGTTCCGTATTGCGCCATCGTTATCCTCCCAGCGACGAATTCGAATTGAGCAAATTTCCTGAGTGTTGGATGCCAGAGGCGGAAATTGGGTGCTTGGAAACCGATACGCCCGCTAACCGCCCGCCCGCATCTTATGACACGCGAGGTTCTTTTGCCACTCGGCTCAGAGCAGGCTCCTCGCCCCGCGGCTTCGCCGCCCTCGGCTGAAGCCGAGGGTCTACCTGTAAAACGCGGGGTTTCGGGATGACGCCGGTCGTCGGTACCTCAAGCTGCACGCGGGGCGAATTGAAATAAGAGCGTTTATGTTTCAGGTACGCAGCCTAAAGCGCTCCGTGGCATCATCTATAATCACAAGCGAGGAATCCTCACATCTCCATGCCAGTTTTCTGCCTCATTGGCTTTTTTGTTGGCGGGGAAATTGTTGACCTTGTTTTGACCACCGGCCCCGTCGCGAAGTTTGTTCTGCTGACACTGCTTGCGTTCAGCCTGGTTTCCTGGGCAATTATTTTGACCAAGTGGAGCCTATTGCGGCGCGCCCGCTTGCAAAGCGGGCGTTTTGTGCGGGCCTACCGTAAAGCGCAACGGCTACAGGACGTTGCTACTGTAGCCGAACAGTTCCGTCCCAGCCCGCTGGTCGGAGTTTTTGAAGGCGGCTTTCAGGAATACAAGCGGCAGTTAACCGGGGCCGGTTCGCTGCGCAGCCTGACCGCGATACAACGCGGTATGCAAATTGGAGCGTCCGAGGAAATTACCAGGCTGGAGCGCAACGTGCCTTGGCTGGCAATCACTGCCGCAGTGACGCCTTTCATCGGGTTGTTTGGGACCGTGTGGGGCATCATCGATGCGTTTCATGGACTGGGAACGGCGGGAGGAGCGACGTTGCGGGCGGTGGCTCCCGGAATTTCTGAAGCTCTCATTACAACAGCCGCGGGATTGGCCGCGGCCATCCCAGCGGTGATTGCATACAACCTGATCGGCAGCTCCATTCGCGAGTTCGCCGCCCGCGGCGATGATTTCACGCTCGAAGTTCTCAATACCATGGAAACCATTCATCCGCAGTCCATGGCCGAAGTGAGGCGGTAATGGCGTTCACCACTTCTAACGGTCGCACACAGACAGCGCTCGCTGATATCAACATCACTCCTCTCGTCGATGTCGTGCTGGTTCTGCTGATCATATTTATGGTGACCGCTCCCATCTTGCAGTCAGGGATTGAAGTGAATGTGCCCAAGACTCGTACCGTCAAAGAAATTACGGAAGAACGGCTGGTCATCACGATCAACAAGGACCAGCGCGTTTTCCTAGGCAACGATGCCGTCAACATCAACGAGATCGCCACGAAGTTGCGGCAGAAAATTCGCGATCCGCGCCACCAGTTTATTTTTGTCCGCGCCGATGAGAATGTGCCCTTTGGCGCTTTCGCCACCGTCATGGACGCGGTGAAACAGGCGGGGATTACGAACATCAGCATCGTCACCCAGCCGCTGGAAGAACATGGCGCCAAACGCTGAAATCTTTTTCGAGCACGATAGCTGGCCGCGTGCCCTGGCCTGGTCGGCAGGATTTCATGTTCTCGTAACTGGAATGATCCTGCTCTACGCGTCGTTTTTTATGGCACCGCGTGGAGAAGGATGGGGTTCCGGCGGAGGCGGTTCAGCGATTGGAGTTTCGCTGGTAAGCACCGTACCCTTGCCTGCGCAACCTACGCAATCCCAAAACGTTCTGGCGAATGAATCGAAGGGGCTAACTCAATCCCAACCCAGGATTGAAGAGAAAGAGCCGACTGCCATTGAGATTCAGGGCAAGAACGCAAAAGTGAAGCCCAAGAAGCCGCCGACTCCGACTAGCGCGAAATCTCAGCCAGAGACTGAGCCGGAAACCAATCAGGTAGCGTTTGGAGAGGGCGGCCCGGTCAGCGGCCCTTATGGGACATTTGCGGCGGGTGGCGCCAAGGGCGGCTTCGGCATCACCGGCAGCGCCGGCGATTTTGGCACCCGCTATGGCTGGTATGTGCAGGTGATTCAGCGCAAGGTTTCGGAAAATTGGCTGAAGTATGAGGTCGATCCGCGGATCACCAGCGCACAGCGCGTCTATATTACCTTCGAGATCGCGCGCGACGGGCATCCATACGACATTCGCATCGAGCAATCGAGCGGCGTGCCGTCGCTTGATATCTCCGCTACTCGGGCATTGCAGCGCATCGACACATTCGGTCCACTTCCCTCGGATTACAGCGGCAACAAGATTTCAGTGGAGTACTGGTTCGATTACAGCAGGAATAAATAATGCTCTCGCGTTGAAAGTACGAAACTCCGTGAAAGCCTCCTTTCCCTGGTGGGTGATATGCGTTTTCCGAGTCAGTCCACTCGATCATCGGTAGGTTTAATCCCCTCATGAGGAACGAAGTTCTTGACCGCCAAGTTCGTTTCCCCGCGTTCGTGCTCAGTGCTTCCTTGACTTGTGTCTTCGCGGACAAATGTGAGCCGCCAGAATAAATTGTGTATACCTTCGCTTGCGTATGGCATCCATTTAAAAAAGCATACGTTTTTCCAGTCAGTGATCAGAAAGGCGCTGCAGCATCCGCCTGGTTATTCTCGAGGTTCAGGATTGATAAGTATGATAGTTAGTATCTTGTCAAAGAGAACATATCGGGCTACGATATTGTCGTACGGCATATCTTTTTACCCGGACTCGCTCCCCGGTTCCAACACGATGGACGATTCTTTCCCCAGAGCCTCTAAATCCGGACTTGCTGGATCGCGGCTTCTGTATGCCGTGAGACTTCTTCTGCTTTGTTCATTGTGCGCGGCAACGTGCATCGCTCAGGATTGGGTACGAACAGGCTCCGGCCTCGGCGTGGAAAAAGTCCGGCTTGCCATACCCGATTTCAAGCCTGCTACCAGCGATCCGCAGACCGTGCCGCTGCTCAAGACTTTCAACGACACGTTCTGGGATGATCTCGACAACTCCGGCGTAGTCGAACTTGTTTCCAAAAGCTTCTATCCGCTGCAAACCCCAGGTCAGCCGATGGAGGTTACGTTCGCGGCGTGGAATACGCCTCCGCCGAACGCGGCCATGCTTGCTTTCGGCAACCTGGGTGTGGCCAACGGCAAACTTACGGTTCTGGGCTGGCTTTATGACGTGAAGAATACCGGCTCGCCGCAAGTTCTTGGCAAGCAGTACACAGACGTAGCCAGTGATGACGGAGCGCGGGCCATTGCCCACAAGTTTGCTGATGACATCATCTTTCGTCTTGGCGGCGGCATTCCCGGCATCGCCGAGACCAAGATTTATTTTGTCAGCGACCGCTCCGGGCAGAAAGAAATCTGGGTGATGGATTACGATGGAGCGAACCAGCGGCAGCTCACGCATCAGAATTCGATTTCCCTTTCGCCGCGCATTTCACCTGACGGAACCCGGCTTGCCTTCAGTTCTCTGACCAAAACCGGCTGGGACATTTTGATGTTCTCAACCGATCTGGATCGCCTAGTCACTTTTCCCCGTTTCGGAGGAACGAATCTTTCGCCTTCCTGGTCGCCTGACGCGTCGAAACTGGCTTTCTCGTCTTCACGCAGCGGCGACTCGGAGATTTATCTTTGTGATCCCAACGGCGGCAATCTTCGCCGCATGACGGCTAATCAAGGTCCGGATGTTTCTCCCGCGTGGAACCGCAAGACAGGGGCGCAGATCGCGTTTGTCAGCGGCCGCACCGGACTGCCACAGATCTACACAATGGAAGCCGACGGCACCAACCAGCAACGCATGACCGATCAGGGCTATGCCGTCTCGCCGAACTGGTCGCCGAATGGGCAGTTTCTGGCTCTGGCGTGGATTCGTCAGTACGGCCCTGGTGAGCCTGGGTCCTCGGATATATATTTGATGGACATTGCCAGCCGGCAATGGGTGCAGCTTACACACGACGGCGGCCACAACGATTTTCCCTATTGGTCGCCGGATGGACGGCATATCGTGTTTCAGTCGAGCCGCTCAGGGCGGGAAGAAATTTGGATGATGCTGGCCGATGGCACTAAACTTCATCAGTTAACGTTCACTGGTCGTAATACGCAACCAAACTGGAGTTGGAAATAAGAGTTTCGTCTAGATGAAAGCAGTTCCCGAATCCGCAGGAGGATCATCGTGGAGAGGAACAATATGAAGCGTCACACTCTGAAGACACTCGCAACTGTCGCATCGCTGGCCGCTATTCTTTTCCTGGGCGCGTGCAAGAAGAAGGCTGCGCCTCCGCCCCCACCCCCGCCACCCCCGCCTCCGGCGCCAACGGCTTCGATCTCCGTGAGCCCGGATACGATCCAGCAAGGCCAGTCGGCCACTTTAAGCTGGCAAACCTCCAACGCGACTGATGTCTCGATTGACGGCATTGGCGCGGTGCAAGCCAGCGGCTCGCAGCAGGTCAGCCCGTCGGATTCAACGACCTACCACCTGACTGCTAAAGGAGCCGGCGGGACGCAGGAAGCAAGCACGCGTCTGACCGTGACCCAGCCGCCACCACCGCCGCCACCACCGCCAGCTCCTGGGCCGTCGGACGAAGATCTGTTCGGCCGGAACGTCAGGGACATTTATTTCGATTTCGACAAATCGGATATTCGCCCTGACCAACAGGCTACAATGCAGGCGGACGCGCAGTTCCTCAATCAGCATCCCAATATCAACTTCTTGATTGAAGGACACTGCGACGAACGCGGCTCGATCGAGTACAACCTGGCTCTGGGCGACCGGCGCGCTTCTTCGGTGAAGAATGCCCTGGTTGCCGTGGGCGTCAGCGCCAGCCGCATCAAGACCATCAGCTACGGCAAGGAAAAGCCGTTCTGCCTGGAACACACTGAGGAATGCTGGCAGGAAAACCGCCGCGGCCATTTTGTGTACCAGAAATAGGCCGGGTGTTTGCATCAGGGGCGAAGCCGCCTTCGCCCCTGACTTTTCATATTTGCAGAAAAAATCTTAATAGAATAAATCTCACTGCCCGCCAGCTTGAATCCATCTAAAATACCCGCAGGGGAATTATGCCTATGAAACCACGACCTTATTCCGGACTTCTTGCCCTGCTGTTGACGCTTTGCCTGGCCATTACCCCCGCCTGGGGCGCCAGCAAGGAAATGATCCAGTTGCAAACCCAGGTGCAGCAACTACAGGAGCAGATGACCGCCATGCAGCGCAGTTTCGACGAGCGCATGGGGATCATGAAGAACCTGGTCGAGCAGGATACCGATGCGGTGAACAAACTCGCCAACTCGCTTGCCGCGTTGCAGACAAGTCTGCAGAAGCAGCAGGCAGATTCGGCGGCGCGCATCGATCAGGTTTCAGGCCAAATCCAGGCCTTCAACGATAGTATCGACGAATTGAAGGCGCGCCTGGCGAAAGTGAGCAAGCAGCTCGATGACATGCAGTCATCGCAGCAGTCGCTGGCAGCGCAGCAGGCTCAGCAACAGGCCCAGCAACAGGCTCAGGCTGCGGCGCCCCCACCGGATGTTCTCTACAACAATGCTTTGCGCGACTACAACGGCGACAAGAACGATCTCGCCTTACAGGAATTTTCCGATTATATAAAGTTTTATCCCAACACCGATCTTGCCGGGAATTGCTATTTTTATCTCGGCGAAATTCAGTTCCGCCAGGGCAATTACCAGCAGGCCGCGCAGAACTACGACCAGGTTTTGCAGAACTTCCCTTCCGGAAACAAGGCCGCATCGGCACAGTTGAAGAAAGGTTTTGCTTTGATCGAACTGGGCAAGCAGCAGGAAGGCGTGGCGGAGCTTCGCCGCGTCATTCAGCGATACCCGAAATCCAACGAGGCTTTGCAGGCGCGTGAGCGGCTGCGCAAATTGGGCGTCACCAGCCGGTCAGGCGAATAGACTTTTCTTTATGGATAGTTTTTCCCCATAGGAGGTTCATCATGACCAGCAGCATTCTTAAGAATGATCCGGACCGCGGTAAAGGTGCGGTCGACATTGACGAACATCACCATGACGGCAATCTGGCGCTGTCGGAACAACTCGGCCATCGTGACCAGGATCCGCTGATCAAAGGGGCGGACACGGATTTTCCGGAACCAGGAGAAAATCCTGAGCACTCTGGCGAACGGTGTAGGAAGGCAGGTTAACCAGCAGGATCAGATCGCCATCACACCTACTTCTTTTTCCACTTCGGTCGTATCGACCATGACGATGGCATCCCACGGACAGCCGTCAAGGAAGCAGCCGTCGGGGCCTTTGCTGAGGCATTTCTTGCAACCAATGCAGAGCAGCGGATCGACTTGGATGCGGCCAAATGGCGGGTGATCTTCATCCGGCACCCAGAACATGCAGTCTTCCACAGGGCAATACTCCACGCATGCGGGCGAGCCGGCGCAACCCGTGCAGCACTCGGTGATGACGGCGAGCTCTTTTGGCTTTTTCTTTCGGGGAGTGGAAAGGCCTTTGGATTTGGGTTCAGATTTGAGTTCGTCGGGAACCAGTCCGACGGCTTTGGTCGCTCCGGGTGCAGGTGACATGCGGCGATTATAGCGTGGTTTACGGGAATTGTTGATTTATGATTTCTGGGTGATCGTGAACCTCCACACTACGTTCCTTAGTGGACCTTCGTGTCCTCAGTGTTAACTGCCCTTCGCTACCAGGAGATTACGTTCCGCCTCCGCTATAATCGAATGTTCTGATGCCCTACACCGTGCTTCAAGAAGCGTTGTCGGCTCACCCGGGGAGTCAGCCGCCGCTGGCCACGTCCGATTACCGGGGAGCCACAACGGCTGCGCGGTTCTCTGATCGTGGCCGCGAATTTGCCGCTTTGCAAACCGGCTGCGCGGTTTACGATCTCGGGTTCCGCGCGCGCCTTTCTATTACCGGTAGTGATCGTGTGCGCTGGCTAAATGGAATGGTCACAAATAATGTTCGTGACTTGGCTGAGCACAATGGGGTCTACGCTTTTCTTCTCAATCCGCAGGGGCACATTCTCGGCGACATGTACGTCTTCAACGAGGGAGACCAGCTGGTGGTCGAAACCGACCGCAGCCAGATCGAAGAAATTGCCGCTACGTTCGACCATTACATCATCATGGATGATGTGATCGTCAGCGAAGTGACCACGCAAACCGCTCTCGGAGTGGCTGGGCCACAGGCACGCGCTGTTCTGAATGCGGGACGAATCGAGATTCCCGAATTGAAGCCGCTCGAAACCATCAGCTTGCAATGTGACTGCGAATGCGGTTGCGTGCATTGCAATGTGGTACGCGGAGACAATCCACAAGGTGAATCGTATGAAATCTGGCTCGATGCCGGCCAGGCGTATGCCACCTGGAGTGCGTTGATTGCAGCCGCGGCAGTCCCAATAGGCTCAGAGGCTTCGGAAATGCAACGCATTGTGCAGGGCATTCCGCTTTATGGCGTGGATATTCGCGAGCGCGATCTGCCGCAGGAAACCGAACAATCCCGCGCGCTAAGCTTCAACAAGGGCTGCTATGTCGGGCAGGAAATTGTCGAGCGCATCCGCTCGCGGGGCAGCGTGCATCGAAAATTTGCCGGGTTCGTCGTGGAAGGTGGTGCAAGCATTTCTCCGGGAGCCAAGATCGTTGTTGACGGCCGGGAAGTGGGAGAAGTCACGAGCAGCGCAGCCGTACCGGCGCCGGATGGCGAGCGCAGCGTTGCCCTCGGATACATTCGAAGAGAGTTTGGAGCGCCCGGGCGTGACGTTGTGGTAGGGGACGTGAGGGCTCTCGTAGCTCAGTTGCCCATGGACCTCACCGCCTTCCCCAAGGCAGCGGATGCGGTAGCGCATAGAGTTTGATGCGGGACGGGCACGACTTCAGTCGTGCCGCCACGGTAGGAAGAAACGTTATGGCTGAGAAAAAACAGGATCCGGGTTTCACAGTTACTGATCGCCGCATGTTCACCGAGGAAGGAGAGCTGCGGAAGGATATTGACGTAGAAACGCCAAAGACGTCGGCGGGACCGACGCCGGTTCCGTCGCAGAAGCCTGGCGATGGATCGAAAGTCGCGGCCGACACAGCGCCAGGAAGATCGCCCACGAGCGACGTGCCTCCAGCTCCCTCGGCAGCCGAGCAGCAGGCACAGGCCGACGCTTACCGGCAGTCCTCGCGCGACATGGACGCCCGCGCGGGACTCGGCGGGCGTTCCGCAAAAGAATTTGAAATGACGTTCGAGCGATTTCTGGCCTCGCTCTACATGACGGCGATGCTGCAACTGGGATTGATGCATGAGCAGGGCAGCCAGCCGCAGGTCGACATCATCGGCGCGCGGCAGACGATCGACACGCTGGCGTTGCTGGCGGAAAAAACCAAAGGGAACCTGACACCGACCGAAGAAAATTTTCTGCAAAACAGCCTTTACGAAGTACGAATGGCCTATGTGGAAGTGATGAATGCTCTGTCGCGTCCACCGCAGCCCGGGGCCGCCACGGGTACCAGCGGAAGATGACACGTAAGCCCTCAGCTGCCCGAGGTCGCGCATGAAGGCGACTCTGACCGTGCTGGGCAGTGGAACGTCCATGGGCGTGCCCACGCTGGGTTGCAGTTGCGCGGTCTGCCACTCGAACGATCCGCGCGACCGCCGTACGCGCCCTTCGATCATGGTCGAATACGCTGGCAAGGTCGTAATCATCGACACTTCGCCCGATTTTTATCTCCAGGCAGTCCGGGAAAAAATCACGCGGGTGGATGCGGTTTTCTACACCCACACTCACGCCGACCACATCCTCGGCATCGACGACCTGCGCCCGCTTAGCTACGTACACAAGCCGGGAAAGCTGCCGCTTTATGCCCGCCCCGATGCCGCCGCGTTCTTACGCCGCATGTTCAGCTACATCTTTGACGCCGATTACAAATATGGAAGCCTGCCGCAACTCGAGCTGCGGCCCATCGACGGCCCGGTCGAGCTTTTTGGGGCGCGCTTCGAGCCGGTGCGGCTGATTCACGGTGAAAATGAAATTTACGGATTCCGCTTCGGAAGCGCGGCATATTTGACTGATCACAGCGAAATTCCCGAGACGTCGTTCCAGCAGTTGGAGGGCCTCGACATTCTTTTTCTCGATGCGCTGCGGCACAAGCCGCATCCCACGCATTCGACAATAGAGAATTCGCTGCGCATCGCCGAGCGCGTAAAAACCAAGCGCGCATTCTTCACGCACATTTGCCACGACCTTGCACATGAGGCAACGAATGCAATGCTTCCACCGCATGTGCGGCTGGCATACGACGGGATGAAGCTGGAGTTCGAGATCTGAGCCAATAAAGATCAAATGTTTCAACGCCGAGCGCTCAGAGAACGCAGAGAAATTCTTAGCTTAGTACTTGGAGAATCTGATTTTTCTGGGCGTGCTGGGCGATCTCGGCGGTTAAGACTTTCAGCCATTCATGCAAGTATTTCACAAGCTTGACGATGTCCCCGCGCACTTTGGCCCGTCGCTGGTGAGCGTGGGAAATTTCGATGGGGTGCACCGCGCGCACGCGCACGTGCTGCGTGAGATTGTGCGGCGAGCGCGACAGAGTGGCGCAATGGCTATCGCGGTCACGTTTGAGCCGCATCCGGCAAGAATTTTGCGTCCGGATTCAGGGATGAAGCTGCTCACCCCAACCCCAGAAAAACTGCGCTTGCTCGAAGCCACTGGAATTGATGCGGTGTTGCTGCTTCCCTTTGGACGCGATCTGTCGCTGATGACTCCCCGCCAGTTTGCCGAGCGCATTCTGAAGAAAAAACTACGCGCGCGTGAAGTGCACGAAGGCTACAACTTCCGCTTCGGCCACAAAGCCGCCGGCGACGTTAACCTGCTGGCGCACCTTGGGCAAGAGCTGGGCTTCGAGGTAAAAGTTTATGCCGAGGAAAAGCTACGCGGCGAAAGGGTTTCGAGCAGCCACATTCGGAAGCTAATCACCGAGGGGCGCGTGAGCCGGGCGCGCCACCTGCTGGCGCGTCCCTTCTGCATTCTGGGAAATCCCGGGCGTGGCCGCGGACTGGGATCGAAGTACACCGTTCCTACCATCAACCTGGCGCGCTATGAAGAGCTGGTGCCGAAAGATGGCGTCTACATCACCTGCACGCGCGTGGGCGAAGAACGCTTTGAATCAGTCACCAACATCGGCTACCGCCCTACCTTTGGCGCGGAATTGTTTGCCATCGAAACTCACCTCCTGAACTTTCATCCGATTGAGCTGACGCCCGAGAGCGAGCTCGAAATCTGCTTTCTCAACCGGCTGCGCGATGAAATCAAGTTTCCATCCGTGGAGGCCTTGCGCGAGCAGATTTCCCGCGATGTGAAGAAGGCGCGGAGATACTTTCATCTGCTACGTCTCGGCTCGCCCGCCACAGCATCGCAGCAGACCAATCCGTAATCCGCAACTAATGCGGCAAGTAGCCTGACTCCATCGGCAGCTTCCCGTCGACACGAACGACATTAATGGTGTTATCGACCGAGTGCAGTTCCACCAGCCCAATCGCTCCGGGCATGGACTGCACCATCTTGAGCACGTCAGCGTCGGAGTCGACCAGCACAATAGATTCCTTGTGAGCAGCTTCCAGCGCTTTCAACTCAACGGCGTTGATCTTGACTAAGTGTTCCAGAGTTTCGATCTCACCAGCCGAATCTTTGTGCAGAACTACGGTAATTGTCTTGCCGTCGGGCCATTTTTTCACCTCTAAGCGAATCATCTTGCCGAAATGAACGGCAGTAAGGTTGCCTACACTGTTCTCCTTGTTGACCACAACGGCCATGTGGTGCCCGAAGCAGGGAGTGAGAAACGTGAGAAGGAAAATCGGAAGCGTGACGCGGCGCAGAAATCGCATACAGCACATCCTTATATCGAACGTCTTGACCTGTTGCCTTCCACGAGCGTAGCGAAGATTTCCTCGCCAAGAAGTAAAAACATTGTCAAAGCTGTAATGGGGTACCAAAGAAGAAAACATCTGGTGCTGGATACCGAAAGGCGTTCCGGAGTCTGCCAAGGTCTTCTTTGCGTACTTTGCGGCCGTTCGGAGCCTGCCTTGAGACAGTGAAAGCGACCGACCGGGCGATCTCTGCCGTTTCCGATTTTGTTTTTCGCAAATCGCGCGCTTACGCTTTCGATGGCATCGCGGGATCGAATCTTCTTTCCACTTGGGACGTTTCTATTCGATTGGATCGACTACCAGCGCCGCTTCTGCTGCAGTGCGATCCGGACGCTGCACGATCACGATTGCGGCAAGAACAAAGACGATTCCCAGCGTTTGAATAGGCCGCAAGATTTCACCCAGAAGCAGCGCGGCCAGCAAAATCGAGAATACTGGCTCCAGGCAACTGGCGATGATGGCGCGCGTGGGTTCGAGATGCTGAAGGCCGAGGAAATAAAGCGAGAATGCTCCCAGCACCGAGATCATCGAGAACACGAACAAAAATAGCCACTGTGCAGAATCGTAATGCGCCGCGGCAACCTTCAATGGCGGATTGACGAACAGCCAGAAAATGGCCGCGGCTGCCAGAGTCCATAACAAGACGCGCCAGCGATCGTAGCGGGTCAGGATGGTGTGTCCGGCAACGTTATAAAAAGCAAACGAAAACGAGGCAATCACCGCGGCGAAAAGGCCGTAAGCATCGAGCCGTATCGTTTGTCCTCGTGTGATATTCCCAACAATGCCAATTACCAACGCAATGCCCGTGACCGCCAGCGCCACCGCAAGTACTTTTTGCAGCGTTAGTTTCTGCTGCCCAATAGCGACAACATAGAACAGAACCCACACCGGCGCCGTGTACTGCAAAATGATGGCGAGCGCCACGTTTGTGCGCTGAATGGCAACGTAATAAAAGTAGTTCGATACCGCCACGCCCAGAGTTCCCAAAAGAAAGCAATGCCCCAGATCGCGGGCGGGAAGTTTGATCCGCTGCCAACCGCGCGACAGAAAAAGAACCGGCAGCAGCACGAGTAAAGAGAATGTTGTCCGCGTCTGGGAGAGGATGAGCGGATCGATGGGCTTGAGCGCTGCCATGCCCAGAGAAAGTTTTCCCGTGAACACGGCGCGTCCGAGCGCGGCGGAGACTCCCCAGAGAAATGCCGCGGAGCCGATGAAAAAATAGCCGCGCAGAGGATGCGCGCGACGTTGATGACTTTCATTCACGTCGGAACAACCTTTCGTCGCGTCGCCCGAGCCTGTCCCCTTTCAGGCGTAGCGGGGGATCTCATGTCGTATGTGCCGCAAGAAAAGGAGTATATCAATCGCCTACATATTCAATTTCCGCCGTGATGTTCGCGGTCTTCTCCAGCATGGCTGAAACCGAACAGTATTTTTCCTTCGACAGTCTTACAGCGTCTTCCACTGCCTTGTGCGAGACGTTGCCGCCAACGCGGTAAGTCAGTTTGATATTTGTGTAGACCTTCGGAGGATCTGGTGTTCGCTCGGCTTCGGCCCGGACTTCGAGGCTGGTAAATGGCTCTCGCTTCTTTTGAAGAATTGAGGCCACATCGTAGCCTGTGCAACCACAAAGACCGATCAGAACAAGTTCCATGGGATTGTTTCCGGCGGCCGAGTCTCCGTCGACGACAATAGAGTGTTTACTGTCGGAAATGCCGTCGAAGCGACGTTTTTCAATCCATGTGACGCGCGCTGTAGACATCAGGTCCTCCCAAAGTTCAACTCTATCTGCGGTTGTCGGTGCTCGGCTCAGGATGAATCAGCACGCGAAAAACTTCCGGCGCCTCCTGCTTGATGCGGATTTCGAGTTCGGTCTGAATGTCGTGTACGCGGGCGAGGGTGAGTTCGTCATAAAACGTGCAATGACACGAGATATACAGCCGCCCGCGGACCCGTTTGGCCTGAATCTCATGCATGTCTACGATTTCAGGGAACTCGTTGACGAGAGACTTCAATTTCTGTTCGAGCGCGGCGTCTCGTACTAACTCATCCCCAGGTTCAATCGTTGCCGGCTCGCTTTCAATGTGGGTGAGAATGTCGTCAATTTCCGGCACCTCACGCCGCATGTCGGCTTCGAGCTCCGTGACCCGATCGTGTGCGTTTTTGAGCGTCAGGTTCTCGTCGAGTTCAATGTGCTGCTCAACGTGCCGGCGTCCCGCAAGGTCCTGCACGCTGATGTCGTGGACGTTGAGATTGTGACGGGTCGCCACAGCGCGTATGCGGTCGAAGATGTTCTCGGAATGCTGCGCGCGCGGAAGCGACTGGACCGTGACGTCGGCATCGGGCAGGATGCGCTGAACCGCCGCGGTGACCGCAGCAACCAACTGCTGCGACCGCTGAAATGTCACATTGCGGGCAAAGCCCACGGCGAGATCGGCGAAGTAGCGGTTGCCTGCGCGCCGAATGCGGACTCGGCCTACCTCGAGCACGCCTTCCACGCGAGAAACCGCGTCGATGATTTGGACGCGAACGCCTGCTGGCGCGGCATCGAGCAGCGCATCGATGGTGCGGCGGGCAAGCCGCCAGCTTACAGAAATGATGACTCCGGCGACAAAGAGCGCGGCGATGGGATCGGCTTTGCTAAGCCAGCCGATGTGATGCGTGCGGCCCACCTGTACGAGCACGAGTCCCAACACGACAACGCCCGCGGACCACACGTCAGTCGAGAAGTGCAGCGCGTCGGCTTCCAACGCCTCACTTTCGTATTTGGCGGCGATGCGTCCGAGAGAGCGCGAACGCCAATAATCAATGACCATCGAAACCAGCATCACCGCAAAGGCCCAGATTGTTGGTTCAACTTCGACGTGGCGGAAGAAAAGGCGAAGAATCGCTTCGTAGATGACCCAGGCGCAGGTGACTAGAAGCAGGCCAGTTTCAACGAAGGCGGAAAAATTCTCGATTTTGCCGTGGCCGTACTGGTGATCGGCATCAGCCGGCTTGTCGGAGACTCCGACGGAAAAATAGGTCAGCGTGGCGGCGATCAGATCGAGCGCGGAATGCGCGGCCTCGGAAAGAATGCCGAGACTCCCGGTAGTCAGGCCGACAACAATTTTTCCAACGGTGATAACCAGTGCAGCCACCACGGAATTTCCCGCCACGGCACGCTTTTCAGCACGCATGGCACTGGGTGAGTAGAGGGCCGGGCTACCTGACATAGGCAGATTATCGCTGGATTCGCCCACCCCCGCAAACTTGCTTCGCCGCAGAACGCGAGTTTGCAGATGAACGGAAATATTTCCTGCGTTGCGCACTCCTGCCTTCACACGTTATCGTCAATGAAGTGGAAGGTTCGCTTACAAAAGAACTCACTCCTGTCACGCAGGCGTTTCTTGGCTCGATCTTGCGCCTTCACCCGCGCGTAGCGGCGTTTGACTGCGACGGCACACTGTGGGCCGGTGATGCCGGAGAACGCTTCTTCGATTGGGAGTTTAGAGAAGATGCCATATTCACAGACCCCGAGCAACGCGAAGCCCTGAGCCGATTCTGGCGAAAGCGCTACGCTGCCTACAAACGCGGCGAGGTCGATGAGACCACGATGTGCGGCGAGATGGTCACGCTGCACAAAGGTATTGCGGAACGTACCTTGCTCAATGCCGCAATTCGTTTTTTTGACGAATTCTTTGTGCCGCAACTTTTTCCCGAAATGCGGGAACTCATCCGCCGCTTGCAGCAAAACGGATGCGACGTGTGGGTGGTTTCTTCTTCGAACGAGTGGGTCATTCGCGCCGGCATGAGGCATTTCGCGATACCTGAAAACCGCGTACTGGCTGCTTCAGTGAAACTCGACAAAGGTATTGCCACGGACCAATTGACTCGCGTGCCTTCCGGCTCGGGCAAACCAGAAGCTTTGCGCGATGCCATCGGCAAGCAAATCGATGTCGCCTTTGGTAATTCGCGCTGGGATGTGGAATTGCTCGAAGTTGCGCGCCACGCCTTTGCGGTGAATCCGAATCCGGACCTCGAATCTCACGCCCACAAGCAAGGCTGGCAAATTTATTTCCCTGACGGAACTCCTCGCCGCGCATCTTTGTAGCAATTTCGTGTCTTTTCGCAGTTCGACGATCCTCTTTGAGTACCTTGGGGTCCGTACTTCGCGATCTCTGCAGTCAAAAGCTCTTAGAGTTGCGCGTTATCGTTGCGCAGTCAGCGTTTACAATTATTCCGAATGTATTCGCACCAGGTGCTCGACCATTTTCAGAACCCGCGCAATGTCGGAGCAATCGTGCCCGCAGACGCCGAGGCTGAAATCGAAAACCCCGCATGCGGAGACATCCTGCGACTCACTCTAAAGTTTGAGGCAAACCGCATCGCCGAGGCCCGTTTCAAAGCCAAAGGATGCGTTGCGGCCATTGCCTGCGGCTCCGCATTGACCGAACTTGTCAGCGGCAGGTCGATTGCGGAAGTTCGACGCCTAGGCCGTGAAGACGTAATCTCCGCCCTCGGCGGCCTGCCACAAGGCTCAACCCATGCGGCGCAGTTGGCAATCGACACTCTGACAGCCGCGCTAAAGAACAGCCGTCCGTAATTATGCCTTCCTCGCACACGCCCCGCCGCATCGCTAGCCTGCAACCCAGCGCTACGGTTATTCTCGCCGCCATCGGAGAACTCGATCGCGTCGTCGCCTGCACTAAATATTGCGCCGATGTTATTAGCGAACTCGGGAAGCACCCGCGCACCATGCTGAGGGATTCATGGACAGCCGATGCTCTGCAGATTCTAGCTGCTAATCCCGATCTGGTGATTGCTTCCGTGCCTTATCAGGAAAAGGCTTTGGCTGAAATTCTCAAGGCTGGTGTGCGCTTTCTTGGCCTGGCTCCGAAGACGCTCGCTGACATTTACGCAGACATTGCGATCATCGCAGGCACAGTCGGCGCAGACGAGCGTGGTGAAGCTATCATCCAAAACATGCAGTCAAGCATCGAGGCGGTGCGCGAACAAATTCGCGCGAGGGCGGGAATAAGTCGTCCTAAAGTTTTCTGCGAAGAGTGGGGCAAGCCTTTGATTGCATCGCAGCCCTGGGTGGCGGAACTGGTGGAAGCTGCGGGAGGCGAGTTCATAGGCTATCCCGGGCGTCAGATTTCCCGCGAAGAAGTGGCGCGTCTCGATCCTGACATCACGATCGCCGCCTGGTGCGGAGCAGGCGATCGCGTGCCGCTGGAAAAAATCATTGCCGACCGAAACTGGCAAAATACTCGCGCAGCAAGAACTGGCCGTGTCTACTGCATTCGCGACGAGTTCCTGAATACCCCGGCGCCCACGCTTCTCGACGGCCTTGCCGCTCTGGCATTCGCCATCCATCCCGAGTTATTTCCGAGCGCCTGCGGCATCCGTCAGATTACTTTAATACCGCATTCCACAGCATGAATGTCTGCGCGTGAGTTAAGATTTTGATCATGCACGTCCGCACGAGAATTGAAGATCTCCGCAAGGAGATCTCTGAGCTCGAAGGCGCGGCCCCCACGGCCAAAGACTTGATGGAAGGCGTGTGCCGGCTGCTACACGAGCGCATGTTGAAGTACAGTTGGGTAGGTTTTTACATGCTCGAGCCCGGAGCGCAGCCGCCCGTGCTCGTGCTCGGAGCATTCGTGGGCGCGATGACTCCACACACCCGAATCCCGCTCAATCAGGGCATCTGTGGCGCTGCCGCCTCCAGCGGCAAAACCATCGTGGTCGATGACGTCAGCAAAGATCCCCGTTATCTGGCCTGCTCGCTTGAAACCAAATCAGAGATCGTTGTCCCGCTCTTCGTGAAGGGACAAGTGGTTGGCGAACTCGATATCGACAGCCATTTTCCCGCCGCCTTCGGATCGGAAGACCAGAAACTGATTCAGCATTGCGCCGAAATCGTCGGCCGGCGGCTGGAAAAGTCGCACTGAAGGCCGCTCATCTATGAAACGGGTTGTCGCCGCCGTAATCGAAAAAAATGGCAAGCTACTCGTGTGCCAGCGCACGCGGCATCAGACCATGCCGCTCAAGTGGGAATTTCCCGGAGGCAAAATCGAAGATGGCGAGCAACCCCGCGATGCCCTGCGCCGCGAACTCGAAGAAGAACTAGGAATTGAGGCCAATATCGGCGAGGAAATTTCGCGAATTCAGCATACGTACCCGAATGGTGCCATCGTCGAGCTGCGTTTTTTCATCGTTCGCGATTATGTTGGTGAAATTGAGAATCGAATTTTTCGCGACGTGCAGTGGGCTAAGCCAAAAGATCTGGCCTCGTTCGACTTCCTGGAAGCCGACGCGGAATTGGTGAGAGATTTGGCGGCAGGGAGACTGATTTGATCGGATTTGAATCTCTGCGCCTTTGCGGACGTTCGGAGCCCACCCTGAGAGAGCGATAGCGACCGAACGGGCGATCTTTGCAGCTTAAGATGTTTTTAGTTTTCACGAATCCCGTCTGCTCTGTGCAGAACCTCTTCTCGCCATCTGCAAAGCGCCATTGACTGGCTCGACGACGTGCCCTTTCATGGGGAGTCGCCGGTCCGGTTTGCTAACTTCTTTTTCGAACACCTGCCGAACGTGTTCTGAATGCTGGAAGACCCCGCCTGCAACGGAAATAGCAATCTCAGTAGGCAACCGCTTTCCAAAAAGCCGCCGCACGACGATCTCTGCGAGGCGGGCAAGTTCGCTTGCAGCGTCATACAAAATTTGCTTTGCCAGCTTGTCGCCGTTTTCCTCCGCACGCAAAACCGCCGGAAACAGCTCGGCGAAATCCGGAGCCGCATTCGCCGTGCGGCAAAGCTCATCCAGCGTTTGGAACTTCCATTCCGATCTGATCTCGGCGAAAAGCGGCATCTGTCGAGCAATCGCTTCCGCACGATTGTCGCCCAGCTTCTCATCGATTTCTCGCAGCAGATGTCTGACCGTCTCGCGGCCAATCCAGTGCGCGGAGCCTTCATCAGAAATGCCGAATCCCCATCCTCCGGCACGTGCCGTTCTTCCCTTCTCGTCCCGCCCGTAGGCAATCGAGCCGGTGCCGGCAATCACGATTACTCCAGGTCCATCCCCAAACGCCGCTTCCAATGCAATCTCCATATCGCCGATGACTTCGACTTCACCGGCAACAACTTCAGCGACGATCTTATGCAGGGCATCTGCAATGTCATGCCGGCCAGCGCCAGCTGCGCCGATGCAGGTACGCTTCACCTGCCCCGGATCGATTCCTGCCGCAGCACACGCCTGCCGAATCGCTCGCTGCAACGACTCCCGCGCGCGGCCTTCTCCTACGCGTGTGATGTTGCTCGGGCCAGCCGTCGCCGTCGCAAGGATTGAAGACTCATCGCCCACCGCGCACGTTGTCTTGCTGCCGCCTCCGTCAATGCCGAGGTAATAAGCCACGCGTTAGTAATATCAGTTCTCCGTTCATCATGGAACTGAGCGGTTCTCAGAACGTTACTAAACACTCACTCGCGCCCGAGTGCGAATTGCCGCCATAATTGAGTGGTGTAAATGACGCATTCTCAACAGAAAGCATGGGCCTCGACAAACTCGATCTCGGGATTATCGCACTCTATCTGATCGGGATCACCCTCTTCGGCCTTCGCTTCCGCAAACATCATCGTTCCGTACGCGACTATTTCCTCGCCGGCCGCGACATTCCCTGGTGGGCGATCTCGCTCTCCATCGTCGCCGCCGAGACCAGCACGCTCACCATCATCAGCATTCCAGGCCTAGCCTACGATACGAATCTGACTTTTCTGCAAGTCGTCATGGGATATCTCGTGGGCCGGATAGTAATCAGTTTTCTCTTTCTGCCTCACTACTTTCGTGGCGATCTCTACACAGCCTACGAACTGATCGAGCGCCGCTTCGGACGCAGCCTGCGCACTCTGACGGCAGGGCTGTTTCTCCTCACGCGTACCGCTGCCGAAGGCGTTCGTGTCTATGCCGTGTCGATCGTCGTCGCCATTGCGCTGGGAACAGGAGAAATAACATCGATCGCAGTCATCACGATACTCACGCTGATCTACACATTCGAAGGCGGCCTTGCCGCCGTGATCTGGACCGACGTCGTGCAGACCGCGATCTATATCGGCGGCACGATCGTTGGATTGTGGACCATCCTGCAGCTTGTGCCCGGAGGCTGGAGCGCGATTCAAATCGCTGCTGGGAGCGCGGGAAAACTGCAAGTCCTCGACTTCACGCCGAGTCTCTGGATCCCTTACACCTTCTGGGCCGGCATAATCGGTGGCACTTTCTTCACTCTGGCCAGTCACGGCACCGATCAGCTTATTGTGCAGCGGCTGCTCGCGGCTCGCAATCAGAAGCAATCCGCTGCCGCTCTCATTTCCAGCGGCATCGCGATCCTGTTTCTAATGGCTCTGTTCCTCATCGTCGGCGTGATGCTCTGGGCCTACTATCGGACGCCCTCGGCTACATTCGGGAAACCAGATCGCATTTATCCCACATTCATCGTCACTCACATGCCGCACGGAATCTCGGGTCTGCTGATCGCCGCGATTCTCGCCGCAGCCATGTCAAATCTGAGTGCGGCGCTGAACGCGTTGTCGTCCAGTTCGATCATGGATTTCTATATCCGCCTTCGCCCGCAAGCCGACGACCGCACCCGCATGCGGCTTTCCCGCATTTCCACATTTGTCTGGGCGCTGGTGCTGTTCGCGCTGGCGGTGCTGTCGCTGCACAAAGTCGGCCGCGTGGTGGAAGTCGGATTGCAGATTGCCTCGATTGCCTACGGCGCGCTGCTGGGCGTTTTCCTGCTCGGCATGCTGACCCGTCGAGCCACGCAGCGCGGCGCAATGATCGGCATGTGCTTCGGATTCGGCACAGAACTTTATCTTTGTCTTTGTACGCGCGTTCCCTGGACCTGGTGGGTGCTGATCGGAACGGTTGTGACGTTCGCGGTCGGGTATGTCTCAAGCTTACCGACTGCTGACCAATCTGTTTGATCGTATACTTCACACTCGACATGCCCGAATCAGCCCAAACAGTCTTTACTCACGCCGAACTCTCCCGCGAGCTCGGGGTCAGCCTTGCTTCCGCTGTGGTTGTAGGCACGATCATCGGCAGCGGAATCTTCCTTGTTCCTGCCGAAATGATGCAGGCCGTCGGCTCGGCCAAGCTTGTTTATCTGGCGTGGCTTGTGGGCGGGCTGCTGTCGTTCTTCGGGGCGCTTACGTACGCCGAACTGGGCGCCATGAAACCGCAAGCTGGCGGAGAATACGTCTACGTCCGCGATGCCTACGGGCCGCTCGCCGGATTTCTCTACGCCTGGACCTGGTTCGTCATCGCCAAACCCGCGTCCATCGCGACTGTTGCGACCGGGCTAGTTAGAATCCTCGGCACGTTTTCCATCTTCTCCTTCTTCTCGGACAACGCCGTTTCAGTTCCCTTCTCCGTTACCTGGGGGCAACTTGTCGCCATCAGCGCAGCCATTCTCATCTCCGTGCTGAACTATCTCGGCATCAAGAAGGCCGGAGAATTCCAGCTTGTCTTCACCATTCTGAAGATCGCCATCATTCTCGGCATCGTGATCGTCTGCTTCACCGCGCGGAACGCCGGCTCGTGGAGCAACTTCGCCACAACGTTCACCGGCGCGAAAGGCGGCATTGCCGGATTCATGGCCGCGCTGGTCGCCGCTCTCTGGGCCTACGACGGATGGAACGATCTCAACATGGTCGCGGGTGAGGTAAAGAATCCGGGGCGGAATATTCCCATCGCGCTGATCGCGGGCGTCGCGACTGTGGGATTGCTCTATATGCTCGTCAACGCGGCAGTGCAATACGTGCTGCCAGCGAGTGCGATTGCGGCTTCGCCGCGACCCGCGTCAGATGCGGTTGCGGTCGTTCTGGGACCTCTCGGTGCGAGCATCGTTTCTGCGGGCATGGCGATTTCGATGCTGGTTACGCTGAACGGCACCATCATGAGCGGCGCGCGCGTGCCTTACGCGGTCGCGCGCGACGGATATTTTTTTCGCGCGCTGGCGGACGTGCATCCACGGTTTCATACGCCGTCGATGGCGATTCTTGTGCAGGCGGTGTTGTCGATCGCGCTTCTGCTGTTGGGAGGAAATTTTCGCCAGCTTTTTTCCCTCGCAATTTTTGCCGAGTGGCTGTTCTACATGATCGCGGGCAGCACAATTTTTGTTTTTCGCCGACGCGACCCGGATGCACCGCGTCCCTATCGCATGTTCGGATACCCCGCGCTGCCGGTGCTGTTCATCGCCGCGGCCGCGGTCCTTCTCTTCTACACCTTCCGCGGCGACTGGCCCAATTCCTTGTATGGACTGCTGGTCATTGTCGCGGGGATTCCAGTGTTCTGGTTCTTCCGCCGTGCGAGTCGCGGATGAAAATCAATTCACCATAGAGGCACAGAGAACACTCTCTTTGCCATTCCGAAGCCAGCGAGCGAAAGCGAGCCAGGAGAGCCTGCCCTGAGGCGCACGCCGAAGTGCGGCTCAGGGAAGGCTCTTCGCTTCGCTCAGGATGGCCAGGTAGTCTTGACGCGCTCGGCGGTTCCCACGTCTCGCAAAAGAGGCGGGACGTGGGCCACCCAAATCAGTAGAAGAAAAGCAGGTTCCTCACCCGCGCTTCGCGCGTGTTCGGAATGACATCTGGAAATATCAGAATGCAGGTGACGCGGCCCCTTCGACAAGCTCAGGGCAAGGCTAAAGCGCCGCTCTTCCACGGTTGCTCTTACGGTTATCCGGAAAAAGTGATTCGCTACGCGAATCCTTCTCCCCCGCTCGGGATGACAAAGTTGAGTCTAGAAAAAGAACTTTGCGGCGCACTGCATGAGTCTGGGAGCGGCGGCGCTGACCACGCGTCCGAAATTGGCGCTGCTTATATTGCCATTGACTGCTGCCGGGCCGTAGAACTGGGCGTGGTTGAAGACATTGAATGCCTCCAGCCGGAACTGGAGGGACTTGGAATCCGAGAGCCGCAAGTTCTTTTGGATTGCCGTATCAAAGTTATAGATCCCCGGTCCATAGAAGAATCGTCTTGGAGCATTGCCGATTTCGCCGAGCGATGGGAGGCTGAAGAGCGCGGTGTTGAAAGCGGGACTTCCATTCCGGGGGTTGTGGTTGATAGCGAGGTCGCCGGGGGTGAAGTCTGGCGTATCCACGCCGTTGTTGTTGATCCCGTTGGGAATCGTTCCGAGGAGCGATGTGTCGTTGTTGTTGTAGAGAGTTACAGGAAAACCCGTGGCGAAGCGGCTCACGCCAGAGAGTGACCAGCCTTGCGTCCAGAGGTTCTCGCGACGAAGGACTTTGCTGATGGGTAGCTGCCAGTTGTAGCTGACCACGAAATTGTGGCGCATGTCGAAAGCCGAGAGCGCCCTGCTCAACTCCGGATCGATCGGGTTCACGGGCTCTGCAAGGCTAGATGATTCATCGAGTGATTTGCTGTAGGTATAACCAGCCATGAATTCCAGAGGACCGGAATTGTGGCGAAGGTTGATCTGAAGCGCGTTGTAGTTGGAATTCGCAATGGTTTTCTGATAAGTGACGGCGGCGAACTGCGAGCTAAACGGACCTCGTGTCCCGTTTACTGTTGTTCCCGACGGCGTGGTGTAAACACCGCTTTCTCCAAAAGGCCCGCAGGTAGGCGTGCCGGGCATGACCTCGCTGGGCTGGCTGAGGCTCAAACAAAGCGCAGGGTTGCCGGGATTTGCTGAGGTCAGCACTAATAGATGGTGCGCCTCTGCTCCGACATACCCGAAGCTCAGGAGCGTACTTGCCGCTATCTGTCGTTCCAGCGAGAGTGAGTAGCTTTCGGTGTAGGGAGGGACATTTCCGCGATAGAAAGACGGCACTCCGGTGATAGGCAGGTACGGCGTCCAATCGACGTTGGAGTTGGGTCTACTGGTGGAAGCACCATATGGGGGAAAGTCGATGGGGAAACGTTGTCCAACGCTTTGCCCGTTGGCCGCGGTGACAAACGGAGTGGCAAACAGTGGCGGCGCGACGCTCGAGTAGGTGTAACCATACGGTGGATTGGCGCTCATGATGCCGGCAGATAATCCTTCGAACGCGGTGTAGTAGAGGCCATAACCCGCGCGGATCGCGGTGGATCCGTTTGGCCCGAAGAGTTTTGAGAATGCTCCATCCGGTACATGGGGCGCGTAGGAAATGCCAATGCGGGGCGCAACACTGTCGTATTTCGTAGGAGCGAGAGTTCGCGGAACGCCGGGATCTCCGGGAAAGACCAGTCCTTGAGGTGCGCCGGGGTAGACACGGGATTGCTCGCCAAGGACCAGGGTTTGAAGCTGGTTGTACTTCTCGTACCACGGGGAGATCACGTCCCAGCGAAGCCCGTAATTCAGCGTGAGGTTCGATTTCAGCTTCCAACTGTCCTGTGCGAATGCGCCAACATACTTGTTGCGGTTGTAGAACGGCTGGGAGTCTCCCTGGGTGTAGCTGCTGGCGATGCCCAGCAGGAAGTCGGCAAAATCCACGCCGGTTTCGGTTCCCTGAAATAGGAAAGCGCCATTGAAGATAACATCCGGGTGGGTGTTGATCTGGTCAAAATGGAATTCGCCGCCAAATTTAAGAGTGTGGTTGCCGATGATTTTGGAGAAGTTGTCGATCCATTGGAACGTGTTGTTCGCCTGTGCCAGGCCGGTGGTGTCAACGCCGAAGGTGAAATCGTTGAATGAGACGTTCTCGACGCCTTCCATGCTCTTGGCGAGCGGTACGATGCCGGGTGTGCCCTGCGCATCAACGAAACCTTGTGAAGCCAAGCTCGGCCCAACACCGCCAACCGGCTGGCCCGCATTGTTTGCAAAGCGCATGTAGCTGAAATGAAATTCGTTGAGCGTTTTTGCTCCCAATGCTTTGGTTGTGCCGAGACTCAACAGTTGCGCCCGTCCAAAGGTCATTGCGTTGAATCCCGGAACGCTTGCTCCGCCGACCGCGGTGGGATAGGGGTTGTTCAATGTGTAGTCATCGAAGAAGTAATAGGCGGCGATGGAGCCGAAAAAGGTGTTGGCGTCGATCCTGAGCCCGGACTTATCGTCGCGAAGACTTTGGTTAAAGGCGGAGATCGAGAATGCGGTTGTACCCTGGTTTGGCGTCGGGATGTAGCCGAGGAGCGCTGTCGCCGGGGTCGCCCATGCGCCTTGTGGAACCTCGGCATTGGGCAGGACGCATTGTGAAGAGCTTGTGCAACCCGGTGTGTAGTAAGGCTCGCCGACAGAAACCGGGTAGCCGAGCCGTTGGGAAAGCGATTGTGCCCAAGCTCGCCCGTTTACTGTTCCCGTGAGCGAAGCTGCAAGATCAGAAAGATTGCCTGCCCTGTCGGCGAGGCTCGGAACAGAGATTTGCCCCGTGTCTATGCCCTGAATCATGCGCGTGCCCTGGTAATCGGCGAAGAAAAAAATCCTGTCGCGTTGAACAGGGCCGCCCAGCGTTCCTCCAAACTGATTTTGGGAGAACTGCGCCCGCTGGGCCGAGAAGTAATTTCTGGCGTCGAGACCGGTGTTGCGAAGGAACTCGAAGACATCCCCATGGAATTTGTTGCTGCCTGACTTGGTCACAAGCAGAATTTGTCCGCCGCTATAGTTGCCATATTGAGCGTCAAAATTGCTGGTGAGAACCCGGAACTCCTGGACCGAATCCAGATTGGGCACGATGGCGGTGCCCATGTTGACATCCTCTTCCACGTCACTGCCGTTCACGCGAAACCCGTTCGAAGTTTCTCGTTGGCCACTAATTGAGAGGTTACCGGCGTTCAAGTCCGCGGAGGGCGGTGTGCTAGTGACGCCACTCATCACGACGGCATTGGGCTGCTGTGAACTGGAGGGCACGATGCCAGGCTGGATACCAAGCAGATCGGTGAAGCTTCTGCCATTCAATGGAACCGCCGTCATCTTTGCTGCGCCAACGGTTTCACCCCGCTCCGTGTCAGACAGATCGATCTCAAGGCGATTCGCCGAGACTTCAACCATCGTGCTTTGAGAAATTAGCGCCAGCTCTACGTTCAGAGCGACTTTCGCCGACCCATCTACTGGGACATTGGGTTGCACGTACGGCTTAAATCCGGGGGCCTCAACTCGGAGTTTATAATTTCCGGGCGCCGGTACAGGCAAAGTGAATGAGCCGTCCCCGCCGGTAACGCAGCCGCTTCGCCAGCTGTGTTCAGAATTCTCAGCCATGACGCTTGCCGCTGGGATTACGGCTCCACTGGGATCGACGACGACACCCGTGACAGTGGTGGTTGTCTGTGCCCATGCGGGGCAGTAAAGGAGGACGTAAGCGAAGGAGAGAAAAAACTTCCGAAATCGATAAGAAGTATGGAGAGCGAAATGTTCCCACTTCATGCTGAACTTCCTTAACCGCCATGAATTATGAATTAGATGCTCGGTATTTCTAATTGAAATTGAATTTCATTTTCATAATCGCAGAGACGCTATAAAAGGGCTGTGATTTCAGTCACAGGCGTGTGTGTCTTCGCTCGCTGTGGCCGTTGGAATCCCACTTCTCGCAAAAGCGGCGAGAAGTGGCTAAGGCGCTTCATTGTTCTGGAAAGCTCGGTTTGCTGGCGGCAGAAACAGCAGATTCCCTCTGTCTCGCTTCTCTCGCGCGTCGGAATGACAAAATATGGGGACACGTGACGCGGCGCTAGGGCGCCGCTCTTCCACGGTTGTCTGAATGACCCATTCTGGGCGATTGTTCCGAAAGGGGCATCGATTGGTTACTTTGGGTCAAGAGCCGTGGACACGTTTACCCCCTGTACTTTTTCCCCTATCGTGAAAACTCCAGTCCCGGTCGTTCCCCCGGCTAGGATTCCCTTGGAGTTTATTAATGAGCACGTATCAGCGCGGGTTTCAGCTCGGCATCCTCCCGGAGCGCAAGATCGACAAGCGTGCGTTCGCGACCAGCTACACGTTTCTGGCAATCGTTACCCTGCTCCTTATTAATATTGGCGTGATATTTCCGGGCCGGATTGCGCTGCAGCAGTACCGTGTTACGTCGCTGATTCCGATGCCTGCGCTCAGGCCCGAGCCTGAGCCGATCAAACCGAAGCCGGTAATCAAGACCAAGTTACTTCCGCCCGCCCCTGTGATTGAGCAGCCGAAGGTGGTGCTGCCGCAGGAGGTGCGGCGGGAGGCTCCGAAGCCTGTGGAGGCGCCAAAGGTGGTCGTGAATCAGTTTCAGGCGCCGCAACTGAAGCTGGTGGCTGATGCAGCTCGTCCGAAGCTGCTGCATACAGGCGACTTCTCGGGCAGTTCGGCTACGCCCACAGTGAAAGCGCCTGTGGAGAAAGTGCAGACCGGTGGGTTTGGCGATCCGAACGGATTGAAGGGCACGGGCCGGGAAGGAGCCAAGCTGTATGCCGCGCCGGTGGGATCGTTTGACATGCCGGCGGGTCCCGGACAAGGAAACGGATCGGGCGGAGCGAAAGGAATAAAAGGAACCGTGGCCAGCGCGGATTTTGGCAACGGCGTCGCTACAGTTAGCAAAGGAAGCGGTGGCGCCGTTTCAACCGGCGGATTCGGTTCAGAGCAGGTGGTTCATGGCGGACCGAAAATCGCACAGGCCGATGCGGGGCCGACCACTATTCCGGTAGAGATCACGTACAAGCCGCTTCCGGTTTATACCGACGAGGCGCGCGCGATGAAGCTGGAAGGTGAAGTTCTGCTGGAAGTGATGTTCACCGCGAGCGGCACGTTGCATGTGAATCGTGTGGTGCGTGGGCTGGGACATGGACTGGACGAAGCTGCGATTGCGGCTGCAAACAAGATGCGCTTTAAGCCCGCGGTGCGGATGGGGCAGCCGGTGGATTCAATGGCGATCGTTCACGTGACGTTTCAGTTGGCTTACTGAGAGTGCGGTTCGTGGTTAGCTGTCGTGGTGGTCCCTGGCGGCTTAAAAGCTCTTAACCGCAAAGGTCGCAAAGCAATGCCGCAGAGGTCGCCGAGAAAAAAATAATACCGATTTTGTTTCACCCTGGAGAGAAAGTCATGCGCACTTCGAGATGGACATTAAGCGCCGCTCTGTTGGTGGCAGTAAGCGCCGCGGCACAGCAGCCGGATCCGAAATCTTCGGATACGACTATCACTGCGGACCAACCGGCGCCTGTGTCGACAACCCAGATAACGGCGACCAGCGGTGTGGCACAACCGGCAGGGCAAACAGATCCAGCGCCCGTATCTTCCGATGCCACGCAGCCGGCGACGGTTCAGTCTGCTCAGGCAGCGCCTGTGGCCTCGCCAGCGGCGGCTTCTTCGCCGGCATCGGGGCAGCAGACATCGGGTTCGCAATTGCCCGCGCCTTCGGCTCTGCCTCAGCCCACGACGATGGACCAGGTGGTGGACCGCTTCATTGAGCGCGAGCATGGCTTGATCAAGGCGCTTTCCAATCGCACTCCGGTGGTGGAAACGTATCTGCAAAATCTGATCGCGGACCCGCAGCTCGGACCTGTGCCCAGCGGAGATCATTACTTCCTCGGCCGCATGGACATGGGTGAGACGGTCGACCGCAAGGATTATTTAAAAGAGCAGGACAAGGCCATGGAAGAGCGCCTGATGGGCGGCTTCAAGAAGCTCTATAAGGTGCAATATCAACCCATGGGATTTTCCTGGATGGTATATGCCGACCGCATCGATTTCGACCGCGCCCACTATGAATTCCACTACATTCGGCGGGAATTTCTGGGCGATGTGCGCTGCCTGGTGTTCGACGTAACTCCGAAGAAAAATTCGGGCAAGGGTCGCTTCCTTGGGCGTGTGTGGGTGGAAGACCAGGACTTCAACATTGTGCGCCTGAATGGAACGTATGCTCCGGCGCCGCGCAACGAGTTCTTCTTCCACATGGATAGCTGGCGGTTGAACCTGATTCCGGGTTACTGGGTTCCCTCGTTTATCTACAGCGAAGAGGGTGACTTCAGCGCCGGCGTGAAAAACAGGATTGCATTCAAGGCGCAGACGCGCATCTGGGGATACGACTTGAAGAAGGGCGATAAGGACGACGAACTTACGCAGATCCGCGTGGACAGTGTGAAGGACGAAAGCCCGACGGCACAGGATGCCTCGCCGCTGCAAGCCGAACGCGAATGGCAGCAGCAGGCGGAAGATAACGTGATCGAGCGCCTGACGCGTGCCGGGTTGCTGGCACCGGATGGCGACGTTGACCACATTCTGCAGACTGTGGTCAACAATCTGGAAGTCACGAACAATATCGACCTGCCGCGACCGGTGCGTACACGCGTTCTGCTAACCGCTCCACTCGAAACTTTCAGCGTGGGCAACACCATCGTGATCAGCCGCGGGTTGATCGACGTGCTTCCTGATGAGGCCAGCCTGGCTGCTGTGCTTTCGCACGAGCTGGCGCACATCGTGCTCGGCCATAATCTGGGCAGCAAATATGCGTTCAACGACCGCATGCTGTTCTCCGATGAAGGCACGTACTCGAACCTGGGATTCAAGCACATTCCAGAAGAAGAAACGGCAGCCGACAAAAAGGCGATCGAGTTGCTGAACAATTCTCCGTATGCTCAAAAACTCGACAACGTGGGATTGTTCCTGAAGGCGTTGCAGAGCCGCGCTGCTCAGCTCAACGCACTGTTGACTACGCACCTCGGCAATCCGCTGGCGGAGAACGGCACGGTGAGCCGGTTGAACGCGCTGTCTTCGAAGGGGCCGGCGCTCGATATGAACAAACTCGATCAGATTGCCGCTTTGCCGCTTGGCGGGCGCATCAAGATCAATCCGTGGGACGATAAGGCGGAGATGGTGAAGACGGCGCCGGTGGCGATCACTTCCGCCCGCGACAAGATGCCGTTTGAAGTCACGCCATTTTATCCGCGGCTGGCGCGCTATGGCAGCACGACAACGCCCGCAAGTACCCCCACAACTGCCGCTAATACGCGTTCGGGCAACTAAGGCGGCCTCAATCAAGTTGAACCAAGCGCTGGCCGGGCCTCCGAGATGAATATCCGGAGAGACCCGGCCTTCGTTTTGCTAGAAAGACAGTTTCCAAGAGGTGGGAGGTGCCAGAGTACATGAGCGTAATCGCGAGTAGAGTCGAGAACAGGCGCAGTGACGGTAGCCTCCCGGTGGGTGTGTGACTGAGCTTTCGCCGCGTCCCCTCAATCCGGTTTGGCTTGATCCTGTTTCCTGTTCCCGCTCATCGAACCCGGACTGGCAGATTTCCCGCATCCGGCTCTCGGAAAAGACTCACGCTTTTGCCCACGAAAGGTTCGCGGTACGGTG
>JASHOH010000132.1 GCA_030041215.1 Candidatus Sulfotelmatobacter sp. | reverse complement strand
GCGCGCACCAAAGGATAGGCAAATAAGAAGCGCGATGGTTCGAGAATGAATTTCAAATCGCCGTACACCGGCGAGGCAAAACGCATCTGTGTCCAACGCTGTTTCGGAGAAACATGCTGGCCGGTGACAGGATTTCGAAACCATTGCGGAGGAAAGCCACACAGAAAAGACAAACTGCCGAAAAATGGACAGTTACCCGCGAGGATGTTCTCGGCCTCGCCAAGAATTGAGCTTTCTTCCTTGGGGCCGACGACTTGCCGGATTTTCACGGCCAGACTTCTCGCATCATCAAAGACGAATTGTCGCGAGCCATCTCGGCGCGCAATGAGCAGTTTTTCCGGGCCCCCGTTTGGCGCGATGCGCGACAATTCCCATGCATCCCAGCCCTGCACAGAGCGCATTTTTCTGGACATCAGACCGCTGCCGCGCCGCAGTTCGTAGTCAAGACGCAGCATGCCATCGCGCAAGCCAAACGTGCGCGCGGCCTGCACCATGGTGCCGAGCTTACCCACGCGCTGCCTCCGGGATGGCTAGCTTGCGGTTCTGCACGAAGCACGCGGCGGCACGCCGTTGCAAGACTTCATGCATGACAAAGAATTGATTGTCCTGATCGAGCCGGGATTGCGGATTCGCGGAAATCAGACTGCGATCGAGCGCAGCAACCACCTCCGCAGTTTTTTCCACCCCAAAAGCGATGAGCCGGTTGCGAAGATCCGTGAGCGAGTCGCAATCCCGCGCAGCACCGGGCAATTCGAACTTCCCGAGCACAGGCCCGCTATCGATTCCCGCGTTCATGTAGTGAATGGTTATGCCGAGGGGAACATTGGTCAGCAATGACCACTCGGGAGCACTCATGCCGCGAACTTCCGGTAAGAAACCAAGGTGAATGTTGAGAACTCCCAGGCGAGGCACGGTGAGCACAGGTTGCCTCAGGATGTCGCCGCCGGTGAAGATGATCAAATCGGGTGACCGCTCACGCATGAATGCAATCGAAGGGCTCTCATTCTGATCGCGACAAACAGCGACAGGAAAACCGTAATACATGCCCACCTCGCGCAGGCTGCGAAAGGCTTTCGACCCATAGTTCAGAAACGAAGTCAGATAACGGTTCACCGTATGTGTCTGCGCGTCTTCGTTTTTGCGCGGCAACAGTTTGGTTGTTGCATAGCTGAAGAAGCGGCGAGCGCCCCATTGACCTAGCTTTCGTCGCAGGGTTCTGCTGTCCAGACTGCGTAACGCGATCGCACCCGACGGAACATATCCCGACTGCGCCAGATTCGCGGCCGTGGCGCAGGCCGTTTCACTGTACACACTGGGAGCGAGAATTACGATGCGCACGGCAAGGTCTTGTTTCGCGGGATTTGTAATGACTGCGTGATTCGCTGTTCCAGCAGCAGCGCGTCGGCAAAGAATTTGCAGCCCCAACTGATGTAACGCAAGGGCTGGTAGCGACACCAGATTGGATGAGACCCGCTCACGCCGCCCGCAATTCCCTTCCCACCTCCCATGGGCAACAACTCTTTCAACATCTCGTTCATTTTGAGCGCGGCGTTGAAGAAACGAAGATCGCCGCTGACTTCGTACAAACG
Source organism: Candidatus Sulfotelmatobacter sp. (assembly GCA_030041215.1). Lineage (GTDB taxonomy): Bacteria > Acidobacteriota > Terriglobia > Terriglobales > Acidobacteriaceae > Sulfotelmatobacter. The sequence continues at coordinate 9,734 of JASHOH010000132.1, read as the reverse complement.
CTGCCAAACGCATGACATCTGCGCATTCCCCGTCAGGCATGTGAAGTGATGCTTGGTTTTGAAATCGCCTTCAAATGCGCCCGCCAGAAACTTGCTAGCCTCGAATTTTCGCAGCAGAACCCAGGCTGATTTTTTCACCGCGTCAATAGCATCGCTGCGCCGGCGAAGAATTCCGCACTCCAGAACTCCTTGCAGAACGTAGGCGATGAAATGCAGATAATTTGGATGGCCGCGCAGATTGATGCCACCGATCCAGCCGCTAGGGTGGAAGTGCCGCAAGACCCAATCGATATTTCGCTCGGCGGCTGCGCCGTAGCTTTCGCACGGATTACGATGATCCGCCAGTTCAGACAACTCTGCCAACGCCCACGCAACCATGCTGTAGTAAGTGTGCGCTGCATCCTGGTAGGCGCCCGGGCCCGACCACGACCCGTCAGATTGTTGCATTCGGATCAGCCAGTCACCGGCAGCGATCGCTGAGTCGAGAACATCTGGAGTCTTGGTTTCGCGGCAAGCGCGGACCAACCCCTGAAGAATTTGGCCCGTATTGAAAACTGACGCGTGCATGTGACTGCCATGCAGTCCCCCAGGAAAAGCACCTTCCGGCGTTTGAAGAGACAGCAGCCACTGAGTTGCGCGTTCAGCCGCATGAACCGCGCGATCGTCGTCAGCAGTTTTCGCATAATCGTAAAGCGTGGGAATGATGTAGCCGGTGACCTCGGGATAAGAATCCGAGTATCCGGTAAGCAAACTGTAATAACCTGCGATGCCGCCATCCAGTCGCTGAGCGTTGTAGATCCACCCCAGAACAAGATCCAGAATTTCTGTGCTCGATCTTTTTGTCGTCGTATAAGAGTACAGATGCGGACGTTCGAATATTTCCCGCAGAAAATCGGATGTCAGCCTCTGAGCTAACGGCAGAAGCCTCTGCGGCGCCCGCAGAAGGCCGGCCGATTCCTTCAGCGCCCGAGCCAATAGAGCGGGCGTGGGATCGTGGAGCTGGCGATTCACCAGATTTCTCTGCCGGTGCCCCGAGCCGTTCACCCCAGCGCTTACTGGGGCTGCCTGTTCAATCCGCAAATTTTTCACGCGGTTGCCGCCTCACGTGACTGACGAAATTCTTCGCTCATCTGCCTGGCTGGTGCGTCGAGGAAGATTCGCATCCAGTTCTCTAAAGTCAGAAGCTGCCAAATCTGCATCGACCAGTCTTCCGCACCACCGCGATGTTCACTCACGAATTGCCGTACCGCCTCTGGACGAAATAGGCCGCGCTTTCGAATGTTGCTGTCGGCAAGCAGATCGTCCACCATTTCGCGCAGATCGTTGGCCAGCCAGTAATCGACTGGAGCCGCGAAGCCGGCTTTTGGCTGACGCAAAACTTCCGAAGGCAGAATGTCCTTCATGGCCCGGCGGAAGATGTATTTCGTCCTGGGGCGGAAGAATCCCTTGAGCTTGAGACTGGGTGGAATGTTCCAGGCAGCAAATTCGGCAAGCTCGCGATCAAGAAAAGGCACGCGCACCTCGACCGAAGACGCCATGCTCATTTTGTCGTTGTAGGTCAGATTGAGGCTCACCATGAAAATCTTGGTGTCAAGATACAGCATCTGACTGAGGAAATCGCAATCACGTACAGGTTCGAAGTAAGCACAGTGGCGAGCAGCGGGATCGCAATTGCGAAGTTGATGCTGAATTTCTGGTGTGTACAAATCTGATTTCAGTTCTTCATCGAAATAAGTGCAGTTGCGTATGAAAGCATCCTCAGGATCGAGCGAGGCACTGCGGGCCATTTTCTTGGCCAGTCGAACGCTACCCTTCAGTGCCGTGCCGCGCATGCTAGGCAGAGCGTCAAGCCCGCGTTCGATGGCCACACGAAGAATCCTGGGACTTCTTCGATAAGCGGTGGCCCACCGGTGTGCAGCATGCTTGCGATAGCCGGCGAAGAGTTCGTCTCCGCCGATGCCTGAAAGCAGCACGGTCGCTTGCTTCCACGCTTCACGGCACACGAGATACGCGGTGATGATCGCAGGATCGGCAGTAGGTTCATCCATGTGCCACGTCAGCCGCGGCAAAAGGCTGGCGACATCTGGTTCAACCACAATCTGCTGGTTCTCGCAGCCGAGCTTTCGCGCCAACCGAGCTGGAACTTCGGGATCGTCAAGCGCAGTTTCTCCCACGCGATACTTGCGCGGGAAGGTAATCGTGTAGGTGCGCACAGGCTGCTTCGTGGCACGGCACATCATGGCGACGATAGCGGATGAATCCAATCCCGCGCTCAGGAACGCGCCGATCGGTACGTCGCTCACCATCTGCGCTTCCACGGCGCGCCGAAAGCGTTCACGAACTTCGTCGGCAAGGTCGTCTTCAGAATGTGAATAGTTCGCATTCGCGGGCGGAAAACGCAGGTCCCAGTACTGCCGAATGCTCAGCTCGCCATCGCGGAAAGTCGCGCAATGCGCGGCGGGAAGTTTGTAGATTCCGCGGAACATGGTTTTCGGATCCGGAACCCACAGAAATGTTAAGAACTGATGCAACGACCCTAGGTCGAGCTCGGATTCAATGTCTGGAATCTGAAGCAATGCTTTTATTTCCGAAGCGAACGCCAGCTTCCTGCCGCGACGAACGTAGTAGAAAGGCTTGATGCCAAAGTGATCGCGCGCCAGAAACAACTGCGGCGAGCCAGAGCGCAGATCGCAAATAGTAAAAGCAAACATGCCTTGCAGGCGGTGAACGCAGTCTTCGCCCTCCTGCTCGTACAAATGAATGATCACTTCCGTATCGGTATTTGAAGCAAAGCAGTGGCCTTTGCTTTGCAGTTCGCGGCGAAGCTCCACGAAGTTGTAAATTTCGCCGTTGTAAGTGATCCACACCGAGCGGTCTTCATTACACATGGGCATGTGGCCGTCGGATGAGAGGTCGAGGATGGCAAGCCGGCGGCTGCCAAAACCCACGTAAGAACCGTCGGGAAATCTGCGCTCCCACAGTCCGGAATCGTCTGGGCCGCGGTGCCCCTGGACGTGGGTCATCCGCCCGAGCGTTTCTCGATCTCCCCAGTTTGCAAGTCCGGCGATGCCGCACATGTCAGTTGTCAGTTCCCGGTTATTAGTAGTGGCGCATTTTGCATCGCGACAAGTTTTAGTAGACGCGAGATCCCTCGCCCCGCTGGTGAAGGCGTGGGGTCTTCGGGATGACGCCAATCGTTAATCTGCAAACCGCACGACTACTCAGGTTGTCAGCTAGTCTTAAGCATTCCGCGCTGACGCGCGAGTTCCGCTTTTCGACTTCGTTTTCAATTCGTAGATCTTGGCCTTGGTGTGAAACATCTGCACGGCCTGGAATCCGCAATAAATCAGGCCGGGCACTCCGTCCAAAAAACCGAGGCACAAAAGATAACGGTACAAAAACAGCAGCGCCGGAGATCCCGGCACGGCAAACAGCTTTCGCTTCAGCCAGCGGCGGCGCTGCGCCTGTGTGCCCAGCAGCGAAGGCGGCAACTCGGCATCATCGCCGCCTTGTAACAACACGCGTGATTCCCAGTTCGAATACTCATCATGTTTCTGAATGTAACGCGAGAGCGATTCCACGTTGTGATGAATCAGCGGATTTCGCAGTTTTGCAGTCTCGCCTTCGACAACAACATGTTCGTGCACTTCCATATCGGCCATGGACGAGTCCTGATCTTTCAGCCGGCACTCATAGCGGCCTTTGCCGCGCCGGAACAATGACAGTTTCCATAAGCCCACATCGCCGTGGCGCAGGACTCGCCCCAGAAATTGAGTGCGCAGCATAATGAAATATCCGTCGATTGCAGGATTTTGAATCGCTACGCGAATTTCTTCGGCAAGTTCAGGCGTCAGCATCTCGTCAGCGTCAATCAGCAGAGTCCAGTCGTAAGCGAGAGGCAGCGTGTTCATCGCCCACTGTCTTTTCTTGGGCCACCCGCCCTGATAATGAAACTGCACAACCCTGGCGTCGTATGAACGCGCGATCTCTATGGTTTCATCCGTGCTCTGCGAGTCGAGTACGTACACCTCACCAACATTCTTCAGCGCCTGCAAGCAGCGCGGGAGATTCTTAGCCTCGTTGCGGACGGGGATGATTACGCTGACGGGGAGCGTTCCGACCTCAACCGAAATATTGCGAGCTTCCAGCGTTTGTTCCATAGTGCTCAGCATGAGAGGTGTTGCTCGCTCCAGCGTTGTAGCACATATAGTGACCACGGACGCGACCACGAGGTGCGGCCCGCGAGAAAGTCCTGCCAAATGTTCAGTGCAGCAGGCTGACTGATTCGAGCGGCGAGAGGGCCATTGCCGATCCTCCACAAACTTTGCTCGATTTGCGGACGCAGCTCGCCGCGCAGCCAATGCTCGAAAGGCATGGTGAAGCCGCGCTTCGGCCGATGAACTATCTTCTCCGGCAGTTCCGCGCGCAGTGCTTGCAGAAGCAACGGTTTCGGTGTGCTCCCATTCAGTTTCCAAGACCCGGGCAGAGAAAGGGTGCGGCGCGCCAGTTGATGATCGATCAACGGCACGCGCACTTCCAGTCCGTGCGCCATGCTCATGAAGTCTGAGTCCCGAAGCAGTGTGTTGAGCATATAACACCGCGCTTCGAGATAGGAAACAGAATTGATGGGATCGAACTTGCGCGCCCGGTCCAGAATTTTGCTTAGACTTTTTTGGAGGGCTTGGAAAGGATCCAGGCTTTTCGCCAGCATTAATTCATCTTGCTGTTGAGGAGAGAACAACATCCGGGAAAGAAAATAGGGATGGATGATTTTACTGCCATTTCGCGCCAAAGCAAGGAGCTTGCGATTCTGATCGTTCGACGGCGCGAGCGTGGCGCAAGCAGACGCCAGTGGAGCGCGAAGCGCTCGCGGAAATCGCTGTGCCGCGCGGGCTAGTCCATGCAATCGCGGCACAGTGCGAAAGCTTCTGTAGCCGGCAAACATTTCATCGCCGCCTAGTCCCGACAGAGCCACTTTCACGCCGGCCGAGCGTGTTCGTCCCGAAACGAAGTACGTATTGATTCCATCGATGGTAGGCAAATCCATGGAAGAAATCGCTGGATCAATCGCTGCGAAGAAGTCCTCTTGCGAGACGGTAATCTCATGATGATCGGTGCGAAATTGTTCAGCGACCGTGCGCGAATACTCTGCTTCCGAATAGCCGGCCTCCCGGAACACGATGGAAAAGGTCGCGGGACGAATTTCATTTCGGCTAAGAATTGCGACCAGGGCGCTGGAATCGATGCCACCGGAAAGAAACACTCCCACCGGCACATCGCTCACCATCTGCATGCGCACCGATTCATCGAGCAAGTCGGCCACCTCAGCTTCGCATTTGTGGTGCCGGTCTCCGTTGATATCCCTTGCGTCGCCGTCAGCCCCAACTGAGCCGGAATCGGCCAGATTCCAGTACTCAGTTTGCTTTATCTGTCCCGCCCCCCACGTCAGATAACAGCCAGCGGGAACAGGGCTGACTCCCGCAATCAACGTAAAGGGGTCGTAAAGCGAGCCGAAGTTCAGATAGCTCGCCAAGCCGCTTGGATCAATTCGCCGCCGCACGAGGCCCGTCCCCAAGAGAGTTCGAACTTCAGAAGAAAAAATGAAGTACTGATCCGACTGGAAAAAATAAAGCGGCTTGATCCCCATCGGATCGCGGGCCAGAAAAAGCGTATGGCGGGGGGCATCCCAGATGGCGAAGGCAAACATCCCGCGAAATTCTTGCAGGCATTGTTCACCCCAGCATGCGTACGATTTGAGAATTACTTCCGTATCCGATTGGCTGTGGAAATTGAAACCCTGCCGCTCCAGCCGGGCACGAATCTCTCGGAAGTTGTAAATCTCGCCGTTGTAGACGATCCAGTTGCCGGTCTCGGGATCCTGCATGGGCTGATGTCCAAGCGGGGAAAGATCGAGAATCGCCAAACGCCGGTTTCCCAGGCCAATTTCGACGGACTTCTCCACCCTGCCGCGAAGAATGACTGTGCCGCCGTCGTCCGGTCCGCGATGCGCGAGCGATTGTGTCGCCCACTCCAGCACGTCGGCGGGTACACGTCCGTTGTGGCTAGCGATGCCGAAGATTCCGCACATACCGGCCCAGTCTGCCCGCTGCAAATCAGTTCAATGATTAATGTGTTTGTTTAGTGTACAGCCAGATGAGGAACAGCTACCTGTGGGAATCTCGGCTGAATTCTGCCTGCTTGTGAAAATGCAGGAAGCGGCTGTCGGTTCTTTCGCAGAAGTCCGCGTTTTGGCTGCATCATTTTCTCACTTGCATGCACGCGCTGGTCGTGTCTCCTTTGGCCTGTGGAAAATCATTCTGCCTGTGGAAAGTTTGCGAACATGCACATGCTATGCTGTTGCGCAATCGCACAATGTTGCAGTTCAGACGCATCACGACCCAAAGGGGCTTCATTCCCCAAATTGATGGACTACGTTTTGTTGCGATCGCCTCTGTCGTTCTTTTCCACATCTACGCTGCGCTTACCGGCGAGAGTATTCCTACCAGGGCGGACGTCCGGATATCGTAATGCCAACTGCGACCGCATCCGCGCCGACAGGTATACCCAAGCAAATTACCACGGTATCGCCCTGGGCGCGCGAACCCTCGGCCCGCGAAGTTTGCGCGATCGCATTGCTTGGCGGCCTGATTTTCGTAGCGGTCATCTGCAAATCGCAAAATTACCTCGCTAAAGTAGACATTTTTGGCGACGCTTACATGGAAATCGCCTCAGCCATCCGCCATTGGGATTTTCGCGGCTTGGTGGTGGAGCAATTCTGGGGCCTGCCGTATTTCATGGCAGCCCTGTCGATGCTAACGGACCTCTCGGACCGTACCTCGTTGCTCGTGATTTGTGTGGCAGCTTCATTTGTTTCGCTGCTTTTTGTGCGCCGATTATGGGGAGGCTGGGTCGCGGCATCATTTGCAGTTGTGAGTTTCGACTGGATGCAGCGGTCATATCTGGGAGGGTCTGAGCCGCTGTTCGCCGCCCTGCTATTCTCGTCATTTTTGGCAGTGAGGCGTCAACGCTGGGTCTTGGCGACGCTACTGGCTTCTTTGGCCACTGTGTGCCGCCCGCTAGGAGTGTTCGCGCTGCTGGGCATCGGAGTGACTTTGCTGTCGAAACGTGAGTTCCTTAGGTGTGCCGCCGCCACGGCAACCGGAGCAGCAATTGGCCTTGCATATGTCTTGCCGCTCTGGCGTTATTTCGGCAGTCCCTTGGCGAACGTCCACGGGTACAATCCCCAAGGCAAAATGTTTGGGTTCCCTTTCTACGCCATTATCAAGGGCACCATCCTGTATCCAGCCCCGTGGACAAATTTGGTGCTGAGTTTTGGATGGATCTTGCTAGTCTCTGCCGCTGTCATCGCGGCGGTAAGAAGCGAGCATTATCGCGTCTATGCGCGCGAGTTTCCCGTGGAGAACATTTTCGCCGCGCTCTATCTGCTTGCCGTCTACTGCTATAACTCTCCCTACTGGGCGCGGGGCAGCTTTCCCCGATTTGTAATTCCTGTAGTTCCGTTTGTCCTCTTTGCATTCTCGCCGCGAATTCCCAAAGATCGGCGGCTGCTCTGGGCACTTGCCTTTATCATGCCTGCCCTCGCGGCTATCTCGGCGATTGGGTTGCGGTCTGTTCTGGCATCTATTCGGAGCGTCTTCTGACCCAATCCCTGCGACGGTTACGCCTGTTAAAACAAGCGCTTCACGAAGCTCAGCCTGTGAGCTGTTTTGCCAGCGCAATAATCTGCTCTACGTGTTTTCTCCAGCTAAACTGTGCCGCTCGTTGCATTCCCTTCGCGGACATCCCTGCCGCTGTCTGTGGCGAAGCCGCAACCTCCAGAACTCTGTCAGCAAGCTCGCGCGGCGAAAAGCGGTCAAAGTAAGAGGCGGCATCGCCGCAGATCTCGCGATGGACGACCAAGTCGGAGGCCACGACCACTACTCCGCTCGCCATAGCCTCCACCAGAGGATGGGCAAACGACTCAGCGTAGGCCGGGGTCACGTAAATATTCGCCGCGCGATAAACCTGATGGAGCTTTTGGTAGGGGACAGCGCCGAGTTCGACAATCTCATTCTCCAGCCCCAGTTCCCGAACCAGTGCGGCGGCATTTTCGGAGCAGTAGCCGTTGCTGTTCCTCTGTGCTCCGAGATTGCAGGTAAGAAAAAGCACGACCCTGCGCGGTTGCAGTTTGCGTTTCAACAGCGGCATAGCGCGTATCAGGATTTCGAAATTGCGGTAGTAGTTATAGTGGCTAACGAACAACAGGCGGACAGTATCGTTCCCGGCATTTAGTTTGCTCTGAACATCATCCGGCAATGGTGACGCATCGCCGGCAAACACACAGGGATCGAAACCATGATGGATTGCGGCAACTGGTCTGCCAGTCCATAGTCGCAGCTCTCGCGCGAAGGCTTCACTGGGCGCAACCACAACATCGGCAGTCTGGATCGACCATTTGGCAAACGCCGACTTCACTTCGTTGTCGAGCCAGAGGCGATAATGACCTCGGGAGCGCACGTCTGACGAGAAATCGCGCGATGTATAGAGGGCATTCCGGCTCAACAGAATCTGCGGCACGGGTGAATTTGCAATGGCGAAATTGCCGGTACAGATCAGCACATCGGCCCGGTAGCTTCGAATTAGTGCTGGCACCAAGTACTGCTCGGCGAGAAAACGCAGTCCGCTATTGGGGAAGTTCCTGCTTTCAATCAGCGTGAGATTGGGTGCAGTTCCCAAGTTACGAGCAAAACCGGCCTCCAGCAGAATTGTCGCCCTGACATTTTGATTGGCGGCAATATGGGGAACGATGTTTCGTATGTAGGTGAGCCCGCCGCCCGCGGATGCCGCAGCGGCGTTAATGAACAGGTGCATCATCGAGTGAAGGATACGTCAATTGCGTGGCCGTTTTGGCTCTGTCCCCTAAACGTCCATACGTAACTTCTTTCGCCGAGGCTTCTGTTTGCAATTCCGCAATTAGAAACGCTGCTGTCCAAAATAAAACGTTTAGGTGGAATCCGACGGCAAACAGCCAATCCTCAAAAAATGCGTGCACCAGTCCCGCAATACAGACCAGCACAATTGGAATCACGAATGACTGCACGTTGCGCGTGCGTCTTATCCATGAGCAACTGCGATAGATGTGGTGAACGATCACCGCCAACAAAATGACGAATGGGAAGACCCCCAGCAGACCGACATAGTCCAAAAGAGCGAGGTAACTGTTCCCGTGCTCGCGCGCCAAATCGGCCGTCGTGCTGAACACTGAGCCGGGGCCTGGCGTCTCTTGAGGCAAGTCCGTTCCAAATCCCGTGCCGAACCATGGACTCTCTTTGATGACTTCAATCGTCTGCTGCCACGGAGTCTCGCGTGAGCCGAGGATGCCCTGCTCCCTCTTGCCTTTATAAATTATGTTTTCAGTGAATGAATTCACCAGTTCATCGAATTTGCTCGGCTGGATGACCGCAACGGCTCCTACAAAGAAAGCCAGAGCGAAAGCTCCTTTGATCAGCAGATGCTGGCGACGCAACACGATGCACATCACGGTTACTGCCACCGCGCAAGCCAGAATGCCCGCCCGCGAGACCGAGGTGTACAACAACAGCGCCGCCAGGAGTAAGGCAAAACTCAATCGATGGCGCTGCTGCCGTTGTTCGGTCGACACAACCGCCCACAGCAGAATCGGCACAACTACGACTCCCATCACCGCACCCAGAGCATTGGGATTGCCGAAAACC
>JASHOH010000131.1 GCA_030041215.1 Candidatus Sulfotelmatobacter sp. | reverse complement strand
TCAACGGTGTTGCCGAGGCCATCGGTGAGCTGGCCGTCTTCAAAAACCTGCAAGAGGATGTTGAAGACATCCGGGTGCGCCTTCTCGATTTCGTCGAGGAGCACGACCGAGTACGGCGCGCGCTTGACGCGTTCGGTGAGCTGGCCACCCTCTTCGTAGCCAACGTATCCCGGAGGCGAACCGATGAGCTTTGAAACCGAGTGCTTCTCCATGAACTCGGACATGTCGAAGCGGACCAGAGCTTTTTCGGTACCGAACATGAACTGAGCCAGAGTACGCGCGACTTCGGTTTTGCCCACGCCGGTTGGACCAAGGAACAAGAATGAACCGATCGGACGATTCGGGTTTTTCAAGCCCGCGCGAGAACGGCGGATAGCGCGGGCCAAAGCGCTGATGGATTTGTCTTGCGAGATGATGCGCTTATGCAGCTCTTCCTCAATGCGCAGCAGCTTTTGCGTTTCTTCCTCTTTGATCGAGGTAATCGGAACGCCGGTCCAACGCGAGACAACGTCTTCAATGTCTTCGCGTCCGACTACGCCAGTGGAAGATTCGTCGAGATGATACTTTTCGCGCAGGGCGCGAAGATTTTCTCGCTCCTTGCGCTCTTCATCCGAGTAGAAGCGCGCCTTTTCAAACTCGTGGTTCGCGATAGCGTTTTCCATGCGGTGCACGATGAACTTGATGCGCTTCTGGACTTCGCTGATCTCTTCGGGCTGCGAAGTCTGCCGCAGCTTTACGCGAGCGCCGGCTTCGTCGACAAGATCGATTGCCTTGTCGGGCAGGAAGCGGTCCGGAATGTACCGGTTCGAGTGCGAGACTGCAAAATTGATTGCGTCGTCGGTGTAAGTAACCGCGTGGAATTTTTCGTAGCGGTCTTTAATGCCGAACAGAACTTTGACCGCGTCGGCCTCACTCGGAGGCGGAACTTTTACTGCCTGGAAGCGGCGCTCGAGCGAGCGGTCTTTTTCGATCGATTTGCGATATTCGCCCGGGGTGGTTGCGCCGATGCACTGGATTTCGCCGCGCGACAGAGCCGGCTTCAGAATGTTGGCTGCGTCCAGAGAGCCTTCAGCCGACCCTGCCCCGACCAGAGTATGCAGTTCATCGATGAAGATGATGGAATTCTGCGACTCCATCAGCTCCTTCATGATCGTCTTCAGCCGCTCTTCGAACTGGCCACGATACTTGGTTCCGGCGACGATCAGCGACAAATCCAAAGCCAGAATTCGCTTGTCGGCGAGGAATGAGGGAACTTCGCCGTCGGCGATGCGCTGCGCAAGACCTTCCACAATCGCAGTCTTTCCAACTCCCGGCTCGCCAATCAGCACAGGATTATTCTTGGTGCGCCGGCACAAGATCTGAACCACGCGTTCGAGTTCGTTATCGCGGCCGACGAGCGGATCGAGTTGAGAATCCATCGCAGCCTGCGTCAGGTCGCGCGAGAATTCGCTCAGAAGCGAAGACTCACGCTGGCGCTGCGGTTGGGCTTTTTCCTGGCTGGTGCGCGCCAGTTCTTCGCGGATGCTGGCCAGGCGCAGGCCGCGCTCGTGCAGAATTTCGGCGGCGAAGCACTTCTCTTCGCGCAGCAATCCTAGTAACAGATGTTCGGTTCCAATGTGGCGGTGAGAAAGGCGCTCAGCTTCCTCCGCGGCATAGGCAAGAACGCGCTTGCACTCGTTGCTGAGCGGGAGGTCGACCGAGGTCGAGACCTTTTCGCGAATCGTAGTGTGGCCTTCGATCTGTTTGCGGATCGATTCCACCGAGGCGTGGGAACGCAGAAAGCGGTTGGTCAGGGCTTTATCTTCCCGCAGAAGGCCGAGCAGCAGGTGCTCGGTCTCGATGTAAGGAGACCCGAACTGGCTGGCTTCGTAGCGCGCAAAAAAGATGACGCGCCTGGCTTTCTCCGTGTAACGTTCAAACATAATACCCTTCCCCCGAACCCTTCGGCCGAAACCGGGAAATCACCCGGCCTTTGCTGATGTGGGACTCATACTCGCCCCCACGTAGTTGTTATCGTTATTATGCAACCAAAACGCCACCTGTCCCTATTACTGAAACGGTATCCTAACGTTACTGAAGGAACCTCGTAAAGCCCGGTATCTCCAGTTTCTTGCACGCCGTCTTACAAATGCACTCTCCCCTCCGGCGAGGCCAAGGACCTGCCAATCGTTCTAGTCAGTTCCTTTCCAAAGTGTAGACTCATTACCTCTAGGCCGGCAGCGATTCCGGCGCAATCTCTTCTGCCCGTCCCTGCCCTAGGCGCAAAACCCGGTGGCAGCGGCGCGCAAACGACAAGTTATGCGTTGCAATCAGTGAGGTGAGCTGGTGTTGGTGATGCAAGCGCGTAATCAACTGGAAGACGGCCTCCGCCGTGTGCGCATCAAGATCGCCCGTCGGCTCATCTGCCAGTAGAAGCTTGGGTCCGGTAACCAGCGCCCGCGCCAGAGCCACCCGCTGCTGTTCACCTCCGGAAAGCTCTCCGGAGCGATGATGCCCGCGCCGCTCCAACCCGACTTCATGCAGCCAGTGGGAGGCTTGCTGAGTCACATCGGCGTAACTCTGGCCCCTTACCAGCAGCGGCATGGCAACGTTCTCCGTGGCGGTGAATTCGGGCAGCAGATAATGAAACTGCCAGACGAAGCCAGTGTCGCGATTGCGAAACTCCGCCGCCTGGTCCGCCGATAACGTATTCAACCGTAATTCGGCGCAGTATACGTTACCTGCGGAAGGCCGATCAAGCGCGCCGAGAATGTGCAGCAGCGTGCTCTTACCGGCGCCCGACTCGCCTATAACGGCGAACATTTCGCCTTGCCTCACCTCAAACGATAGATTTTCAAAGAGCGTCAGATCCGCGTCGCCAGAGCGAAAAACCTTCTTCAAACCTTCAACACGAAGCAGCGCCGGCTGTTTCTCTATCTGTTCCCTTAGATGCACGGCGCTTTCGCTTTGGTCCATCCAGTGCCGCCCTGATCCGCCTTCAGACCAGACGGTATAAGCGGTCATCTTCTCACATTACCGCTAAGTTGGCATGGCCCAATAGGACCATTCAAATAAATGCCCGAGCCACGATCATCGGCCTTGCCTACCATCGCTAGCTGGCGAGCGATCAATCTTACAATGAACATACGACGAAAACCGGTCAATGGCGGTGACGCGCATCACAGTTTAGATGCACGAAATGCAGTTTAAGAGGGTCCCTGGGCGATGCGGAAACTGGCCGATTCGATTTACACTTCCACCTGCGCTTTCCCAACCAATTCAGCCAGAGATTCCGTGTAGGGCGCCCGGGCAATACCGTGCTCGGTCACGATCGCAGTGACGTATTTCGCCGGGGTCACATCAAAAGCAGGATTTTCGACAGAAACGCCGTCAGGAACCATCTGTTTCCCGGCAATGTGGGTAACTTCTTTGATGTTGCGTTGTTCGATGGGAATCTGGCTGCCATCGGGGCAGGCGAGATCGACCGTTGAGATAGGCGCAGCCACGTAAAACGGAATGCCGTGCTCCTTGGCGAGAACTGCGACGGTATAGGTGCCGATCTTATTGGCCACATCGCCATTGGCGGCGATGCGGTCAGCGCCGACCACGACGGCTCCGATCTTGCCCTGCCGCATCATGGCGCCGGCCATGTTGTCGGAGATGACGGTGGTGGGCACGTTGTCTTTCATTAATTCCCAGGCGGTAAGGCGTGCGCCTTGCAAAAAGGGGCGCGTTTCATCGGCATAAACGTGAATTTTCTTGCCTTGTTCGACCGCAGCGCGAATAACGCCCAGGGCAGTGCCATATCCGGCGGTGGCTAATGCACCGGCATTGCAGTGAGTGAGGACCCCGCCTTGGGAGGGCATGAGCGTGGCGCCGTGGCGACCCATGGCCTGGTTGGCGGCGATGTCTTCTGCGTGCATACGCTGGGCTTCTTCGATAAGAGCGTCCTTAATTTGAGCGATCGGCCTTATGCGCACGCGCTCGAATTTCTCTTTCATACGCTGAATGGCCCAGAACAAGTTGACCGCTGTGGGACGAGTCTTGGCGATGAGATCGGAGGCTTCGTCGAGTTCGCGCTTTAGGTCGGCTGTGGATTCGGCCTTCGAATTTTTCGCCGCCAGCGCGATTCCCATAGCAGCGGCGACCCCGATCGCGGGAGCGCCACGCACAACCATGGTCCGGATGGCATCGGCCACCTGCTCCGGGGTGCTCGCTGTGACGTAGGTTTCTTCGGTCGGCAGCTTACGCTGGTCGATGAAGCGAACGCCGTCGTTGGTCCATTCGAGGGTGTGGATCATGCTTGCGCAGACTCCCTTACATTCTCACGATTGACAATATGCGCTAGGATGCCGGCGCTACGGTCCTGCGACGCTAGGATGGGGAGGGTCCTGCGTCCTCGTCCAGGTATAGCGCATACGGTGAATGACGGTCAGACTCGAAAGGACTGCAATCACCCACAGGACTGGGGCCATGCGATTGAACAGCGCGCCGAGGATGACGAGCACGAGGCGCTCGGGACGCTCCATGAAGCCCACGCGACACGACCCAATCAGGCTCTCGGCGCGGGCCCGTGTGTAGCTAACCATGATGGCGCTGATCATGACGTAGGCAGTCAGCACCACGTAGAAGAAGCGGTTGTATCGGGCGTAAAAAACCAGAAGTCCCAGGAACTGGGAGGCGTCGCTGTAGCGGTCCACGACCGAGTCGAAAAAGGCGCCAAAGCGGGTGACGCGGTTAGTGGCGCGGGCGACTTGTCCATCGACGAGATCGAAAAAGCCGGAAAAGATGATGACCAGACCCGCGTAAAAGAACATGCGGCGCTGTGTGGCGGCTGTGGCCGAGCCGAACAGGATTGCGGCCCAGGTATTAACCACCAGTCCCATGAAAGTGAGTACGTTCGGATTGATGCGCGAGAGCGCCAGCCAGCGGACGATGGTATCGAGCAGGACGCCGCAGGCGCGTCCGAAGGCAGAGGTCCAGGATAGGTTGGTGGATTCAGCGGCCTGGCCAGCCGTGGATGGCGGAACCGTTGTGAGAGCCGGTGACGGATGCGATTGCGGGAGGCCTTCGGTGCGGGCAGGTGATGCCGACATCAGTCGCCCGCCTTTTCTTGTTCAGCCTCATCGTGAATGGTGCAGAGGCTGAGGATTTCGAGTTCGCGCTTGCCGCTGGGCGTGATCACAACGGCCTCGTCGCCGACCCGTTTGTTGAGCAGGGCCCGCCCAATGGGCGAGGTGGTCGAGATTTTCCCTGCGGCTACGTCGGATTCTTCGCTAGTGACCAGCTTGTACTCCATCTCTTCGTTTTTTGTGCTGTCGTAGACCCTGACCGTTGACCCCAGGCCAATTTTGTCCCGCGGGATGTTGTTCATATTTGTCAGGGAGAGATCAGCCAGCCGCTTGCCGAGCTGCCGGACGCGGGCTTTGACGAACTCCTGCCGCTGTTTGGCCATGTGGTATTCAGCGTTCTCGCTGAGGTCGCCGAGGGCGGCGGCGCGCTTGATTTCCTTGGGCAGCTCGTAGACGAGCTCGCGCTCAAGCGCGTCAATCTCTTCCTGAAGCTTTTTTCGGAGGTGATCGGTCATTGTTAATCAGGC
>JASHOH010000130.1 GCA_030041215.1 Candidatus Sulfotelmatobacter sp. | reverse complement strand
CGGCGTCCGTTTGCGGTGTGGAAAGGCCGGCATGGCGACGGCCTCGACTTCAGGAAGCGAAACAATAGTACTCGGCAACGAGATCGCACCGGGCAGGCACGCGCGTTTGGCGATATGGTCGTATCGTACCAATGTCACCGCTCCGTCGCATCTAAGCACCACTGCATCGGCGAATTAAGGTGGTGCCGGGAGGGGGAGTCGAACCCCCAAGGTACCAAGTACCGGCGGATTTTGAGTCCCAACCCATTCATTTCTAATTTTCACATTCGCTTTCATTTACAAAGGTTTGCGATTTTCTTCCGCTGCGTTTCGTGACGTCCTATGTGGTCTTGTTCTGAGCGATTGGGCAGAGGTTGGGCAGAGATCTGACACAGGGGCCGTACCGTGCTGTCATATGGAAGATCAAATTCCTTGGAGGGAATTGCCGAGCATTACATTCATACCACCATCCCGCTTAAAGGCGTCATCCTCGACCCGTCCCTCGATCTAACTGCTTGAAAATACGAAGTTCCCTCCAACGGGCTTCTGAGCAATACATCGGCATCTCGATACCACTTGCCGCCATTACGTTGACGCCTGCCCCTTTGGCTGGTTACAAGGTACCGGCGTGAGCGGACGAGCACCTAGTTTTTCACCAGGTGTTCACCAAACAAACAGCTATCCGGGAGTCTCCCACATCGGGAGAAGTTGCACCTGCTATTTTTGCTCGGCCGTTGTATCGCGAATTGACATGGTGGCGCTGAATCCGGCATAGAGCCCTGCCTTCGCAATTGCTAACGGGCCGCCAACGCTCGCGATTTGCATGGCAAGTGCCTTCGCTAAAGAAAAATGAAAGCACACAGTGGTGCCATTGCAACGTTCGGTTAGCCTAGGATCGAGCCAAGACAAGGTGCGTCGTCTTGGATGAGGGAACGCGCTCAACGCAACGGTAGCCGAGCGAAAGCAGATCGAGGCCAGTGAACAAAGATTCTCCGGATCCGAGCAGGACGGGCGACTGCGCTAGGTGCAATTCATCAACGAAGCCAGCCCGCAGGTAGGCTCGAACCGTGGCGACTCCGCCACCGAGTTGCACGTCTTTACCCCTGGCTGCGGTCTTGGCGCGTTGCAAGGCGGCTTCGATTCCATCGGTGACGAAATGGAATGTGGTACCGCCTTGCATAGCGAGCGACGAGCGGGCATGATGCGTGAGCACAAACACGTCGCAATGAAAGGGCGGGTTGTCGCCCCACCAGCCCTTCCAGTCGTCATTGGCCCATGCGCCGCGGATGGGGCCGAACATGTTCCGTCCTGTTATCAAAGCACCGACATTCTCAAATCCGCGAGCGGCGAAGTAGTCGTCAATGCCCACTGCACCATCCTGCTCGCCAAAGAGATGGTCCGGCACATTCGCAGTCCAGTCCGGGTTGTGCATTCTCCGAAACGTGCGCGTCGGGAAGAACCATTCCCCCAGAGCCATGCCGCCGACGCCGAAAGGATGATCGAGGCTCTGATCCGGGCCGGCGCTGTAGCCATCAAGCGAAATGCCGAAGTTTTGCACTCTAAGTTTTTGCATGCGTAGAATCCTTTCTGTCGAACACCGGCCCGACGGCAGACACCCCCCTGGTCGGGACACTAGTCTCGATTCGAACTACCGCGGGAGCATTGAATCCCTCTCCACCCTTTTACGATGCCACGAAACGTTCACTTTTTGGGGCCGCTAGGGCAAATCGGGCCGATTCACTTCTGTTCGAAGTCCTGCTGACAATTGTTTCCATAGGTAAACGAGTGCAGCACGAAGTCAGCGCGCTGCGGTTCGAGAGCGAGCAGGTGCGAACTAAAACTTGTGTTTTTCACGAGGTAATACATCCGCGGGGTGCTCACGTCGAGATAGGAGCCCTGCGCGTCGAAATGAACATCGACTCCCACTTCGCTTTGATTGATCGGCTTGCCGTCCTGAAGCAGGTAGACGCGCAGGGGCTTCTTTGGATCGGTAACACTAAGAACAGCATAAACAGAGCGGGCGCGATAGCGTAGCTCGGCAGTGCCGCGCTTATCGTCAGACATTACGCCATCCTGTTGCTTGATCCACCGCCCGGAGAGCATGACCTTGCCGTCGGTGGGTTCTCCCCCGGCTTGAAAAGTCATGGGTTCGCCGTTGTTCTTGTAGCCCCTCGGATTGGCGATCGCGCCGCGTCCGAACTAATCCCCAACGTAGGTTTCATCCGTGCAAACTCCACACGAAGCTGCGAATGTGTCTTCTGGAGGATCAAGCGGAAGCTGAGTCACATCGGGGTGGGCGGCTACAAGCAAGGCGCGAATTTTCTCCTCCATCGGCCGGTTGTTTCCTTCGCCTTCGACGTGGAACACCATGTCGCCTTCCTGATCGATGAGATAGCGATTCGGCCAGACATCGGAATGGTAAGCGTTCCAGATTGAGCCGTGGATATCAGCAACCACGGGTCACGGTAGCTGAAAACGCCTCGCCGCTTCGCGAACGTTATCGACGCTGAAGCCGATCGCAAATTCACCGTAGTGCACGCCAACAATATCGAAACCGAAGGAGTGATATTTGGCGTACCAGCGCTTCAGCACGCTGAAATCTCGAATGCAGTTGATGCACGTGAACTCCCAGAAATCAATCAGCAGAACGTGCCCGCGATAGCCCTTGATCGAATGCGGAATATTCTTTCCCACGACTCCCGTGTCAATCCATTGCGCATCGGGAGCAAAGTTGGGCGCTTTTTCGGGCTTCTCATCTTTTGCGTACGCACTGGCAAGAAGCAGGAGCGGGAGGATTAGCGCCGAAACGAGTGTTCGCATAACCCTTTCATTTTAGATGAGCAGTCTCGAAGCACTCTCTCAAGTGATCCGTATCACAGCGGGACCAGCTTCATACAGAATAACGTGAAGAGGTTTAGGCGCACCTCGGAAGCCATAGCTCGAAGGTGACAAAACTATGGCGCGGAAGACAGCAAGTACGTTGATCGTGGTTTTGCTCCTGCCGTTTCTGTTGCCGCTGCTCTTCCAAAACAGCAACTCTTCTTTGCCGTCTTGCTGCCGCAGGGATGGAAAACATCGCTGCGCGACAATGACCCGTCTCATTGGATCGGACTGGACTGGACAGACGACCGTTGGGAACCGGAACGGCGGTTGTCCGTACCGCTCGGCGCTGTTGGCGTCGCGAGTACGGCGTGCAGCGACTGCGCCTGACCCTCAAAGTCCCAACATTCGCCTGCTTACCAAACCAGGTGTGTTTGTCCGGGCCCCAGCAGAAGCATCCGTTTCCAAGGCGCGTAGCCACTACAAGCGCGGTCCTCCCAATTTCTCCTAATCCAAAGTTTCCTGCAGCTGAGCAGCGGTTTTCCCACCTGTCCATTCCATTCGGACAGTTACTCGCGTCAGGAGGCAGTTATGAACTTACGAGGAAGCTCTGTATTCATACTGTTCGTGTGCCTTTTTGCCGTGTCCGTGCAGGCACAATCGGGCGACATCCGAGGCATCGTGACCGACCCATCCGGAGCTGTCATTGTCGGCGCGTCGGTAGAACTTAAGAGTGGTGATCGGGTGATCGCCACAACAAGAACCGACAGCCAAGGCAGCTACTCGTTGCTCGTCGAGCGCGAACAAGCTTCCGGCAAGCTGGAACTCGTGATTTCCTCCGCAGGGTTTCAGACCTTTGCTCGCGAAGTCAACTTTGCAAGCGCACAACATCTTTCGGTGTCCGTCGAACTTCAAGTCCAACCAACTTTTGAGCGCCTCGACGTTGAAGCCAAGAGCCAGCCTTTCCGAGACCAGTTGGACATGAGCGAGGTTCGAGAAAGTCCGGCGAAGGACGTTGGGGAGGCACTTACAGCGGTGGATGGTGTCTATCGTATTCGCCAAGCAGGAATTGCGAACGATATTGTCGTGCGCGGCTTCCAGCAAGGCAACGTCAATGTGCTGATTGACGGAGCGCGTCTCTACGGTGCTTGCACAGGCCACATGGATCCGGCTGCATACCACGTCGATTTTGCCGAAGTTGAACGCGTGGATATTGATAAAGGTGCTTTCGATGTGGCGAGTGCTGGCAGCCTCGGTGCGACCGTTGAAGTCGTGACCAAAAAGCCGTCTCTCGGCTGGCGTGCAACCCCGAGCATGAGCTTCGGGTCGTTTGGCTATTACAATCCGAGCGCGACGGCATCGTATGGAAACGATCGCTTCCGCTTCTTGACTGGATATTCGTACCGAGTCTCCGATCCCTACAAAGACGGCTCTGGCAAGTCTTTCCTCGACTACACGAATTTCAGTCCGGCTGCCTACAGTCAACATGCTTTCGACATTCACACCGGCTGGTTTGAGACTGAATTCTCCCTTGCAGACAATCAGAAGCTGTCACTCGGTTATACCCGCCAACAGAGCGGACTCGTCCTTTATCCCTACGACACGATGGATGCCAACTACGACGACGCGGACCGTCCCTCGCTGAGATATGAAGCCACCAATCTGACGGACACCATGCGGGCGCTGCGCGTCCAAGCCTACTTCACACAAGTCATTCACTTCATGAGCGACGATTACCGCACCACCGCCATGATGAACACCTGGTCGATGGCCGCCGACCCGCGTTCGCGGGTCATCGGTGGGCATATCGAAGCAGACGCGGGTCGCGACCTCACCCTGGGTTTCGAGAGCTATTACCGCAACTGGAACATGATGGCCTACATGAACATGAGCGGGATGATCTCATCGAATCCGGCTATTCCTGACGTGGACACCCATGCCTTTGGGGCCTTCGCCGATTATCACCACTCCTTTACAGATCAGCTGAAGTTCAGCAGTGGTGTGCGCTTCGATCATGCCTCCATGGCTGCCGGAACGCCCGGACTGGACACGGATAACTACTTCTATTACCAGAACACGCGCAGCACGCGGGCGAGCGACAACTATGCTTCCGGCAATGCGCGTTTGTCCTTCAGTCTGCCGCATTCGGTTGAACTGTTTGCTGGAGGAGGCACTACCGGACGGGTCCCGGACGCGCAAGAGCGCTACCTCA
>JASHOH010000129.1 GCA_030041215.1 Candidatus Sulfotelmatobacter sp. | reverse complement strand
ATCAAACCGTTCCAGAAAACGGGAGCCGGTATCTTCGCGTCAAACAGGCGGGTCAGCAGATAGCCTCGCCAACCGACTTCCTCACCGAAGCTCTGCAGGCAGGCAGGAAAAGAAAAAAAGAGAGATGCAAGGAATCGAAGCAGAAACCCATGCAAGACGGGCTTTCCCGCGATTGAAAGGCCTAGAAGGTTCTCCGGTCCCCACGTGCCATAGTTGGAGCCTACGGAGGTCCAGGCAAAACGCGAGAAGCCTGCGACCCACCCAATTCCGTACGTTCCTAACCCGCAAAACACAGGCCAGAGCCACGCGATCAACAGAGCCTGTGCCATCCAATCCCCTCTCAGCCGGAACGAGACGTCTTTGATATCCTCTCCAAGGCTCATTCTCGCAACGAGAGACGCTATGGCCGGGGAATAGGAGAGTAGCGTGGTCATCAGCATTGGGAACGCGACGGTTGCCAAGGTAGGCCTGGGTATACGCTCCCTCAGCCATATTGAAACAAACGTCGTGGCCGTGAGCGCCACTACGAATACCAGAATGCTGCGGCGCGCTTGGTGTACAGGTTGCATAAACGGGGATCAGCTATCAGGCTCAGCACAGCGACCAGTGCGTTAGTATATGCCCGCTAGCCGCTATTTCTGCCACAGAATCTGGTTCGCTTCAAGCGGTATCGATGCCTGGGAGACATACGGAATGACGCGCGTCGTGTAGTCCCTTACTGGGCGAGTCGCCGGTGCCTTTGAGGAGTACACAGTGTAACCGCCTGAATCAGAACGCTGGCCAGGCTGCATTTTTTGCCGGAAGATCTTGCCATCGGCTTGCGGTTCCGCGTAAAGCTCAACTTCGACGGCGTTCGGATCGAGTCCAGCCAAGAAGACCTGGGCGTCGAAAGCATATTGTGTTCCTTCGTTGTGCATGGTTACGGCACCGAATCTCACGTCTTTCCACACTTCTGCCAGCGATTCTAGCTGGCTCGCTAGTTCGATTCCTAGCTTGCTCTGATTTGCGGCTCGTTCGCGGTAACCGCTCGCTGCCGGCAAGTAGAATGTCTCTACATACTCTCGAACTGCGCGGTTTGAAGAAAACTCCGGCGTCAACTGCAGCATGCTGGCGCGCATCTTCGCGACCCACGCGGTAGGAATTCCATGATCGTCGCGAGTGTAGAATGCCGGAATTATTTCTTTCTCCAGGCGATCATAAAGAGTACTGGCTTCGTGTGCGTCCCAGGCGGGATCATCATCATGTTCCAGTCCATCGCCCATAGCCCAACCCACATCGGAGGAGTAAGCCTCGGCCCACCAACCATCCAGTTCGGAGAAATTGAGGCCGCCGTTCACTAGAACTTTCATCCCACTCGTGCCGCATGCCTCCCACGGCCGCCGCGGCGTGTTGAGCCAAAGATCGACACCTTCAACCAGATGAGAAGTGAGCAGCAGATCGTAATCGCTCAGGAAAGCCACGCTGGAGTGAACATCAGCGCGAGCGATAAAGTCATTCCATTCTTTGATCATCATTTGACCGCTCAGATCCTGCGGATGCGCTTTGCCGGCAAGAATCAGTTGCACGGGACGTTTTTGATCCGTAAGGATGCGAACCAGCCGCTCCGGATCATGAAGAAGAAGAGTCGGTCGCTTGTAGGCTGCGAAACGGCGGGCGAAGCCGATCGTCAGTGCCTGCGGGTCGAAAATCGTTTCTGCGCGCGCAACTTCCTCTCGCGATGCGCCTTGTTGGAGACGTTGCCGTGCCAATCGTTGGCGTGCGTACTGAATGAGAGATTGACGCGCGGTCGTACGCAGCGTCCAGAGTTGTTCGTCGCTCACTTTCTCAAAAAGCGGAACATTCTTTAATGTTCCGCGCCAGCGCTCTTGCCCACATTCAGTTGTCCAAAGCTGATCGGCCTCTGCCGAGTCCCACGTGGGCGTATGAACTCCGTTCGTCACTGCGCCAATCGGCACCTCGATCTCCGGCCAACGCGGGAAGAGCCCCTGGAAGATCCTCCTGCTTACTCTGCCATGAAGCTGGCTCACGCCATTCGCAGCGCAGCTGCCTCGAAGCGCGAGATATGCCATGTTGAAAGGCTCGGAACGGTCGAATGGATTTCTACGTCCCAGTGCCAATAGTTCTTCAAACTGGATCCGCAGCTCATCCTCGGCATATTTTCTGAAGTACTGTTCCATCAATTCCGGCGGGAAGCGATCGAAACCGGCTTCGACTGGCGTATGAGTCGTGAAAAGATTTCCCGCCCGCGTCACTGTCAATGCGACATCAAACGACTGGTTATGCTTTTGCATGTACGCGAATGCCCGCTCAAGCACGACGAATGCAGCATGTCCTTCGTTTAAGTGGCAAACCTCGGGGTCGAGGTCGAGCGCCGAAAGCAGCCTCCAACCGGCTATGCCCAACACCGCCTCCTGCTGGAGGCGCAACTCAGGACCGCCTCCATAAAGCTCGCTGGCGATTCCACGGTGAATCGGCAGATTGGCGGGGTCGTTCGTATCGAGCAGATAAAGTTTCGTTCTCCCCACCTGCGCTTGCCAGGCACGAACCCAGAGCGTGGCCTCAGGAAGACGAACCGGGATGCGGAGCCATTCGCCGTCTGCATCCCGTAAAGGTCGAATAGGCAGTTGGCCAGGATCGTTGAAGGGGAAAATTGCCCGCTGAAATCCGTTTCGGTCGATCTGCTGCCGGAAATAACCTTGCTGATAAAGAAGTCCGATTCCAATAAGCGGAACGCCCAAATCGCTGGCTGCTTTGAGTTGATCTCCGGCCACGTTGCCCAGCCCTCCGGAATAGATAGGCAGCGCTTCGCTCAACATGAACTCCATGCTGAAGTAAGCAACTCCTTTGAGGGCGGTCGCGGGATGGGTTGCCGGAAACCATGGCGTTCCGTCCTCTTGCTCGCGCATGCTGCGCAACATCTGTCGGACCTTCTTACAAAAAGCACCATCAGCCGCGAGATCCCGAATGGTTTTCTTTGAAACAGTCTGAAGCACTACCCAGGGATTCTGGGTTACTTCCCACAGCTCGGGGTCCAGTCGTCCCCAGATCTCATCCGTCGAGTGATTCCATGACCAACGCAGATCCAGGGCTAGTTCCTTGAGAGAGGAAAGCAAATCTTTCGATATAAGACTCTTGTTCGCTTGATCTGCCATATGGTGTCATCGGCTCTCGTCACGCCGCAGTCTGGTGTGCTGCCGCCAGCGCTCCGCGGACGATTTCCTGCGCCTCATTTTCGATTCGCAAAAGACGGTCTTTTCCCCGGAAACTCTCGGCGTAGATTTTGTAGACGTCTTCGGTTCCGGAGGGACGAGCAGCGAACCATCCGCTTTCCGCGATCACTTTTACCCCGCCGATAGGCATGCCATTGCCGGGCGCGGTTGTGATCGCCTTTTGCACCGCTTCACCCGCCAGCTCCGAAACCTTTAGATGTTCGGGCGAAAGCTGCTCCAGCACGGCCTTTTCCGCCGCAGTCGCCGGGGCGTCAATACGCTCGTAAACCGGGTCGCCGAGTTCGCGCGTGAGTTCTCGATAAATCTCACCAGGATCGCGTTGCACTTTTGCTGTAATCTCCGCCGAGAGCAGCGCCGGCACGATTCCATCTTTGTCGGTAGTCCAAACCGTGCCGTCACGCCGCAAGAAGGAAGCTCCAGCGCTCTCTTCTCCGCCGAAACCCAGGGACCCATCAAGCAAGCCACTGACGAACCATTTGAATCCGACGGGAACTTCGTAGAGTTTCCTTCCCAGCTTTGCTGTCACCCGATCAATCATGCTGCTGCTTACGACTGTCTTTCCGACGCCAGTACCGGCGCGCCAGTCTGGCCGCTGCGAGAATAGGTAGTGAATACAGACGGAAAGATAGTGGTTCGGTGGCAGAAGGCCTGCACTCTTCGTAACGACGCCGTGACGATCGTGATCGGTGTCGCACGCAAAAGCGATATCGAACTTGTCCTTAAGCGCAATCAACCTCTGCATCGCATAAGGCGACGACGGGTCCATGCGAATCTTGCCGTCCCAGTCGAGAGTCATAAATCGGAAGGTGGGATCGACCGCATCGTTTACGACTGTGAGGTTGAGGCGATAGCGCTCTTCAATGCGTGCCCAGTAGTGGACTCCCGCGCCACCCAATGGATCCACGCCCAACTTTATGTTTGCGCTCCGGATCAGTTCGGTATCGATAACGTGCCGAAGATCGTCAACGTAGGCATCGATGTAGCGATGCTGGTGAGTGGTGGCGGCCTTGATCGCCTGCGCAAACGGAATGCGTTTTACGCCCCGCAAACGGTTCGCAAGATACTCGTTCGCCTTGGACTCAATCCAGCCGGTTGTTTCCGTGTCCGCCGGTCCACCGGTTGGTGGGTCGTACTTGAAACCTCCCTCTTCTGGAGGATTGTGGGAGGGGGTAATCACAATTCCATCCGCGCGGCCCGACTTTCGATCGCGATTGTAGGTGAGGATGGCGTGCGAAACCGCCGGTGTGGGCGTGTATTCGTCCTCTGCGGCAATCATTACATCGACACCATTTGCAGCCAGGACTTCCAGAGCGCTCGCTGAGGCAGGCTCGGACAGCGCATGAGTGTCCTTACCCAGAAACAATGGTCCCCGAATCCTGTGGCGCTTCCGATAGACGCAGATCGCTTGAGTGATTGCGAGAATGTGCCATTCGTTGAAGGCCGCGTTGAATGATGAACCCCGGTGTCCTGATGTGCCGAACACAACGCGTTGCGCGGGAATTGCTGGATCGGGACGTTCGACGTAGTAGGAAGTCACAAGTTTCGGTACGTCGACCAACTGCGAAGCAGCCGGCACTGTTCCTGCAAGGGGACTTACGTTCATGAGTGAGCTCCTTTTGCGTCGGAGGTCTTACATTTAAGGCAACATCTTTTCATCGTTAGAGTTCTCGAACAGTTTCCGGGTTTCTACAAAAAAGGTATGCATCTGATTTTCCGAATGTGTAAAGGGTCGTGCAGGCGAGTAAATGACGCGAAATTGGCGGGCTAGGTTCGGGGTCTAGCCATCGAACTCGACCTGGAGGGTCTCTTTCGTCTCTATTCCGTCATTCTGGCGAAAGCTGTGGATAGTCAAATCGTCATGGGGCCGAAGGCGCTTCCGCAACCTATTGATCTGAAATGGCATTACAGCGACAGCGCTCGGTGACGATTCGGCAAAATATGTGCACCGACAGAGCGTTGGTCTTCAAGTGCGGGATACGACTAGACATTGGCCAGAAACTATGCCAGGTTGCTTCCCGCAAATGACGACCAGATAGAAATGCATGACTGAACAGTTTACGAATGAAGATTTATCGCAGTGGCGAACGCCGGCGACGCACTCTTATGAAGACCGCCGTGAGGTTGTGCAGGAACTCGCTTACCAGCATTGGGAAAGACGCGGCCGCCCATTCGGTTCGCCTGAGGTTGATTGGTTTGCGGCTGAAGACGCCTTGCGGTCATATCTTTTGGCTTCGGGCGTGGAGTTGGCGCCAGACGGGGACCTATAT
>JASHOH010000128.1 GCA_030041215.1 Candidatus Sulfotelmatobacter sp. | reverse complement strand
ACTTCGCCCTTAGGAGTGACGACGTGCAACTGCCGGAGGCATTCGTCCAATTTGAGTCGAGAATCGACTGCGGGTAAGACCTCCGCACTGATTGGAAGCGGAACAGTCTTATTCTCGTGGTCGAGGGTTTTCAGCCACGCCACACAAGCCTGACAAATCTCGCACTGACCGTCGTAAAGAACCCTGTAGGCGGGAGCCGTGGAATGCTCCGTGTCAGGTCTTGCAACGATCTCTGCAAGCGATGGCTCAGCCATAGTAATTGCAGAGATTATGCACTGCTAATCGCACGGTTCCAAGCTGGTGAAAAAGGAACCTCGAACTTGGCAGTGCTTCTGTCAGGTTAGACTTCATTCATGCTCGCCATTTCTCCCACCGATAGACTGTTCGTCCTGACCGGGGCAGGCGTAAGCGCCGAAAGCGGCATTCCGACGTTCCGTGGCGTCAACGGGCTGTGGCGGAACTACCGGATAGAAGAAGTAGCATCGCCGCACGCGTGGCGTCGCGATCCACGACTGGTCTGGGAGTTTTACTCGATGCGTCGGCGGGTCGCCTCGTCGGCGAAACCCAACCCGGCGCACATCGCACTAACCAAGCTTGAACAAAGGCTAGGAGATCGCCTGTTCCTCTGCACTCAGAATGTGGATGACCTTCACGAACAGGCAGGATCAGTGCGAGTCGTCCACATGCACGGCGAACTTTTCAAGAGCAGATGCGACTCGTGTAATCGCCCTCCGTTCGGAGACACGGCTCTCTATGACCCGCCAGCCGACCTTCCCCGTTGCAAGTGCGGCGGCGGGATTCGCCCGCACATCTGCTGGTTCGGCGAAGTGCCATTCGAGTTGGAGCGCATCTTCCGCTCTCTGGACGAATGCTCGATTTTCATGGCTGTCGGAACATCGGGCGTGGTCGAGCCAGCCGCGAGCTTTGTTGCTCACGTCGGCGGTCGTGTGCGGACGATCTATGTGGGAGCGGAGGAGCCTGCGAATGCGACCGCGTTCACGGAATGTCTGATCGGGAAAGCTGGAGAGATTTTGCCTGCTTTACTCCCGACCTAAAATGACCTTGACTCTGGAACCGATTCCGGGGTTTATGGCTTGACTGCGGAAGGTGAAGGCCTGTGCGGTCAGGAGAGGCGAACGACACTTTTCACAAACGCTCGCATGCGAACTGAATCGAAAGAATCCGAAATTTGAGCGCAAACGCCTGATTTGAACAGTTGAGAGTTTCGGACGCAGCCTATTTCTTGGCCGGAATGACCACCATCGAGGGCGCGGTCAATTTACACTCCGCAGTCGTTGTTAGCTTCCACTTGAGAAACTCGTCCTTCTTCGTTGCGGGTGGGGTTTGCACACGCACCGTATACCAGCTCTTGAAAAGCCGCGACAACCTCTTCTGCTGCTCCTCGATCTGCTCAGAACGCCGGACAGGCTCCTTGCTCATGAGGAACAGCCAGCCCCCCGAGGCATCGGCAGCGTCATTGAGAAACCCCTTTTCGCCAAAGAGCTCTCCGCCCATCATGTGACGGGTGTCCCACACGAACATGTGCACGCCATGGGTGAGCAATTCTCGCTGCAGTCCTTCTAAGAACTGCGAGTCATTGGTCAAATCACCGTAATTATGACCCCAAGAGAGACTTCCCGAGACGAACAACACCTTCGGTCCGCCTCGGCTTATTTCATCGAGCTTCTTGATACCAGCTTGCAGCGCATCTCGCTCTAGCAAATATGTCGGCTTGCCTTTAGCCTCCTGTAATCGCTTTGCCGTCCATACCTCGATTTCGGTTGCCTTGCTGGCGTATCCCTCGGCTGCCAAAACGCCAAGAATGACGCTGCCACGATCAACGTCCGACCGCGCGCAGCAGTCGAGCATGTGGGTACCATACTGGTAGCTCAAGGCGTCGGTAACCCAAACGTAGTCGAAAGGCCGATCCCCGAGTGCTGAAACGCCTGTAAGCTTCGCGTCACGGGCAGAAAGGCTGTCGAGGGTCAACGGTGCTTCATGACCTTCCTTCGATACACAAGCAACGAAGACCTCCTTTACTGCCGCGTCAGTACCCGCCACTGGCGCTGATGCTTGCGCGTAAAGCGAACTTGCGGTCGCCAAACCGTACCACAGAAGAAAAAACGCGCGGTTCATGGCGGCGAGTATAGCATCCTAACGATGGAAGACGACCCAGACGGCAAAGATTCTTCTCGGCTGAAAAATGGGGCAAGTCCACCAGCCAAAAGGACTTGTGTGACACCGAGAAAGTCAATTGGCGATAAATCCCCATTACACTCATCGACCGTGTGTGCCGGGATCAATGAGCGTAATCGCCTGTTTACGGAAACTGAGTAACGGCAACGGTCTTATCACCGACGACAATTAACCTCTCGGAGTAAAATATGTATGGGAGAAGTTGGCCATGTACAGGCACAGCGTTCCCATCCTCCTCTTGCTCGTAATTCTGTTGACTCTGGCCTGTGGCGATAGCAGCAGTAGCAATCGACAGCTTGAATCCATCAGCATCAAGGCGACCACAGATGTTGGGCAAGTTCAATTCACAGCAAGCGGAACCTTTTCCACGCCTCCGACCACGGTGACCCCGCTGCCGGTCGAGTGGGCCAATGGGTACTTGGCACCGCCAGCCGAATACTTGGACTATACGCTGACTGCCCAGCCCTACGTTTTCAGTTGCGTGGGTTATGCGTCGGGAACAGAAATTCAGGTTACCGCTTTTGCCCCTCAGAATCCAAGCGCCCCCGTTAGCGGATCTTCGCCATGGGCCAAACTGGTTATGTCACATTCGGCAATCGCTTGTCCGTAGCTGGCGACGGATAATGGGACGGGTGTGAGGGGGCGCTCAGCTTTTTTCTTAAGGAGGCGGTAATGCGCACCATATATTTTCAAGCCCCAGCGTTGGCTGTGTTAACGATACTCGCTGTCACCTGCGGCGGAAACTCCAGCCCAGCACCGACCCCCACGCCCGTCCCTGCTTGCGTGCCTTCTTCTCATCCCGAGTTTGCATACACGTTGACGGGTAGCAACTTCAGCCAGAACGGTTCCGTTGCCTCCTATACCGTCGATTCTTGCACGGGAAGTCTCACCGCAACCACGCCTCCCATGGTCCCGACGGGAAGCGATCCTGAGGATATGGTTGTAGATCCGTTGGGCAGATTTGCCTATGCCGCGAATCTCGTGTCGAATGCATCCGACCTCGCCACCATTTCGATGTACACCATCAATTCCAGTACTGGAGCCTTGGCTCCCACCACCCCAGCAACCGTCCCAACTGGATTCTTCCCTCAAGGAATCGGAATCGATCCTAGCGGCAAGTTCGTTTACACGGCGAACAGCGATGACAACACAGTCTCAATGTTCACGATTAACCAGACCACAGGAGTGTTGACGCCGACCACGCCGCCGACGGTGGCGACAGGATGGAGTCCGCTTTCCATAACGGTGCACCCATCCGGGGGTTTTGCGTATGCGGCCAATCAGGACGACGACACGATTTCGATGTACACCGTCGATCCGACGACCGGGGTGTTAACGCCGACGACGCCTGCAACGGTCACGACGGGGGAATCACCCTTCGGAGTCACGGTGGCCCCCTCAGGCAAATTTGCCTATGCTCCCAACACATATTCAGAAAACAATTCAGTCTCGGAATATACCGTGGACGCAAAGACCGGTCTGTTGACGCCGACACCCACAATCATTGCTATCGCAGGAAACCAGCCCACAGCAGTTGCCGTAGATCCTACAAGTCGCTTCGCTTACGTGACCAATCGCCTGGACGGAACGGTTTCGATGTTCACGATCAATCAAAGTACCGGAGACTTGTTGCAAAATGGCACCATCCCCGCAGGATCGCAGCCTTTCCGTGCCGTGTTTGATCCATCTGGCAAGTTTCTCTACGTCGCGAACGAAGGGAGTGCCGTTTCGGTCTATACGGTAAACAGCGATGGCATCCTGACCGCCGCAGGAACAGCGGGAGAGGGATCATTGGCGATAGTGCTGACGGCAAAGTAGCAATAGCGCCGGGAACTGAAACCGAGTGCCCGGCTGTCCTCACGGAGGTTACCTCAGGCCTCCGCCTCCACCCGCAGGATGCGGGCATGCTCCCTTGGATAACTCTTGCAAAATCCGGATTACACTCAAAATCGGCTGCCACCGGGATGATGAGTGTAAACGCCTGTGTCTGTTGAAAAAGTCCCTGAGTTGAT
>JASHOH010000127.1 GCA_030041215.1 Candidatus Sulfotelmatobacter sp. | reverse complement strand
GACTTGAACTAAGCCGCTTTGCGACGGACGCATTCGCGTCTTGTTGAGCCGACGGTCGAGGTGATCTGAGCTAGTGTTTTGTCGCAGAGGAGGAACTCTCTGTGACCCATTTACGCCAGATCATGCTAGAGGAACTACGGCGCCGCAACTACGCCGAGTCCACCATCGACGCTTACATTCACACGGTCGAGCATTTCAGTCGGCACTTCCATCGTTCACCCGATCAGCTTGGCCCCGAGCATATTCGCCAGTATCAGGCCGCATTGTTCACGCGCTGGAAGCTGGCCCCCAACACCGTAACCCAACGCTTGGCTGCATTGCGCTTCTTCTATCTACAGGTGTTGAAACGCGGCTGGAGCATTGCTGAGACACCGTACCCGAAGAAGGTCTTGCACTTGCCGCAGGTGCTGAGCCACGGCGAAGTGGCGCGGCTGATCGACGCGGCAGAGTTTCCGTTTCATCGCATTCTGCTGATGACCCTCTATGCCACGGGCGCACGGCGCGCAGAAGTAGCGCACCTGAAGATCAGCGACATCGATAGCCAACGCATGGTCATTCATGTCCGGGGAGGCAAGGGACGTAAGGACCGCGATGTCATGCTCAGCCCCAAGCTGCTCGATGCCCTACGCGTGTACTGGCGCGGGCTGAAACGCAAGCCCACCGATTGGCTGTTCCCCGGCAACCGATGGCATACAGCGAGTCATCCGGTCTCCACCAAGGTTCTCTGGAACGCCTGCCAGCAGGCCGCCGAACGCGCCGGTCTTGAGCACAAGCACATCCATCCCCACACTCTGCGCCACTGCTTTGCCACGCATTTGCTCGAGGCCGGCGCAGACCTGCGCACTATCCAGATGCTGCTCGGGCATCGCGACCTGGAGGAAACCACGATCTATCTGCATCTCTCGCGGCGACATCTCAGCGCCACCGGCAGTCCGCTGGATGCACTCCCCATCCGAGGAGAAGGAGAGCCGACACAGAGCGCATGAACCGGCCTCCGATGGAGGTGGCCGACATCGTTCGTAGTGCCGGGCAGTCCTTCGTTGAACGCAGTCGCAAGTGGATCAACGGACAACACGAAAAAGTGTTGCTGGCCATCACACGCTGCCGCACTGCCGCGTTGGGTGGACATCGCGATCAGTGCTCGGACTGCGGACATTCTGCCATCTCTTACAACTCGTGCAGAAACCGGCACTGCCCCAAGTGTCAGGGCAACGCCCGCTGGCGCTGGCTCCAGGCGCGGGAACGCGAGTTGCTGCCCGCCAGCCACGTGCACGTCGTCTTCACCCTGCCGCGGGAGCTCGCTCCACTCGCATTGCAGAATAAACGGTTGATCTACAACCTGCTGTTTCACGCCAGTGCTGCAACTCTGCTGGAGATCGCCCGCGATCCACGCCACCTGGGAGCCGAGATCGGCTTCTTCAGCGTGCTCCATACTTGGGACCAGCGACTGCGGCATCATCCCCATGTTCACTGCGTAGTTCCCGCTGGCGGTCTTGCTCTGGATCATTCCCGCTGGATCTCCTCACGCCGCTCCTTCTTCCTTCCCGTCAAAGTGCTCAGCCGTGTCTTCCGCGGCAAGTTTATCGCCGGACTCAAGACCGCCTTTCATGCTGGCGCACTCCAGCTCCACGGACATCTTTTACTGCTTGCGGAACCGCGCGCCTTCGCCTCGTGGCTGCGGGTACTGTTCCGTCACGACTGGGTTGTCTATGCCAAACGGCCTTTCGGCGGCCCAGAACATGTGCTGCGCTATCTCGGTGCTTACACTCATCGCGTCGCCATCTCCAATAGCAGGTTGGTTGCTCTCTCCGAGAGCAACGTAACCTTTCGCTGGCGCGACTCCGCTCACGGCAACAAGGAGCGGCTCATGACTCTGCCCGTCGAAGAGTTCTTGCGCCGCTTCCTCCTCCACCTGCTGCCGCGCGGCTTCGTGCGCATCCGCAACTTCGGATTTCTTGCTAACCGGAGGCGAGCAGAACTCCTTCCACTCTGTTCTCGCTTACTCCAGCAATCCCATCCCCCAGCAGTGCACACCGCCTCGCTGGCGCTGCCCATTCACTCGCTGTGGCAATGTCCGCTTTGCGGCGGAACCATGCAAGTAGTCGAGCGCTTCTCCGCCGCGCAACTTCTCCTCCGATCTCCGCCTCAACTCAGCCGGTGCGCCGCATGAACCTACATCTCCAGCCTCGAATCTCGTTCCTGCTCCGGCGCGCACACCGGTTCTCTGTCTCGCATTCCTCAGAATGCAGTATGGTGCTGCGATTCGGACTCACCGATGCGCCGCCCCACGATCGTTCTCTCTGCGACCCCCTACTCAAACCCAAGCGCGCTGACCGCAAAGGCAAACTCGCAAACAACCAAAACCGACTCCTCCAGATACAAATCCCATAGTCCCCCGGGGGCGGCTTCCTTCAAGTCGCTGTATCCGAAGCGCCTCTTCACAGCGTCTCCACTTCCTGCTCCCGTTCGGGGGCGCTTCAGATACAGCACTAAGACTAGGCGCCAATGATCGACGGCCAGTTCAATGCCGGACAATGCATGCAGGGGTGCCACCCGGACACATCAGGTGGGTAGAGCCGGCTCACCGCTTGTCGTACTCATCGTGGCGACGCCACCAGTGCCCCGTTTCATTTCGCCCCTTGGGAGCGCGGTCGAGCCATTGCCACATGCCCCAAAGGGCGTCCAGTCCGCGAGCATATGTCGAATAGGTGTGGTAGACCACACCCTCCTCGAGAACGAAGGCGCTCATGCCCGGCCTTTCGCGCACGAACGTGGCGCGATCGACTCCGGTTCCCCATATGTTCTGGTCAGAGAGGCTCGAAGGCTTCAACGCGTCCTCGCGATGATAGTTGTATTCGACGCCGCCCGCCCGCTGCTGCTCCTCAGTGAAACCGACGCTGTAGTCGAAGTTGAAATCTCCGCCGAACGACGACGCCCACGGGAAAGTCCAGCCCATCCGCCGCTTGTACCCTTGGAGTTTGGCAAGCGGCGCTCGCGATACTGCCCAGAGCATCACGTCGTGGTTGGCCAGATGAACCTGGAAGCCATTGAACCCGTCCGCTATCGCCGAGCAGGACGGACAGGCGGCGATGTAGTCGGGGCCGAACATCAGATGGTAAATAAGAGCTTCTAACAAAACCCCGTCTCTGACAGTTGACACAAGCACTAGCTGTATCCTTCAACCCTGAGGAGGATGCGCTAATGGCGGCTGAACTTTTGCCTGAAAAGTTATGGGAAATGATCGAACCCTTCATCCCTGTCTCGAAGCCGAAGCCCAAAGGCGGCAGGCCACGCTTGGCGGACAGGAGATGTTTGGT
>JASHOH010000126.1 GCA_030041215.1 Candidatus Sulfotelmatobacter sp. | reverse complement strand
GGAACTTCAGGGCAACGAAGCGATGCAGCTTCACGTCCTCAGCCTTGTAGACCACACCCATTCCTCCCCCGCCCAGTTTTTCGAGGATGCGGTAGTGCGAGATGGTCTGCCCAATCAGTTGGGTGGGTGCGCCCATTGGCGGGAATGTTATTCCCCTGTGCTGGTGAGGGTCAACGAACCTCAGTCCAGCTTATTGCAGCCTCGCGTACTCCGCTTTGGCTGCTTTCAGGATGGGGATGTCGGGGTCGGCGTCTTTCCAGAGGGCGAGGAAGTCTTTGTAAGCAGTGAGAGCACGAACGCGGGCTGCATCGGCATCCGCGCCTTGCGATGTTTTCGCTTGCAATGCATTCGCACGCGCCACGCCCAGATGCGCCAAGGCTCCCGTCCAGCAGTTCCACACGATGCCGCTGTGGTCGAGAATCTTCTGGAACTCGGCAGCGGCAGCACTGCCCTGTCCGGCTGCCAAGTATGCCTTCCCGCGAACATACGTCGGGTAGAGGCAGGAAATATTGGCGACGAACTGAATTTGCCCTAACTCGATCGGTGAAGCAGCTTGCAGGGCATTCAGGGCGACAGCCGGATTGTTGCGATTCAGCACCGATTGCGCCTGAATCGCAGGCAGCCAGAGCGACTGCATCTGGGTGTCCAGCGGGAAGCGTTTCCCCAAGTCTTGGGCCAACGATTCGGCTTGCGCCGTATCGCCCGCCATGGCAAACGCAAGCGCGGTCTCGCTCTCGACGCCCGGACTCGCGGGAGCCAGCTTCAATGCCCCTGCTGCTGCCTGCCGGGCCTCCGCAGGATTGCCGTAAGCCGCTTCCCGCTGAGCAGCAATCGCCTGCCATACTGCCCCGCTTTCTTTGTCGTCCGCTCGTTTGGCGGAGTCCACAGCCCGATTGGTCAGGTCCCGCGCCTTGCCCAGATGACCTCCATATGCCTCGGTGTCGGATGCGAGCCCCAGTCCATTGCTCTCTTCGGGCTTGCCCGCAAACCACTGTTGCTGTTCCGCCATCGCGGCGGAGTCGAAACCGAGAAAGGCAAGAGCGTAGAGAGCATTATGAAGCGAGAAATCATCGAGTTTTCGCGCCTGTGCCTCGCGGATGATCCGCCCGGCTTCATCGAAGCGTTGCAAGGCAAGAGCGTAGTTGGCGAGATTGGGGTACGAACTTCCACGATTCGGTGCAAGACGCACGGTCTGCCTCGTGATCTCCGCAGCTTTCTCGTACTGTCCCTGTGCTGCGAACACGCCGCCCAAATTGTTGTACGCTGCGAATTCCCGTGGGTAGCTCTCAATCTCTTCCTGATATGTCTGAGCCGCCTTATCCAATTCCCCGGTTACCTGCGAATAGTAGGCCGCGGCGATCAGCAGCTTTTCCGCTTCGCTGGCATGCTCCCGCAACTGGAATGCCTTGGTGTAATACTCGCTGGCCCGCCCTAGTTCGCCGAGGCTCGTGTAGTCCACGCCTACTGAAAGGTAGCCCAGGGCAAAACTCGGATCAAGCTCGACGGCACGTTGATCGTAAGGCAGCGATGCGGTGGCGCCTTTCTCATGAAAGGCCTTCAAGCCAAGACTGTACGCCTTCAGCGCTTCGAGCGAAGACGTGGTGGCCTGTACGAGCGGGACATCAAGCTTCTGCACAGTAGCCAGCGATTCGCCCAGTTCGCCGCGCAGCTTGGATGCCGCCTCGCCCAGCGCGTCCAGCACCTTGTCCTTCGACGCCGCCGTCACCTGCTGCTGCGCCAGCGTGTCTCCGCTCTGGCAATTCACTGCCTTCAGCCCCAGCACATATTCGCCGCCCAGACTGCCAATCGCTCCGGCGAGGTAGGCTTTGCTGCCCGCCCTCTGGCAAAGCTCGCGGGCTACGTCGGGCGTGAGCTTCGTGCTGGCCGGACGGGTCATCTGTTGCAAGTTCTTCGCGACTTGGCTGTCGGAAAGCAGATTCAAGAAAGGCGATTGCCGCAGGGAGACGTTGAGTGCCGTCTTCAGCGTGTCGTCAAAGATTGCATCGCCCGTGCTGTTGGCAAAGTCTGCGACAACGATTGTGTCGTTCTCGGTCAGGTGCTCGGTTTGATGCGACCGATAGTACAGGCCACCCGCCACAAGCAAGGCGACCAGCACGGGAACCAGAATTTTCCAGAGCTTCGCAACCCGAGTCGCAGGAGCTTCTGCCACGGCCGCCGTACCCGAGCTTGCCGCAGAACTGTGTCCGCTCTCAGAATCACGCTTCAGCCGTTGCAAGTCGGCTCGCATCTCCGCTGCACTCTGATAGCGCAGATTACGGTCTTTCTCCAGAGCTTTGTTGATGATGTCTTCCAGCTTGGGGTGCACGTCTGGATTCAGTCGAACCGGAGGAACTTGGGTACGGTTGAGGATGGCCTCGAAAATGACCCCTGAACTTTCCCCCCGGAATGGCAATGTGGCCGTCGCCATCTCGTACAAAACCGCGCCGAACGAGAATAAGTCTGTGCGGGCGTCGAGTTCTTTGGCGCGGACTTGCTCTGGCGACATGTAGGCGATGGTTCCGACTGCCGTTCCGGGGCTGGTCAGGTGCTCGCTGGACTCCACCGTTGGCTGGGACAGCAGCCCAGCCCCCATCCCGGCGTTCGCCGCGGAGCCGACTTTCGCTAGCCCAAAGTCGAGAATCTTGGCATGACCTCGCTTAGTGACAAAAATGTTTGCGGGCTTTATGTCGCGGTGGACAATGCCCGCGGCATGGGCGGCATCGAGCGCGTCAGCAATCTCAATAGCCAGACTGAGCACGACCTCAGTCTCGACGGGTTTGCCTGCGATCCGGTGCTGCAAGGCCACGCCATCCAGATACTCCATAACAATGAAGGGTTGGCCGTCGTGTTCGCTGATTTCGTGAATGGTACAGATGTTGGGATGGTTCAAGGCGGAAGCCGCCCGCGCTTCGCGTTGGAACCGGGCCAACGCTTGAGGATCACGAACTACATCTTCGGGCAGAAACTTGAGGGCGACGAAGCGGCCAAGCTTTGTGTCCTCGGCTTTGTAGACCACGCCCATCCCGCCGCCGCCCAGCTTCTCGACGATGCGGTAGTGTGAGATGGTCTGGCCGCTGAGCGAATCTTGACCAATCGGCCGATTCGCCATAGAGAAGACGCTCCTTCTCCCCGTCCCACTGAGGCAAATCGTAGGCCGGACTCCCATGCAAGTCAACGTAAACAGAATCGCTACTCACAAGTGGATTTGAGAACCGTCTTCCGGCGGGGCAGATCATTTGGTGAAACATCCTTGATAGCACTCATCAATCGCACACCGTGTTTTCGCCCCCAACCCTCCGAATCGACGCCATCGGCGAAAACCCAATAGAATCAGCACTGGTCAAAAAGGGCTTCGCCGCTGCGATTAGAACTTGCTTGTTTTCAACGCCGAAATTTTCATTTCGCGATGGTCACAGGGAATACCTTGTTGACCAGCGTAGCTGTACCACAACGGGAAGTTAAGAATCGGGCCCTAAGGTCAGAAACAGTCTAGCGCCAGGAACAGCCGCCGACATCGCGCACTCTCGTGTTCGGATTTCGTAACAAGGATGCCGATCGTGATCTGGATCACCGACAATTTCTTCGACATGTGCATTTTGTAAGGTAAGTGCAGCTTCAGCTCTTCACTTCTCCCGGACTAAAGTTGCACTGGGCCTTTCTTCCAAGACGGAACATAGCGTTGAGGGTTAGTAGGATGGAGAAAGGGATCAGAGTTCGTCCACGCGGTTTTTCTCTCCACGTAAGACCGACTCATCAGGCTCATTGCAGGTTGCAAAGGCAACTGGCGATGGGATCACTCACTTGGCCCAAGAAACCGGAAGCGATCGGCCGGGGAACAATAAGCAGATGGAGCGAGTCGGCTGTGATAGATGCTTCCGTCACGGGAGCTCCGGCCCGGCCTTGCGTTGCAATTGGTCAGTCGCTGGCCCGGGCCCCGCGTGTTTTCTGGCTGATGAATTGGTCATTTGCGGTCTTGTCTCTCCTACGTTTCGTCGTCGGGCGAACCTGCCGCGCCAGCGAGGTCCTGAGGTTTGATCTTCTCGACATTGAACTTCGCTACGCGCTCGCGCATTGTTTTCAGAACATCCTCGAGAGGTGGAGGTTCGCCCT
>JASHOH010000125.1 GCA_030041215.1 Candidatus Sulfotelmatobacter sp. | reverse complement strand
TTCCGCCCCGCCGGACTCATGGATCGCCCTTTCTGAGGACGAAACTAAGATTGTGGGTGCTGGTGCGACATACGAAGAAGCCGTTCAGGAAAGCGAACGCGCCGGTGTTTCAGACCCTCTGTTGATCAAGACACCTAAGGTCTGGACTTCCATTTCAGTGTGAGCCTAAAACTTCCGTATAGAAAATATCCGGATGTTAAGTACGGTGGATTCTTTTACGCCGCCGTGGTTCCGGTAAATATTGCCTTGCCCACCAAGAATGCTCCGCGATCAAAAAGAGTGGAGGTCATAATTGATTCTGGTGCGACTGTTTGTCAGTTTCAAGCTCAATTGGGTAGAGCGATTGGACTCGAAATCGAAAAAGGTGAAGTTAGGGAAACCATGGGAATAGCTGGCCCCACAAATATCTACATGCACGACATTACGCTGTACATCCCCGGTGGCCCCGTCCAGGCAAGGGCTGGCTTCTCCGACTCTCTACCCATAGTTGGATTGATGGGGATGTATGGATTTTTCGAGCACTTCGTTGTTACATTCGATCCGGCGGCCCTTCGCTGTGAGCTTGAGCGGATATACCAAGCGTAGAATTTTCAAACGCAGGTTTAGGACAGTGCCGCCTATCGCGATTACGCATGGCGTGGAGCACTCCGTTATGCGTTGGACAGGCATTACAGGGAGCACCCCGAGGTCAAGGACGTTTATGAATTAGAACGGATGTACGCCCTGGAAGACCCGAGAAAAACCAAGGGCAACGAATGAAAGTTTGTAACAATCTGCAGGTGCATCTTATCGATGACCAGAAGCCCGTTTGCACTAAGCCGCTGGCGCGGCGGACGCTACCGCGTGGTTGTCACCTAGTTTTGTCGATTCGGTAAGGTTTGGGTCACAAGGAGGTTTACTGTGACCCGACTTAGAAAGATGATGCTGGATGAACTCCAGCGTCGTAACTACTCCCAGAGCACCGTCCGATCCTACATCTTCGCGGTAGAGGATTTCGCAAAATACTTCCATCGCTCGCCCGACCGCCTTGGTCCAGAACATATCCGCGAGTACCAGGTGCACCTGTTTCGTGACTGCAAGCTCTCACCGGGGACGATCGAAGGTCGTACCGCTGCTCTGCGTTTTCTCTTCGTTAAGACACTCAGGCGGCCGTATCTTCCCGATCACATTCCGTTTCCCAAGCGTCAGAGGCGCATGCCCACGGTACTGAGTCAGGAAGAGATAACCCGGCTGATCGCTTCCGCCCAGAACCTGATGCACCGCACGATGCTAATGATGTTGTATGCGACCGGCCTGCGACGCGCTGAACTATGCCACCTCAAGGTCTGCGATATCGACAGCGAACGCATGGTCATTCATGTTCGCCAGGGCAAGGGCGGCCGTGACCGCGACGTTCTGTTGACCCCGAAGCTGCTGGACACCCTGCGCGAGTATTGGCGCTGGATGAAACCGAAGACATATTTGTTCCCCGGCACCGTCAACAACTGGCGGGCCGACGTTCCCATCACCGAGAAGATCGTCTGGAAGGCCGTGGCGGAGGCCGCGCAACATGCTGGTGTCCGCAAGCATGTGTCTCCTCACACGCTCAGGCACAGTTTCGCAACCCACATGCTCGAAGCCGGCGCCGATCTGCGCACGAT
Source organism: Candidatus Sulfotelmatobacter sp. (assembly GCA_030041215.1). Classification (GTDB taxonomy): domain Bacteria; phylum Acidobacteriota; class Terriglobia; order Terriglobales; family Acidobacteriaceae; genus Sulfotelmatobacter. Next base: position 2,426 of record JASHOH010000125.1, on the reverse strand, counting down.
CCAGGTTCTGCTGGGTCATGCCAAACTCGCCGACACCACGGTCTACCTGCACTTGTCCCGGCGTCATCTGCAAGCAGTTCCCAGCCCGCTGGAAGCGATCGAGGTGTCTAGTCCCGACCAAGTCAAGCGTTCCAGGAGGCTGATCAAGCGATGAGTCGGCCCACCCTTGAGGTGGCCGACATCGTCCGAACATCCGGCAACAGATTTTGGGAGCACCACGGATCACACCTTGCGTGGCAGCATCGCAAGGTGCTCGATGCGATCGTCCGTTGCCGCACTGCGGCCTTGGGCGCTCATCGTGATCAGTGCATCCGCTGCGGACATCAGGCTATCTCTTACAACTCTTGCCGTAACCGTCACTGCCCCAGATGTCAGGGCAACGCCCGCTCCCGCTGGCTCGCCCAGCGCAGGACTGAGCTGTTGCCCGTTTCTTATTTTCACATTGTCTTCACGCTGCCGCAGGAACTCTCCCCTCTAGCCCTGCAGAACAAGCGACTGCTTTACGATCTGCTGTTCCGAGCTAGTGCCGAGACGCTGCTCGAACTCGCCGGCGACCCGAAACATCTGGGTGCGGACATCGGGTTTCTTGGCGTGCTCCACACTTGGGGACAGAACCTTCACCATCATCCGCACATACACTACGTAGTTCCTGCTGGCGGTCTTGCACCCGACGGTTCCCGATGGGTCCCCTCCTCGAGACGATTCTTCCTGCCCGTCGCTGCGCTGAGTCGCGTCTTCCGGGGCAAGTTCGCAGCCGGGCTGGGGCAACTCTTTCGTCAGCACAAACTCCAGTTTCACGGCTCACTCCAGAGTCTTGCTGAGCCACGTCGCTTTCGCCAGTTCCTCCGACAGCTCTTCCGCGAGGACTGGGTCGTCTACGCCAAGCCACCCTTCGGCGGTCCCGAGCATGTTCTGAACTATCTCGCTCGCTATACGCACCGCGTCGCCATCTCCAACCATCGACTGGTTGCGTTTCAGAATGATCGAGTCTCGTTTCGCTGGAAAGACTATGCGCACGGCGGTAAGCAGAAGATTATGACCGTTTCTGCAGATGAGTTTCTGCGCCGATTCCTGATCCACGTTCTGCCCAAGGGCTTGGTCCGCATCCGGCACTTCGGCCTTTTCGCCAACCGCAGGCGTGGCAGTATGCTCGCACGCTGCCGTGCCTTACTCGGTTCAGGTGACTGTGCAACTCATACCGAGATCACCGTCCCGTTGCGCTGTCCCGTTTGCAGCGGTCCGATGGTCATCGTCGAACGGATGACCAGCCGCCAGCTTCACTTCCGTTCAGACCTGATACTGTCGGATCTACAGAGGTGCAGCGTTGATTCCTCCTGAGATATCGATGCGGCAACTTTGTTCGATCATCGTCGGTGGGATGTGTGTGCGACCACGCCATGCAATCGTGTGCTCAACCGACGGCTCTGACCACAAATACGAGCTCTCCTTCCGCAGTCCCAGACTCCGCGGCGGCTCACAACAACAGCTCCACAGCGCGATTCGGTCCGGCTTGTCGCTGCAAAGACGATGCGAACCCTGCACAACCGAGTTGAAATCCCATAGCTCTGACCGCATCCGCCGCAAACGCTAGCGGCTTACTTCAAACGACCCTATCGAAACTGCCCCGAGAGTGACACCACGCACGACCTTGCACCTCATCTCGGGGCAGTCCCGATAGGGTCCTAACGTTTATGGCTACTTTTGGATTACCGCCGACTCGCTAACTGACAAACGTTTTGAGTCGCGCATGCACGGCGATTCGAAAGCTGTTAGAACAAGCGCATGATAACGTCATTTATCATTCACGATCGAGAGGGCACAGGCGCGAATGGTTCTAGTGCCTAGATCATGCACACAACTGGCTCACGACGATCTGACAGCGAGTGGACATGTCGCGGGATTAACCAAATAGTCGTCTGATCGGCCGTCAGTAGTCCATTCCGGTTGATCGCCGCCCGCCGTTTCTGTGATTGGGCACGCCGCGTCATTGTCGTGCACGCTGTTACAATGCTTGCCCGAGGGGGAGCACGATGCTCAATTTGAGTGGGATAGTCCAACAGTTGAAAACCGAGCGAGATCGAGCGCATAAGGAGGCGGAGCGGCTAAACGCAGCTCTGAAGGCTTTGGGAAATCTCGGGAGTCAGAGCGGAGGACTAAGACGAGTCCGCACAGTCAAGAGACGGAAACCTCTCTCAGCTGCTGCGCGCAGAAAAATTGCGGCAGCTCAGCGTGCTCGGTGGGCGAAGTGGAAGGCAGCACGCCGCAGCAAGTGAGCGGATTTGGATTGCGTTTTCCACAATTCCATTCACAGATATTTTGTTTTCACACCGAAAATCGCATTGACACAGATCAAGCAACTATTTAGTTTGTCTCACGTCGACGGCTGAAAGGATTGGCGAAATAAACCTTGTCAGTCCGAAGTAGGC
>JASHOH010000124.1 GCA_030041215.1 Candidatus Sulfotelmatobacter sp. | reverse complement strand
CCTTTGCTTTGCTTGCGCCTCATTCGCAAGCTGCTGCCAGTCCGCAGTTGGTCAGTTCGCCGACCAGCCTTAGGTTTGGTGCTGTTGCAGTCGGGCAATTGGAGACTCAGCTCATCACCTTGACCAACACCGGACAAACCAGCACGACGATTTCAGCGATCAGCGTCAGTAATTCCCAGTTCGCCGCCTCGGGCCTCACCGTCCCCGCTAATCTCGCTGCAGGTCAGAGCGTCAATTTAAACGTGACCTTCACTCCGAACGCCGACGGATGGACCGGCGGACGAATAACCTTCACGAGTAATGCGTCCAACCCGACCCTCGACTTTCACGTGGAAGGCACCGGTGTAGCCAGTGAAGCATTGCTCGCCGTCCCTTCCAGCCTCTCGTTTGGACAGGTGCCGGTCGGAAACAGTTCGGTGCTTACCGTCGTGCTCACCAACGAGCGCACCTGGAAAGTGACCCTGGAAGCCGCCCAGATTGTGGGAAGCGATTTTTCTCTCAGCGGCGCCAGCTTCCCTTTGGTGCTTGGCGTTAAACAGAGCGTGACTCTCAATGTCACATTCACGCCACAGGCTGCCGGCACGACCGGAGGAAGCATCTTTATCTTCGGGCCGAATCTCAATATTCCCCTCGCGGGAACAGGCACAACGGTCGGACAACTCACCCTTACGCCAACCCAGCTGAATTTTGGCAACGTGAACGTCGGCACGACGACAACCCAAACATCGACTCTGAGTGCCACTGGCGGAAGCGTCACCGTTTCCTCGGTCACGAGCAACAACTCGCAGTTCTCAGTTTCCGGAGTTTCGTTTCCCATGACGATCGGCGCCGGCCAGAATGTGACGTTCGACTCGGTTTTTTCTCCTACGCAAACTGGGGCCTCGTCCGGCAAGCTGACCTTTGCCAGCAACGCATCGGACGCGCAGGTCAGCGAATCAGTGAAGGGCACTGGCGTTACCCCCCAATACAGCGTGAGTCTTTCGTGGACTGCAAGTACGTCTTCATCGGTAGTTGGCTACAACGTATATCGCGGTACTTCCGTCAATTCCTATACGAAGATTAATTCCACTCTAGACGCGAATACTACGTACACAGACAAGACCGTGAGTTCCGGTGTGACGTATTACTATGCCGCCACTTCAGTCAATTCGAGCGGACAGGAAAGCGGGTATTCTTCTCCGATACAGGTTGCGGTGCCTTGAGCTTCGGCTCGTTGGCGCTACGAATGAGAGCCGAGTTTATTTGACGTATTTCGGGCCCTTCGGCGTGTTCCACGGATGGTACGCGAGTGCGAAACGGACGCGGTCGGCCGTGGGCGGATGATCGTAGGACCAAAAGACCAGCACCCGGTTTGGAGTTGGGTAGTCATAGGCCTTCTCGCCCAACTTTTGGAAGGAAGAAGCAGCAACCGCACCGTTATCGGGAAAGATTCCGTGAGTGACTTCGAGCCCGTAGCGGTCGGCTTCGTGTTCTAGATCCCGGCTGAAGGCGTTGCCCACCGGTTCGCCAACCAATGTCAACAGCGATAACGTGAGCATCAGTACCAGCAGGGCGGCCAGATCGGTGATGCCCCGAATCTGCCAGTGCTTCCCCCAGCGCGCCACAAAGGCGAGCGCAATTCTCCGGCCCAGCCATAAACCCGCCAACATCAGGATGGCGCTGAAGGCAAGCCCCTTGTAGATGTGGTCGAGAACATAGTGGCCCATCTCGTGGCCGAAGACGAAGAGTATCTCAGGGATCGTCATATCGCGAATGGTATTGTCCCAGACGACCACCCGCTTGGTTGCGCCGATGCCCGTGACGTAAGCGTTATATGTCGTGACTTTTTCGCTGGCCTTCATCTCGAACATGCGATCGGGAGGCATATTCAGGCCGCCTCGTTGGGTGACTTTTTCGATCGCAGCCACGAGTTGCAAATCAGTTTTCTGGAGCGGCTCGAATTTGTTGAACAGTGGATCGATAACCACGGGCGCCACGAACACCAGAAAGATCAAGAATGGCAGTGCGAGCAGCCAGAAGTAAAACCACCAGAGCTGGGGGCTGCGGCGGATAATCCAGAACAGAGCGAAAACCGCAGGTATGAGAAGTACCAGTTCGACCGCTTCCGCTTTGCACCAGTCGGCGAACCATGATCGCCAGCCTTGAACAGAGAGTCCGTACGTGAGGGAGACCTTATGCCGGTAGATGTCCAACGGGAGGGAAATGATGGAGAGCAGAAGGATCAGCAGCGGCACAAAGATGACCGTCTGGAGAAACGAGTTTGTCGCGGCGCGCTCGGCGAGATCGCGAAAAGCAGGAGCAATGCGCAGCCGGAGCAGTATCCAGAGGACGGCAATGTCGAAGAGCATGCCGAAAAGATAAAGTGTGGTCCGGACTTTATAGAGCGCCTTCGCTTTGGCAAGTTTGTCAGCAGGCAGTGTGTACCCGGTCACGCTGAGCTGTTGGGGCGTGTGTGAAATTTGCGGTGTTTCGTTGGCCTGAGCATGCGAGTGCGTTGCCAGTAGCAGCGTCAGCACACAGAGATTCATGCAGATTGCAGCCGTCTTGGAGCGGAACCGGGGCATTAATGACATCTAAGAAATGATGTTGCCTGAAAACCACCTCCCACGCGAAAGATAAGGTAGCAGAGTTATAGTCCCACTGAACCGGCGAGCCACAGCGGCCCGCCACGGTGCTTTGCTGATAGAATCTCCGGTCACTCCGCAATCATCCTTCGTGCTAGAGGTCGTTTCGATGTCTTCAAATCATTCTAGAATCCGCCGCGCCATCCTCAGCGTTACCGATAAAACCGGCCTCGCCGATTTCGCCCGCCAGCTCGCAAATCTGGGCATCGAATTGATCTCCACCGGTGGCACTGCCAAGCTCCTGCGCGATTCCGGCATTGCCGTCAAAGACATCTCCAAGCTTACCGGCTTCCCTGAAATGCTCGATGGCCGCGTCAAAACGCTGCATCCCAAAGTTCATGGCGGAATTCTCTATCGCCGCGACGATCCCAAGCACACGGCCGCCGTGGCCGAGCATGGCATCCAACCCATCGATATGGTCGTGGTGAATCTCTATGCCTTCGAAAAAACCGCCACCAGGCCCGACGTCACCCTCGAAGAACTGATCGAGAACATCGACATCGGCGGACCCTCGATGATCCGCTCTGCCGCCAAGAATTTTCGTGATGTCGCGGTCGTGACTTCGCCTGCCGACTACAATGCAATTGCGGAAGAACTGAAAAGCTCCAGCGGATCACTGTCGCTTGAAACCAAGTGGCAGTTGGCGCAGAAAGCCTTTGCCACCACCGCCGCTTATGATTCCGCCATCGCATCCACCCTCGAACGCATTCCTGACGTCAACAATATTGATCTGTCTGCCGAGCAAGGCTTCCCGCCAGTACTACGCCTGTCATTCCAGAAAACCCTCGATCTGCGCTATGGCGAGAACCCGCACCAGAAGGCCGCTATGTACTCCGAT
>JASHOH010000123.1 GCA_030041215.1 Candidatus Sulfotelmatobacter sp. | reverse complement strand
CGACTTATCATTACTGATTCTCGCATTTGGCACCGCCAAATTCAGGCGCTCATTGCGGGCAGGATCAGGTCGGCTATGATGTGATGGCGGAAGTCTCGAAATGGCTGGAGGCAGGCGAGGAGAGGATCTTCTCCTTGGAAACAGAGAAAAACCTGCCAGATGCATCCTACGAACTGCCTGAAGCCGCGGCCAGAACTAAGAAATTCCCAGAAATAAAATTCTCCCGACGGCTTGTAGAATTCCGGTCTGGCCATTCGTCGTTGTAGTGAAGGCCGGGCAGAGAACCCGCCTGAAGGACGATTACAGGAGAAAGACATGCCGCAATATCTGGTAGCAATTCAACACCCCAACAACTACGACCCGTCGCTGGAAGGTGAAGCGATGATTCGCGATATCGGAGCACTCAACGAAGAGATGGATGCCGCCGGCGCCAGGTTCTTCGCAGGCGGCCTGGAATCGGCAAGCCACGCTAAATCGCTGCGCAAACAGCCCGACGGCAACGTCTCCATCACCGACGGCCCCTACCTCGAAGCCAAGGAACACGTGGGCGGCTTCTGGATCCTCGAGTGCACCGACATGGACGAAGCGCTCGCGTGGGGACGCAAAGCCGTCATCGTTTGCCGGGTTCCTGTCGAGGTGCGAGCGTTCCTGAGAATCCGGCCGAATAGAAAATCACGTGGCCACGGAGACTCGCAATGAGAAAGCTCAGAATTTTCGAACACATCTCGCTGGATGGCGTGATCCAGGCCTCCGCCGATGAGAACAATTTCCCCTACGGCGACTGGTCCGCGCCCTATCGCACTCCCGCTGGCAGAGACCTAGTCACCGCGATGTATGGTGATAGCTTCGACCTGCTGCTTGGCCGGCGCACCTACGATGGCTTTTCGGTCTTCTGGCCGAAGGCGCCGAGCAGTCCTATGGCTGACCGCCTTAATGCCGCGACGAAATATGTCGTGACCCACCGGCCGGAGAGTCTGGAATGGGGCCCGTTCGAGGCGGTTGGGCCGGACATTGTTAGGCCGGACATTGTCGAGGGCGTTTCGCCGCATCAAGTCGCAGGATGGCCGTGACCTGATCCTCACGGGCAGTTCAACACTGACATCGACGCTGCTCGAACACGGACTTGCGGATGAGGTCGTGCTGCTCGTCGATCCAGTCCTGTTGGGCACGGGCAAGCGCATCTTTGCAGAGGGAACTCCGGCTCGCGCATTCGAGCTCGCCAGCACGAAAGCTTTGCCCTCCGGCATCATCATCAATTCCTACAAGGCCGCTGGGCCTTTGAAGAAGCAACCATAAGGAGCAACGCAATGCGTTTCATGATGATTTTGATCCCCAAAGGGTATGGATCGGCCGCACCGGATGCAGTTCCCAGTGTGGAAGCGGCAACGAAGATGATGGAGTACAACATGAGCCTGCAGAAAGCGGGCGTGCTGCTGGCGTGCGATGGGCTCCTTCCGCCTTCGGCGGGGGCGCGTATTTCATACTCAGACGGCAAAGCCACGGTTACCGACGGGCCGTTTACTGAGGCCAAAGAGGTGATCGGGGGCTACTGGATCATTCAGGCACGCTCGCGCGAGGAGGCGATCGAATGGTTCAAGCGAGCGCCGATCGCTAACGGCGACATCGTCGAAGTCCGCCAGTTTTTCGAGATGCCCGACTAGAGCGGCGGAAGGCTCCGAGCACCGGAACGTCGTAGACTAAGTTGCATGAGCGATGTAGCTAAGACGATTGAGGCCGTGTGGAAGATCGAGTCCACACGCCTCATCACCGCGATTGCTCGCGTCACCCGCGATATCGGCATTGCCGAGGAGCTGGCGCAGGATGCGCTCGCGACTGCCCTCGAAGTGTGGCCCGCAGAAGGCATCCCTGAAAAACCGGGTGCATGGCTGATGACGGCAGCCAAACGCCGCGCGCTCGATTCCTTGCGGCGTGGCCGCATGCTCGTACAAAAGCATGAAGAGATTGCCCGCGAGCTGGAGTGGCAACAGCAGCGGCTTGGAGACGCTTTGGAGCACTCGCTGGATCAGGTGATCGATGATGACATCCTCCGCCTCATCTTCACCGCATGCCATCCAATCCTGTCGATGGAAGGCCGCATCGCGCTCACGTTGCGCCTGATCGGCGGCCTCACCACCACGGAGATCGCCCGCGCCTTCCTCGTGCCGGAGAAGACGCTGGGCCAGCGCATCTCTCGCGCCAAGAAGACCCTCTCGGAGGCGCACGTTCCCTTTGAGACCCCGAGTGGGGACGAGTTGCGTCGCAGGGTTGAGTCCGTGCTCATGGTGGTCTACCTGATTTTCAACGAGGGGTACACCGCGACATCGGGAGAGGAATGGATGCGGGCTGCGCTCTGCGACGATGCGCTACGGCTCGGACGGATACTGGTGCAACTTCTTCCCGGCGAATCCGAAGTCCATAGTCTTCTGGCGCTGATGGAGTTGCAGGCATCGCGCACCGCGGCGCGCCGGGGGCCAATGGGCGAGGCAGTTTTATTTCCGAACCAGAACCGCTCTTTGTGGGATGACGCGCAGATTCAGCGAGGAATGAGCGCGCTCGAACACGCGCAAAAGTTGGGCGGTGGTGCGAAACACTATGCTCTGCAGGCGGCGATCGCCGCCTGCCACATGCGAGCTCGCACGGCCGATGAGACCGATTGGGAGCAGATCGTTCTTCTCTATGACGCTCTGATGCAAATCAGCCCATCTCCCATCGTGGCGCTGAATCGGGCAGTCGCCGTTGGCATGGCGCAAGGCCCGGCCGCTGGACTCGATGC
>JASHOH010000122.1 GCA_030041215.1 Candidatus Sulfotelmatobacter sp. | reverse complement strand
GTTCGTGCGGGAGCAGTTCTTCCTGGCAGCGGCGGCGCAGAATATCAAACGGTTAGTCCGCTTCCTCAGCCAAGGCTCACCCTCCATCTTGCCCGCGACCACTTAGTGGATCTTCTGGCAAACCAAAATCACCCGACGGCACCGCTCAGAGCGCAGCAGAGAACATCTTCGCGACTGACTTTTTCAACAGACACAGGCCTTTACACTCCGTCGGAAGTCGCGCATTAACCCATTTGGAATCAATCGGCCGAAGAACGCGCTTTCATCCCTAGGGGTGGGCCGCAGGCCCATGGGTGACTCAAAGCCCCTCGGGACAGTACGGGTACCCGAGGGGTCGATGAGTGTTAATGGTGATTGAAACGATTAAGCGGCCTTGGCTTTAGCCGTGGCAGCCTCTTCGATAAGAGCTGCAACGGCCTGAGGCTGTGACACGTAGATGGCGTGGCTGCCTCTGGCTTCGACAACCTTGGAGCCCGCCCTTTTCGCCATGGCACGCTGCGCGTCGGGCGGGATCATCTTGTCCTCAGTGACAACCAAATACCAGCTCGGCTTCGTCCGCCACGCCGGTTCGGTGATCGCGCCATTGGTAGCCTCTACTCCCCACGGCACCTGAGAATCAGCCATGAATGCGGCTTTCTCCGGATCCACGTCCGCCGCAAAGGATGCGGGAAACGCCTTCTTGTCCAGGAACAAGAATCCATCCTGCGGCGGGACAATCGGGGGCACGGGCGCGCCGGGCGGCGGATTTTTGATGAGTGTGCCGACGGACTCACCTTTGTCCGGAGCGAAGGCAGTAATGTACACGAGGGCCGCAACGTTCGGATGAGTGCCCGCTTCGGTGATCACCGCTCCGCCATAGGAATGGCCAACGAGGATGGCCGGACCATTTTGGGCCGCAAGGATGCGCTTGGTTGCCTTTACGTCCTCTTGCAGCGAAATCGTTGGATTTTGCACAACGTTGACGTTGTAACCCCGCTTCTTGAGTATCTTGTAGACGCCTTCCCAACCGGCGCCGTCCACAAACCCACCGTGGACTAGAACAACATTCTTCATGGGTGCTACTCCTTTCAAAATTGGATGCCATGAGAAAGATGCTCGCACGATGACCGTCGAGCGCGCATTACGAGATGTAGGGTATTTTTGGTACCACTACTGGCTGCTTGATGAATACCTCATTTGGGTAACAGACGAATCTGTGCCCAGAATCAAAGACAACACGAAGGACCCAATCTCAACTGTTGCTATGGGGGCGGTTATGCCCAAATCCCCCGGTTGCTGAACCTTTGAAACCTCAAAGACCTTCACTTCGCCATCAAATGACACGAATGCGTCTTGATCACCAGCCAGACTTCACTTCCCGGCGTTAGGCGCAGTGCCTCCTGCGCCGCAAGAGTCAGATACACTTCCATCTCCACTCCGCAATCAACATGCGCGGAAATGATCATGTCACGCCGTTCAAGCGAAACCACGCGGCCTGCGATGACGTTGCGGGCGCTCAGGCCCTCGGGCTTAACGATGGCCAGCAGAATGTCTCCAGCGCGGATTCCAACCCGCAGCAGCGAGCCCGGCTGGGCGCGGATCAGCGGGGTTTCCAAAAGCACGAACGTCTTCGGTTTGCTGCCCGGCAGACGGCAGGTCATGGTGCCGCGATCCTCATGCACCAGCCAGACGGAGGCGTCAAAAATATTCTCAAATCCCGTCAGCTGCGCCACGGTCTCCTGCCGCGGCGCGCGCAGCACCTCGTGCGGCGTGCCTTGCGCGATGATGCGCCCTGCTTCCATCACAAGCACCCGCTCACCCAGGGCAATTACCTCTTCGCGGCTATGCGTCACGTAAAGAATCGGAATGGCATGAGCCTGATTCCACCGGCGCAGGTCGTCAATAATTTTCGCTTTGATTGGAGCGTCGAGCGCCGCCAACGGCTCATCGAGCAACAGCACGCGTGGTTCGGTTACCAAGGCTCGCGCCAGCGCCACCCGCTGGCGCTCGCCGCCAGAAATCTTTCCCGGCCTTCGATCGCGTAGTTGCTCGATGTGAAACTCACGCAATATCGAAATCGCGCGCTCGCGTCGTTGCGTGCGCGACAACTTGGTCACGCCGTACTCGACATTCTGCTCCACCGTGAGGTGCGGAAACAGCGCGAGCTCCTGAATGACATACCCCACATTACGTTTCGCCACAGGAATATTCGTGGCTTGACTCGCATCGAAGAGGACGCGATCGCCGACCACAATTCGTCCTCCGTCGGGAGTCGTTAGCCCTGCCACGCAGTCGAGCAGCGTTGTCTTTCCCGCCCCTGACGCCCCGAATAGTATGTTGAATCCCGCGCTTGCTACGAATTCGCAATCAAGCTGGAACGAGCCGAGGGTCTGGCGCAGGTTAACGCACAGAAGAGGTTGTGACGATTCCGCTGTGGGCATGGAGTCTCGCTATCCCGCCGGACTCGTTCTCCGCCACTCGCGGCTTGACACCGTCGAAAGCACATTCGCGCGATTCAGCGCATAAACCAGCGCCAGCACTACAAAACAGAAGATGAGCAATAGCAGCGCCATCGCATTCGCGGCCGCATAGTTCGCGGCCTGTACCTGATCGTAGATATCGATCGAAACTGTTCTGGTCACTCCCGGAATATTTCCGCCGACCATCAGCACCACCCCGAACTCGCCCATGGTATGGGCAAACGATAATGCCAGCCCGGTAACCAGCCCCGGCGCTGAAAGTGGAACCACCACGCGAAAAAAAGTGCGAAGGGGCGAAGCGCCAAGAATTGCCGACGCCGCCAGCAATTTCCGGTTGACCGAGGAAAACGACGCAGCGAATGGCTGCACCGCAAATGGCAGGCTGTAGAGGATAGAACCGATCACAAGCCCGGTGAACGTGAAAGCCAGTGTGTGCCCAGTCAGCGACTGCCACATGCGCCCCAGAGGGCTGCGCGACCCGAGTGCGACTAGAACGTAAAATCCAAGCACAGTGGGCGGCAGCACAATGGGCAACGCAACAACCGCTTCAACCAAAAACTTCCAGCGCCAGCGCGAAAAAGCAATCCAGTATGCCAGCGGCAAGCCGATGACGAAAAGAATCGCCGACACCACCACCGCCAATTCAATCGTGAGCCGGAATGCTTCCCAGTTAATCAGCTTGACCTTCCACGCCAATCAGGTGACTGCGTGATTGGCGATCGAAACCCTCAATCACCCAACGCAAACCCATACCGCTTCAACACAGCCATCGCATCTGCCCTCTTTATATATTCGAGAAACGCCGCCGCCTCTTGCGTGTGCTGCGACCGCGAAATCAGCACCACGCCCTGATCCAGTGGGGGATAGGCATCTGCCGGAACTACACAGTATTTGCCTTTTTCCTGCATCGCGGGCGCAACTGCATGGGCAAGCGCCACAAATCCCGCCTGCGCATTGCCTGACTCCACAAACTGCGCCGCCTGCGCAACATTTTCTCCCAGCACTAGCCTGTCCGATATTTTTTCATACAGTCCAAAGTGTTTGAGAGCGGCTACGGCAGCCCGCCCGTATGGCGCGTGTTGTGGATTCGCGATGGCAATTTTCTTCACCGACGGGTGAAGCAGCGCATTGACGCCTTTCTCTTCGACCGCCAGCGGCGAATCTTTCGGCACCCACAATACCAGCTTCCCCTGCGCGTAACGATACAGCGTTGCGCCATCTGCGTCCCCAGCCGCGATCAATTGCCTGGGATAATCCATATCCGCTGAGAAAAATAAATCAAAAGGAGCGCCATTCTGAATCTGCTGGGTCAATGCGCCAGATGCTCCAAAAGAAAGCTTCACCGCAATGCCAGTGCGCTTCTCGAAATTGGTTGCGATCTCTTGCAGCGCGACGCTCAAATCAGCCGCAGCCGCGACAGTGATCTCGTGATCTGCAGGTGCGGCCCGGGCAACACTCAGTCCCGGAAGAAACAATAACATCGCGTAAAAGGCAAGCGGGCAAGAGTGCCCGCTCCACACGCTTTTCAGCGCGCCCAAGCGAAAACTTCCTCGGAAGCACCGTCTGCGCAGCGTTCGCAACATTTTCGTCGAAGCCATAAATTTTCCCATAATGGTCCTCAGCGGATTTTTATTCACGTTTTTTCTTTGACCACGCGGTTTCTCACTCCACATACTGCCACATAGTTGAGGGGCTTTATGATTTCTCCCAGGCCCAGCCGAAAAATCTGCCCACCTGCGTTCTTAATCCTGCTCTCTGCAATCCTCCCGGCCCAGGGAGCGCATCACGCCAAAGATGCTCCAGTTTCCGATGCCGATGCCGACCATGTTGAACAGCGCTCCGAATGGTTTCTGCACGGCCGCGTCATTCCCGGCCGCTCCGAGCTTCGCCGCCGCGCCTACGAAAGCAAAATGCAGGCACGCGCTGCTCGACGGGCAAGGTCCCAGTCCGCTCACCCGAACTCTCAAAATCCGGAATCTTCCGGCGGCGGCTGGACTCCGCTCGGCCCGGTGCCGCTCGCTTCCGACGCAACCGGCGACGGCTTTCAGAACTATAACCAGGTTTCAGGCCGCACCACAGCCGTCGCCATGGATCCCGCCGACCCGACCGGCAACACGGTTTACGTCGGGGGCGCGCAAGGCGGAGTCTGGAAATCCGCGAATGCGGCCACCAGTGTCGCCAACAACGTCACCTGGACTCCGCTTACCGACGACCAAGCCACGCTTTCCATCGGCGCTATCGCCATTCAGCCGGGAAACAACAATCCCGCACAGAGTGTCGTTTTAGCCGGCACCGGCGAAGCCGACAACTCTGCCGATTCTTACTTCGGACTGGGAATTTTACTCTCCACCGATGGCGGCAACACCTGGACACTCGCTTCCACCGCGAACGGCGGCACATACTCCCTTGCAGGTCTCGGCGTAACGCGTATAGCCTTCAGCACGGCAAATCCCAGCACCGTGGTCGCGGCCATGGCCGCAACATCCGAAGGCGTGGTCGATGGCGCGTTAACCAGCAACACCTATCGCGGACTCTACACTTCGACCGATGCCGGCCAAACTTGGAGCTACGATGCTCTTGTATCGAGCGCGAGCGAAGCGACGTCGGCTACATCAGTTGTCTACAACGCCGTTGCGGGATTGTTCTTCGCCGCCGTGCGTTACCAGGGTTTTTATTCTTCTCCCGACGGCCTGAACTGGACGTACCTCGCTAACCAGCCTGGCGGCGGAGTTCTCAACCCAACGGCCTGCCCCCAAAACTACGTCACCACGTGCCCTATCTATCGCGGTGAAATCACTGTCGTCCCGGGACGCAATGAGATGTACGTCTGGTTCGTCTCCAACTCCAATGGCCAACCGGCCGATCAGGGCATTTGGATGACCACTAACGCCGGTGATTCCTGGACGCAAATCGATGACAGCGGCATCACCGACTGTGGCGACATCGACGGCTGCGGAGTGCAGCAGGGATTCTACAATCTCGAGCTCCTCGCCGTCCCTGACTGTCCTGGTGGCACGCAAACCTGCACGAATAACCCAACCGATCTGTATGCCGGCGCGATCAATATTTATAAATGCATAATCAACTCGACCACTTCCGGCACTCCCGCCTGCTCCGCCCCTTTCATGAACCTGACTCACGCCTATGGTTGCGATCCGCTCGGAGCACCTGCGCACGTGCATCCTGATCAACACGCTCTCGCCTTTAGCCTTCTCTCGTCCGGCGCAGACCTGATGTATTTCGCCAACGACGGAGGGATCTACCGTGCCCTCAACGGATTCACCGGTCTTACGACCGGGTCGTGCTCGGGCACAAATGTGTTCGACGATCTCAACCAGAACCTCGGCTCGATGACGCAGTTCGTCAGCTTCTCGCAAAGCGCAAGCAATCCCGACATCATTCTCGGCGGCACGCAAGACAACGGTTCTCCTGCAACGGCTACCGCAACCACCAGCACAAGCTGGGAAAATGTTCTTGGCGGCGACGGCGGATACAACGCCATCGACCCCAACACCGGCAACTTCTTTGCGTCTCAGCCGGACGTTGGAGGCGGCGCACTGGGCATACAGGAATGCTCGTCAGGCGTGAACTGCAACGATAGCCTCTTCAGCTTCGTTGTGACCAGCGCCGACGTCGGCGGCGACGATGGCGCGTTCTACTTCCCCTATATTCTCGATCCGCAATCGGCGAGCACGCTGGTTGTCGGAACCTGCCGCGTGTGGAGCGGCCCGCGCACCGGCGGCGCCTTTACAGATCTCAGCCTCAACTTCGATACTCTGGGTACAGGCACCTGCTCCGGGAACGAGATCAACTTGATTCGCGCGCTCGCCGCCGGAGGCCCTACTAACTCGAACGGTTCACAGGTCATCTACGCCACCACTGACGGCTTGGGGCCGAATAATCCCACCACTCCTATCGGAGGCAACGTCTGGGTCACAACTTACGCAACGGCAGTTTCGGGGGTGAGTTCCACATTCAGCAATACCACAATGAATGGCCCCAATGACGCCAGCATTAATCTCAACCAGTTTCCCATCTCCAGCGTTGCGATCGACACTTCGGATCCCACCGGCAACACTGCCTATGTAGGAATCATGGGCTTCACCGCTCCGGTGGGCTCTTCCACTGGCCCCGGCCACGTCTGGCAAACGACCAACGCCGGCACGAACTGGACGGATTTCACCGGTACCGGCGCAAACGCCTTGCCGGACAGTCCGGTCAACGCTGTGCTCGTCGATCCCATCGCGCAGATTATTTATGCCGGCACAGATGTTGGCGTGTTTGAAAGCCCGACATCTGTGCCGGCCTGGACGGAGCTCGGCCCCGCCTCAGGCCAAACAGGATTTCTGCCCAATGTCGCCGTCACCGCCCTCAATCTATTCAATTCCGGTGGGCAGAAACTTCTTATTGCCTCAACCTATGGCCGTGGCGTCTGGCAATTCAACCTGGCTAGCGCGCCCGATTTCGAAATCGCAGTCCCAAATTCTCTGCTCATCGGGTTTCCCGGCACCACCCCGGTTTTTAACGGCACTCTGACCGCACTCGACGGGTACAACAGCTCCGTTACTTTAACTTGCACTGCGGGATCCACCAATCCACCCACGCCTTGCACTCCCAGCCCTGCCGCTCTCACCCCCACTGCCAGTGGGACGCCATTTTCAGTCACCGTTGCTGCCGGAACTGCAATCACGAATTACAGCTTCAATCTGCAAGGCGTCGGTTCCGACCCAAACAACACTACGCACTCGACCGCACTCATTCTGGATGTCGTCAACTTCGGTTTGACCGCCCCCACACCCAATCCGATCAACGAGCCGCGCGGCGCAACGTCAGTCCCTGTCAGCTTTCAAGTCACAGCTCAAGGGTCGTTCAATCAGAGCGTGACTTTAAGTTGTAGCTTTGCACCGAATATCACCGCCGCTAACTGCGCGTTTACCCCTGCCGCGACCGTCAGCCCCACACAGGCATCGCCGGTGAATATGACCGCAAGCGTCACCGTCCCACCCGGAACACCACTCGGCCGCTACACGGTCACACTTATTGCCACAACCAACGGCGCACCGGCACCGGCCACTGCGTCGTTCACCGTGAACGTGATCCCGAACCCCATATTTGTTCTCACCGAACCCACTCCCTTCCCCAACGTGAAGGAAGACAGCACGGGCACCAGCGGCCCGATCACGATCTCTTCACAAGATGGTTTCAGCGGCACCGTCAGCCTGAGCTGCTCCAGCACCTATGGAGCGACAAGCTGCAGCGTCAACCCAGACACGGTCAGCACATTCCCCTCAACCGTGAACATGATCATCAACGGCACCAGCTTCGCTCCGGGAAGCTACCAGATCGCGTTTCAGGGCACATCTGGTTCTTTGATGGAAACGTTGCCAGTTCCCTTCAATGTCGGCGACTACGCCCTCACTGGACCATTAGTGCTTTCCGCGCCGCCAGGCGGTCAGGCGCAAGCCAACCTGACTTTTACTTCCACCTATTCCTATAGCGGCCAAGTCAGTGCCAGCTGCGCCGTAGCGTCGCTAGGCGGGGGGCAGTGTACGATTGCTCCGAATCCAGTCGCGATCAGCAGCAACTCCTCCTCTCCCGCGACCGCAACGATTAGTGTTCCAGACAACGCCACTCCGGGCGCATACAGCGTCAACATCACATCGCAAGACGAAACCGGCGAGCCCGCCAACTCGCTGACGATACCGCTGACGGTAACTCAGGATTTCAGCATGGGTTCGATCACCCCCGGCAGCGAGACCATCATTCCAGGGCAATCAGCCACGTACAACTTCAATGTCTCGCCCGTAGGATCTTCGTTTACCAATCCGATTACGTTGTCATGCAGTAATTTGCCTTTAGGTGCGCAGTGCAACTTCACTCCGAACCCCGTTACACCGGGAACGAGCACCGCCTCGGTCGCACTGATTATCAACACCGCCAATACCTCCGCGATAGGCACCTACTCTGTGTTAATCACGGGAACATCTGGTTCGCTCTCACACTCCTCCGGCACATCGCTGACTCTAAGTAGCTTCCAGCTTGCGACTACCGGTCCGTTTTTCAGCACCGCCACTGCGAACTCAACGCAGACGGCTACCGTCACTGTGACCGCGAATTACACGGGCTCGCTGAACGCCACTTGTAGCTCAAACATCCCCGCGAGCCTGTGTTCAGCCAGCCCTAACCTGCTGCCGATCACCGCAGGCACCCCAAGCTCGCTGACCTTGACGCTGAGTGTTCCCAACAGCGCAGCCCCGAATCCGACGAACGCCTATACGGTTACTTTGACTGTGACTGATTCCTCGGGCCAACCCACGCAGAATCTTTCTCTCCCTATAACCGTGGTCCAGGACTATGCGCTGGGCAATTTCTCGCCATCCAGCCAGACAATCAATGCCCCCGGCAGCGCAACCTACAACTTCAGCGTCTTGCCCGTGGGCGGCAGCTACAACAACTCAGTGACACTGAGTTGCAGCATCTTTCCGCCAATCTCAGGGGGTTCGTGCAGCATCTCCCCGAACCCCGTCGCAGGCCCGCTCACCAGCGCCACTTCGGCCCTTCTGACGGTCACGACCCAGGTAGGAAGCAGTCAGGTGCGACCACCTGCAACGAAACTCTCCTGGCTCTACGCAATTTGGCTATTTGTTTCGGCAATCCTCACATACACCGCACGAAGTAGGAATTGCAGAATGATCGTCTCGCGCCTTGGTCTGTCGCTGATCATTCTGTTCTTGTTGTCCTCATGCGGGGGCGGCAGCAGCAACGGCGGCGGCACTGGATCCGGCGGTAATACTTCTCCGACGACCTACACGATCACGGTCATCGGCTCGCCGGCCAGCATCAGCCAACCCGCCGGTGCTACGGTTACGCTTACCGTACAATGACGAAAACTGGATAGGGGAACGTCCCTTTTCCCCGTGGGCGCAATTGCGTGACAAAACGCACTGACGCACAACCGATTACTTGGCTATGATCTTCCGTTCGCAGATATGACTGATTCCCATCACGACGTCGTCATCATCGGCGGTGGTATCGTCGGCCTCGCGGTAGCGCTCGAGATTACCACGCGTCTTCCGCAACTCAATCTGCTGCTGCTGGAAAAAGAATCGCGGGTCGGCCAGCACCAGAGCGGCCACAACAGCGGCGTCATTCATTCCGGTGTCTACTACAAACCCGGCTCGCTGAAAGCCCGCTTGTGCGTCGAAGGCGCAAAGGCGATGGTCGACTTCTGCCGCACGCACAATATTCCTCATCAGATCTGCGGAAAAGTCATCGTCGCCACGCGCGATGACGAACTGCCACGTCTCGACGAGCTGCATCGCCGCGGCGAAGCCAACGGCCTCACCGGTCTGCGCCTTATCGGCCCCGAGCAACTGCGCGAAATCGAGCCTCACGCCAGCGGAATCAAAGCCCTGGTCGTGCCCTCCACTGGTATTACCGACTACGCCGCCGTCTGCGACAAATATGCTGAGTCGATTCAGGCGCAAGGCGGCACGGTTCGAACTTCCTCCAAAGTCACAGGCCTGCGCACTCTGCACGACGTAATCTTCGTCGAGACTAACGCGGGCACATTCGCCGCCAAATATCTGATCAACTGCGCCGGGCTGTTCAGCGACCGTATTGCGCATATGGCCGGCACCAACTCCAACGTGATCATCGTTCCCTTCCGCGGCGAATATTACGATCTCACCCCCGAACGCGCGCCCCTCGTGCGCGCGTTGATCTATCCCGTGCCCGACCCGCAGTTTCCGTTCCTTGGGGTTCATTTCACCCGCCGCATCAACGGCACGGTCGATGCCGGGCCGAACGCGGTTCTGGCCTTTCGCCGCGAAGGCTACCAGCGCAGCGACTTCGACCTATATGACATGGCCTCGTCCCTCGCCTTCCCCGGCTTCTGGCGCATGGCCGCAAAGCACTGGCGCAGCGGCATGGACGAATTTCACCGCTCGTTATCGAAAACCGCATTTGTCCGCGCATTACAGCGATTACTTCCTGAATTGCACGCGGAAGATTTGGTTCCGGGCGGCTCCGGCGTGCGCGCCCAGGCGCTGAAACGCGACGGCACGCTCGTCGATGATTTTCAGTTTGTGCCCGCAGGCAGGATGCTGCACGTTCTCAACGTTCCTTCCCCAGCAGCGACCGCATCGTTGGTGATAGGGCGGGAAATTGTCCGCACTGCAGTGAACGATCTAGGGTTGGCAAGTTGAAAGCAGAAGAAGATGACTCAGTCCACGGCCTGTTTTTCTCCACGCTCTCCGCGGCCTTCCTTTACGTGCTTTGCGATTTAAGATTTTACTGTGCGAGTAGCAATCTCGACCGTCCTGGGATTCCTAGTCTCCTTGCAGCCTCGATCGCCGTGCCACATCCCTAATGCTATCCACCGGCGTTGGCGCCATTCTTCCCGTCGATTTTGCTGGAGATTTCACCAGCGTGGGCCGGGGATCTCTGCCTTGTGGGCTGTCGATCTCTGGAGGGTCAACCGGGTCCTTCCGCATGCGGAAGACGTACAGCACAACTTCCACCCGGCTCGAGACTCCCAGCTTGTCGAAGATGCGGAACAAATAATTCTTCACCGTATGCTCGGTCAACTTCAGCCGGCTGGCAATCTCGCGGTTCGACAGTCCTTCGGCCACGCAACGCACCACTTCCTGCTCCCGCTTCGAAAGAAGGGCTTCCGCGTGCGCATCGAACATCTTCATCGGTTGCGACGCGCGCAGAGCATCCAGCACATGCCGCAATTCTTCGCTGTTTGCCCAAACCTGTCCCTGATGTACGCAGCAGATGCAGCGGGCCAGTGTCTTCGCGGACTCATTGCGCGAAAAAATGCCTTGCGCTCCCGCCCGGAAGGCCTCCACCACCGTGCTCGCGTTTGGTGTGTCCACCAGCAATACCGTTCTGGTTTCGGGGTGCGCGGCTCGCACGCGCCGCGTCACGTCAAATCCCACAGCTGGAGCGCCTTCCAACGTCGAACTCAACAGCAGCACATGAGGCTTTTTTTGCGCGACTGATTCCAGAATGGAGGAACTTTTCGGCTCGGCCCAGCTCGCATCGAACTGGCGATCCTGAGCCAGAGACTCGGCGAGTAATTGACCGCTCATGCGCGTGCTGTCCGCCGCCAGAACTCGAATCTTTTCCGCGTTTCCGGCGGCCAAACCCAAGTGTTGGACCATCTCTCCTCAAGTCCCGATCTGAGTTATGAAATCGTAAGTAAAGTCAGTTTTGACGGTGCGTATAGAAGGGGGGATACAGGGGATGTGCGGCCGCCTGCTGATTTACAAGAATCTTAGCAGAAGGTTCCGCGGTTCAGAGCATCATCGTTATAGAGACTTTAGTCTCTACCCAATTACAAATAAACGGTACGTCAGTGTTATACCCACCCCCAGCGTTGGTAACCAGCATGGCAGCCCCGTCCCTGCATCCCCACTCGAGTGAGACAAACCGGGGATCAGCCATTAGACTGGATAGTTTTAACTTACCTGGGCTGGTGGTCTTAGCCATGGAAACTGGAGTGAAGCATTGATCGTTCTGGTAGTCGGGGGTGCGGGTTACATCGGCAGCCACGCGGCGCGCACGCTGCGGCAGCGCGGGCACGACGTCATGATTTACGACAATCTTTCCACCGGACACGAGTTTCTGGCTTCTGGGTTCGAACTGGTGCGGGGCGATATAGCTGACCTAGTCAAATTGTCGGCGGCGTTGCGGCGCGTCGATTCGGTCATGCACTTCGCGGCGCATGCGTATGTGGGAGAGTCGGTCGAGAATCCGCGCAAGTATTTTCGCAATAATGTGGAGTCGGGACTGGCGCTGCTGAACGCGTGCCTCGACTGCGGCGTGCGGCGAGTGATCTTTTCTTCCACCTGTGCGGTGTATGGCATTCCTGTGAAGATTCCGATTTCAGAGAAGAATCCGCGGCAGCCGGTGAACCCGTATGGCGTGACGAAATTGTTCTTCGAGAATGCGCTGGAGGCGTACGATCGCGCCTACGGATTGCGATTTGCCTCGCTGCGGTACTTCAATGCGGCGGGCGCGGATGAAAGTGGAGAGATCGGCGAAGTGCATGATCCCGAGACGCATCTGATTCCTTCCGCATTGCTAGCGGCGACGGGCGCGCGGCGGGAGTTGGAACTGTTCGGCACCGATTATCCGACGCCGGATGGGACGTGCATACGCGATTACATTCACGTCAATGATTTGGCCGATGCGCATGTGCTGGCGCTGGAACATCTGGCGCGCGGAGCCGATTCGATGGCGGTGAATCTCGGCGCCGGACGCGGGTATTCGGTGAAAGAGGTGCTGACCAAGATTGAGGAAGTGTCCGGATTGAAAGTGCCGGTGCGGCTGGCGGGACGGCGTGCGGGAGATCCGCCGGCGCTGGTGGCCGATCCGTCTCTCGCTGAGAAATTGCTGCGGTGGAAGGCTATGCGCACGCTGGATGATATTGTGGCGACGGCGTGGAAGTGGATGCAGCGGCAAAGTACCAGAGCCTTGTCGCCGTGAACCGAGGACTGCTCGCCGCAGGCGGCAATTCGGTGGGCGGGGTCCGATAGTATAAGAGTGTTGGGCATAAGGAAGGCGAGTTGCAATGGGGATTGACCTGTCGAATAAGAAGATCGCGGTGCTTGGGGCGGGAAAGCTCGGAGGCACGCTGGTACAGGCGTGGATGCGCGAAGGATTGTTGACGAAGGATATGATCCGCGCAACGGTGCGGCATCCGGAACGGGCGCGCAGCCAGACGGAAAAGCTGCACATTGAAGTCGGTACAGACAACGCGCAGGCGGTGCGCGGGGCAGACATCATTTTCATCTGCGTGAAGCCGCAGACGGTGCAGGAGGTGGTGGAAGAAATTCGGCCGCACATCTCCGCAGGACAGCTCGTGATCTCGGTGGCGGCCTCGGTGCCAACCGGCCAGATCGAGAATGTTCTTGGCGGGAACACCGCCGTGGTGCGCGCCATGCCCAACACGCCCTGCGGCCTGGGAGCCGGGATGACTGGGTTGTGCAAAGGCCGCTACGTGACGCCAGATCAGATTGCCCTGGCCTGCTCGTTGTTTGACGTGGTCGGCAGGACGGTGGTGGTCGATGAGAAGCACATGGATGCTGTGACCGGGCTTTCCGCCAGCGGACCGGCATTCATATACATCATTCTCGAGTCGCTCGCAGAGGCGGGAGTGAAAGTTGGTTTGCCCCGCGAAACCGCGACGCTGCTGGCTGCGCAAATGACAATGGGATCGGCGAAAATGGTGCTCGAGACCGGTGATCATCCGGCGCAGCTGAAAGATTCGGTGACCACGCCTGCGGGTTGCACAATTGACGGCATACTCGAGCTCGAAGAAGGCAAGCTGCGCGTGACGCTGATCAAGGCCGTGGTGAAGGCGACACAGCGGGCCAAGGAATTGGCGTTCAACGAATGATGCCCGGAGCAATCGAATGACCGAGCAAGGCATTTGATCACTCGAACCCTCCTCCCACGCGAGCCGCGGTCAACACACTGAGAGCGTTGAGATATCTGGTAACCCTAGAACCACGTCGATCGACAGCCGCCTGGATGCTTTATACTAGCTCTCTGCACTTCCTTCCGGGATCTGAGCTTGAATCCATGGAGCGGATGCAAAAACCACGCCCGGTGGAATTTCCAGACTGAGGAATGTCTTTTAAGCGGTATTTGCTTTCATGGCACGCATTTCGCTTGACGATTCAAAGTATTACATCAACCGCGATACCTCGTGGATGGAGTTCAACCGCCGTGTGCTCGAGGAGGCGGAAGATGAGGGCAATCCGCTGCTGGAGCGGCTGAAGTTTCTTGCCATTACCGCCAGCAACCTCGATGAATTCTTCGAGATTCGCGTTGCTGGAATGGTGCAGCAGATCGAGGATGGCTACAACGAGGCCGGACCTGATGGATTGACACTAACCGAAAAGCGCGATGTTCTCGCTCGCCTGACTCACAAATTCGTGGACGATCAATACGACTGCTGGAACAGTCTGCGTCCGGCGCTGGCTGAACGCGGGATACGCCTTCTGAGCCTGCACGAGCTTGATGCCGAAGCGCGCCGCTTTGTTGACGAATATTGCCAGAAGGAACTGGACCCGCTGCTGACCCCGGTGACGGTTGATCCTTCGCACCCGTTTCCGCGGGTGATCAACAAGGCGCTGTGCCTGGGCTTTCTTCTGCGCCGGCGCCGCCGTTCGGCGATCACTTACACTGGTGTCGTCTCGGTTCCACGCGCGTTGCCGCGACTGGTGCGGCTGCCCTCGGAGAACACAACTGACTTCATCTTTCTCGCCGACCTGGTCGCCCACCACGCGCAAGAGATGTATCGCGGCTACGACATCATTTCGTCGGCACCGTTCCGGGTGACTCGCAACAGCAATCTGTACCTGCAGGAAGAAGAAGCGCGCAGCGTGCTGGAATCGGTGCGCGCCGAGCTGCACAACCGGCGCAAGGGCGATGCCGTGCGCATGGAAATTGAGGCCGACGCGGACCCCGAAATCATCGAGCGGCTGCGCACAGTCTTTGAGCTTGACCCCTGGCAGGTTTTTCCGGTAAACGGGCCGGTAAATCTTTCACGGCTTTTCAATGTCTACGAGCAGACACAGAGGCCAGACCTGAAATATCGCAGCTTTACGCCGCGCGAGCTGCGGCTCACGGCCAAGTCGCAGGATCTTTTTGAGGAACTCCGGCGACATGACATTCTGCTCCACCATCCTTACGATTCGTTTGATCCCGTGGTGTCGTTTATCGAGTCGGCGGCGGAAGACGAGCACGTCCTCTCGATCAAACAAACTTTGTACCGCACCAGCGAGCATTCGGCGATCGTTTCTTCGCTAATGGACGCGGCGTCGCGGAAGGAAGTCACGGCCGTAATTGAGCTCAAGGCGCGCTTCGACGAGGCGCACAATATCCGGTGGGCGCGTGATCTGGAAGATTCCGGCGTGCAGGTGTTTCACGGCCTGGTCGGTCTGAAAACGCACTGCAAGCTCTCGCTGCTGGTACGCCGCGATCCCGACGGAGTGTCACGCAGCTATGCTCACATCGGAACCGGCAACTACAACGCGACCACTGCGCGCATCTACACCGATTTGAGCCTGTTTACGGCGAATCCTGAAACTACCCGGGCCGTGCATGATGTGTTCAGTTTCTTGACCGCGTACTCGGAGAACCCAAGCTACGATCCATTGCTGGTAGCTCCACTTGATCTCGCGGAAAAGAGCATAGCGCTGATCGACCGCGAAGCCGAACACGCGCGCCAGGGGCGACCGGCGCGAATCATCGCGAAGATGAATGCCCTGCTCGACAAGAACATGGTCCAGGCGCTTTATCGTGCCTCGCAGGCGGGGGTTGAAATCGACCTGATTGTGCGCGGCATCTGCGCGCTGCGGCCCGGCGTGCGCGGCGTGAGCGACCGCATCCGCGTACGAAGTATTGTGGGCCGCTTTCTGGAACACAGCAGAATTTATTACTTCGCCAACGGTGGCGAGGAAGAGATCTACATGGGCAGCGCTGACTGGATGCCGCGCAATTTGTATGAGCGTGTAGAAGTGCTGTTGCCGGTGCGCGATGAATTCCTGCGCGAGCGCATGCACCGCGAAATCCTGGACGCTTATCTTGCCGATACTCGCAAGGCCCGCATGCTGTTGCGTGATGGCACTTATATTCGCGCCTGGCAGCCGATGCGCGGAAAACGCACCCGCAAACCGCCGGCCAACGCCTTCAGCGCCCAGGATTTCCTGATCACCGTGGCCGAAGGCAAGCAGTTGGTTGATTTCATACAGCCCCCTCCGCTGCCGGCCGGCAGGCGCAAAATTTCCAGCGAAAGAGTACGATAATTTCCGATGATCATCTATTTCTTGCGGCACGCCAGTGCGGGTGATCCGCTGGTCAATCCAAAGAAAGATGAAAAGCGCGCACTCGATAAGGATGGCATCGAGCAGTGCGGCTATGTAGGACGCGCGCTGGCCGCGATCGACGCCCAGGTTGACGTAATCCTTTCGAGCCCTCTCAAGCGCGCCACGCAGACGGCCTCGCTTGTGGGCAACGAGATGGGTTACGAAGGCAAATTACAGATCGAGAACGCCCTCCGGCCCGAAGCGACCTTTTCCGATTTTCGCCGATTACTGGAAAAATATTCCGCCCAGGAATCGATCATGGTTGTGGGCCACAACCCCAACCTCAGCCAGTTTCTAGGGACAGTCATCAGCGAGTCTGGCTGCGAAGCGTCGGTTGATCTGAAGAAAGGCGCGGTTGCACGCGTGGATATGCGGCGCAACTCCGGAACGCTTCAGTGGTGTTTGACGCCAAAAGCGTTGCGCGCACTTTACGCGACCGCAGTCGAAAGCTCGCGCCCAAAGACTTCACGGAAATAAGCGGCGTCTCTTTCGATCGCCCACAATTCCAGGTCGACTCCCATACGCCGCCGAGGAACCAGAGTTAGCCGCACCTCCGCTGCCCGGTGGCTGACGCGAATTTTTTGCACGGCACGGGTTCGACCTAGATTCAGCGCTCTCGCCAGGCGCAGCAACATGATCGCTTTCTGCACGCTGGGCCGGTCCGCAGGATCGATCCCCTTCATGGGCGTATCTTCCAGAGTTGGCCGTGACTTCCCTAAGTAGCGGGCAATCGCCCCGATGATGCGGCGCTGCTGTGGCGTGTAGCCCAGAATCTCGGAATTGGAAATGATGTAGTAGGTATGCCGGTGATGGCCGTTGCGGTTGACGTAATCTCCGACTTCGTAGAGCATCGCGGCCGCCGAAAGCCATTCGCGAAACTCCGGCGCGAGGCCGTGCACGGAACGCAGCGCCGAAAACAGGAACATGGCAGAGTCGCGCACGTCGAGAGCATGACGCATGTCCACGTTGTAATGGCGCACCGCCCGGGTGATCGACTCCCAGCGCTCGGATTCGATCTGGCGGCCAGAGCGCGTGCTGCGATCGTATTCTGCCGCCATCTGGGCCAGGATGCCGTCGCGCAAGCCGAGAGAGGAGTAGCGAAACCCGTTCAGGTGGCAGCGCTCAAGCAGTTCGTTAAAGACGAAAGCTCCGGGAACGACGATTTCTGCCCGGCGGGGACCGATCCCTTCAATCTGGCGCCGTTCGTCCACCGGCAGCCGCGCGAGTTGCCTGGCCAGGTGTGCCATTTCGCCCCGGGAAACGACCAGGCGCTCGCGGCGGCCGTTCTTGCGCAGATGGCTGGCAGCGATGGCCAGCGCGGCTGCGGTTCCGGAGGTTGCAATTACAGTTTTAACTTTTGCCGCCACCACCCTCGAGGAAATGCGGTTCACTTCGCGGGCGATAAAACCCTGCATTCGCTTCAGTTCGCCCTTCCGCGGCGGATCGTGGCTCAAGAATTCGTCCGTCAGACGAACGGCACCCAAAGGCAGGCTCACCATGTCGCGTACCTGACTGCGACGGGAGATGGTCAATTCGCAGCTACCGCCTCCCAGGTCCATCATCAACGTCGGAGAATTATCAATGCGGAGATTCGACACCAGTCCCAGGTGAATCAGCCGTGCCTCTTCCAGGCCGGAGATAATTTCGACCTTCCACCCTGTCGCCGAACGCACCCACTCCAGAAAGGCCTGAGCGTTGCGCGCATCGCGCAAGGCGCTGGTGGCGACGACGCGAACGCCATGCGTCACCACCTGTTGCGTGGCGCGATGGAAGCGGCGTAACACCTTGACGGTTTCAGAAATCGACTCGGGAGTAAGAAAGCCGGATCGGAATACGCCTTCACCAAGCCTAGTGACCTCGCGATCTTCGTGGACTGCTTGAAGGCGTCCTCGTACAAGACGGGCGATCTTGAGGCGGACGGAGTTCGAACCAATATCGACCGCAGCAAAGGTTGGCATGAGGCAAGGCCAATAGTTTACATGCCAAGCCTCGGCCGGTCATCAGGTGTTAAGGCTGCATTTTTCTGTTTGTCCGGCCGGAATTTTGGTGAGCTCAGGATTTCGTCTGCGCGAGTGCGTCGAGAAGATTATGGCCACAGGCCGCGCAACAGGAACCCTGCTGCCGCGATTCATCCTGCTCTTCGCTGTGAATGTTGAACTCCAGCGTGGCAGGATTCACACGACATAGCCCACACAATACCGGCTGGGACTGGGCAGTGAAGGTCATTGAATGCGCCACGCAATACCTCTGCGCCTGAACCTATCATTTGGTTTGTGCAATTGCAGTGATCGAAGGAACACTTTTTGTGAAACCCGTCACATGTCGAATTTCAGACAGGAAGGCGAAGAATGTCAGGCTGCGGAAACGGCTTGCATCGCTTTGACTTCGGCTGGCTTCGCAGTTTGAGCTGCGGGGGGTTTCTGCGATTCCAGAGCCGCGCGCACCTGCACCAGAACGTTGACGGCATAGCGAAATTTGGCCCCGGTCACATTGCGCAGCTCCGCCATCAAGGCCGAGCCGGGAATATCGCCGAGGTGCTGGCCCGCAGTTTGAGTCAGGGTCAGCCAGTCATGCCAGTCACCCAGCGCGTCTTGTATCCGCTTGAGTTGGGCAATGAATCGCTGCGCTTCGGCGGAATGCCCGGCGAACTCGGCCGCATAGCGGGCGCGCTTGCCGAGAATGCGATAGCGGTGCAGAAGCGGTTCGGTGATGGGAGCCGTCGCGTCGATTCTCTTCAATATGTTCCTGGCGACGGTCAAAGGATCGCGGCTGGACTCCGTCTTGAATTCCCTGCGGGCGCGTTCAAGCCGCTTGCGAATTTCGCGGACCGTGTCCGGTTCCACTGCCCGGCGGAGTTTCTTTTCCTGTTTTCTGCGCAATTCGATCAGATGATCGATCAGTTGGGTTTTGCGCCGCGCTTCGCGGGCCACCTTCAAACTGCGAAGCGCCGTCAACTGAACATCCAGGTCCCGCACCTTGCCGGCGCGCTTGCGTATCCGGCCCAGCAGTTTCAACAACTTTTTTTGCTTGCGGTCAAGATGAGGAGACAGTTCCGCCAACAATATCTGGAGGCGGCGCGTGCCGGTACGAAAGCGGTGCACATTTTGTGCCTGCGGCTTCGAGGAAAGCTTGACAATATCCTGTTCAAGCTTGCGGAAAATCGCACGGCTGCGCTTTGCTTCTGGCGACATGGCTGGAAACGAATCGGGAGATGAAAATACAATCTTACCGGCAAAAAGGCAACCTAAAAACTCAGCTATTTTAACCTCCCATTAACAGGAATCTGTTACGGTACAATCGAATGGGTTTGCCTGCTTCTCCTCAGCCCGATATGTCTGCCCCGCAACCCTTTGAGGCTAAAAAACTTAGCGAATTGCCTCGAGTTGGAGCGCGGGCCGCCCCGTTGCTTAAATTCGGAACCGGCGAAACGGGTGATCGAATCTTTAAATCGGTCATGATGCTGTGCGGTGTGGCCGTGCTTGCCACGCTCGTCCTGATCGTTTTCGAATTAGTGCTGCGATCCGGGCCATCCTGGCATGCGTTTGGATTGAAATTTTTCGCCGGGCGGGATTGGGATCCAGTCAATGAAAGCTTTGGCGCACTTCCCTTTATTTATGGAACTCTGGTTTCGTCATTCCTAGCATTGCTCATTGCCGTGCCGTTGTCGATTGGTGTCGCGGTCTTTACAACCGAGATGTGTCCGGTTTTTCTGCGAGGACCGCTTTCGTTTTTTGTGGAGCTGCTGGCTGCCATTCCAAGCGTGATTTACGGTCTTTGGGCGATCTTCATCCTGGTCCCGATTCTTAGCAATTACGTCGAGCCGTTCCTGGCACGAACGCTGGGGTGGACCGGACTGTTCGAAGGCCCCCCATACGGCATTAGTATGCTGGCGGCGGGAATTATCCTAGCTATCATGATCATTCCCATCATTTCGTCTATTACGCGCGAAGTGCTGATGGTCGTGCCGCAACATCAGCGTGAGGCCGCTCTGGCGCTGGGCGCCACGCGATGGGAGATGATTCGCATAGGGGTGCTGCGCAACGCGCGGGCTGGAATCGTCGGCGCGATCATTCTTGGTCTGGGACGCGCACTGGGCGAAACTATGGCGGTCACCATGGTCATCGGGAACCGCCCCCAGATCGTCAAATCTCTTTTTGCTCCTGGATACACCATGGCCAGCGTTCTGGCCAACGAATTCAGCGAGGCAACCGGTGACGTTTACCTTTCCGCTCTGATCGAAATCGGGCTGGCGCTGTTCCTGGTTACGATTATCGTCAATACTCTTGCCCGGCTGCTGGTCTGGACCGTTACACGCGGGCAGCCTGCGAGCGCGCATCCGTAATATGCCGGAGAATGCCAAAGCCGCCGTTCGCCACAGTGTGCCGCCGATCGCTTTGCACCGTCGGATCACTGATCATGTGATGACCGGCCTGTCAATAGTGACAGTGATTGTGGTGCTCACGCCTTTGTTCGCAATTTTCGCCTATCTGGTATATCGCGGCGTGGGCTCAATCAATTGGGCATTCCTGACGCAGACTCCCAAACCCGTAGGTGAGGCGGGAGGCGGCATGGCAAATGCCGTTGTCGGCTCTGTCTTTATCCTTGCTATCGCCAGCGTGATTGGGGTTCCGTTGGGGATAGGAGCGGGGATTTACCTCGCCGAATATGCGCGCAACCGTTTCGGAGACGCTATTCGCTTCACCGCTGATGTGCTGAACGGTGTACCCTCGATTGTGATCGGTATTGTCGCCTATGCACTGGTGGTGTTAACGCAACGGCATTTCTCGGCCTTAGCTGGTGGAGTCGCCCTCGCGATCATGATGATTCCCACCATCAGCCGCACCACCGAAGAAATGCTTCTGCTGGTGCCCCAGGCGTTGCGCGAAGCCGCATATGGGCTCGGAATTCCCCGCTGGCGCACGACGCTTTCCATAACGCTGCGCACGGCGACCTCGGGAGTGATAACCGGAATCATGCTTGCCTTCGCTCGCGTCGCGGGTGAGACAGCTCCCTTGCTTTTCACGGCATTCGGGAACCAGTTCTGGAATTTGCGCATGGACCAGCCGACGGCAGCCCTGCCGCTGCAAATTTTCAGTTACGCCATTTCTCCCTATGATGAGTGGCACCGCCAGGCGTGGGCGGGCGCGCTGGTGCTGATCATTCTCATTGTATTCGCGGTAGCGGCCGTGCGTTTTGCGGTTCGTCGTGGTACCTTCGGAGCAGCATAAACATGGGCGTAGAAATTCATGTCGATGACCTCAATGCCTGGTATGGCAAGACGCAGGCTCTGTACGACATAAAGCTCACGGTCGCCGCCAATCACGCTACAGCGTTGATCGGTCCATCGGGCTGCGGCAAGTCTACGTTCATTCGCTGTCTGAATCGCATGCACGAAACTATCCCCGAGGCACGGGTTACGGGAAGCGTGCGTATCGGCGAAATCAGCGCCTATAACGGAACATCGGCGACACAGCTCCGGCGGCGCGTGGGCATGGTGTTCCAGAAGGCAAATCCGTTTCCCAGCATGTCGATCTATGACAACGTGGCCTCAGGCCTAAAGCTGAATGGATTTCGTGACAGGCGCCAGCTAGATGAGATTGTGCACCGTTCGCTCGACGCATCCGCACTATGGGATGAGGTAAAGGATTATCTCCACAAAAAATCGGGCGCTAGCCTCTCAGGCGGGCAGCAACAGCGCCTCTGCATTGCGCGAGCCCTGGCGGTTGACCCCGAGGTTCTTTTGATGGATGAGCCCTGCTCGGCGCTGGATCCCATCTCGACCGGGAAGATCGAAGATTTGATCTTTCAACTCAAAGAGCGGTATACCATCGTAATTGTGACCCATAATATGCAGCAGGCGGCGCGCGTGGCCGAATTCACCGGATTTTTCCTGTTGGGCCGCTTGATCGAATTCGATAAGACGGAAAAGATCTTTACCAAACCGTCGGACAAAAGAACGGAAGACTACATCACCGGCAGATTTGGCTAACAAGGGCTTCTAGATGCGTACGCGCTTTCAGCAAGGGCTGGACGATCTGCGTCAGAAATTGCTCCGCATGGGCGGTCTGGCGGAGCAGGCGGTCGACCGCGCCCGCCAGGCCTACATTGATCGCGATCTCAATCGCTGCCATCTGGTTTTGGAGGGCGAAAGCCTGATCAATCAGTCGGAGCGCGAGATCGACGAGGCCGCTTTCGACCTGCTGGCCATGCAGCAACCGATGGCCGTTGACCTGCGTTTTATTCTCGCCGTCACTAAAATCAATTCTGATCTCGAGCGCGTGGGCGACCAGGCGGTCAATATCGCCGAGCGCGTCATGGATATGGTCGAGCTTCCTGCAGTCGATCTTCCTGTCGATATTGCCCGCATGGGCGCGGCCGTCTCTGCGATGGTGCGCCGCTCGCTGGAAGCCTTCATCGAAGGCAAGGCTGAGTTGGCACAAGCGGTTTTAGAGATGGACAACGTGGTTGACCGCATGAAGGATGATGCTTTCATCCAACTTGTGAAGACTATGAATGAGCGTCCGGAGGCAGTGCGGCAGGCGCTCGATGCCCTTCTGATCGCCCGCAATCTCGAGCGGGTCGCTGACCATGCGACTAACATTGCTGAAGATGTAATCTTCTGGGTCCAGGGAGCCGATGTCCGTCACAACGTCCCTCCGGAAGAACAACCGGAGTCCCCAGCTGCGCACGAAGGAACTCAGCACGTCCCAGGCGCGTAAAGATTTACAGCCCGTTCACGCATTACTCAGCCGATTGCGATGTCAGTGCGCCCGTGCGTCGCGGCGGATCAACGCATGATCGATGAAAAAGCCGATGCCAACCGCCAGAGGAATCGCTCCGAAGGTGGCTGCGATAGTGGCATCCGGCTCATAGTGCCCGATCAGAACGAAAGTTGCGATGTAGCCAATTGCGCCAGAAACCAGCAGAATTCCCGAGCGCCGCGAGCGAGCGGCTTCTGAGAGTTCCGGCTGCATGGGCACGTCCACACCACGGGCAATCGCCGCCAGACGCTCTTCGCTGCGCAGCTTGCGCACGCGGTAGAACGTGTACATGGCCGCCATCGGTATGCCGAAGACCATGATTACCGCAACCAGCCCAACGATGTTTCCGTCCATACGTACCTCCTGCGCCCTCTGGCGCTTTCCATAACAAGGTACGCAGTGCGGAAGGAAAAGTTCCCTCCAGCTCTGACCAGGGCACGATGACAAATCTTTGCAAATCTGCGCTGTATGCAGTTCGATCCTGCATCTACACTTAATAGGGGTCTTCCCCACAGGGTGTAGTAATGTCAGCAAATGCCATAAGAACCGCCCAGGACATTTCTCCGTCCTGCGCACGTGCCCTCGCCGTCTGTTTCGCAGCTTTGATTTCAATTGCTCCGGCCTATGCCCAGGAAACTCAGGAGAAAATCGAAGTCGACGACGTCTCCCGTACTTTTATCGTCCATTTGCCCCAGGGCTACGATAAACAACAGCATTATCCGGTCGTGATTCTGCTGCATGCCGAAAATCAGGACGCCGATGACCTCAGCCGTCTCACGCACTTCAGCCAGTTCGCGGAAAAGAATGGAGTAATTACTGTCTATCCCAATGCGCTGCGGGCGCAGTGGAACATTGGCGTTCGTCCGGAAGCGCAGCCCGAAATGGCCCGCAGTCCTTATGGCCGGCGCAGGTACGGTGGCGGCTACCCGGGTGGTGGTGGCGGTTACCCGGGCGGTGGTGGCGGAGGCTATCCCGGTGGCCAAGGCGGAAGTCAAAATCCGGACGAGAACCGCAGTCGTTCCGAACCGGCAGATGACATCGGTTTCCTGAATCAGATGCTCGACCAGCTAGGACTGAAGTACTCGATCGATTCGCATCGCGTTTATGCTGTGGGCCTGGGTGATGGCGGCTTCATGGCGTTGAAAGCCGGATGCTCGATCTCAGACCGCATCGCGGCAGTCGCCGCCGTTAGCGCAGAGCTGCCTAAGACCATGATTTGCCTGCCATCGCGTCCGGTACCGGCATTGTTCATTGAGGGAACCAGCGACCCGGTCGCTCCCTACAACGGTGGAACCTATAAGCCCGGACGCTTCCACCTTCTTTCGGCGGAAGACAGCAGCAAGGAATGGGCCAGGTTCGACCATTGCGCGGAAAAACCCGCGCAGGGCAAGATTGCCGCTCCCGACAAAGGCGCGAAAGAAACGAAGACCCTAACCTTTTCTGGGTGCAGCGAAGACGCCCAGGTCATGCTCTATAGCGTGAAAGATGGCGGCCACACCTGGCCCGGCGGCGAGCAGTTCGTCAGTGAGAGCGAGGTTGGCAAAGTCAGCCACGCGATAAACGCCAACGAAGTCATCTGGAATTTTCTGAGCCATCAAAAGATTGCCGGCGACAGCGGTGCGGCGAAGCAACAGTGAAGCGAGACGCCCTGGCATCTTTGGGCGTTCCACGGTCGACAGGCTCATGTCGATGATCCACCGACTTGGATCTCGGGTAGAGTACGGCACGCGGACAGGGCAGAACAGGTCCCTGTTTAGGAACTAGCGAAGCAACTGCCGCAACTCGCGCCTCAGAATTTTTCCCGACGCCGTCTTGGGGACGGAATCTACGAAGTGAACTTCCCGGGGTTGTTTATAGCTGGTCAGATGATCGGCGACGAATCCGCACAAGGCTTCTTCCATCTTTTTGTCGGGGGCAAACCCATCACGGAGAGCAACAAAGGCAACGGGAATTTCGCCCGCGGCCGCGTCGGGCCGGCCCACCACTCCGCACTCACGAACCGCAGGGTGCTCGAGCAGGACAGCTTCGACCTCGGCAGGCGCGACGGGAAAGCCCTTGTATTTGATCATCTCCTTGCGGCGGTCAACGACACGGAAAAAGCCCTCGGCATCACGCGTCACAATATCTCCCGACCAGTACCATCCGTCACGAAGAACCGCGGCGGTGGCTGAAGGCTCGTTCCAATAGCCCAGCATGAATTGCGGACCGCGCATCACGAGCTCTCCCGGCTGACCGGTGGAAACTTCGGCCGCTTTTTCGGCTGGCTCGTCAATTTGCTCCGGAGCCATTACTCTGCACTCCGTCTGTACTAGCGGATGCCCAATGGAATCCGGACGATATAAGTCCGGCTCAAGAAAACCGGCGTGAGTGACGGGCGAAGCTTCGGTCATGCCATAGCCCTGTAAAACCAGAATGCCTGTGAGAGCAGTGAATCGTCGCGGCAACTCCGGAGCCAGTGGCGCGGCGCCCGATTTCACCCAGAGTACCCGATGATCCTTCGGAAACTGCCCAGCCTCTGCCGCGAGGCAGAGGGCGTTCATCGCCGGCGGCACCAGAGGCATCATGGTGATCGATTCTTGGGTTACGAAGCCAGCGACCTGTTCAACGCTGAAGCGCGGCAGCAGGACCAGCGTGGCGCCGAGGGTAAGGGCCGGGTTGAGTATCACGTTCAGTCCATAAATGTGATAGAGCGGCAGGAAACAGAGAATGTTGTCGTCGCCACTGAGCGGAGTCCCGCCTGGACCAAGGAACTGATAGACGTTTGCGATCAGATTGTAGTGAGAAAGCATTACACCCTTGGGCAGTCCTGTCGTCCCGCTCGAATAAGGCAGCGCCGCTAACGTGCTTTGGGAATTTTGGCTTGGCTTCGGTGACGATGTGCCTACTGGCCGCAGTAAATTGCAAAACGGCTCGCTTCCGCTTCCCTGCTCTCGCGTGCAAAACACACGCCTCAGATTCGGCAAGCCACTGAGGTCGATGCCCTTGACGTTACCGGCATCGGTGATCAGCAGCACGGCTCCGGAATTCTGCAATTGATAACGCACCTCACGCTCACGATAGGAAGGATTCAGAAGCGTTGGAATGGCGCCGGCAAGGGTCGCTGCGTGGTAGGAGACGCAGAACTCCCAGGAATTGCTTAGGAAGATAGCGACAACTTCGCCCGGCTTCACTCCCGCTGCGACCATGCCACGAGCCAGCCGTTCTATCGTTTCACCATATTCTGCGTAGGTAATGCGACGGCGGCAGGAAGTATCCACCAGTGCGGTTTTCCTCGCGTGCCGGGAGCACGAAGTCAGAATCGCATTATGCACGAACACGTTCTCAGGATTGGCGTAGAGTTGCGTGCGCAACATGGCGGGAATGATTGTAGCGGAAAGGCAGTAGCTAGTTGCCAGTACCCAGTTAGCAGGTTTCAACCTTTCAAGGTTTCAACGTTGGGCGTTGTCTTTGAATTGAAACTTTGAAACCTCAGTTTTTGCAGGTAACTGGCTACTGTCTTAGCTAGCCAGCTTGCGGAGGAATTCGCGTTCGTCCATGTGGTATTTGAAGGCTTTTCGGCCATCGATAAAGACCACCGGCACGTCGTCATTGAATCGGCGGCGCAGTTCGTGGTCGCTGTCGACGTCGATTTCCTCCCAGGCAAAGCCGCCCCGGCGGGAAAGCTTGGCCAGGCTCTCTTTGACGACTTCGCAGAGATGGCAGCCCTTGCGGGAGTAGAGAACGACTTGGCGAACCTCCGGCACGGGGCGATTGTACAGTCAGGAAAGGTGTTTGTGGCAAGAAAAAGAGGTCGCGAACCGCTACGGTTGGTCCGGAAAGTTCTTCAACCATCGGTGCCTGGTCGCAACTGAGATCAAGAATCTAACCACAGTGGGGCACAGGGCATCACACGGTAAAGTTTGGGAGATTACGGGCACGGGCGGTCGGAGAAGGGATGCCGCCGGGGTAAAATCCGGAAATGACCAATCCCGAAGACAAAGCTTTACGGGGAAAAACCTGCCTCATTACCGGAGGCGCACGGCGTCTTGGGCGCGCCTCCGCGCTTGCTTTGGCGCGGGCTGGCGCCGACGTTGCCATCACATTCCGAGACTCCGCCCGCGAGGCGCAACAAACCGTTATCGATCTCGCAAGCCTCGGCGTGCGCGCCTTCGCCCTGCGCTGCGATGTGACCGACCAAGCTAGTGTGAAATCGATGATGAAGGAGGTGGGGCGCGAGTTGGGGCGGATCGACATTCTGGTTAACAATGCCGCGATCTACGAGGACGTCGAGTTCGAGCGCATCTCCCTGCGGCAATGGGACGACATGTTTGCCGCGAATGCGCGCGGGCCATTTCTGGTTTCGCGTGAAGCATTGAAGTGGATGCGGCGCAGGCATCCGGGAGCGCAAGCATCGGAAGTTCCCGAAGCGAAGATCATTAATATGGGATCACTGGGCGGCCTGCGGCCGTGGCCCACGCACGCGCACTATTGCGCCTCGAAAGCCGCGCTGCACATGCTTACGAAAACCATGGCCATCGCGCTCGCGCCGCAGATTGCGGTAAATGCGGTGGCTCCCGGAGTGATTGATCTGGGGGAAAAGTCGGCCTTCATGAAACGCATCGCCCAACGCACGCCGATGCAGCGAAATGGAACTGGGAACGAGGTCGCAGCGGCGGTTTTGTTTTTCGCAACGGCTCCGCAGTTTATTACTGGGCAGATTCTGGCAGTGGATGGCGGCTTGGGACTCTAAGCCCCACAGCACCTTGGCGCATTGCGCCTGCGGATCAATTCTTACTGCTTTGGCCGCTCTGCTCCGCGTTCGCTTTTGGCTTCGCGAGCGAGCGCACGTAGTTCACCAGGTCCCAGTTCTCTTCTGTCTTAACGCGTGCGCCTTCGGGAGGCATGTCCTGATAGCCGTTCTTGATGAGGTAGAAAATCTCGCCATCTGTGCGGTCTTTCAGGCTGTCAGGATTGGTGAAATCGGCAATCTGTATTTTCATGTCTTTGGCCAGCTCGCCTTTGCCGTCGCCATTCGCGCCGTGGCACATGGCGCAGTCAATGGTCCACCACTTCTTGGCCCGGGCCAGCGATTCTGGAGTTGACTTGACCGGGTTCGGCTGCTTGGCAGCATCGACCGGGATGGCAGCATAGGGCGAAGACGGCTTTTGTGTAGTTTGCGATTGCTGCGCTGATAAAACTGACAGGAAAACAACTGCTGCGGTAAGAAGGGCTGTTAGTCTGAACATCGGGGCCTCCGATGCGGGAACTTTCCGATCCAAGAAAATTGTAGCCCCCATGGCAAGCCGGTGCTGTGATTTGCATCACTGCTGGCTTCGATCAAAGCTTCGGATTTATG
The DNA here is from genome assembly GCA_030041215.1 of Candidatus Sulfotelmatobacter sp. Classification (GTDB taxonomy): domain Bacteria; phylum Acidobacteriota; class Terriglobia; order Terriglobales; family Acidobacteriaceae; genus Sulfotelmatobacter. The sequence goes on along the minus strand of JASHOH010000122.1, from coordinate 44,421 downwards.
CCGACAAACGCATCAATCCCGGAAACGTCAGGTTCCTGCTGACGCAGCATTTCCAGCGCGAGCTTCAGACGGCCTGCTACACTGCGGAGTCTAATGCCCAATGTTGTTGGGCGAGTGCAGGTTGAGAATGAGAAGGCTAGTTGTCAACCGTTCGCTACCGCTACTTCTACTTCTGGTGCTGACTCCCAATCGTTTCGCGGGCGCCCAGGCCGGCCCCGAACAGGGCGGCCATGAAATTGAAGTCTGGGCCGGCGGCGGACATTCGGTTCCCGGCGGCACGTCGCGCACGGGAATCTTCGATGTCGGCCTGCGCTATGGATGGATTCTGACCGGCTTGCATCTGCCCAGCTTTTTGCGCGGACGATTCGAATACGTGATCGATGCCGAGCCGGCATATCTGATTTTTCAGCCGGCCAACACTGCGTATGGTGTGGGATTTAACCCGTTCGGTCTTAAGTGGAATTTTGACCGCCGCGGATGTCTTTCGCCTTATCTTGAGCTGAGCGGCGGCACGCTGTTCAGCGACCACAATGTGCCCACGTACACGAATGACGTCAACTTTACCTCCGCCGCTGCTCTGGGCACGCACGTGCTCGGCCCGAGGTACAACTGGAGCGTGGAGGTGCGTTATCTGCATATCTCGAATGCGGGACTGGCCAGCCCGAATCCGGGGCTCAACACCGTGCAGGTGCGCCTCGGAGTAGGCAGGTTTTGGAAAAAGAAGTAGATGCGGCGCGTCTCCTAGTTAGCCCGACAGAAGCATTGAGAGCGCGAAGACGCAGGCAGTTTCTCCGCTGGCCGATTTCAGCTTTGATTATCAGGATTTGCTGCTGAGACCGGGGGGAGAAAAATCAGAAGATGAGGGCCCAAAAGGGTTCTTGCTGCTTCCACAGAATGAAGTAATCAAAAAGAAAGGGAACCTTGACTGTCGCCTAAATCCCGCCCGTAGATTATCGGAAAGGATTAGCAACCGCGACCCCAAAGTACTTCTGGCCGGTGTTTAAGTCTTCGGACAAGATTCTTTCGCACCCGGCGCGTTCCGCTGCCGCTACGATCATACCATCATAGAAATGCAGTCCGTACTTCGCGTGCGCCTCTACCGCGCGACGTACAATCTCGCTGTCAGCGGTAATCGTCCGGATAGGTGCGAACGTGTCTAAGAGGGCAAGGACGTCATGGACAGGCGCGGGAGGAGTAACTTTGTAAAGCAGTGTCGCTGCAAACTCTGCCAGCACTTGTGTTGAGACAACTAACTCTCCTGCAACCGCTCTTCTGACCAGATCCTGCGCTATGCGTTGCTTCATCCGGTCGCTGACATCATACGCATAGACGAACACATTGGTGTCAAGAAAGTCAGGACCGAACATAGAGGTCTTCCCGCCGCCAAGTCTTCTTTCCTACGCGGTACTGGAATTGACTGAAACTCCGCTCCAAGGCTTCGCGTTCACGCCGCTTCCTGCCGGAGGTGGCGTGTTCTCTCGCGAGGTTTTGTAGATAATCACGCACCAGCCCAGTCAAAGTCGTATCCCGTTCGACCGCGATCTTGCGCACGTCTTTGACCAGCTTTTCATCCAAAGAGAGGGTAATGTTCATGCTCACATAATAAGGGAAACCCTTATTATGTGCAAAAAAATCCCGGGGCGATTCGACTTTAATCCGATCTTCCCACTGGGTGGCGAAATTTCACCGCAAGAACACGTGTCCCGCATCCTCGACATGGATACTCGACTTCCTCCGCGCCCCAGTTGCCACGTTGTACCCAACTAAAACATCCTCTTCTACAATCAAAATCTCTCTCTCGCTGATCCAGCCCACGAGACTGGCGCGCGGGACATGCGCTAGTCGCCGCGACGAATCTTGCGTACTTTTTACCTCAACCGCTGGCAGATTCAGCAAAGCCTTGCGAATCCTCTGCGACTCTTCCGGATTAGCCTGTCCCTGCTCGGCAAGCTGAATTGGCTTATTCGGCTGGGACGTAGCAACCATGGTGAATGCAACCTGGCTCATATCGGGAGAAAGCTTGGCATTTTCGGTATAGAAGCTGACGTCATAATCGGGATTGTTAAACGTGCTCAGCTCGTCAAAAATCACAATCGTCTTGCCGCCAAGGTGCAGCACCGTTTGATCGTCGCTCTGGTTGGCCCATCCGCAGCAACCGGTGTCCGGAATTGCTTCAAGAATTGCGCTTGCGTTCCGAGCATCAAGAATGCGGCGCAACGGCAGATCGAGCGGCGTTGCGCTCCATTTGCCTGCGTTCTCTTGATAAAGTGTGGTCGATTCGTAAGTCGGCTGCGTCTTGCCGGCGGCAAACTGCGTCAACAGAAAAAACTTTCCTATGCCGTCATCTGGAATCCACACGTTGCCATGGGGGCAAGTTTCTTCGCAGCCGCCCGTCGGACAAGGGCACTCGGGTAGCGTAATCGAGGCCAGGTCTTGGCGGTCTGCTCCCGCTAGATCACTGCGCCAGGCTTGCCATGTCGTTTTGGTGGAAAGGTCTACGCCATCACGCTGCAAGCGCCGCGCCTCATTGGAAAACCAATAGAGGTACCTGCCGTCTTGTGCAAGGTAAGGCGCAGGAGCGGATTCGGTAATGGCCAAATTTGACCCCGTGGTCGCCGTAGTGCGCGATACGTCGCGGGTGAGCGTGCTGGCGACGTGCCCGTCCCAGAACCAGATTTTGCGGTTGGCAGCGACATCGCCTTCGGCCAGAGGCAGCCACACAGGAGAAGCAAACAGCATCTGGCCGGAATGGTTGATCAGGAAATATTTTGGTGATTCGAGTGTTTCGGCGGGGACTTTCACCACCTGCTTCTGGATAAATGTCGTCGGGTCGTACTCGACAGCCTCGCCGGGGGCGCGCAGAACCCAGAGGCGTTGAGACTGGGCTGTGAGCGTCATCGATGAAAGCAGGATGACGCAAGGAAGGGAGGTCAGCTTCCACATGATTGCTGTACGTGCAGTCATGCACTATTGTAAAAGCCCCACTCGCTGCCCTCGCAACAGTTGCGTACAATGGATGCGGGGTGGCGGCTCTTCCCATTGAAGACGGCTTCTCTACGAAATTGACGCTTGCGTCAAAAAGCCTTAACCGCAGAGTTCGCGAAGCAAGGCCGCGAAGAACGCAGGGTAAAGACTTTTTCACGGTAGATCCGAAATTTTGACTGAATGATGAGCGCTTACCCTGAGAAACCCATGACTGCCACAACTCATCAAGCTCCGCATACGACTTCCGCCGATATCCCGGCCGTCCCGCTGACCGCCGAAGGCTACAGCGTGCTGCATCAGATGATGCGCTTTCGCCGCAGCGCCTGGCGGGCGCTCCCTGAAGCGGAACGCGCTTCCATCGCCGCCGAGGCCGCCAGTATTTTGGGTGAGATGGAAAAAGGCTCCGCCGGCCAGTCGGCGCTTTATTCGCTGATCGGCCACAAGGGCGATCTACTGTTCGTGCATTTTCGAAAATCCTTCGCCGAACTCAATCAAGCCGAATTGAAAATCGCCAACCTGCGGCTCAGCGACTATCTCGAGACGACATCGTCTTACTTGTCGATCATCGAGCTTGGCCTCTACGACTCCACCATCAAAATCTACAAGGAGCTTACCGACCAGGGCATTCAGCCGCACTCCGATCAGTGGAAGGCGGAGATCGAATGCAAGCTTAACCGGCATCGCGAGGCCATGCATCCGCGGCTCTTTCCCGAGATACCGCCGAACCGCTACATCTGCTTTTATCCCATGGATCGCCGGCGCGGTGAAGAGCAAAACTGGTACACGCTGCCCATCGAAGAGCGCGCCCGCCAGATGAATGAACACGGCCTCGTCGGCCGGCGTTACGCAGGCGAAGTCAAGCAGATCATTACCGGCTCGATAGGTTTCGACGATTGGGAGTGGGGCGTTGATTTGTTCGCCGATGATCCACTCATCTTCAAGAAGCTGATTTACGAAATGCGCTTCGATCAGGTCAGTGCCGTGTATGCGCTATTCGGCCAGTTCTACGTTGGAGTGCGAGTACCGGCGGCAGAGTTGGGCAAGCTGCTGAACGGTGAATTGCCGAAATAATTTTTCACCACAGACTCACAGAGACACAGAGAAAACCTAAAATCGTAGAAAATTAAAACCCCAAAAGGTTTTCTCTGTGACCCCGTGTCTCCGTGGTGAACTATTCTTGGGGGGTTTTGGGAACTCATGGCAACACTTGGACTCATCGAATACAACGACGCCAGTCCGGAAGTGCGCGCGGTTTATGACGACATTATGGCAACACGCAAAACCGGCTGGGTCAATAATTTCTGGAAGGCCATCGCCCACGATCCCGCCACGTTAAAGCGTACGTGGGAATGCATCAAGCAAATCATGGCGCCGGGCGCGCTTGATCCGCTGACCAAGGAAATGATTTACGTGGCAGTCAGCGTCACCAACCAGTGCGCCTATTGTATCGCTTCACATACTGTGTCAGCGCAAAAGAAGGGTATGACCGACGCGATGTTTAATGAGCTGATGGCGGTAATCGGAATGGCGAATGAGACGAATAAATTAGTTACGGGATATCAAGTGGAGATTGACGAGCAATTCAAGATCGATCGATAGTCATTGGCCGTTAGCCGTTGGCAGCCGGCTATTTTTTCCTGTCCGTTGGCCCAAGCCTGAACTCACACTGCTTCATATCCACCGTGCGACCGCGAAAGCGCACGCCCTCGGCCTCGAGCCGCAGTCGTTGTTCGATTGCTGAGTCCCCGCGCAGCTTGATCTCACCACCTGCGCCAAGCACCCGCTGCCAAGGCAATCCATATCCGCGATGCAAGACTCGCGCCACAAGCCGCGCACCTCGCGGTATTCCTGCGGCACGCGCCACCGCTCCGTAGGTTGAAACCTTCCCGCGGGGAATGCGGCGGATTGCCGCCTCAATGCGCATCCGCAATTTCGCGGCGCCATCCGGCTGAGGATTTCTTTTCTTCATAGCAGATTGCGGTTCCAGTCGAGATCTGGACGGCTGAGAAGCGATTTACGCCTGCGGGGAAATAGAAGCCTGTGCCTATGCGGCGTTGCGAAAGGATTCAAGGGCTTCCGCTTCGGAATTGTAAACAGCAAACACAGTGACCAGTTTTGTTACCTGCAGGACATCGTCTACTCGTTTTGTCAAATTGACCAGCTTGATGGCGCCGCCGGCATTGAAGGCAGATGTATGCAGCGCAACCAGCGTGCCCAGCCCGCCAGAGTCGATGTAGCTGATTTCACCAAGGTTCAGGATGATTTTCTTGTTTGCTGGAAGCGCTTTCTTGACTTGCTCCCGCAGGAGCATGGCCTCATCGCCGAATACGATACGACCCATGCAATCGAAAATTAGCACTCCATCCTTAGTTCGCGTTGACAGTTTCAGTTGCATGATTCTCGCCCTCGCGTCGGAACTAACGCTCCAGCGTATCCTCTGTTGGCGGTTTTAGCAAACGGTAGTCGCTGTGCGGGAGTATTGGCCCCAATGGCAAACCGTCGAGTTCGGACGGCGAGCGCTATCACGTATAATCAAATTTTCCGGCTCATGAGCTATACCGTCCTGGCGCGCAAATACCGTCCCCAGAAGTTCTCCGAGGTCATCGGACAAGAGCACGTCACGCGCACTCTTCGGAATGCACTCGAACAAGGACGCACGGCGCATGGCTATATTTTCAGCGGCCATCGCGGCATTGGCAAAACCACGGTCGCCCGCATTCTGGCCGCAGCACTCAACTGCCGGTCTTCTGACCAGCCGGTAGTGGAGCCTTGCGGCGTGTGCGAGTCGTGCACTGAAATTCGCGCGGGAAATTCCGTGGATGTGATCGAAATCGATGCCGCGACCAACCGCGGCATCGACGAAATTCGTGAATTGCGTGAGGCTGCGCGCTACCGGCCGGCGCGCGACCGCTTCAAAATCTACATTCTCGATGAAGCGCACCAGATCACCGACGCCGCATTCAATGCCCTGCTGAAGACCCTGGAAGAACCTCCTGAGCATATTGTTTTCATGCTCGCGACGACGCAGCCGGAAGATATTCCGCAGACCATCCGCTCACGCTGCCAGCACTTCAGCTTTCGCGCGGTGAAGTTCGATGACATCGTTGGACAATTGCGTGACCTGATCGGCAGGGAACAAATCGAGGCCGATGATGAGGCGTTGGCATTGCTTGCCGAAGCAGGCGATGGATCGATGCGTGACGCGCTCTCGATTCTCGATCAGGCGATCGCATGTTGCGGCGGCAGGGTCACAGCAGAATCAGTGCGCAATCTCGTGGGCGCGGCGCCTGCACATATTCTCGAAGAGGTCATGCAGGCCGTCGCGCGCGGCGCGAGCGATGAGGTTCTCCGCCAAATCGACCACCTCATTAGCGAAGGCCACAGCCCGGTGCATTTCGCACGGCAGATGGTTCGTTTCCTGCGCAATGCCACCGTCGCCAAAGTTGCGGGAAAGGACTCTTCCTTGCTTCAGATTTCGAGCGAAGAACGCGAGCGCGTGATGCGCGTGGCCGATCTGTTTGGCGAGGAAGACCTCGCACGGCATTTGCAGATCATGCTTCGCACTCATAGCGAGCTGGGCTATAAGCAGGAGCAGCGCTTCCACCTTGAATTGGGACTGCTGAAGATGGCGCACGCGCAGAAGCTGGTGCCGATCGAGCAACTGCTGAGCGAAATCGGCAGTGCGACGAGCGCGGGTGGCACCGGATCTCCTTTACCGCGAGCTGCTGCCCGGCCTGCGATTGTGAGTTCGGGTTCTGCGGTTGTACACCCGCGCGGAAACCAAGTTTCACCCTTCGCGGCAGATTCGGCGCGGAAGAGTGGTCCCCGGCAAGAAGATGTTTCGGACTCTGCCTCAGCAGGGCCCCGGGCTGTCGTTGCCGCAGGAAGTTCGGCTCGTGTCATCATGGGCGCAGTCGCTCCACAGAATGTGAGCGAAACGCAGATCGATTCTCAGCTCGAACCTGTACAGAAATCCGAGGTTCGGGAAAATGAGCAACCGCAGGCGCAGGAGACTGCGCAGGCCACCGCGCCGGACTCAGGCGAACCGCTGGAAAAGCTCAAGGGTGCGGTACTCCAGGCGCTCGCCGAGAACAATCAGCGAATTCTGGTATCGATGCTAGAAGCGGGTGACTGGGCGGTCGAGGGCAATGAGCTCGTCATCAAAGTTTCGGATTCACAGAGCATCATCGACATGTCGGTGGGGGCGGAAGCGAGGCGGCTGGCGATTGCGGCTGCCAGCGGAGTCTTTGGCCGAGCGGTGAAATTGAAAATTGTTCCTGGCGCAAGCTCTGCGCAAAAGGGCAATGGGACGAGATCAAGCGTGACCAGCGCAGCGGGCAGCGGCCGCAGCCGGGCCGAGCAGGACGCGGTCGTACGGCGTCTTCAGGAAAAATTTGGCGCCGAGATTCGCACAGTGATCGATTATCGGGAAAAAAGATGAGGAAATTTAGTAATTTTGTAATCGGGTAATGTTCTTTGGCTCCTCCGGGCATGATTGAGAGTCATACCAGTTTTCAAATTACAAAATTAAAAAATTTGTCTTATGGGCGGATTCAATCTGCAAGAACTGATGTCGAAGGCAAAGTCGCAGTACGAGACTTTGCAGAAGAAAATGCAGGAAACGGTCGTCGAGGCTTCCTCGGGCGGCGGCACGGTCACGGCCAAGATGGATGGTCGCAAACAACTGCTCAGCCTGCGCATCGATCCCGAAGCGGTAAAATCGGGCGATGTCGAAATGCTTCAGGATCTGGTTCTTGCCGCCGTGAATGAGGCTTCCCGCAAGGTCGATGCGCAGATGCAATCGACTCTGGGGGGAATGCTCGGCGGCTTGGGACTGTAGAGAATCCCAATTACAAATCACACAATCACTGAATCGTTCAATTGCTCAATCCCATGTCTCGTTTCGCTGAGCCCATGTCGCGCCTGATTGATGAGCTGAAAAAGCTCCCAGGCGTGGGTACGAAAAGCGCGCAGCGCCTCGCATTCCACATCCTGCGTGCAAGTGATGAAGACGCCGAAGCGCTGGCGGCCGCGGTGCGCGATGTGAAGTCCAGCCTCCGGTTGTGCTCAGTCTGTAACAACATCACCGACGTCGACCCGTGCACTTACTGCACCAGCGCAACGCGCAACCAGCGGCTGGTGTGCGTGGTCGAAGAACCGACGAACATTGCCGCCATCGAAAAAACCAAGCACTTCAACGGGGTTTATCACGTGCTGCACGGATCGATTTCGCCGCTTCAAGGCATCGGCCCCGAGCAGTTGCGCATTGCCAATCTCCTTAGCCGTGTCGATTCCGGCAACGTCGATGAGGTGATCATCGCGACTAATCCCACCGTCGAAGGCGAGGCCACGGCAACTTATCTCTCGCAGCAACTCAAGCGCACCGGCCTGAAGGTGACGCGCATTGCAATGGGCATCCCCGTCGGCAGCGACATCGAATACACAGACGAGATCACGATGCTCAAGGCCATGGAAGGACGGCGGGAGCTGTAAACCGTCCATGTAGGGACAGCCGCCCCTAGCCTGCCCTGAGAGACTCCGAACGTAGAGAGAGGAAGCCGAAGGGGCTGTCCGATTACGCCCGCGGTCAGTTGGTCTGCTCCGTTGTGAGTTCGGCTTCGTTTTCCAGGAAGACGTTGAATTCTTGTTCCGCGGGGATCAATCCTTCAGGCAGTGAGCCGCGATTGTACTCGGCCATGCGGTTCTTCCATTTTAGAAAATCGGTAATGCTTTGCGGTTCGATGCGGAGTTCGACGCGGCGCAGGCTGGCCAACAGCAGATTCATCTCACAGCGAAATCCATAAGCGCTGCGCAGGTTTTTCGCGGAAGGCAGGGTCATTTGGATCTTTCCGCGAACGACTTCGAGCAGTCCCCATCCTTGCGGCAATTCTTCGATATTGATTAGTCCAACAGGAACAAGATAGAAGCGCTCGCAGCCGACTCCCCGATTCGGTTTCAGGCGGAAGGGTTTGGCGCGGTCGGCAAGAAAGTCGGAGCGGCTGATTTTGCATTCGACGAGCACGGAATGGCAGGCGCGCTTCCAGCCGATTGCGTCGGGCATCTCCCCGCTGACGCAGGCCTGCTCCGAGAGGATGACTCCGCAGCGGTAGTTGCGCAGCCAGCGGACGGCTTTTTGCACAAGTTGGGAATGAGTCATAAGAGTCCTTCAGCTATCGGGCTTCGGCCAGTACACGCTACGCCGAAAAACGAGTACGTGGAAGTGCCGGACTTGCTTCCTGCAAGACCCCACCGTCCGAACTTTCGCGTGTCACCTCTGCTACACTTTCGCTTCGATCCCACTAAACGGTCACCGCTGCCATGCGCACTTCGATCCCATTTGCTATCGTCATTCTTATGAGCACTGTTCTCGCTGAAAGCATAGTTGCCGCTCAAACCTTGCCTGCACCTCAAGCCATCACCGATCCCAAGCAGGTCGCGTCCAAGCCCAATGCGCAGGTCGAACCTAAAAGTTTGACCATCGAGAAGCTCTACATGACGCGGCAGATCGGGCGGCCAACCTGGTCGCCCGACGGCAAGAGCATTGCATTTATTTCCAACATGAGCGGTCGCAACAACATTTGGGTTGTTTCTGCCGAAGGCGGATGGCCAACGCAACTCACAGTCAGCGATCAGCGAGAAGCCTTGCCGGCATGGTCGCCGGACGGCAAGTGGATCGCCTATCAATCGGACTACGATGGCGACGAGCTGTGGGACATTTTTCTGATTTCGCCTAAGACCGGCAAAGTCGTGAATCTCACAAACACGCGTGAGATCTCGGAAATCGACCCAACCTGGTCACCCGACGGACGCTATCTCGCGTATCTCGTCAAGCCGAAGACTTCTGCGGCGTACGAAATCGATATCTACGACACACTGATGCGCGAGGTGAAGCACCTGACGACGGGCACGCCTCAGGACAAGCGCAATTCGAATCCGGTGTGGTCGAAGGACGGCAAATACATCGTCTACACGCAGGAACAGGCCAAGGGTACAGATTCGAACATTTTTATCGTCGACGTCGCGACGGGTCAAAGTACACTGCTGACGCCGCATGAGGGAGAAAAGATTTACTCGAACCATGACATCTCTCCCGATGGCAAGCATGTGCTGATCACGTCCAATGCCGGAAATGGCTACGACAATGCCGGCTTGCTGGAAATTGCGACGAAAAACATTTCGTGGGTCACAAGGGATAAATGGGAAATTCGCGCCGCTGAATTTTCTCCCGATGGCAAGCGCATCACGTTCACCGCAAATGTCGACGGTAATAAAGATATCTATCTGCACGATCTCGCAACTGGTAAATCGACCGCATTGTCGTTCCCTAAGGGGGTGAATGAGCCCGTTGGTGGACACTCTGCCTTTACCAAAGACGGCTCGCGGCTCCTTTACTTTCACAACGGCCCGACCGCTCCGGGCGATCTTTGGGTTTATACGCTCGCGACCGGCAAGTCGCATCAGATCACGCATTCGCTGATTGGAGGTGTGCGCTCGGAAGATATGGTCGAGCCATATCTGGTGCATTATCCGAGTCGCGACGGGAAATGGACGATCTCAGCCTTCTTATATGTGCCCTACAACATGGCGCGCAACGGGCAGAACGCGGCCATCGTTTACATTCATGGCGGACCCGCGGCGCAGACCATGAATTCGTTCAACCGCTTCGTGCAGTTCGCGGTGAATCAAGGATACATGGTGCTCGCGCCCAATTATCGCGGATCGACCGGATACGGAAAGGAATTTCAGCAAGCCAATCTGTTCGACATGGGCGGCGGAGATTTGCAGGACGTGCTGGCCGGTGTGGATTGGATCAAGCAAACCGGTCATCTCGATCCGAAAAAAATCGCAGTGATGGGCGGCAGCTACGGAGGATATCTAAGCATGATGTCGGTGACCAAGGCTCCCGACCTTTGGGCCGCTGGTGTGCCGATTGTGCCCTTCGTAAACTGGTTTACGGAAATCGAAAATGAAGATCCAGTGCTTCAGCAATCGGACCTGGCGACGATGGGCGATCCGGTCAAGAACAAAGCCTTGTATGAAGACCGCTCGCCGATTAACTTTATAGACCAGATCAAAGCGCCCTTATTGCTGCTGGCGGGAGGGCATGATCCGCGCTGCCCGAAGGAAGAGACGCAGCAGGTGGTGGACGCGATCAATAAACGTGGTGGGACCGTAGAGTACAAAATTTACGACAATGAAGGCCACGGCTTTGCACGAGTAGAAAACCAGATCGATGCATATAAGCGCGTGGCCGATTTCTTATTGGCCCATGTTGTCCCGGCAGATTGCAGTTGCTCGCTCAACGAGTAGTCATGCGCTTCGCTACGGAGCGCACAATGGCATCGATGAGCCCGGGGATGGTGAATTCCTTGGCAGCAATATCTACGGGTAAATTAAATTCCCGCAGAGTTGAAGAAGTCACGGGGCCGATGGAGGCCATTTGAACGCCATCGAGGTTGGATGCGGTTTTCCTGCCCACGCCTGATAATTCCGCGAAATTTCTTACAGTCGAAGAACTGGTAAACGTGACCACGTGTGGGCGGCGCTTCGGATCCTTAAGCGCCGCTTGCAACCGCTTTTGGGAAGATTGGGGAACCACGGTTTCGTACGCTTCGGCGACATCGATTTCTGCTCCAGCTTTTCGCAACTCGCGCGGGATGACGTCACGGGCGACTTTGGCGCGCACCAGCAGGACCCGCTTCCCTTTCACCTTATTTTTCAGGCTGCGGACGACCGATTCGGCGACATATTCTTTCGGGACAACGTCAACTTTCGTTCCTCGTTGTTCAATGGCCTTTTTTGTAGCCGGGCCGATGGCGGCCATGCGAATCTTCGCGAGATCCGTTTTTGCCAGGGCTAGCTTTTCCATTCGCTCCCACATCGCCTCAACGCCGTTTACGCTGGTGAGGATGAGCCAGTCGTAGTTCTTCAAATTCTTCAGCGCAGAATCGAGTGGCTGGAAGCTCCGCGGCTTGCGGATTTGGATGAAAGGAATTTCGATTACTGTCGCGCCCAGCTTGCGCAGCTCTGCCGAAAGCGCTCCCGCCTGATGGCGGGCACGGCCCACCAGCACGCGCACGCCCGAAAGCGGCTTGGATTCTGCGCGTGTAATCTGCCGTCTCATTCGCTCTTCTTCTCGGCAATTTTGCCGAGGTTCAGATCCTTCATCATCCGCGCAACCCCCGAAGCCGTCGAATCTGCGGATTTTTCAAGCGACGCCATCACGTTCGCCTGATCGGGACGAGGACGATTCTGGCTAAGTTTGAACTTGCCTTCAATTCGACTCGCAGTGATTTCGAAGCCCACGATACTGTGCAGCATGTTTTCGCGAAAGGTTTGTCTTAAACTCTCCCACTGTTCGCGATAGGGAGGCTCGAAGGTTTGGATGAGTTCTTCGAGCATCAGGTGAACGTCGGATTCGGATGAGAAAATGCGGGCCTCTCCATACACATGCACGGCGGCATAGTTCCACGTAGGAACGCTTTCGCGAGCCGTGTAGTTACTGGGCGAAATGTAAGCGTGCGGTCCGTGAAAAATCGTAAGACATTGCGGCTGCTGTTTCAGATATTGCCAGTGCGGGTTGGCCTTGGCGACGTGGCCGCGCAGAAGCAGCTTTTCGCCAGAACCATCGACGAACAGCGACAGGTGCGTCGCGTAGGGGCCCTCGTCAGTAGAAGAGATCAGAATGGTAAACGGATTCGCGCGCATGAAGGCTATGGCGTCTTCGTGGCGGCGTACGCGGAAGTGTTCGGGGATGTACACGGAGTGAGTTTCTTTCGCCCCTTCGGGCTGGTTCATCGATTAGATTTTCTTCCCACACCTCACGGCGTGGGCCGCGTTCTATCGCCGGTTGGCTGGAGGACAGCTTCCTTCAGGCGGACATGTAAGAGCTTTTCCACTTCCGCAATGACTACACTCTGCTCATCTTTCACTTCGACGGTAAACACCGGCTCATATTTCGGCAGCGTCTTCAGTTTCTCTCGAATGTCGTCGATCTGGCTATCGTTGAGGCGAAATTCCGCGCGCATGGTGCCGCGGCCCGGTTTGCGATAGCGGATGGTCGCCGACTTATCCCAGACAAGGTAGTCGCGGCCGAGATGATGCATCAACATGAGCATATAGAACGGATCGGTCATAGCAAAGAGCGACCCGCCGAACTGCGTGCCGACGTAGTTGGCATTCCACCAGCGCAGCTTCATTTCCACGTCGACCGCTTTCATGTCGGGAGCAATGCGGACGACACGAATGCCCGCACCGAGGAAAGGCGGGTAGAGGTTGATCCAGCGGCTCAGCGCGCGGGAATCTTTGGCGCCACCCAGAAGTCGGAGGAGGACGGAGCGAGCTTTCATTTGCGTTCACGATTGCGGCAGTACCGCGATGCCACGGCCATAGACGGCCTCGAGAATTTTGTTTCCACCGCGGGCGAGCAGGGCGGCGCCGGTGTCGGTGCCGAGTTTTTCGGGATCTTCGAAATTGCCATCACGGGAATCGCGCAGGAGTCGGGAGCCATCGGGGTCGGCGACCAGGGATTCGAGATGGAGTTTGCCGTTCCGCATCTCCGCAAATGCGCCGATGGGGACCTGGCAACCTCCCCCGAGACTGTTGAGCAAGGCCCGTTCGCAGGTTGTGGCAGCGCGGGCTTTTGGGTCATCGAGGAATTTCAGCAGATCGCGTGTCTTCGCGTCGCCTTCACGAATTTCAATGCCCAACGCCCCCTGTCCCGCGGCGGGGCACATGATCTCGGTGGGAATGATCTGCTTGATTAATTCTGTTTTGCCTAAGCGCTTCAGACCGGCGGAGGCAAGAATAACTGCATCATATTCACCCTGTTCCAGTTTGCGCAAACGAGTATCAACATTGCCGCGCAAAGGATGAATTGCGAGATCGGGACGAATGGCCTTGAGTTGCGCCTGGCGTCGCAGGCTGGAAGTGCCGATGCGCGCGCCGTTTGGCAGGTCGTTGATATCCAAGTAGCGACGCGAGCAGAAAGCGTCGCGCGGATCCTGTCTTTCTGTGATCGCGGCGATTTCGAAGCCGGGCGGAAGTTCGGTGGGCAGGTCTTTGAGCGAATGCACGGCGAGATCGACGCGCCCAGCAGCGAGCGCTTCTTCGATCTCTTTAGTAAACATGCCCTTGGTGCCGACTTTGGCGAGCGCAACGTCAGTAATTTTGTCGCCGGTGGTGTGGATGATTTCGATTTCAACTTCGTGTCCGCGGGCGCGGAGGAGCGCGGAGATGTGATTGGCTTGCCAGAGGGCGAGTTGCGAGCCGCGAGAGCCGATACGGAGGTAGGCCATTACTGGCGCGTCCCCACTTCGTCTTTCTTGCCTGAAGGCTGCGGGGCAGCTTGTTGTTTTAACTGGAGATTAAACAGCCGGCGCACAACATCGATTACCGTTGTCGCCTCTGATTCCCTTGCCGCGGACTTCAACGTCGTAATGGGCGTGTGCATCACTTTATTGATGATGCCCCGCGTCAGGGCTTCGACCGCCATTTCCTGCTCCGGCGTAAGTGCGCCCATGCGGCCGCGCACACGGTCGATTTCCGCCTGGCGGATTGTCTCCAAATGATCCTGCAAGGAAACGATGGTCGGCACTACGTCGAGCGTGTGCGTCCGGGCTTCGAATTTCTCGACTTCCGCCGCGATGATGGCTTCGGCGCGCTCGGCCTCTTTGCGGCGGTCGGCGACGTGGCTCGACACCGCTTGCTGTAAATCGTCGATGTCATAGACGAAGATGCCGTCGAGATCGGCCATTTCGGCGGCGACGTCGCGCGGAACCGCAATGTCGATGAAGAACATAGGCCGGTTCTTGCGGCGCGAAAGAAATTGCTCGCCGTGCTCGCGGCGGAAAATGGCATGCGGCGCGCCTGTGGAAGTGATGACGATATCGGCGCGGTCGCAGGAGTTGTATAAATCCTCAAACTTGATCGCCTGCCCGTTAAATCTCTGTGCCAGCCCAATCGCCCGATCGTAGGTGCGGTTGGCAACAAAGATCGAGCCGCAGCCGTGAGCCATGAGATGGCGGGCCGCCAGCTCGCTCATCTTGCCCGCGCCGACGATGAAGACATTCTTGCCATGCAAACTGCCGAAAATCTTCTTGGCAAGCTCGACCGCGACTGAAGCGATCGAAACCGAGGACGATCCAACAGCTGTTTCAGTCCGCACGCGCTTGGCCACAGCAAAAGCGCGTGAAAAAAGCTGATCCAACTGCCCGCGTAGCGCTCCGACGGCGCGGGCCGTTGCGTAGGCTTCTTTGACCTGGCCTAGAATCTGGGCCTCACCTACCACCATGGAATCCAGGCTCGAAGCTACGCGGAACACGTGCCGCACCGCATCCTTTTCGCGGAATTCATACAAATGTGGATCGAGATCTTCGGCCTTCAGATGGAAGTGGTCATGCAAAAATCCCCGTAGATCGGCCGAACCGTTGGTTGTGTGCGTTACCAGCTCGACACGATTGCAGGTGGAGATGATCATGGCCTCTTCGATTCCCGGATGTGCGGTGAGATCGCGGCAGCAATCGGGCAGCTTCGATTCAGGAATCGCCAGCCGCTCGCGGACTTCGAGCGGAGCGCTCTTGTGGTTCACGCCGATAAGCTGGTATCTCATGAGGCAAACCTGTGAATCGTCGAGAAATAATTTGCCGCCCACGCCACAATCGCGGCAACAACCGTGACAGTTGCCAGTACTGCTGCGCGGCGTCCGCGCCACCCTGAGTTCCAGCGGGTGAACACCATGATCATGTACACGACCCACATCAAAATCGAGAGCAGGATTTTGGGATCTTTGAAGTCCACATGGCCGTAGGCCGATATGGCGACGATTGAGCCGGTGATCAGACCTAAAGTCATGAACGGGAAGCCTAAGAGCAGAGAGCGGTAGCCGATCTGATCGATGGTTTCGAGCGCAGGGAGAAAAGAAATCAGGCTGCTCGGCTTTTTCGCCTTCAGTCGGCGCTCTTGCAGCAGATAAAGCAAGCTGGCGCCGAAACTCAAGACGAGGGCTGCGTATCCGGTGAAGATTAAAATGATGTGGGCAATCAGCCACCCTTTGTGCTTCACGAAAGACGTAAGCAGCACCGGTTGCTGATCCACGGCGGCCACAAAAGTCAGAAAGAAAACAAATGGGAATACGACCACCCCAGGCGAAGTCGTCTTATAGATCGCGTAGATGATCATGAAAAACGTCATCGAGAGAAAACCCAGGAGCGACTCGCCGTTGTGACCTAAAGCCCAAAGTACCTGTCCGGAAAGAAAAAGCTCAACCAGAGAAACGAAATGAAAAACCATGCCCAGGCTGGCGGCATGGAGCGCGATACGGCTGAAAAGCTCGCTGGTGCGCCTGAGGGCAAAAAATGCATAGACCAGCCCGATAAAGTAGCAAGCCAGCGCAAAGCGCAACCAAAGCAATGGCATAGGTGAGGTAAGTATCAGAGTCCGCAAAGTTTAATGCAAGCTGCCAAAAGGTACTGCTCTCTTACTTCTTGACGATCCAGCCTTTCGACGATCAGGCGAACCCCCATCCTTTCCACGCATTATATTCTGCAAAGGGAATAGGGCGGGAAGAAACGGCGAGCGTCACTGGAGGATGTGATGTGAATCACACCCTCCCCCCGCTTGCAGCTATTCAATGCCTATGCCGGCAAGCATCTCTTCGAGATATGGTCCATCGATTGAAAACCGACGCCCCTGACTTTTTATGTCATCCAGTTCGTCAAAAGCGCGAAATAAACGCAGCTTGGCAGCAGCGTACTGTTCTGCTTCTGTCAGCGGACGTCCGTGAGCAGCCGCCCACGTCGTGACCGGTCCTTCCCCCAAAAATACGCTGATTGCATAGGTCAGCTTGCGGTCTGAGGTCACGTCGAAGATAAATTCCGTGGCCGGCGCTTCGGGATCTTCTGCCAATGCCGGGCGCTGG
The DNA here is from genome assembly GCA_030041215.1 of Candidatus Sulfotelmatobacter sp. Taxonomy (GTDB): domain Bacteria; phylum Acidobacteriota; class Terriglobia; order Terriglobales; family Acidobacteriaceae; genus Sulfotelmatobacter. The sequence goes on along the minus strand of JASHOH010000122.1, from coordinate 27,518 downwards.
CCGACGAAATAGTACTGGTAGACATAGCCTTGAGCGCCGGCATACGTCTTCAACCGACGGACACTTTTCTCCGGTTGCATAAGAAATATTATGCGCGCTATTACGCGAGCGTGTCGGCCGGGAACAGAGGTCCATGAGGCTTGCCTTAGGCCGCAAATCTGCGCACCCCTGAAACGGCGAACCAGCCGACGCACGGCGCTAAGAAACGATAGCTTCGCTTACCCACTCTTTAATCGTCTGCCTCAATTCCCTGAGCTTTCCTTCAAAGAAGTGATCTGCGCCTTCGATGATGACCAACTTCTTTGGCTCAGCGGCCACTGCGAGCACTGCTTCCAGTTTTGCGCGCGGGCCGAACTGATCTCGCGAGCCACTCACGAATAGCTTTGGCTTGCGGCAGGCACTCAGAAAAGCGAACGTGTATTCGCGAGGCACTTCGTCGCCGGCCGCTAAAGTCGCGACAGGAGTTCCCAAACTGATCAGCGCTTTCACGCGATCATCAGGACATGCGGCCCGCAAACCTACGGCGGCCCCGAAAGAAAATCCAGCAAGGATTAGCGGCAGACGATATTCCGCATCCAGCCATTCGAGCGCGGCTCGAACGTCATCGACTTCGCCTGCGCCTTGATCGTGTTCACCGTGGCTCAGCCCTGCGCCGCGAAAGTTGAAGCGCAGCACGGGAAATCCGAAACTGTTCAGCGCTTTCATCGTGTGGTAGACGACTTTGTTATGCAGCGTCCCGCCGAACAAGGGATGAGGATGGCAGATGACAGCCGCGTGCGTGGCATTGTGTGCACCGGCGTTCAGCAAGGCCTCGAGCCGGCCGGAGGGGCCTTCGAGGAAGAAGGAGCGGATGGTTGAATTGTCTACCGTCACGGGCCTGTGATGGCTCGCATTAGTTTATTCTCTTTTCATGGACGCGATCACGCTGACCCGTCAACTTATCGACATTGAATCGATCTCGGGCAATGAAGCCGCGGTTGGGCATTATCTTTATGGCGAGCTTTGCCGCGTCGGATATCAAACGCGCAAGATTCTGGTCGAAGGCGAGCGGTTCAATGTGTACGCTACGTCGCCCGAAGAGCCGCATCCGGCGGTGGTTTTCTCAACACATATGGACACCGTGCCGCCGTTCGTTCCTTCTTCCGAAGATGCAACGCGAATTTACGGGCGCGGCGCTTGCGACGCGAAAGGCATTATCGCGGCGCAGGTCGCTGCCGCTCAGCAACTGCGGCGCGAGTCAATTCATGTTGGACTTCTTTTCGTTGCCGGGGAAGAACGCGACAGTCTGGGCGCAAAGATCGCCAATGATTATGCGGCCGCCAAGAGGGTCAGAAGCAAGTATCTCGTGAATGGTGAGCCTACCGACAACCGCGTGGCCGTCGCGTCAAAAGGAACTCTGCGGGTTGAGGTCACGGCTTCGGGGCGCATGGCGCATTCGGCGTATCCGGAGCTTGGCGATTCCGCCATCGACAAGCTGATCGCGGCGCTTGCGCGGCTGCGGGCGATGCCGCTGCCGAGCGATTCTGAAATCGGCCCATGCACGGTGAATATTGGCTTGATCGAAGGCGGCCGCGCTCCCAATGTCATCGCAGATCACGCGCATGCAGACCTGGTGTACCGGCTGATCGGGCCCACTCACGATCTGCGCCGCGAGATCGTGGCAACGGCTGGCAAGGATGTGAAAATCGAATTTCCTCTGGAGCTTCCTTTCGTGCGCCTGCGCACGGTGGACGGACTGCCTACGATGATTGCTGCATTCACTACCGATATTCCGCGTCTGACGAATTGGGGCGAGCCGCTGTTGATCGGCCCCGGTTCGATTCATGTAGCCCACACCGAGGGCGAGTTCATAGAAAAAAAAGAGTTGGTTGAGGCCATTGAGCTGTATTGCAAGATTGCGCGGCAGTTGACGGGTAAGTAGTGGCTCGGTTTTGATATCCGCACTGAATCCGGTGTCATTCCCGAAGCGCTGTTTTCGCCAACGGGGTAAGGAATGGCGGCGAGCAGGTCGTTTCAGGAGATCCTTCGCTCCGGCTGAGGTCCCTCGCTATGCTCGGGATTTTGGCGCGCGGCTCGGACGCCGCGCAAACGCGTCAACCTACGCTCAGGATGACGTCGCCTAGGAAAGGCCGATAATTCAACCCGAACACCATTACCTGGAGAGGGATCTGCTGCGCCGCCTGCGATAATATCTGTCAAATGAAGAAGCTCTCTTCATTCCTCGCCCTGTTATTCTGCGCCGTCGCGTTGTGTGGCGCCGAGAAAGAGAAAAAAAAAATTCCCTCCATGCCATTTGCAGTTTCCGGCAACGCTGTCGCCAGCATCAGGGGCGGCCTTGAAATTTATTCGATGATGGGCGTTGGGCCGCGCAAGACGTGGGACGATATCACCAATCAGATGTATGTGTTGAATCTAGCTCATCCCAAGTGGACGGTGGGGCATCAGGTGCCCGGAACAGTCGGCCGCCTCGGCGCGGCGGCGATTGGCATGCGAGACGCCGTGTTTCTAATGGGCGGCTACATGGTCGATAGCGATGGCAGGGAAATTGACGTGCCGGATGTAGATGTCTTTGAGCCACAAAATCGCAAATGGTTCCGAAGTAAAGACATGCCCGTCGCTGTTGACAGTGCGGTCATCGGCGTTACGCACAATCGGTATATCTATTTGATTGGCGGACGCTCCAACAACGGCCCTGTGAACAGTGTGCAGGTTTACGATGCGCAAACCGACAACTGGAACCAGGCAACTCCATTCCCCGGCACTCCGGTGTTCGGGCTGGCGGGCGGCATCGCCGACGAAAACATCGTGATCGTCGACGGAGCGAAAGCTGGACCAAGCGGAGGGCCACGCTACGTGCCGTCAAACGAATGCTGGCTGGGCAAGATCGATCATAAGAATCCCAACAAGATCGAATGGAGCAAATTGCTCGCGCATCCGGGCAAGGGGCGCTTTGGCATGGCGAGCGGCGGGTCCGACCACGAGCATAAGGTTATATTTTCGGGCGGGACAACGACTCCTCACGCGTACAACGGCGTTGCGTACGATGGCCAGCCATCGGAGGTATCGACGCTGACGTTTGACTATGACGTGCACCATCATCGATGGGAGACGGTGGATCAGGACACTCCCGAGCCACGGGCTGACGCTCGCGGCATTGTCTTTAGCGCGATAGGGCCGCTTGTGCTGGGGGGAACGGCAAAGGATTTTGCGACGACGCCGCGAGTGACTCTGTTGCCGACGAAATAGGACTCTCCCGCGTTAGTTGCAGTCACGACGCGAACGAATTCAGTAAGGGCCGATAATTCCCCCGATCGCACGCGAGGCAGGCGTGGGCGCCCGCCCCACATCGTGAGTGTCGAGCACATCGAGATACTTCAGACCTGAGCCGGTATTAAAGAGAACAACTGTATCATCAGGAGTAAAAAATTCGCTGGCAAGAAGTTTTCGATACGCTGTGAGCGAGGCTGCGCCTTCCGGTGCGGCGAAAATGCCCTCGACTTTGGCCCAGTGGCGCGCGGCGTCGAGAATTTCGGAATCAGTGACGGCCAGGGCGAGGCCTCCGCTTTGTTTCAGAATGTCGAGAATCAGGTAGTCGGCGTAAGGTTTGGGAACGCGCAGGCCGGCGGCTAGAGTTGAAGCGTTGCTCCACATTTCGATCGAGTCGCGACCTTCATCCCACGCTTTAACAACAGGAGCGCATCCCGCTGATTGCACGCTGATCATGTACGGACGTTCCGAACCGATAAAACCCAATTGTTCCATTTCGTCAAAGGCCTTCCACATGCCAAGCAGGCCGACACCGCCGCCAGTGGGATAGATGATGCCCTCGGGAAGTTTCCATCCGAGTTGTTCGGCGACCTCGTAGCCCATGGTCTTTTTGCCTTCGACGCGGTAGGGCTCTTTAGTGGTTGAGACGTCGAACCAGCCGTCGCGGGACCAGTCGGGCTTTTCTTTCAGTTCGGCGATTTTGCGGGCACAGTCGGAGATCAGGCCGTCGACCAGGGTGACGTGCGCGCCATAGTAATCACACTCGACTCGGTTGGCGAGGGGCACATCTTTGGGCATGAAGATGTGGGCTTCGATGCCGGCAGCGGCGGCGTAAGCGGCGAGGGCGCTGGCGGCGTTTCCGGCGGAGGGGATGACAAGCTTCTTCAGGCCGAAGTGGCGGGCCATGGTAACGGCGACAGAGAGCCCCCGGGCTTTGAAGGAGCCGGTTGGGTTCAGGCCTTCGTCTTTGATGAAGACGTTGGGAAACTCGCGGCTCCGCAGCAAGGGAGTAAAGCCTTCACCGAGCGTGGCGGGTGGGGCTTCGGGAAGGACGGCGTCGTAGCGCCACATCGTAGGGGCGAGGGGCAGGATGGATGCGGGCGTGAAGGTTTGCTTGATGGCGGCGAGATCGTAGCGGGCGTAGAGAACTCCACCATCTTTGGGGCAGACGGTTTGCGGGCGGTCGGCGGGATAGTGTTCGTGGCACCGAGTACATTCGAGATGAGCGGGGCGCGGCACGGAGAGAGTTTAGCAGGCGCGGTGACTCAAAAGTCGCAGAAGAAAATCTTTGACCACAGAGGACAGGGAGGAACAGCACGTTCCTCAAAACGCTCCTTCTCGCGCAAAGCGCGCGAGAAAGCGGGCACACAACCTTGAAATGCTGCCGAGTTTCGCTCGGCCGGACATTACGGGCTAACACGGGCAGCGAAGATGCTCGCTGTGTCATCGCTGTAGATCAGGGCCCAGTCCCCGTTTTCAAGCAGGATGCTCTCCAGAGCTGAGCCTTTGGGGACAAGAATATATTGCGGCCGATACTGATCGAGAAAGTCGTGCCAGCCCGCTTCGGCGTGGATCATCTTCAAGTAAGACTTCAGGAATTGCTCGCCGTAAAGGTCGTGGCGGTCATCAACCACAACTTGAGCTTTCGGATAGAGGCGATAGATCAAGTAACCACCCCAGTAGTCGGGCGCCAGCAGCGGACCGCGACGGACGCACTTCTCAAGAGCGGAAACCGCGCTGACTGAAAACCGCTGGGGATCGAACTGAGCATTCATCAGTTGGATGGATCCGAACGCGCCACCGTGAACGGCAATCCAAAAGCTCAATATCACGGCTGCCGAGGGCGAAAGATGGCCGCGCAGGCTAAACTCGACTGCTTGCATTCTTTGGAAGAAATTTGCGGATGATTGCCCAGCGAGTTGCGAGCCACCTCGGATTGCACGGGTCGCGGTGTAGTTTTCGATTGCTTCTGACAACCACGGTCCGATCATCAGAACCAGAAGAAGAGACGCGACCGGGATGTTGCGCGAGGCATAAAGGCCGGAAGAAACCGCGAACATCACAACCAGGATGTGGCTCAGGCCGGCCTTATGGCACTTCGCGGCCAGTGCCACGATCGCGAGCAGCAACAAGGCTGCGAAGCACTTCTGGGCGGCGTAGTGAAAATTCGGCGACTGGAATTCGTCGATGTGGTCCATCAGAAAGCGATTGGAAAGATAGCGATAGATGTGGATGTGTAATTTAAAGCCGTACGGATTGACGAGCGTGACAGCGGCGCTGATCAGTCCGATCAGGCTGAGTGAACGAAATCGATGGCCTGCCTGAATTGTGCGCAGAATGTCTTCGAACCGGTCCGCGCGGGGCCTTAGATATTTCCACGCTGAATCGAGCCAGTAAATTGCCAGTAAAACAAAGCCGATCAGGAAGCCTCCGTGAACGTTGACCCATATCAGCATTAGCAGAGGGAGAAACCAGAGCAGGCGAGCGGGAGTTGATGATTGGCGTTGATCAGGTTGATGGTCTGATGACTCCAGAATGTAGAACCATGCCAGCGTCAACAGCCAGCTCAGCAGGTGTGGCCGCGCTTGAAAATGGATCATTGCGGCTGAGGCGGCGAGCAGGGTCAGAATCAATGCGAGCGAGAGACTTGTCCCTCGGCGCAGAAGCAGGCGGAAGGTACAGGCGTAGACGGTAGCAATAATCAGGGCCGCAAAAAGCACGACTGCGTTTAGCCCTCCGACGCGTTCCAGCCATCCCACGATTATGTCGAACAGCCACTCCCAGGCGAACCATGGCCGACCGTGCATTGTCGAGGAAAACGGGTCAACGCGAGGGACCGTGTGCGTGGCCAAAATCAATTGACCGCAGCGGATGTGCCAGCCGATTCCGGCGTCGCTCAGCAACCGGACCGAAAGCGACGTGAAGGCCAAAAGTCCGAGGAACGCAATAAAAATTAGATCAGCCGAAGATGGAATGCACCAGCGCGCAACGCCACGCGAGCCTGCGCCGGAAGTTCCTGAGCCGATTGCCATCGCGCTGAATCTTATAAGTAAGGACCATGAACAGCAAGGCAGCACATGAAGTGGAAACGCCGGCTGAGCCTCGCGTGGTCATCGTGGGAGCGGGATTTGGCGGGCTAAATGCGGCGCAGGCGCTCGCCCGGGCGCGGGCCGAAGTTACCGTAGTTGACCGCAGAAACCACCATACCTTTCAACCATTGCTTTATCAGGTCGCGACGGCGGGACTTTCGCCAGGAGAAATCGCCGAGCCGATCCGATCCATTCTGCGGCGGCACAAAAACATTGAAGTGTTGATGGACGAAGTTACAGGCTTCGATCTTGATCACAGGCTCCTGCTTACACCGGACGAAGAGATTTCTTACGACTACCTCATCGTCGCTGCCGGCGCGAGCCATGCTTATTTTGGACATGATGAGTGGGAGGAGTTCGCGCCCGGCCTCAAGACCATTGAGGATGCGCTCGAAATCCGGCGGCGGGTTCTGCTGGCTTTCGAACTGGCAGAACGCCAGGCCGCGGCGGGGGAAGCGGCTGAACCGTTGAATTTTGTGGTTGTGGGCGCCGGGCCTACCGGAGTGGAACTGGCCGGAACTCTTGCCGAGATTTGCCGGCATGCGCTGGCGGACGATTTTCGCACCATTGATCCGCGGCGGGCGCGCATTCATCTGATTGAGGGTGGTCCGCACGTTTTGCCGGCGTATCCAGAAGATCTTTCGCGTAGCGCCCTCAAACAGCTCCGGCGGCTGGGCGTGGAAGTGCTCACCTCCACGATGGTGACAAAAATCGAGCCCGGCGCAATTTACATGGGCGAAACGCGGATGGAAGCCGCCGTCATTCTTTGGGCCGCAGGCGTGGCCGCCTCACCTTTGGGCAAGAAGCTCGGCGTGCCGACCGATCGCGCGGGACGTGTGCTGGTGGAGCGCGATTTGAGTGTTCCGGGGCATCCTGAAGTGTTTGTCATCGGCGATCTCGCGGCTCTGAATGATGATGCTGGAAAGTTGCTGCCCGGCGTCGCGCAAGTCGCGATTCAGGAAGGACGTTTCGTAGCTAAGCTCATTCGGCGCGAGATTGAAGGCAAGAGATTGCGCGAGTCTCGACCGGCGTTTCACTATCACGATAAAGGCAGCCTGGCGACGATTGGACGCGCTGCCGCGGTGGCGCAGTTTGGAAAAATTCATATCTCCGGATTTATCGCCTGGCTGACGTGGCTGTTCGTCCACATTCTTTTTCTGATCGGGTTTCAGAATCGCGTATTGGTTTTTGTGCAGTGGGCATGGTCGTACTTCACATATGAACGCGGAGCGCGGCTGATTACGGGAAGCACGAGGCTGCCGGGGTGGAAGGGCTCTGACGCGGGAGCTCCGAAGGCCGAGCGGGAACAAGAAATTTCTGTCGTCGGTCGCAAATAAGAGGAAAATATAAGCAGATGTCTGTGAGATTCGGATATCGCATGCTGACTGGGGAGTTTAGGCGTGCCTACGGCACCATACAAACTCCATCTTATGAATAGAAAAGTGCTTTCGTGGTTGCTTCTCGGTGTCGTGGCGCTTGTCCTCGTTCCGCTCTCACGCGCCGATGTCCTCAAAATTGTCATCAATGACACGATTCAGCCCATCACGCAGGAATATATTGAACGCGCTATCGACGAGGCGGCGCGGCGCGGCGATCAGGCGGTGTTGATCGAGATTAATACGCCGGGAGGCCTGGTCGAATCTACTCGCCATATCATTGAGAAGATCACCACTTCGCAGGTTCCCGTGATTATTTATGTCGCGCCCAGCGGGGCGCGCGCCGGATCGGCAGGAATTTTTATTCTCGAAGCGGCTGATGTGGCCGCGATGGCGCCGGGAACGAACGCGGGGGCGGCGCATCCAGTAATGCTGATTGGTCCGAATGCGGTAAAGACTGACGACGAGATGAAGCAGAAGGTCGAAAACGATGCTGCGGCGCTGATGCGGTCGGTGGTTTCTCGCCGGGGACGGAATGTTCAACTAGCGGAGAGCGCGGTGCGCGAATCGAAGTCGTTCACCGATCAGGAAGCGCTTTCGCAACACCTTATCGATTACATTGCGCCGGACGAAACCGACCTTTTCCGGCAGATGGAAGGCAAGCCGATCAAGCGTTTCACCGGGCAAGAGGTCACACTGAACCTAGTTGGCCAGCCGGTTGTGCCGTTCGGCATGACGCTTAAGGAGCACATCCTTGGGTATCTGATGGATCCGAATATCGCGTTTATTCTGCTGGCCATTGGCGCGCTGGCTCTCTATGCAGAGTTCAACCATCCGGGAGCGGTAGTTCCCGGGACCGTGGGAGTTGTGTTCATAATTCTGGCTGCGTTTGCGCTAAATCTGCTGCCCGTGCGGTTTGCGGCACTTGGACTGATTCTGGGCGCGTTTGCACTGTTTGCGGCCGAGGCCAAGTTCGCGACACATGGAGTGCTTACCACTGGCGGTATCGTTCTACTGACTTTGGGCGGCTTACTATTGGTTGATTCGCCTATTCCGGAAATGCGCGTTCATTTGGTCACTGCGCTGGCGGTGAGCATTCCGTTGGGACTGATCACGGCTTTTCTGATGACGATTGCTTTGAAGGCGCGGCGCAACAAGCATGTTTCGGGTGAAGAAGGTTTGATCGGCGAAGTCGGCGTTGCGCAGACTTCCCTTTCGCCGCGTGGGAAAATCTTCGTTCACGGCGAATTGTGGGACGCGGTCTCTTCTTGCGATATAACTGCGGGGCAGTCCGTTGTTGTGCGGCGGGTGGACGGACTTGTGCTCGAGGTTGACCCGGTGGCCGCGACGCAACCTGCCTCGACCCCGGCTGTTTCCCGTTGAGCTTAGGGAAAATTCATTAAACACAGGGGCCACAGAGGAGCACAGGGGAAGTCTGTGCCCGTTATCAGGACACTACCTCGCTTGCGAATTTCGCAACGATCCATCGTTGCTGCGTTACAATCCGCGGTAGGAGTGTTCTGCTGCGTTAGCGGAGGCAGAAAATGGAATTAATTGGCGGATTCACCGGTATCATCATCATCGTCGTCGTCCTGTATATCTTAAGTTCCATCAAAATCCTGGCCGAATACGAGCGCGGCGTTATTTTCCGCTTGGGTCATCTCTTGAGTCACCCCAAAGGGCCGGGAGTCATTTTGGTATTTGCCCCCATCGACCGCATGGTGAGAGTTTCGCTGCGGCAGGAAGCGCTGGAAGTGCCGCCACAGGACATCATCACGCGCGACAACGTCACCCTGAAGGTGAACGCGGTCATTTTTCTTCGGGTGATCGAGCCTAACAAGGCGGTGGTGGAAGTTTCCAATTACGTTTATCAGACTTCTCAGTTCGCGCAGACGACACTGCGATCAGTGTTGGGCGAGCTGGAACTCGATGAACTGCTCGCCCATCGCGACAAGATCAATCTGCGCCTGCAAACTATTCTTGACCAGCACACTTCGCCCTGGGGAGTGAAGGTGGTGAGCGTGGAAGTAAAGCAGGTAGATTTACCAGAGTCGATGCTTCGGGCGATGGCAAAGCAGGCGGAAGCCGAGCGCGAGAAGCGGTCGAAGATTATCCATGCCGAGGGCGAATTCTCGGCGGCGCAGCGGCTGGTGGATGCGGCACACCTGCTGGCGACGGAACCAGTGAGTGTGCAGCTTCGTTACCTGCAAACGCTGACCGAGATTGGCGTAGAGAAAAATACGACTGTAATTTTCCCAGTGCCGGTGGACTTTTTCGCGGGGCTGCAAAAGATGATGGCGAAAGCGGGCGAGTAGACAACGCCAGCTTCTAAATCGGCGTAGGCTTCGTTTCGCTCCAAGTTTGGGACGGGACGAAAAAGATCTTAAAAGAGCACTAAGAAGGACCCGCAAAGATCGCTAAGAAGTTCGGGTTGGGGCGTTTTGAAAATGGATTCTGCACAAGACACTGAAATTACTCTGGGCACGGGGAAGCTTCTGGTACTGTTTTTTGGCCTGGTGATCATCTGCGCCGTGTTCTTTTCGCTGGGCTACCGGCTGGGGCGCAAGTCGGAACCGCTGATGGCTACGGCACCGGTTCCCACGGTTGCCAAAGCAACGAACCCACAATCAGCGCAGCCCGCGCCGACCATGACTTTTTATAAGTCAGTGGAACAGAAAGATGCGAATGCACAGTTGAACCCTGCCACGAGCGACACATCTTCGACCCCGGTACCCACTCCGCCGACCACGCCTACAGAGTCATCCGCCCCTGCCAGCCCTACCACAGCTCCGCCGTCCTCAACGACGAATCCGACCGATCCCATGGCGCTGCCTATTTCTCCTTACTTCGTGCAGGTTGCAGCAGTGAGCAAGCAGGAAGACGCCGAGGCTCTGCTTGAGGCGCTGAAGAAAAAACAATACCCTGCATTTGTGGCGGCGAACTCCACCGACAAGCTGTTCCGCGTTCAGCTAGGGCCATTCACAGACATCAAAGACGCGGAAGGCATGCGGTCGCGCCTGATCAACGATGGATATAACCCGATTGTGAAGAAGTGAGGGGCTTTGCTCGAAAATGGGCTGTGTCAGTTGTAAAGGATGCGAGCCAAACGCGCAATTTAAGTGGCGCAAAAGGACAACGCGCCTGTTCGCGCGGCTCGCTCGGAATGACAGTCTTAGGTTGATGCCGCCGACGCGGCTGCAGCTTGGGGTTTCTGCAACAAGCGCCTGGCTTGTGAGATTAGCTCGGCCACTTCGAAGGGTTTGACCAGATAGGGAACGTTGTTTTCCTGAAGAAAGGCGCGCTCGTCGCCCTGCTCCACCCCATTCGAAATTGTGAACAAAACGTGGCTTTCCATATCTGAGCAGTTCTGTTTGATCCAGAGATAAGCTTCTTTGGCGTTCCAGTCGGCAGGCATTTTGCCGTGCATGATAACAGCGTCGAACGGCTCGGACAGCAATCGTGTCTTCACATCTTCGCTGCGCGTCGCGGTGACGACAATAGCGCCCGCGCCGATGAGAACATCGCGTTCGAAATCAAGCACGGCCTCTTCTTCATCCACCAGCAGCACACGGCCCTCAATGGCTCCTTCGCGTTTGCGTGGCGGAACTGGAGTTGTTTCCTCAACCCCTGCAGCTGCGGCCGCTGCCGTGGGCAGACGCACTTCGATTACGGCTCCCCCTTCGGCCGCGTTGTGGGCTGTGATGTCGCCGCCATGCTCTTTAACGATTCCGTAGCAGATGCTTAAACCCAAACCTGTTCCTTTACCAACACTTTTTGTGGTGTAAAAAGGATCGAAAATTCTCTTGGGATCTTTAATGCCCGGGCCATCATCGGCAAATTGCGCACAGACATCGCCGCGATCGCGATAGACGCGAATCCTCAACTTGCCCGCACGGCCAGTTTCAAGAATGGCGTCGACCGCGTTATTGATGATGTTGAGGAAGACCTGTTCGATCTGGTGGGCATCGGCGACGACCATCGCCGGCTCTGCGGAGAGATCTTTTTCCACGGCGATATTGTTGACTTTTAAATCGTAATCGCGCAACGCCAGAGTTTCTTCCATCACCTTGCGGATGTCGACTTCCAAACGCTCAGGTTTTCGTTGCCGCGCGAACGAAAGCAGGTTCTGCACCACGCGATGGGTGCGTTGCGCCTGCTTGAACATCTTACCCACGTAATCGAGAGCGCGCTCGTTGAGTCCCTCACTTTCGAGCAACTGCGCATATCCCAGAATCGCCGTGAGCGGATTATTCAGTTCGTGGGCGACGCCGGCAATCAACTGGCCCACAGCCGACATTTTTTCGCTTTGCAGAAGTTGTTCCTGGGTGCGGCGCAAATCTTCGTATGCCTTGCAGGTTTCTTCGTACAGGCGGACTTTTTCGATGGTGGTGGCCAGTTGGCGGCTGATGGCGACCAGCAGGCTTTCTTCGGCGCTTGAATATTGATATTCCGAGTAGGTGCGCAATCCCATCATGCCGATGGGGCTGTCCTTGCCCCAGAACAAAACCCAGATCCACGAACCATCGCTGTCGGAGCGGATGAAATCGGCCACGACTGGGCTGAGATGGGGGATGTACTCCGCGGTGAGCACTTCGGCGCGGGAGCGCATGACGAGATCGCCGAAGCTAGACTCGAAGTTGACCTCCGCCGGACGTGATTTGTCGCGGCTGCGCGGTCCCCATGCTGCGCGGCGACGAAAGATAGGCGCGTCGGAATCGGAAAGGTAGATCGCGCCGCTTTCGGCACCAAACAGCGAAACCACCTGGCGCAGGGTCAGGTTCAGAATTTCGTCGAGATCGAACGATTGCGTGGCCACGACCGCCATCGCGTTCAGCGCATTCAGTTCGCGGTTGCGCCGCCGCATTTCGTCTTCGGCACGCCGCTTCTCGGTTACATCGAGCACGAATCCCTGATAGCGCTCGACCCTGCCCGCCGCATCGCGCGTGGCGAAGCTGCTCTCGGATGCCAACAACAGCGTGCCGTTCTTGCGCCGCATGGTGACTTCGAAGTTGCGGACGTAATTCTGCTGTTCAATGCTCTTGCGGAAAGATTCTCTTTGCGTGGCGTCAACGCGGATCTCCTCATCGAGATTGAGCGCCAGCACCTCTTCACGGTTGCCGTAGCCGAGCATATGGACGAACGCATCATTGCAGTCGAGCAACTGGCCGGTGGGCATGGCTACATAGACGCCCTCCTGCACCTGCTCGAACAGTAGCCTGTATTTTTCCTCGGCCGAGCGCCGTTCAGTAATGTCGCGGACAATGTGAATTGTTCCCTTCTGCTTGCTGCCATGCTCGGAGTAAGAAGAGGTCGAAACTGTAGAGAAGCCGCCAAAGCAGAGATCGGGACCCTCGGTGATTTCTTCGCCGCCGCGGGCGCAATAGGGACACCCAGTCCACTCGCCGAAGTTGTGCGGCAGCACTGATTCGCAGGTGCTGCCGATGACATCAGCGGCCGCCATTTGCAGTTGCTCAAGCAGAACCTGATTGGCTTTGATAATGCGGAACTCGGCGTCGTGCGCCAAAATGATGTCGTGCACCGAATCGAAGGTATTGCGCCACTGACGCTGGGAGCGAAGGGTTTGCTCCAGCAAGCGGAAGTTCTCGATGGCGATTCCCAACTGGCGCGCGCAGGTCTCAAGAAACTCCAATTCTTCGTCGGTGAGCTTGCGCTCGCGCCCGCTGCCCAGAATGATCAGCCCGATGGACGACTTTTTGCCGAGCACCGGCAGGATCATGACGTATTGTAATTTCTCCTGCTTCAGCAGAGCGGCATCTTCCAGAGTGGCCGCCGCGCGGTGCGCCACCACCGGTTTGCCGCGTTCGAAGATCTGCGAGACTCGCTCGCTCAATTCGGCAAATCCAGCTTCGCGCAGGAAATCCCGAGAAACACCTACGGCGTGGGTCGCTACCAGATTTCCCGCCTCGATCAGGCGAAACCATGCAGCCCGGCTGCGGGTAACGCGCTGCAGTTCGCGCAATGCGCTTTCCATCATGCCGCCCTGCTGTTGCGCCAGCACGATGCTCTCAGTCAGAGCCTGCAGGGCCTTGACTCGTTCGCCGCGGGCACGGGCATCGCTGAAAACGATCAGCAGCATGCTCAATCCGGTCAGTACGTCAACGGCAACAAAACTGATGGCGGGAACCTGAGTTACGTAGATGGGCCAGCTCAGATGCTGAGCCAGCAGACACAATGCGAACAACCACGCTGCCGGCTCACGGCGGCCCCGGCGCGCTCGCAACAATGCAATGGCCGCAAGAATCTGAATGAGCAGACAAGAAAACTCCAGCGCGACCCGCAAAACCAGCACATCCGGCCACAACAAAGCGCGCGCCACAGCAAAGAGAGCTACAGTGGCTGAGATCGCACTCAGCGGCACCAGAAGATTGCGTGATTGCACATAGACCAGAATTCCGCCGGCGAACAGCCCCAGAGCAATCACGAAGGCGGTCTGCTCCACGGCGGGAACATCGCGTTCTGGGATCCGCATGGCGATGCCATGCAGTCCCACCAGCCTCGCGCTCGTGAGAAAGCTCCAGCCCGCAGTCCATATGAGCAGATAGCGCTCGCGCAGCGTGCCGCAGATAACGAGCAACGCGGCCAGCACGACGACGAGCGCCCACTCTCCCGGCTTCAACCCGGCAAGGGCGGGCTGCACGGCACTCCAAATGGACCAGAGAGAAACGTTCATCGTTATTCAGGCCTTCGCTTCAGGCGGACCACACACTTCGCCAAACGTAACAATGCCTGCTTTCTGAATATCACGTGCAAGCCCTTTATTCATGCGTTTTCCGGACCTGGATGGTTACTTTCGATACCTGTTGAGGGAGGGTAAATTTGTCGAGAGTATACTGACAAGCACAGCTCTGCCGGCCGGAGCCGGCGCCACCCATGCCCGAGCGCATCCTTGTAGTTGACGACGAAGAAGCTATTCGTGAGATCGTGTGCGCCATCCTTTCGGCTGCCGGTTATTCCTGGAAGCAGGCTAGCTCAGGGATGGAGGCGCTCGCTCTGCTCAACTCGGGCGAGCAGTTCGAACTGATGCTTTCAGACCTGATGATGGCCGACCTCGATGGCATTGGCTTGCTGGAACGTACTAAAGAAAGGTTCCCCGACATGCCGGTGGTGATGGTTACTGCCGTACACGATATATCAGTGGCTCTCGCCGCCATCCGCAATGGCGCTTACGACTATCTGCTGAAACCTTTTGAACGGGAACAGTTGCTGAACGCGGTCGGTCGCGCGCTGGAGAATCGCCGGCTGAAGCTGGAGAACCGGATTTATCAGACCAACCTGGAGTCTCTAGTCGAAGCCCGCACCAACCAGTTGCAGGTCGCCATGTCGGACCTGGAGCGCTCGTATGACATAACCTTGCAGGCTTTGGGCGACGCCCTCGACTTAAAAGACGCAGAAACTGAAGGACATTCGCGGCGTGTGACGGCATTCACCATCGCGATTGCGCGCGCCATGGGCGTGCCGCGCGAGCAGATTCTCGTTATTGCGCGGGGAGCGTTTCTGCACGATATCGGGAAAATGGCAATTCCCGACAGTATTCTGCGCAAACCGGGCAAACTCAATGAAGAAGAGCGCGTCATCATGCGCGAGCACTGCTATCACGGCTATCAGATGCTCAAGAAAATTCCGTTTCTGGCGGAGGCCTGCGACATCGTTTACTCACACCAGGAGCATTACGATGGCTCGGGTTATCCTCGCGGGATCAAAGGA
Organism: Candidatus Sulfotelmatobacter sp.; assembly: GCA_030041215.1. Classification (GTDB taxonomy): domain Bacteria; phylum Acidobacteriota; class Terriglobia; order Terriglobales; family Acidobacteriaceae; genus Sulfotelmatobacter. The sequence continues at coordinate 12,061 of JASHOH010000122.1, read as the reverse complement.
TCGGAAATTCCGCTGGGGGCACGGATTTTCGCGGTTGCTGATACGCTAGACGCCATCATTTCCGACCGTCCCTATCGGCCGGCGAGAACTCTCGCCGAGGCTCGCAAGGAAATCGTTGTATGGAGCGGGCGACAGTTTGATCCCGAGGTCGTGGAGGTGTTTCTGAAGATGCCGGATGACGTTTTTGAACAACTGCGTCGTGAAATCAACGCGCAGAGCTATCCGTTCTATTATTCGGCGAGCGCCAAGGCGAATTGACGCTTGCTCTCGGCCGGTTCCGTACTGCCGCAATCTCGCTTGAATCATCTGTTCTATTAGAAGCGGTCTCATAAATGGTTCTGAACTACTAAAACCCAAGGCTTTAGCAAGCCTGCACCCCATTTATGAGACCGCTTCTAGTAGAGTTCCTATCCGCACATAGAATTGGAGATGGGAGGCAATGATGAAACCGTTCCTCTGTTTCGTCACACTTTTCTTCATCGTGACCACCTTGTTTGCGCAGGAGCATCCCACGGTGACGGCGCAACCGAACTCTGTTTATGTCGGCGCTGACGGCAAGTTTGAAGCTGCTCCCGATACGGCCGTTATCCAATTCAACGTCTCCGTGCAAGAGGACACACCGCAGAAAGCCTACGAACATGCCTCAAGAGATGTTGAACAGGTAAGGCAGGCGTTGCGCAACAATGGCATCGATCCGAAGATGGCCAGCATCGGATTCTTCGCCGTGCAGCCCGCGTATCAGTGGAACAATGGCAAGCAGAAACTGATCGGCTATCGAGTGACTACGAATGTCATCCTCAAGCTGAAAGATTTTTCGAAAGTTGGTCCTATCACTGAGCAACTCGCTGAGGCCGACGTCAGCGAAAGTCAAACCCTGAACTACACTTTGGAAAACATCGACGAGGCCAAGAACAAAGCTGTCGAAGACGCTTATCGGCGGGCGCACAACTCGGCGGAGGCTCTCGCTCGAGCTAGCGGCCGCAGCGTGGGAGAACTTTCATACGCTTCAGTCGACACGTTTGAAAACGTGCGGCCGCCGGTTCCCCACTTTGCAATGAGAGCGGCCGCAGCGCCTGCCGCACCCGCACCCACCGAAGAATTCACACCTCAGAACGTGACTGTGACAGCGCACGTGAATGCCGTGTTTATGCTGAAGTAAGGGGCGCGGTCAGGTGTGTCTTCGCGGGCTCTGCGGCGTAACAAACAGGCGCCGCCGGACAGCCGGGGGCAGCTGTCCCTACATGTTCTGATTCGCGGGCAGGAGTACCCGCGCCACACAATCTTAAGACCCTGCTTTGGCTACCGTGATGCGGCTGGCATCGATCGGGATGGGTCGCTGAATTTCCATCTCGATTGAGGTCCCTGCGTCCAGCTTTACGTCCGGGCCGCGTTTCAGCAGCGCCCAGGCAATACCAGCAGCGGCGCCAGCACCAGCGCCGACTCGCGCGCCGTTCAGGCTGCCCGTAGCCAATCCTCCGGCGGTGGCGCCGCCCATGGTTCCATAGACGCCGTTCCTGGCGGCATCTTCGACTTTCCTTCCCGTGTCTTTGTCCTGCTGAATCGTTCCTTCTTTATCTTTCACCGATTTATCGTCTGCGCCGGGTGTGTTCTGAATCGATCCGGGCAGCATTACGGTGTAGCCGCTGGGAAAAATGATGGTGGTGAAGTGTATGAGGATTTCGGCGCGGCCATGGCCATGACTGGCGCGCTCGACATGAGAGATAGTTCCCTGAACATAAGAGCCAGCGGGGATGACGATGCGATTATCCATGACGAATGGGAAAGCCGTAGTTGCGTAAACTGCATCGCCTTCGCGAGCGTTCTTGGTGGAAATGGCCTGCGCCAGAGAAAGCGGAATTTTTGTTCCCTCAGGAATGATGATTGTGTTGGGAGCGGCGGCAGGCGTGGGAGCCTGAGTTGGCGAAGCGGAAGTAGTTTCAGGATTTGGGGATGAGTCAGTCGTGGGCGCCTGCTGCGCAGGCGCGGGTTCAGAACTCGAAGAAGGATTCTGGGCGGGATCCGATGGCTTCGGCGCCTCGGAAGCCTGACCTAACGCCATTCCTGAAACCAACAGAACTGTTAATAATCCGTGCATGAACGCCCTCCGGAGGGAAACGCTACTTACCGTGAGATTATCACGGCTTAGCGGCTAGGATGCGGGCCTTTTGGACGGAGTTACCTCACCTCACCGGCCATATCGGCCCATGATCTGTGTTTGGCCCAGAATGTGGCCTTTCATTGCCGCTTCGACCTCGGCTTTTGTGGCCCCGGTCTTCAAATCGAGCTTGCGATCGAGCGCGTAGAGCTTGAAATAGTACCGGTGTGGTTTGCCGGCAGGAGGGCAAGGGCCTCCGTAGCCGATCTTGCGGAAGTCGTTGCGGCCTTGCAGGGCGCCGTTTGGGAGCTGCTCGGTTTTCTCGACTCCTTCCGGCAGTTCCTTTGTGCTTGCCGGCAGATTGTATAAGACCCAATGCACCCACGTGCCCACGGGCGCGTCGGGATCGTCCATGATGAGGGCAAAAGCCTGCGCGCTGGCAGGAGCGTCCTTCCAAGTTAGTGCTGGAGAGACGTCAGGGCCGTCGCAGGTGAACTTCTTGGCAATTGTGCCGCCTTCGGAGAAAGCGGAGGATGAAATTTGGAAAGACATAACGCCTCCCTTGCTGGGGATTGAAAATACGCAGAGAAAACAAACTGCTGTGAAAAAGAGCAAGATGATCTGTTTTGAAAAAGTGCAGGAGTCTCGGTGTGCCGTGGGAAAAAATTGATGTGACATGTTAGGGCATTTTACATCGCTCTCGAAGGGCATCGGGAGCCGAGTTTAGAGTTGGTGCCGTTTGCTCTCAGGGTGGTCTGAGACACCATGGAAAGCTGGAGCGCCGCGGCGCTAATAGATCAAATACTTTTTTCTGGTGACCTCAAACTTGTCCAGCCCCTCCTGCCAATCCTGCACGATACGCTGCGGATCAACCCCCGCGAGCAGCGCATCGAACGCTGCGTGATTCACCAGCAACTCCACCATGCGGTCGATTTTGTAATCTGCTGGATACAGTTTGCCCAGCGCCGCTGCCAGCTCAATGCCAAGCTCGGGCGCATCAAGGGCGTTGCGATCGGTGAGTATGATGTTCACGCCCTGGCATAGTTGTCCGCTGTAAGGCGATGAGCTTGGCGTAAAGGATATGGCAACGAATCTCACACCCGCGATTTCGCGTGCGTTCAGGTAAGCCGCCAGTTCCCTGCTCTTGATCCACGGCGCGCCGACCAGTTCGAAGGGCGTGTCCGTGCCGCGACCGACCGAAACATTCGTGCCCTCGATCAGCGCTACTCCTGGATACAGCCCTGCCTCGGTCACGCTACGCAGATTCGGCGAAGGATTCACCCATTCCAGCCCGGTCGAATCAAACCAGTCGCCGCGCTCCCAGCCTTCCATCGGCACGACGGTCAGCTTGGCGTTGATATTGCGTTCGGAGTTAAACATTTTTGCCAGTTCGCCCATGGTCATGCCGTGGCGCACGGGAAATGTCCAATAGTTCGTGAAGCTCTCATGACCGGGATCGGACATGGGGCCTTGCACAAATGATCCCGTGATCGGATTCGGCCGGTCGAGGACGATCATCTCGATGCCGGCCTGCGCAGCGGCTTCCAGAAAATATCCCAGCGTGGTTTCGTAGGTATAGAAGCGAACGCCGGCATCCTGGATATCGAAGACGATGGTGTCAAGATTTTTCAGCACTTCAAGCTGAGGACGGCGGGCCGCGTCGGAGGCGCCATAAACGCTGTAGACTCGCACGCCGCTCGCGGCGTCGGTCGTGTCGCCGATTTGCGTGGTGTCGAGCATTCCGGCGACACCGTGCTCAGGACTGAAAATCGCTTCCAGCGAAACTCCCGGGGCATGGGCTAAAACGTCGATCGTGCGGCGACCGTCAGCGTCGAGTCCTGTCTGGTTCGTCACCAGCCCAATCTTCTTTTTTCCTCCCGCGATTTGCAGCACATCGAAGCCGTGGGCTTCCAGAATGTCAATGCCGTTTTTCACGGCGCCATTGCGCGCGCTTATGCGGCGGGCCGCGCTCATTGTCTCGTTATACCCGGTGATGCTTTCAGCTCGCAGCGCTTCTTTTTCGGCCGAGGTCAGCGGCAGAGCAGCGGCAACCGCGGTCGCAACTTTCGAACGCAGCGCGATCGCACTTCCGTTTCCGCGTGGATGCACCGCGTTGGTGAGCAGAATGATGTACGACCTTGTGGTGGGATCGATCCATACCGATGTGCCGGTAAAGCCGGTATGCCCGTAGCTTCCGATGGGCAGCAGATCGCCGCGATTGGTGGAATACGGAGAATCGATGTCCCATCCGAATCCGCGCAGCACGGGCGCCTGTGGAGGCTGCTGGGGCGTGGTCATCTTTTCGACTGAAAGTGACGACAAAATTCCATCACCGCCATCCAGCAAGGCTTGCGCGAATTTCGCCAGATCGTCGGCGGTGGAAAATAAGCCGGCATGTCCGGCGATGCCGCCCATGCGGCGGGCCGTGGGGTCGTGAACGATTCCTCGCAGCATGTGCTCGTTTTCATCGTATTGCGTAGGTGCGATCTTAAACCGCCAGGAAGCCGCCGGCAGAAAACGCGTGTGGGTCATCTTGAGCGGGGCGAAGATGTGGCGCGCGCAGTATTCATCGAGCGGCTCGCCCGAAACTTTTTCGATCAGCTCTCCCAGGACGATGAAATTGATGTCGCTGTAGGAAAATTTCGAGCCCGGCGGATCGGCCAGGATTTCTGCATATGCCATGCGGTAGGCTGTGTCTTTTCCCTCCCATGTGGTTTTCAAATCAAGGTCTGGCGCGAGGCCAGAGTAGTGCGTGAGTAGTTGGCGAATGGTGATGTCCTGCTTTCCGTTCTGGCCAAAGTCGGGGATATATTTTGCGACTGGATCATTGAGGCGAATTTTTCCCTGCTCGAAAAGCTGCATTATGGCGGGGGTTGTGGCGACGACCTTCGTAAGCGAGGCGATGTCGAAAATCGTGTCCACGGTCATGGGTTCGCGCCGAGGTTCGAGCGCGCGGTGGCCGTAGGCCCTGCGGTAAATCACTTTGCCGTCGTGACCAACAACAAGAACTGCTCCGGGAATGCTGCCGTCGGAAATTGCCTCTCGGATCACTGCGTCGACCGTGGGTAATGCCCGCGAAGGGTCGGCCGCTCCCGGCTGTCCTGCCGGGCGAAGCCCTACCTCGGCCGCCCCCGCATAGAACGCCACCCAACACATTGCCGTTAATAGGAAGGACAACTGCATTCGTGAAGGCGACTTGGCTGGATGAGGAAAGATACTCTGACTGTATCAACCTGCGCTGCATGACTCAAGAAACTCAAGTAAGCAGGTGCCGCAGATGCAATATGATGAACCTTCCCTCATGACAGACGCCAGGCCAGCGCTGCAACCCGCCTTTGAGAATCAGGATGAACAATTCGCACCGGCTTTCGCGGTTCTGCGGGATGCAAATGCGGCGCGGGCGTTTCCGGCTGCGTCGGTGTCGGTCACGCATGGCGAAAAGCTTATTGCACTGAAAGCTCTAGGGCGATTTACGTTCGACGCTAAGAGTTCCGCAACAACCATTTCGACACTATTCGATCTCGCCTCGCTCACCAAGGTCATCGCTACGACGACCATGGCGATGCTGCTCTACGAGCGCGGACTGGTTGATCTAGAAGCACCAGTCGGCGGAATCGTGCCGGAGTTTGTTTCTGGCAGCATCGATGACCGCCGGCACCATGTGACGCTGCGCATGCTTCTGGCACACTCTTCCGGCCTGCCGGCATACGAGAAACTGTTTCTTAAGGCGCGCACCCGGGATGAACTGCTGCACTCGGCTTTTGCGACCCCGCTCAAAGCTGATCCAGGAGAGCGCGCCGAATACAGCGACATCGGATTCATTATTCTCGGCGTCGCTCTCGAACGGCTAGCTGACGAATCTCTCGACCGCTTCTGTCAGCGGGAGATTTTTGCGCCGCTGGCAATGACGAATACGACATTTAATCCGCCGAAAGAGCTTCGTGCGGCGATTCCGCCAGCGGCGGACGATCAAACCTTTCGGCGCCGCGTGATCCAGGGTGAAGTGCAGGACGAAAACGCTTTCGTTCTCGGCGGAGTCGCCGCTCACGCAGGACTTTTTTCCACCCCAGAAGACCTGGCGAAATTCGCACACGCCATGCTTAATGGCGGGCATCCGATTCTTCGCCCGGAAACTGTCGCCTTGTTCACGCGGCGCGAACCCACGTCCGTGAGCACATCTCGCGCCCTGGGATGGGACACTCCTTCCGAGCCGTCGCAGTCCGGAAAATATTTTTCAGCACAATCTTATGGACATCTTGGTTACACGGGGACTTCTCTGTGGATCGACCCTACGCGTCAACTTTCCATCGCGCTGCTCACAAATCGAACCTGGCCTGACTGCGCAAACCAGGAGATCAAACAGGTGCGACCACGATTTCACGACGCGGTTGTCGAAGCCCTTGGATAGAATGAAATTGCATTCTTCCCTGCGTACGCACATGGCCTCAAGAAGCAAAGCATCTGCTCTTCGCAGACTGCGGACTGAACAATCCAATAGGGCGGCTATTGATCTCGACCGCAAATCTGCTCTGGAAATTGCTGAGCTCATCAATGCTGAGGACAGTACAGTGGCCTCGGCAGTCAAGCGCGTGCTGCCGCAGATTGCGCGTGCGATCGATGTGGTTGCGGCAGCGCTCCGCCAGGGTGGAAGACTTATTTATGTTGGCGCCGGCACCAGCGGCCGAATCGGGGCGCTGGACGCGGTTGAGTGCGCTCCCACATTCAATACTGATCGCGTGCAGTTCATCATTGCCGGAGGCACAAAAGCTTTGGCTGTTGCCTCAGAGATCAGCGAAGATGACATGCGGCAAGGTCGCGAAGAGATGGCGCGGCGCAAGCCCGCAAAGCGTGATGTCGTGATTGGCATTGCCTCCAGCGGACGGACCCCATTTACCCTCGCTGCCCTCAAAGAAGCCCATCGGCGCGGCGCGCGGACGATTGCCCTCACCTGCAATCGCAATTCGCCGCTAGAGCGCGGCGCGCATTTCGCGATCGTCACTCAAGTCGGCCCCGAGGTTGTCACCGGATCGTCGCGCATGAAGGCTGCGACCGCGCACAAAATGGTACTCAATATGATTTCGACCGGCGCGATGGCCCGGCTCGGATACATCTACGGGAACCTCATGGTCAACGTTTCGCCGAAGAATGAAAAGCTGCGGCAACGTGCGGTTGGAATCTTGCAGCGCGCCACTAGAGCCGACCAGGGGTCCGTGCTTCACGCGCTGTCAAAATCCGGCAACCGAACTCGCGTCGCATTGGTGATGCTGGCTGCCGACGTCAGTAAATCGCAAGCCGCCTCCGCTCTGAAAAAGACCGGCGGCCATGTTCGCAACGCGATTGCAGTGGCCAGGAATCGATAATGGTTACTTTAGTTTGCGAAATCACTAATTCTTCTAGAAATACCTTGACCTTCCACATAAGTGCAAAATGTTGACACTGCCAGTTTCAGACGACCTGTAAGTTGAACGCGGCGAGCGGGTTTTTGGTAAGCGGCTTGCCTCAGTCAAGGTTGAAACCTGCATAAGTCAAGCATGTGACTGGATTTTCAAAATTCAAGCAGGTGCCCGGCCAGGAAAATACATTATGAAGATCACTGCAATGAAGATGGCAACCGCCGCCGCTTTCGCTTTCTGCATCTTCGCCGCGAGCAGCGCTCATGCTCAGTCGGCGGCGGTGCTCCAGAATAATCCGCAAGTCTTACAGATGCAGACCAATCCGCAGCATGCGTCGCAGCACGCCATGGCGCAGGAATCAAGCCTGTTGACCAACTGGACATATACATATGCCAAAGGCGAACTCCCGCTGGCCGAAGTCGGATCGCTGCCACAGCAGGTTCCGCTAGGGGATGTTGCACGCGCCTATCGCAAAGAGCACGTGAATGCGCCCAAGGCTGTAATGAAGTTGGAAAAGTAACTGAAGCGCCGGAGCGAGCGATGTTGAACTTCTGTGGGTGAGCAAGCCGCTCTATTCGCCCGTACCCATCATCACGATCAGCACGGTTGATGAAAGATCTCCAAATCGTTCTCTGTAATCATGCCAAGGTTTTCTTCTTCATTGCGAGGACAGGCAAGTTTCGCAAGACACATCGCTAAGACAAGACTACTGACTTAGCTTGATCGCCAATTGCCGCTCGGGCTGCGTCATCTGGCTCCAGAGTTTCTGCAAATCGTTTTGCAGCGATTGGTTGTCAGGATCCTTGTGAAGCGCCATCGCCAACCAGCGGTAAGCTGTCGGCAAGTCACGGGGAGTGCAGGTTCCGGTAGAGTACAGCCTGCCCATGGCAGTCATTGCTTTGGGATCGTATTCCGCCGCACGCTTGAGCAGTCGGAGGCCATGACCGCAATCTTGGCCGACGCCGCGCCCGTAAATGTAGCGCTCGGCTTCAGCAACGATGCTGACCGGTACGGCAGCGGAGAGCTTATTGGGCCTGGGTTTTGGCGCGGCTTCCGTGCCAGGCTGAGTTTCGGAATCGGCAGCCTTCGCTTCCGATTTTTCTGGGGGAGCGGGTTTCGTTGGCTGCGATGTGGCAGCGGCATTACCAGAGGGCGTGTTTGGAGTGGGATTCTCCGAAGCGCTTGATGGAGCTGTCTGCGAAGGACTTGTTAGCGCACCGGCCGTTGGCTGGGCGGAGGATGGTGGTGCATTAGCAGTGGCGGCAGAAGGTGTTCCAGCCGTAGCCGGAGCTGAAGGAGTGGCCGGCTGACTGGAATCGCCGCCGGCAGCTGTCGATGGCTGTCCCGGTGTCGGCGACGCCGTCGTTGGTGTGCTGCCAGAAGTATCCGGTGACGTGGACTGCGGTTTTTGGGCCGAACCTGTGACCCAGTCAAAGCCTCCCTGCTTCCAATGAAGATATCCGAAACCCAAAGCCAACCCCAACGCCACGAGAACCAGTAATACCTTGCCCCATCCGCGCTTCGGTTCTTCCTCATCATCTTCGAGGAGGTAGTCCACGCTGTGAGAAGATTCCAATTCGTCAGCAGCGTTTTGCGTTGGGCTCTCCGACCGGGGCTCTGCATAGCCGGGCGGATTGTTAAGGCCCAAGAAGGAAGGGCCTGTGATCCCCGGCACTGACTTTACAGGCTGAGGCGGCGAAGGCTTTCTGGGAGCGGGCGCTGTAGACGCAACCGCCGAACTAGATCTTGAAGCTGGCGTAACAATTTGAGGGGTGGAAGCTATACGACTCGGCTGAGCGGCTGCGGAAGATGTTCTCAGATCTTTTGAAGAAGGCGCACCGGCGGGGCTAGTAATCAGCGAAGCTCCGCACATGCCGCAAAAGCGGTTGGTATCGGCGTTCTCATTTCCACAACGAGGGCAGCGCAACTGAGTAACCTCTTTTGCTAGATTACCTCTATTTCTCTGATGTAGCGAGCGCTATGCAGGTTCGGCGAGAACGAAAGACTTCCTGGCTGCAAGGAAAAATCTATAATTTTTCGCTTTGCTTTCAATAACTTACCTCCCATCTAATTGCGCTATTCGCCGCTGAACCCCCATTTTGCACCATTCCCTGCCTTCTGCATGCCCTGGGCTTTTGGCTCCTATAGGGTAGGGTCAGCTCTACCCAGGCAAATGTATGTGGGGACCCAGGTCACTCCGCTCAGAGTCCGGAGAGAGCCACAGTTAGCGAGGCCCGCCGACGAATTTATCGGTCCGCTAGCAGCCAGGAGCCCAGAAGGGTAATGCATAAGCCAATCAAGTACGTAGAAAAAGCAGCCGTCACTGCCGCCAAGGGTCTGTGGTTTGTCTTCGAGCGACTGAACCGCATCAGTCCCAACCCGTCGCCGACCCCGAAGTGGTCGGATAAGCCTCTGCTGAAATCTTACGAAAAAACCAAGCCGCCGCTGGGCTGGCCGCGCTCGACTGATTCGCTCTGCCCGAAGTGTGTGCCTGAAATTCGCCAAGAGATTCTTGACGGCAAACTGCCGCATGAAGTGCTGATGAATGAAAAAGTAGGGGAGATCAAGGCCACTATCATCGAGCGCGACGGCAAAATTTTGATGGTAAAAGAGTGCCCCAAGCACGGCCTCTTCGAAGACGTGATGTCGATCGACACCGAGTTCTCGAAACACCTGGAAGACGTTTTCCCCGGCCGCGACATTACCGCGCACAACGACGAGCACCTGCACCACCATGGCTCATCGACCGTGAAGTATGGCCGTGGCTCGGTGCTGACCGTCGACCTGACCAATCGCTGCAACATGATGTGCGATCCCTGCTTCATGGACGCGAACCAGGTGGGCTTCGTCCACGAGCTGAGCTGGGAAGAGATCAAGCAGGTGCTCGACAACGCGATCACGATCAGACCAAGACGCCAGATGAGCGTGCAGTTTTCGGGCGGTGAGCCGACGTTGTCGCCGTATTTCCTGGATGCAATTCGCTATGCCCGCAAGGTGGGATACAACTCCGTGCAAGCCGCGACCAATGGAATCGAATTTGCCAAGAGTTTTGAGTTCGCGCAACAAGCGGTTGAAGCGGGGTTGCGCTATGCCTATCTGCAGTTCGATGGCATCGGCAACGCCGCTAACGCCCATCGCGCGGTCGGTAATTTGTTTGATGTGAAGCTGAAGGCGATCGAGAACCTTCACAAGGCGGGATGCGAGATCGTCCCCGTGATCACCATCGTCAACGGCATCAACAACGAGCAGGTTGGGCGCATCATCAAGTTCGCCCTCGATAATCCCAAGACGATCAGCTTCTTGTCGTTCCAGCCGGTGTCGTTCACGGGGCGCGACGAAGCCGTTACCGACGAACGCCGCCAGGCCCAGCGCTACACGCTGTCGCACCTGGCGCACGATGTAAAAGGTCAGACTGGCCTCGGCGAGCCGGCGCGCGACTGGTTCCCGATTTCGTTCATGGGCACATTCAGTGATTGGGCCGACCTCATGCACGCGCAAGACAAGAACAACGACTGGGGGCAACTCAGTTGCGGCTGCCATCCCAACTGCGGCACGGGAATGGCCGTGATGATCGACAAAGAAACAAAAGAAGCGGTGCCCGTCACTGCCTTCCTGCACGGTGATCAACTGGCGAAAGACATTGCCAAGGTGAACGATGCAGCGCGTGGAAAATTCCTCACCGCGTTTGGCATGGCGCTGTGCCTGATGAAGAACTACGATCCGTTCCAGTCGCCAACGCATTTCAAGCTGATTGACCTGCTCAAGAAGTTCGACAAGAACTACAACGTGACCGGAACCAACTACGGCAAAGTCGGCCCGGAACGCACGATCGATGACGTCATGAAGCGCCGCTACGCTGACCGCTGGAACTTCCTGTTCATCGCCGGCATGTGGTTTCAGGACCTGTTCAACTACGACTTCCGCCGCACCGAGCAGTGCATCATTCCCTACGCCACGCAGGAAGGCGAAATCAGTTTCTGCGCCTACAACACCGGCGTGGGCTGGCGGAACATCATCGAGAAGATGCACATGACGGCCACGCTTACCAAATGGTACGAAGAGCACGGACGTCATGAAATCTTCGCCGGCGGCAAGAAAGTGAAGATGGAAGAGCAGCACGTTGACTATCTCAAGCTGCGCGACGAAATCGTGACGAATGAAGAGCAGCACGATCTCGACAAGCTGGGAATCGCGAAGACTGCACGTGAAGAGAAGAAACGAGCGCGAGATGCGAAACTTCAGCCGCCAGCCGTAAGCTCTCAGCCGTCAGCGCTCAGCCATCAGCCATCAGGAAAAGCAGATGGCGAGTTCGCGGTCGTTGGCCAGCATCGTGGGCAACTGAAGAACGATGGTGCCTACAACGCCCGCATGGCCGCGCTCTATCGCGAAGTTGTGCTGAAAGAAAAACCGGCAACTTCTCAGGACGGCTTCATTCCGCTGGATGCGTTCGTAAAATCGAACGTGCCGAAGCCGGAAGTGGCCGAGCCGGTGGCGGGAGACTAGCTCGCAGCCGTCAGCTTTCAGCTAACAACAACCAACTCGGGCCGCTGAAAGGCGGCCCGAGTTACTTCAC
>JASHOH010000121.1 GCA_030041215.1 Candidatus Sulfotelmatobacter sp. | reverse complement strand
GTTCGATGCGAGTCGCATTTTTGGGTCTGGGAATCATGGGTCACTCGATGGCCACGAATCTGGTGAAGGCGGGCCATGAAGTAACCGTTTGGAACCGTACGCCGGGCAAGATCGTAGAAGGAGCAGCCATCGCCCCGACGCCGGCAGCGGCAGCGCAAGAAGCGGAAGTGGTGTGGATGTGCGTTTCTGATACTGCCGCCGTCGAGCAGGTATTGTTCGGACCTGATGGGGTCGAGCAGTCGCTGACCCAAGGAGTGATCGTCGCCGATTCCAGCACCATCTCTCCTTTCGCGACCGTAAAGTTTGCCGAGCGTGTGCGCAGCAAGGGTGCGGACTATGTTGATGCGCCCATGACCGGATCAAAGATCGGCGCAGCCAATGGGACACTGATCTTCATGGTCGGAGGAAATGAGGCCAGCATCGATCGCCTGGGTCCACTTTTCGCCGCGATGGGCAAGAAGTATTTCCGCATGGGCGATGTCGGCAAGGGCCAGGCCACCAAGCTGGCGATGAATTTGCAGATTGCTCTCATTTTCGAAGGCTTTGCTGAAGCGCTTACACTGGCGACTAAGCTTGGCGTGGATCCGCAAAAACTGCTGGCGCTGATTGATTCGACGATGGTCAAGTCGGGAGTCGTCGAATATAAAGGACCCTTCGTTTTGCAGCGCGACTTCACGCCAAATTTTCCGTTGCGCCTGATGCACAAAGACATTCATTTGGCGCTCGAAGCCGCCAAGGAAGCGCGCGTGAAACTGCCCGGCCTCGAAACTGTGGAAGAGATCTACGAGATGGCGACGGAAGACGGCAACCGCGACCTGGATTATGCCGCGACGCTGACCCTGCTTGAAAAATGGGCGGGCGTGCAGGTGAAAGGCGAAGCAGCCTGATCCACAACTCCGTGATCCCCATGCTGTTTGGCGCTGCGAATGCCATCGAACTACGCTCGACCGGGCCCTTCGGCGGGCGCTTGCTGAGGGCACGGCTCTCGGGGGCGGCTGTCCCTACATGTGCCGCTATTGGGGCAGTCTGAAATTCAGTGTGACGCGCGTCTGCATCTCTGCCGGCCGACCTTGCGAGTAATGCGGCTTGAAGCGCCATTGTTTGACCGCCGCGATTGCGGCCTTCCCCAAGATTTCCTGACCGCTGACCAACGAGGCGTTCTGCACCGCCCCGTCGCGGCCGACGCGAACATCGAGCACAACCGGCCCCTGGATTCCCTGGCGGCGCGCTTCTTCGGGATACTCCGGTTCTTGGCGATAAATCAGGCTGTTCTCGGCTGCATGGGGAGACAAGTTGATAATTTCTGCCGGCTGAGCCGCTGTCGCACCCTGCATAGTTTTCTCCTCCGTAGAAGACGGTGGCAGGCGAAAAACCTCTTTTCCACCTTCGTAAACAACCAGGCCACCGGAAGGAACAGGCTTGGCAGCATTCTGACCAGGTCTGGTTTGGGGTAATGGAGCGGGCGAAGCACCGGCCTGAGGCTGGGTGGCTTCCGCTGATTTTCCCTGAGCGGCAGGCGCGGTCGAGGTCTCAGATTCGGCTGACTGGGAAACGACTGGCGGGTGCGCGGCCGTCCTGCGCGAGATTGCGCGCACGGCGACAAGGGTGACAACCAACAACAGGCATGCAATGCATGCCCCGGCCAGCACGACGGTGAGAAAATCAACGCCCGCTTTTGATCTTAGCTCCGTCGCCGAAGTGGAGGGGTGTTCTTCGGGTGGAATCCCCTGCATCGGGCTGGAGCTTTCGGTAACAACTTCGTTATCAGTCGTTAGACTCTGCGCGACCACATTTGGCGATGCATTCTCAGCGAGCGCAGCATCTGGAGCAGGCGACCTCACTGTATGAATTACGATCGGCTCGCCCGCCTGCCTCAGATTCTTCAGGATTCGTTCGACTAGCGCCTCCAGGGTACGCTGATCGCGGTCCCCGAAAGCGGCGGGGCGCGAAGAAAATGCTTCCAGAACTCCGATGACCGAGCCATCCTGTATCAAAGGCAAAACGATCACGGAGCGGACGCCGATGTTGCGCGATGCCTCGGCATCGGCGCGAGCATCATTGAGGGCATCATCACAGAGCTGGACTTCCCCGGTTCTGAGGCATTCGGCGGTCAATCCTGATTCCCTATCGGGATGCGAGCCCAGTTCGGGCGCGGTGGGACCGCTCGTGGCACGGCACACCATTTCGCCCTCGCGCTCAAGAATCGCAGCTGCCCCGGTGGCTCCTGTTGCGAGGCAGGCCTGCTCGACGATTTCATTGAGCACGATCTCGAGCGCCAGTTCGGTAGAGAGTTTCGGGGACACTTCCGCGCCGCTCTTGGCTGCAAAAAGCGCCGCCAGTTCGGTCAAGTCAGTTTCCCGACGTTCGTTAGGCGGAAACCTCGAAGGGCCTCGCTTCGGGATGGGAAGATTGGACATGCAGTCAGAAGCAGCGAATCAGGATAGTCGAACGGTACTGCAATCAACCGGAATCCGGTTGAGGGGAGGCGCTGTAGCGCAAGTTTCCCCCCAAAACGGTGTATTGTCAATACTCGCACCTGTGCAACAGTGTGAACCAAATTGCAACATTGGCGGGCCGCATTGTTTGGCCTTCGTTAGGTTTGCATCTTTAATTACGGATTCGGTTTGCTTTTTCGATATTTCGCCTGGGCGACGGTTGCCATCCCGAAACGGTCGAATTTGGTAAGGAAATCTTTTTCGGGTGCCCCAGATCACATCTGTTCATAAATACGGATGTTAAAATCACCTCATCTTGCGACAAGAAGGCGTGTCTTCCGCGCAAATACTCAGCTTTCGTTTCGGTGAAAGATCAGAGCGCCTTGTCTCGAGACCATGGTTAGGAGTCTTGACATGCGTATCGCTGTCGTCGGGTCGGGATATGTTGGATTGGTGGCCGGAGCCTGCTTCGCCGAACTAGGTCACCAGGTAATTGTGGTAGACAACGACGAGCCCAAGGTCGCGGCTCTCAAGAACGGCCAGGTTCCCATTCACGAAAAATTCCTGCCCGAACTTTTGCAGCGCCAACGTGGAAAGCGCCTGGAATTCTCGACCGACCTGCATGAGGCAGTGCGCGCCAGCCAGGCCATTTTTATCGCAGTGGGCACGCCGCCGACTGACCGCGGCGACGCCGATCTTTCATATGTGGAATCGGTGGCCCGCGAGATCGCCGGCGCCATCAATGAATATACGGTTGTAGTGGAGAAAAGCACGGTTCCGGTCTACACCAGCGAGTGGGTGCGCAAGATTATTCTGCGGAATGGCGCCGACCCACAGTCGTTTGACGTCGCCTCGAATCCGGAATTCCTGCGTGAGGGGACGGCGGTCACAGATTTTCTTTTTCCGGACCGCATCCTGGTCGGCTGTGATCACGAGCGCTGCTGTGCAGTGTTGCGGGAAGTTTATTTGCCGCTGACCAGCGGCAGCTACTACGAAAGTGGCGACGCGATTCCGCAACCGGATAGCGCTCGCATCCCGCCGCCGATTATCGTCACCAGCACGAAGAGCGCGGAACTGATCAAGCATGCCTCGAACGCGTTTCTGGCAATGAAGATTTCGTTCATTAACGCGGTCGCGAGTTTGTGCGAATCCGTGGGGGCGGACGTGAATCAGGTCTGCCAGGGTATTGGTGCGGACTCACGCATCGGGCCGCGATTTCTCAATCCGGGCATCGGTTATGGCGGCTCGTGCTTTCCAAAGGATGTGATGGCGTTTCGCGCGGTGGCGCGCGAGTGCGGATACGATTTCCGCCTGCTTGAAGAAGTGATGCGCATCAATGAAGATCAGCGCGAGCGCTTCCTGCGCAAAGTGCGCAACGCGCTGTGGACGCTGCGCGGCAAACAGCTTGGCGTGCTCGGGCTGGCCTTCAAGGGTGGCACGGATGACATTCGCGAGTCGCCGGCGATTCTGATCGTACAGGCGCTATTGCAGGAAGGCTGCAAGATCACGGCTTACGATCCCGCGGCCATGGAACGCACGCAAGAAGTGATCAGCTCCAATGTGAAGTTCGCCAACTCGGCTTATGAGGCGGCGCATGCCGCCGATGCTCTGCTGATTCTTACGGAATGGGAAGAGTTCGCCAATCTTGATCTGCGGCGCCTGCGCCTAGAGCTCAAATATCCTATCGTGATTGATGGCCGCAACCTGTATGATCCGGAAGTGATGGCCGCGCAGGGTTTCACCTATTACAGCGTGGGCCGCGCGGCCGCGCATCCTGAGGGAGTGCCCGCGGCGCTCAAGCCGGAGAGAAGCAGGCAGAAATGAAGCAGGCCACGATCAGAAAAGGCCCGAACCAAGCATGAGGCGGCAACGCGCGCTGGTAACCGGCGGCGCCGGTTTTCTGGGATCACATCTCTGCGATGCGCTTATCGCTGACGGCTGGAATGTTGTCGCAGTCGATAATCTACTCACCGGACGCCGCGCGAATTTGGACCATCTGCGAAACGAAGCTGCTTTTGAGTTTGTAGAAAAAGACATCTGCGAGCCTTTCGACGTCGGCAAGGTCGACTACGTTTTTCACTTCGCCAGCCCTGCCAGCCCGGTCGACTATATGCAACACGGAATCGCCACGCTGCAAGTTGGATCGCTGGGAACTTTCCACGCGCTTGATGTCGCGCGCAAGTACAACGCGAAATATCTTGTGGCCTCGACCTCCGAATGCTATGGCGATCCGCTCGCGCATCCGCAGAAGGAGACTTATTGGGGCAATGTGAACTCGATCGGGCCGCGATCGGTCTATGACGAGGCCAAGCGCTTCACCGAAGCCGTGACCATGGCCTATCACCGCTATTACAAGGTTGACACGCGCATCGCGCGAATCTTCAATACATATGGCCCGCGAATGCAACTCAACGATGGACGAGTCGTGCCCAACTTCATGAAGCAGGCGCTGCGCGGCGAAGATCTCACCGTCTATGGCGACGGCAGCCAAACACGCAGCTTCTGCTACGTCAGCGATGAAATCGATGGATTCATGCGGCTTGCGAAATCAGATGAGCATCTGCCCGTGAACATCGGCAATCCGAACGAGTTCACGATTCTGGAGTGCGTCCAGCACGTGTTGAAGGTTACTGGGTCGAAGAGCAGGATCCGCTATGAACCTCTTCCGCCGGATGATCCTAAACAGCGACAACCGGACATTACGAAAGCGCGCAAATTGCTGGAGTGGGAACCAAAGATTGATCTGGAAACAGGGTTGGAGATGTCACTCGAGTACTTCAGGAAAGCCGTGGCTGAGGAAATTGCAGTCCGCGATATCTCATGAGAGCCGCGCTAGCAGCGGTGGTGCGCGATAATTAAGCGTCATTGTGTGGAAGTTCTTAGCTACAACTCGTCTCATAAATGCTTCTGAAGACAAACGCTGACACCTCAGCGGCTAAAGCCGGGCTTTTTATTGGCCCTTGACGGCGCGGCTGGCGCCTTTTCAAAACTACTTATAAGACGAGTTCTATGCTGAAAATAATCCAGGAGATTCCGACGAATGACGACTACTATCCGCGGCACCGTCGTAAGAATTCTGTTGCTTTCTGGGTTGGGCATTGCCACCGTTTCGCGACCTGCGCTGGGACAGGTTGCGTCTCCGTCGTCGCTTTCAGTGCATTGGGAGGAACTCACGGCTGCTGATTTTCGGGAGGGCATTCGCCGTTCGCAGGGGACCTGCCTGCTTCCCTTTGGCATTATGGAAAAGCACGGCCCACACCTGCCGCTGGGGACCGATTTGATGAATGCACGCTATGCCGCGCTGCATGCCGCTGGGCGGGAATATGCGGTCGTCTTCCCGGAATATTATTTTGGCCAGATCGCCGAGGCCCGACACGAACCCGGCACCATTTCCTACAGCCGCGACCTGCAGTTGGCGCTGCTCCAGGAAACGACCGATGAAATGGCGCGCAACGGTTGCAAGAAGATTGTGATCGTCAATGGGCATGGCGGCAATGAGTGGTTGTTGCCTTATTTCGCGCAGACTCAATTGGAAAAGCCCCACGATTATGTCGTTTACATCTTCGACAAGCGCAGCCCGGCCACAGGTGGACCGCCGCAAAAAAGCTCTATTCTGAACTGGCACGCGGGTGAGGATGAAACATCGAAGATGTTGATCGCTCGTCCGGATACGGTGCATCTGGATCGAGCGGCGAACGAATCGGGCGCTGATCAGCATCGGCAGAATCTCCCGGAAGATGTCTACACGGGAATCTGGTGGTATGCGCGATGGCCGAATCATTATTCCGGAGAAGGAGGTTTGGCGACCGAGGAGCTGGGAAAATTTCAGATGGATTGGTGGGTGAATGCCGTGGTTGATGTGATCCGCGCTGTGAAGGCCGACGATGTAAGCCTGAAGTTACAAAATGAGTTTTACGAGAAGAGTCAGCACCCGCTCGAGACGCAACCATAGGCGGCATTTAGCACTTGGCATTTGGCATTCAGCCACTTAGGATCTGGCTGCTTCCCTTGCTTGCAAATGCCAAGCGCCAATTGACAAGTGGTTCTAGGAACTTCCAATCAGCACGCCGGTAATAAAAACCAGTGCTCCGCCCAGGCCGACTTGCAGGGCGGCGGAAACCCATGGGCTGTCCATATAGCGATGGCGAACCCAGGTAATCACACCTAATTCCCCAAGCACAACTGCGCCCGCAGCCCATAACGCCGCCCGGAAATCTTTGATCAAGAACGGCAGGGTGTGGCCAATACCGCCGACGGCGGTCATGGCGCCGCAGACCACGCCACGCACCCAGGGATGGCCACGGCCGGTCAGGCTGCCATCGTCGGAGAGGGCTTCTGCAAAGCCCATGCTGATGCCCGCCCCCGCCGACGCGGCGCAACCCACCAGGAATGCGTCACTGGAGCTTCTTGTGGCGAGGGCGGCGGCGAAGACCGGAGCGAGAGTGGAAACCGAACCATCCATCAAGCCTGCGAGGCCGGGTTGCACGATCTGCAGAACGAAAAGACGCCGCTGTGCGCGCTCTTCATCTTCTTTCACGTTTGCGGGCAGCTTCTCCCGATCCAATTCCAGTGCGCGCTCTTCGTGCTGGCGTTCTTCGTTGATCAGGTCGTCGAGCAACTGGCGCGTGCCGGCATCCTGCGTGCGCTCGCGCGCCCGTTCATAAAACCGCCGGGTCTCGACCTCCATGGCGCTGGCTTCTTTGCGAACCGCATCAATGCGCAGCGGGCGGTTCAACCACAATGCCGGCCGCTGCACGAAGCCGCGAACGTCCTGGCGGCGAATCAGGGGAATGTGCTCGCCGAATTTCTGCCGGTAAAGGTCGATTAACTTCCTGCGGTGACTGGATTCTTCTTCCCGCATGCCTTCGAACATGGCGGCCGTGGCGGGATAGTCCTGGCGCAAGCCTTCGGCAAAATCGGAATACACACGCTCATCTTCTTCTTCGAGGGAAATGGCTAGTGCGAGAACTTCGCGTTCTGTCAGTTCGTTAAACTTCTTCATGGCGACTTAGCTTACCTGTGCGGGCGGGGCTTAGACAATCGCATTATTGAAGTAGAGGCAGCCTTCAGCACATGGTCCGAGCGAGGGGCGAAATTCAGTGCTAGTATCCAGTGCATGACGCCGGTCAAGTCTTCAGCATCGCGAAAAGGGGGGAAGGAATC
This sequence comes from Candidatus Sulfotelmatobacter sp., assembly GCA_030041215.1. GTDB lineage: Bacteria > Acidobacteriota > Terriglobia > Terriglobales > Acidobacteriaceae > Sulfotelmatobacter. The sequence continues at coordinate 66,084 of JASHOH010000121.1, read as the reverse complement.
GTCACGCAAAAAGAAGGGCCTGCCCGCCGAGCGGCATGATGGCCGCCGGGCTGCCGAGCTGGTGATCATCACCGGCATGAGCGGTTCGGGCAAGGCGTCGGTGCTCAAAGCGTTTGAGGATTTGGGTTATTACTGTGTCGATAATCTCCCGGTCGAACTGATTCCGCGCTTCGCCGAACTGGCGTTGCAATCGGCCGACATTCGGCGTACCGCGCTGGTGGTGGACGTGCGCGAGGGCTCGAAGCTAGGGCGCTTTCCGGCAATCCTGAAAGCTGTCAGGCGCATGATTCCTACCAAGGTTGCGTTTCTGGAAGCATCCGATGCCGTTTTATTGCGCCGTTACAGCGAAACGCGCCGGCCACACCCGTTCGGTGCCGACACGCCTGTAACTGCGTCGCTGAAGGCAGAAAGGCGGCGACTGGCGAGCATCCGCGCTCTGGCCGATATCGTTATCGACACGTCAAAGTTCAATGTGCACGAACTGCGTGCTCACATCACCGAGCGTTTTCGCGAACAGCCGACGGAAAAGAGCATTCTGGTTTCGAGCGTGAGTTTCGGCTTTCGCCACGGAGTTCCGGAAGATGCCGATCTGGTTTTTGATGTCAGATTTCTGCCGAACCCGCACTTTGTGGCGGCCTTCCGGCCGCTGACGGGGAGACATCCGCGGGTTGCCAAATACATTCGATCATTTCCGCAGACGCAGGAGTTTGTGAATCGCATTTCTGATTTGCTGATTTATTTGCTGCCGCATTACATCCGCGAAGGCAAGAGTTATCTCACGATTGCTTTTGGGTGCACCGGCGGCCAGCACCGGTCGGTGATGATCGCTGAGGAAGTGGGCAAGCGGCTGCACAAGGCGGGATATCGGGTGAAGGTCGTGCACCGGGATATGCCGAAGTAAATGGTCGTTTGTCGCTCGCCGTTAGTCGTTGGCAGATGCTTCGAGCCAAGCCTTCCTGACAGTTTCGGATTGCAGGATTAACCAGAGGGGTTTCGGCCACTCACCAGGAAAGCCAACGACCGACGACCAACGACGAACGACAAGCCACAGGCAACCGCAGTAAAATAAGGTCTTGCAGCCCATGCTAATGCGACCGTCCGTAAGCCACAGCGGGCAGCTCGGAGTGGTATGCGCCAACTGACCAGGCTTGTGCGCTATGCGCTTCCGCTTCTTCCGCAACTGATGACTGGTGTGCTTCTGCTGGCCGGTGTCGGTTTTCTTGAGGCCTTCCGAATTATTTTGCTCAAGCCGGTACTCGATCGTGTGCTGAATCCCGCCTCAGGCTCTGACAACATCGTGCTGTTCACAATTCCGCGCACTCATCAGGCGATATATCTTCAGTCGTTCGTGCCCTCCCATTTTCACAATGCGTGGACGATCGTGGCCTATGCGCTGGTCGTTTCGACGGTAATTAAAGGGGCTTGCGATTATGCGGGCACTTACCTGGTGAGTCACGCCGGCTACGGCATGATCACCAATCTGCGCAATGACCTTTACAACTCGATCTTGCGGCGCTCCGCGGCTTTCTTTCAGCGCCACGCGACAGGAGCGCTGATCTCCACCATCATTAATGACATTGAGCGTGTCCAGTTCGCCATGTCCAGCGTGCTGTCTGAGTTTTTGCAACAGTTATTCAGTTTCGTTTTCATTGCAGCGGCCGTAGTGACGCTCGGCCACGAGTTGGCGTGGGTCCTTTTGTTATTCGTTCCCTTCATCATCTGGTCTGCCATCCGCATTGGACGAAATGTACGTAGAACCACACGGCGCGGCCAGGACCAATTGGCGGATGTACAAAACATCTTGCACGAAACCATCACCGGGAACCGTATCGTCAAGGCGTTCGGCATGGAGTCCTGGGAGATGGCTCGCTTCCGGGAAGCGGCGAACCGCCTCTTCCGCGCCAACCTGCGTTCGGTTGCGGCCTATGCGATCAGCTCTCCTCTGATGGATATTTTTGGCGCGGTGGCAATAGCCATGCTGTTGCTGCTCGGGCGCGGCAAGATTGCTCATAGCCAATTCACTCTGGGCGATTTCGTGACCTTCGTTGCGGCCGTGCTGGCTTTGTACAATCCTGTGCGCAAGCTGGCGATTTTCAACAATAATTTTCAGCAGGCTCTCGGCGCTTCCAGCGAGATTTTTAAGTTCATGGACATTAAAGATGATGTTCGTGAAAGGCCGCACGCGCACCGATTACCTGCTTTCTCGAAAACAGTGAAGTTTGATCATGTTAGTTTTGCTTACGCGGCTGATACCGATGAAGAGTCTCGACCGGTCCTGCACGACATCAACCTGGAAGTGAGGCGCGGCGAAGTCGTTGCCATCGTGGGATCGAGCGGTTCAGGCAAAAGCACGCTGGTGCATCTGATTCCGCGATTTTTTGATGTCACGCAGGGGCGCCTGCTTATTGACGGCAATGATGTGCGGGAGGTGACGCTGGCCTCTCTGCGTGAACAGATCGGAATCGTCACTCAAGACACCGTTTTGTTTAACGATACGGTTCGCAATAATATTGCCTACGGCCAGCCGCACGTGCCGCTGAAGGAGGTTGAAGCTGCGGCGCGGGCCGCGCTGGCGCACGACTTCATCAAAGCGCTGCCCGCGGGATACGATGAAGTGATTGGGGAGAAAGGCGTGCGGCTTTCGGGCGGAGAACGGCAGCGCATTGCCATCGCCCGGGCGCTGCTGAAAAATGCGCCGATTCTGATTTTGGATGAGGCGACCTCGGCGCTCGATAGCGAATCAGAGGCGCTGGTGCAATCGGCACTTCAGAATCTAATGAGCGGACGCACAGTTTTTGTCATTGCCCACCGGCTATCGACTGTGCGTCGAGCTGATCGTATTGTGGTAATCGAAAGCGGCGGCATCGCCGATATCGGCGCCCACGAAGACTTGATGTCTCGGCTGGGTACGTACCGCCGCTTGTACGAATTGCAGTTCGCGGATTTCGAATCGAAGCTGGAGCCGGTGCGGCCGAGTTAATTTATATTCCATATGCCACTTCGCTCCATGACGGGTTTCGCGCAGGTTAAAGGCGAACTTGCGAACAAGGAAGTGGGTGATACCAGCAGGAGCTTGGCATCGCCTTCAGCGTCGGCGAATGGTCATCTGGGTTTCTCACTTTCGCTGAAATCGGTGAACCATCGCTTCCTCGATCTGCATTTCCGGCTGCCCTCAGGCTCAGACTCGCTCGAAATGCAACTACGCCGCTTGCTGAAGGAAAAAATCGCACGCGGGCATGTTGAGGTCACTTTGAGCTTGGAACGTGCCGGCGAAGCCTTGGCGCTGAATCGCCCGCTGGTAAGCGCCTACATCGCGGCGTTTCGCGACGCGGCGGTTGAGTTCGGCATTCCGGCCGAACCTGATCTAAATGCGATTCTGCGAATTCCGGGAGCGCTCGATGGGGCTGGAGATCCCGATGTGGCCGAGCTCGAAGCGGCGGTCATGGCACGGGTCGGAGAGGCGCTGGATCACCTCAATCAGATGCGCGAGCAGGAAGGGCGAACGATTGAGCATGAACTACGGCAACGCATGGCCCACTTGCGAGACGCCGTGACGGACGTGCAACTCCATCGCCGAAACATGTTACAAAGCTATACGGAGCGTTTGCAGACGCGCTTGCAGGAGTTGCTGGGTTCAACTGCTGATCGCGAACGAATGCTTCAGGAAGCCGCGCTGCTGGTCGATCGCAGCGACGTGCAAGAAGAAATCGTTCGCCTGGAAAATCATATCCAGCATTTCTTAGGGCTGCTCGACCAGCACGGCGAAGTCGGGAAGAAGCTGGATTTCCTGCTGCAAGAGATGAATCGTGAAGCCAACACGCTTCTTTCGAAGACTTCCGGTCTCGCCGGAGAAGCGCTGAAAATCACCGAAGCCGGGCTGATTATGAAGGCGGAGATCGAAAAATCACGCGAGCAGGTGCAGAACCTGGAATGAGTTCCTCGGCGCACAAGCCTCTGGTCTTCATCATCTCGGCGCCCTCGGGTTCCGGTAAATCGACGCTCGTGAAAGAACTGCTGAAGCTGGTTCCCAATCTTGACTTTTCGATCTCGTATACAACGCGTGCTCCGCGCGGCAGCGAGCAAAATGGCAAGCAGTATTATTTTGTTTCGCGCTCCGAGTTCGACAAAATGGTCCGCGAGAACGAATTCCTGGAACACGCCGAAGTTTTCGGCAACTGTTACGGAACCGCGCGCCGCTTTCTACGCGAAGCAGAGAAGAACGGCCACGATTTGCTGCTCGACATTGATGTGCAGGGCGCCGAGCAGATTCTGCGCAAGCTTCCTGGTGCCGTCAGTATCTTTATCTTGCCTCCTGACCGCAAAACTCTGGAAGAGCGCCTGCGCAAACGGAGCGAAGACCGGGAAGAAGTCATACAGCGGCGATTGATCACGGCGAGCCGCGAGATTCAAAACTACCGCCGCTATAACTACATTCTTGTGAACGATCGTTTGCCCGAGTCGATTGAGATGCTGCGGGCGATTGTGTGCTTCGAGCGCAAGGCTCGTTCTGGCGAGCCGTTAACAGGTGAGTGCGCAAAGACCGCTGCAATTGCTGACCGCTGCCGACTGGCGAATGTGGGTGATCGGCTGAAGCCGATTCTGGCTTCGTTTGAATCTCCGGTTGAGTCGGGAGCCGGTTAGTCTTTGGTAACGATGGTGAACGGTTGCGAACCACACGACTTTTACTTTTCGTGGGACAATGGTAGGGCAACTTTTTTGGCGGCGCAGGTGAACGTAGCCAGGCGCACCAACTTTCGGCAATTAAAGGGACGTCCCATCATTGGGGGAGAGAGTTATGAAATTGATCGAAGGTTTCGACAGCAACTACCGTTATATATTGGTCGCCGCCCGCCGTGCTCGCCAATTGCAATCCGGAGCGCCGCCGGTCGTCACAACCAATTCGCGCAAACCGTGCCGCATCGCGCAAGATGAAATCCGCGCGGGCAAGGTAAAGTGGGAAATTCCTGAAACCCGCAGCGCGGCCGAGCAGGCTTCGGAAGTTCTGGACAAGGCCTTCGGGGAAGCGTAGCCGTGTGGGGCGGGCACTCTTGCCCGCCGAGCGGTGTTTCCAGATTGCCGAGTGTGCCGGAACTGCGCGCGGACTTCCTATGAAAATCGCTCTCGGAGTCACGGGCGGAATCGCTGCTTACAAGGCTGCAGAGATCGTTCGCCTGCTGCAAGACCGCGGTATCCGCGTGCAAGTCATCATGACCCGAGCCGCGCAGGAATTTGTACGGCCGCTGACCTTTGCCGCAATCTCGGGAGAAAAAGTAATTACCAGCATGTTCGCTCCCGATGGCGAGCACCCCGCGAATATCGAATCTGCTATCGAACATATTGCGGTCGCGCAATCGATTGATGCTCTTCTTGTCGCTCCGGCCACGGCTGACGTTCTGGCGCACTTTGCGCAGGGAATCGCCAGCGATTTCCTTACGACGCTTTACCTCGCGACCACGGCTCCAGTTGTTGTCGCTCCGGCGATGAACGTGAACATGTGGAACCATCCGGCGACGCAGGCGAACCTCGAAATTCTTCGCAAGCGTGGCGTGAAGATCGTCGAACCGGACTCGGGATACCTGGCCTGCGGCATGGTTGGTGCGGGCAGGCTCGCGGAGAATGAAGCTGTGGTTGCGGCTGTTCTCGAGGCGTTGGGTGCGGCACAGGATCTAGTTGGCGAAACTGTGCTGGTCACGGCCGGACCCACGCGCGAGAAAATCGATCCCGCCCGTTATCTTACGAATCGATCGAGCGGACGCATGGGTTATGCGGTTGCCGAAGCCGCGCTGCGTCGCGGGGCTCGAGTGCTTCTGGTGAGCGGACCGACATCTCTTACGCCACCGGGCGCGGCCGAAGTCACCCGAGTGGAATCTGCCGAGCAGATGAGAGATGCCGTTGTGAAGCTTTTGCCGGACGCCACTATTGTTATCAAGACTGCGGCTGTCTCTGATTACCGCGCGAAGTCGGTTGTACCTCAAAAGCTAAAGCGTAAAGGCCCTATCACGTTAGAACTCGAGCCGACGCCCGACATTCTGAAAGAGATTGCGGCGCGGAAGCAGTCGCAGATTATTGTGGGGTTTGCTGCCGAAACTGAGAATGTTCTCGAAAATGCACGCCAGAAGCTTGCCGCTAAGCAACTTGACGCAATCGTGGTGAACGACGTTTCGCGGGAAGGGTTTGGATTCGATTCCGATCGAAATGAAGTGACGATCATCACTCACGATGAAGTGATTGAAGTTCCCGAAACCACGAAATGGGAAGTCGCGCAAAGAGTGCTCGACCAGGTCGTCCACATCCGCCAGCCCCGCAAGTCGGCACTGAAAGCCTGAGCCTAACGCTCAAAAAGTCAGACAAGGTATGCAGAGGGGGAATCGCGGCATTCACAGCCCTCACAGGCGTACAATCCCACAAACTTATTCCAGGAGCATGCAATGACACAGAAAGTGATAGAAGTCGTCGGAACCTCCAAACAAAGTTTCGCCAAAGCTGCCGAAGCTGCCGTCTCCGAAGCCGCGAAGACAGTACGGGGCATCAAGTGGGCGCACGTGGAATCGCTCGATATGCAACTGGAAGGCGCTAAGGTATTGCTCTATCGCGCCACTACCAAAATTTACTTTGATGTGGAGCACTGAGATTGGCGATTTCGCTTGACGGGCAAATGCGACGCGCTCTTGCCGAGCGCGTCCGCTACTATAACGAGCTGGGAATCTACGATTTTTACCGGCGGGAAGGTGCGGGCGCTGCTGTAAATGTAGAGACGCCTGACGCGATCGAACCTGCTTCTGCGATCGCACCGTCTCAATCAGAGTTTCGAGAGGCAAGACACGATTCGCGGGCAGGAGTGCCCACGCCGCACATGCTCCCGCCACATGTGCCCGCAAAGAAAGCCGTTCCCACCCATACGATCGCCGAAGAAAATATTTTCGAGATTGCCTCGCCGAAACCGGAGTACGCGGTCGCCGATCCGATTTCCGCGCTGAAAATCATCCGCGAAGACCTTGGCGACTGCACGCGCTGCAAACTTCACCAGCTAGGCCGCAAGCAGATCGTCTTTGGAGTAGGAAATCCTCGCGCCGAGCTGATGTTCGTCGGCGAAGGCCCCGGTGCGGATGAAGATATTCAAGGCGAACCTTTCGTGGGCCGCGCGGGCCAGTTGCTTAACAACATGATTAAAGCCATGGGCCTGCGCCGCGATGATGTTTATATCGCGAACGTGGTGAAGTGTCGGCCGCCGGGTAATCGTACGCCGGAGCGCGACGAGTGTGATACGTGTTCGCCATTTCTCATGCGACAGATCGCGGTGATCAAACCCAAAGTGATCGTTGCCCTTGGTGCCGTCGCTGCAAGAAATTTGCTTGCCATCAATGCGCCGATGTCTGAACTACGGGGCCGGTTTTACGACTTCAAGCCGGCGGGCGTTCGCAGCGATCCGTCATGGCCGGGCGCGCGCCTCGCGGTCACATATCATCCTGCGTTTTTGCTGCGCGATCCACGCCAGAAAGGAGAAGCGTGGAAGGATTTGCAGATGGTGATGAAGGAGCTTGGGCTCGAGCCTCCTAGAAAGGGCGTTCCGGCGCAGCCCTAGACAATATTCTTTCGCATGTCATCCCGAACGCGGCGATAGCCGCGAGAGGGACCGTACGTCTGCTGGGCAGCTCCGATGCAGCAGAAAAAGCCGGATACGCTTCTGGCCTTCCACGACGAACTCGCAGGCGACAGGGATTCTGGACGAGCAGCATAAGATCCCTCTGAGAGCTATCGCTCTCATCGGGATGACATCGCGGAGAATGATTCGTAGTTTATCCTTCCAATCAATGCCCGAATTCTGCGACGTTGCCCTGCCTGTGCCGCTCGATATGGTGTTCACGTACCGTGTGCCTTCGGAGGTTACGCCTGTCGTTGGCGGCCGCGTGCTCGTTCCATTCCGCCAGCAGCGGATGACTGGCATCGTCGTCGAACTTCACGATCGCAAGCCTGCCGTTACCACTAAGAGCATTCTCAAAGTGCTCGATGGCGCAGCCGTTCTCGATGAACAATTGCTGCGGCTGGGCCGCTGGATCGCTGATTACTACCTCGCGCCGATCGGCGAAGTCTTTCGTACCATGCTGCCGCTGGGCGCGGAATTCAAACGTGCGATCGCCTATCGGATCACCGATGAAGGGCGAATGGCTCTGCACCTTGCCGGAATGTCGGGATCGTCGCTGCGCTCACGCCGAACGCCCGAAGAGCAGGAGAAAGAGTTTCGCGTGCTGGATTATCTGGCAGCGCAGGACTCGGGCTCTTCTGAGCAGGTGTGGGTTCATGAGCAGACTCTCCGCTCCGCGGTGCACGTTACATCGGGGATCATGAATGGCATGGTTCGCAAGAAATGGATCGCCCGCGAAGATGTCTCAAATGCTCGCGATGCCACTCGCACCATCAAAATTGCCGTGCTCAAATCGGCCGAGGGGAAACTGAACAACAATCAGCGCGCGATCATCGAGACCCTCGCTGCATCCGGAGGGCGAGTCCCGGTCGAAGCTCTGCAATCGCTCGAAGTTCCGCGATCCACGCTTAACACGCTGCTCAGACGCGGCCTTGTCGAGGTCTTCGAGGAGCCTCTCGCCCCGTCGACATCTCGGGCCCGGCCACGCCCGTCGCCCTTTGAGTTTGAATTCAACCCAGCGCAAAAAGCTGCTCTGAACCGATTGCAGGAAGCCGGCAACGCGCGAAAATTCGCGGGCATTTTAATGCACGGGGTTACCGGTTCCGGCAAGACGGCCGTGTATCTCGCTGGCATGCGCGGGGTTCTCGACGCGGGACGCGCCGCCATACTTCTCGTGCCCGAAATCGGACTGACTCCCGCCGTCGCCGCCGATCTGCATCAGATTTTCGGTGACGAAGTCGCCATTCTGCACTCTGCCTTATCGGACAAAGAGCGCGCACAGCAATGGCATCGCATTAAGAATGGCGAAGCGCGCATCGTGGTCGGCACGCGGTCGGCCGTGTTTGCACCGGTGAGCGATCTCGCACTGATCATTGTCGACGAAGAGCATGATGCCTCTTACAAGCAGGAGGAAACGCCGCGTTATCATGCGCGCGACGTCGCCGTGATGCGCGCGAAAATGGCGAACGCTGTAGTCGTGCTTGGCTCGGCCACGCCGTCGCTCGAATCGTATTTCAACGCGACAAGGAGTAAGTATGCGCTGGTCGAACTGCTCGATCGCGTCGAACAGCGGCCGCTTCCGGAAGTCGAAATCGTGGACATGCGCCTTGAGTTTCAGGAGACCGGGCGCGAGCACCCCATCTCGCGCAAGCTCGCCGCAGAAATCAAAGACCGCCTCGATCACAAAGAGCAGGTGATGGTGTTGCTCAATCGTCGTGGATATTCGCCTGTTGTCCTTTGCCGTTCCTGTGGCGAGACGCTGCAATGCAAGAACTGTGCCATCGCGCTCACCCATCACAAGCGCGAGCACAAAATGATTTGCCACTACTGCGGATACATTGCGCCAGTTCCCAAAGCCTGCGTGCATTGCGGCAGCGAGTATGTTTATTTTTTGGGAACGGGATCAGAGAAGCTGGAAGAGCTTCTGCATGGCATGTTTCCCGAGGCACGCATTGCGCGGCTGGATCGCGATACTGTTCGTGGACACGAAGATTTCGAGCGAACGCTGAATGCGCTCGATGCCCGCCAACTCGACATCGTTGTCGGCACTCAGATGATCGCCAAGGGCCACGACATTCATGGCGTCACGCTGGTCGGCGTAGTCGGCGCCGATAGCGCTCTCGGCCTGCCCGATTTTCGAGCGGCCGAGCGCACGTTTCAGTTGCTCACGCAAGTTGCTGGTCGTGCAGGACGCGGCGAGTCGCCCGGCAAGGTGATTCTGCAAACTTATTTTCAGGACCACTATGCCGTGCAATACGCCGCCCGCCACGACTTTGCTGGCTTCTACGAAAAAGAACTGCGCTTCCGCAGTTGGATGCATTACCCGCCGTACTCCGCGCTGGCAAACGTGCTGATCCGCAGCGACAAGCTCGATGAGGCGACGCAATGGTCGGGCGCGCTGGGCAAATGGTTTGAACAAAACCGCCATGAAGGCGTGCGAGTTCTCGGCCCCGCGGCGGCGCCCATCTTACGGTTGAAGCGCGACTACAGATATCACTTCGTGCTGAAATCTCCCAGCCGCGAGAAGCTGAATGCCACGCTGCGGGCCATGCTGGCAGATGCTGTGGCACAGAAGATTCCACGGACACAGGTGATTGTGGACGTCGATGCACTCTGGCTTATGTGAGTTTCGAGGTTTTTGGTTGGTTTCCGGGGCATGGTTGTGCCTGGAAGCATAGCCGGTCCCAGAGAGACACGATACAATCTCCATCCAAAATGCTTGGAAGCAAGGAAAAAACGGTGCCACAGACGCGGTCCCGCACGCTTTTTGTCGGTTTGCTCCTGGCGGGGATGCTATGGCTGAATTTTTTGTTTTTTCTTGGATACCGCCATGGAATGAAACGAGGATATACGGACTTCTCGGTTTACTACACTGCGGGGATAATTCTGCGGGAGGGTTTGGGACATCAGCTTTATGACCGGGAAGTGCAGCTTCAGGTGCAGGAAGACTTCGCCGGTCATCTTCCCTTCCGCAGGGGACCGTTGCCGTTTATCCATCCGCCTTTCGAAGCTCTGATTTGCCTCCCATTCAGTTTTCTCTCCTACAGCAACGCATTCTTAGCGTGGGATGTGGCAAGTGTGTTGATGCTGGTCGGCGTGGCCTTCATCCTGCGCCGTTCGGTTGACGTTTTACGCCCTTTTCCTGAATGGCAGTTTGTGTTGGCTGCACTCGCATTTTTCCCCGTCTTCATGTGCCTGTTGCAAGGCCAGGATTCAATCTTGTTGCTCTTGACATTTGCTTTAGCCCATCGCGCCATAAAAAGAAATTCCGACCTGCTTGCCGGCTGCTGGCTGGCGCTGGCCTCATTCAAATTTCAGTTCACGATTCCTGTTCTGTTGCTGTTCTTGATCTGGGGCCGGCGGCGGTTGGCGCTCGGATTCGCACCCGTTGCATTCGTTCTTCTGCTGCTCTCGGCGGGAATTGCGGGAACGAAGTCGTTGATCGAATATCCTGGCTTCGCCTTGCGAGTCGTCGACCAGCAGGGCCTGGGTGGAGTCCCGTTGAGTCTTCTGCCAAACCTGCATGGATTGGCCATGGGCTGGCCAAATCCTTTTTCCGGGCCGATTGGCACGGCTTTGGGCGTATTCAGCTCGATCGCGGTATTTGGTTTTGCGGCGTCAAAAGGACGAGCAACCGAGACAAAGGACCTTTTGGAATTGCAATTTTCCCTGGCAATAGTGGTTTCGGTGGTCATTGCCTGGCAAACCAATATTCATGACCTCAGCTTGCTGGTCCTTCCGCTCGTTCTGTTGACCGATTACTGTGTACAAAGGCACGAATTTTCCTCGAGGTCCGCCTTATTGCTACCCGCATTTCCGCTGCTGATCGGGCCGGTTTGGATGATGCTCTGGCTGTGGATCGCCCAAGTGAACCTGGCTGTGATTCCGTTGCTCTGGTGGGTATGGGAGATCGCGCGGGAGCTTTCGGGCAAGCCAGCAGCCGAACTTGTTTCGGCCTGAGGGCAGTATCAGAGTATCCGCGATGATGGCGATCGAAACAAAAACCCCGGCTGTGCGATCGGAAATGAAGCACCTTCCATATTTTGTTTTCGCTGTGCTGGCGGCGCTGAGCCTGTGGTTCTATGTAGATCGAATTCTGGTGTCATACCAGATGGCAGAGGCAGCGGCGAATGACCGGCCGCGGGGTAACCTCTCGGATTTGTATCCACGATGGCTGGGGGCGCGCGAATTGCTGCTTCATCACCGTAATCCCTACGGCGATGACATCGCGATTGAAATTCAAAAGGGATATTATGGCCGGGCGTTGGATCCAGCGCGTCCTAATGACCCGAAAGATCAACAGGGATTTGCTTATCCTGTTTACGTGGTCTTCCTGCTGGCCCCTCTGATTACCCTGCCATTCCACCAAGCGCAGATTTTTTTCTATTGGTTCCTAGTTGCTGTGACCGCAATCAGCGTTGTGCTGTGGCTGAAATCGCTGCGATGGTCATTGGCGCCAATTTTGACGGCCACGGCTATCGTTTTGACTCTTGGCAGCCTTCCTGCCGTGCAAGGGCTGAAACTGCAGCAATTAAGCCTGCTCGTGGCCGCCATCATGGCAGCAGGGGCGGCGTGCGTGGCGTACGGGTTTCTGGTTTGCGGCGGAGTGCTGCTGGCGCTGGCCACCATAAAACCCCAGCTTGCGTTGCCTGTGGTAGCGTGGCTATTGCTGTGGGCAGGCAGCAATTGGAGCGCACGCCGGAGATTCGTTTACGGATTTGCAGGGACGATGGCGCTACTGTTTGGAGCTGGGGAATTGGTTCTGCCTGGATGGTGGCGAATGTTTCGGGAGGCGATCGCAAAATATCATCGCTACACGCAAAACGCTTCCGTGCTGGATGAACTTTTTCCCTGGGCGCACGCGGGAAAAGTCTTTGCTATCGCTGCGGTGCTGGCATCAGCGTGGCTGGTGTGGCGATTTCGCAACGAACCGGTAGACAGCAAGAACTTTGGCACCGTCATCGCACTAGTGATGGCGCTTACAGTTCTAGTCGTTCCCATGTATGCGCCGTACAACCAGGTGTTACTCTTGCCTGCGATTTTTGTGCTGATCAGAGACAGAAACACGCTTTTCGCTGGGCCTGGCGGAGCTCGATTCCTCTACGCGGCCATGGTCTTTGCGCTGGCGTGGCAGTGGATCGCAAGCCTGGGATTAAGCAGCGTGTACTTGCTGGCTTCACCGGCGTGGGCGCTTAGAGCATGGAAGTGGCCATTCTTTGCAACTTTCACCGTGCCTGTCTTGATCTTTGCCTTGATGATTGTCGAAGTTGGCAGACGACGTGGAGCAGTGAAGCGAGAGAGTACTTAACGGCATTGGGCTGGCTGGCCGCCGAAGCAATATGGCCGATTCGCAGAGCAAGGCTTGCCTGGCGCTTATTCGAGCTTGTCCTGAAAAGCCTCTTCCCGTCGAGGGCTGATTCCTGTCATTATTTGTATCCAAGCGGATTGCGGAAGCTGTAGGATGAAGCCGCGCCCATACCATGGTCTTAAGCACTATCAGACCCCCTCAGAGCACCGGTTCGGGAGTGTTTCCCGCGCTTGTGCTGGTGCAGGGGAACGAGCAGAAAAATATCGTCCTTAACCGCACCCCCTTCAGCGTGGGGCGGAAAGTTGATAAGGACTTGGTCATAGCTGATCCGCGAGTCTCGCGCGATCACGCTATGATCGTGCTCGAACCCGAGGGGTTTTTCCTTGTCGATCAGGGCAGCAAGCACGGCACGTTCATCAACGGCGAGCGCATTCAGCGGCAAAAGTTGGAGCGCAACGACCGGCTGGAGTTTGGCGCGCGCGATTCCACTTATGCGATTTTCAATCCCGCACGGGACACCTCGAACACGGCGCGCGAATTCCTGAGCCAGATTTCCGGTATCCAGATTTCGCAGGAAGCCACCGACCTCGAAAAGCTCACGTTATTTCTGGAAGCTGCCCGCAAGCTCAACACCGCCGGCGTGCTCGACGAAATCCTGATGACCATGCTCGAGGTGACGCTGCGCCTGACGCGAGCAGAACGCGGCTACGTTTTCCTGAAGGAAGACGATGGAACGTTGAGGCTGGCTGCCGGACGCAATAGCAAAGGCGAGCCGCTGCTCGATGACAAAACCATTTCTCACTCCGCGCTGGAGGAATCGCTGCGCTCGAACTCCGAGTTCCTGCTCACTGATACGGGAAGTTCGATGGATCTTGCGGCGCGGCAAAGCATCGTCGCCTACGATCTTCGCACTGTGATCTGCATTCCATTACGTAAGCGGCAGGTACAGGCGACACGCGATCAGACTCCCATGCCGGCCGCCAGCGCGACCGAAGTTACCGGGGTGCTGTACGTCGATTCAAGATTTGCATCGCGCGAATTTTCCGGCGTGGGGCACGACATTCTGCGCGCGATCGCAACTGAAGCCGCGTCGCTGATCGAGAATGCCCGCCTGGTGCAGGCCGAGGAAGAGGCGCGGCGTTATCAGCAGGAGTTGACAATTGCAGCCACCATCCAGCAGCGGCTAATGCAGGTGAAGATTCCTGAAGTGCCCTTTGCCAAAGTGCGCGGCAGAAATCTTTCCTGCAAGGAGATTGGCGGAGACTTCTATGATGCGGTCAACACCAAAGAAGGCCTGGCAGTTGTGCTCGCCGATGTAAGCGGCAAGGGAGTTTCCGCCGCTCTTCTCGCTTCCACGTTGCAAGGCATGATTTATTCCCATTTGAGTTCGGGTATGCCGTTGCTTGAGGTAGTTGCTGCCGTCAACCGTTTTTTTGCTGACAAACTCGTGGGAGAAAAATACGCAACTGTGCTGCTCGCTCGGCTTCGCAAGGATGGCGAACTGGAATATGTGAATTGCGGCCACGTGCAGCCGCTGCTGATTTGCGCCGGTGAAGTGATGCGTCCGCCGCATGGCAATGTGCCGGTAGGATTACTTCCCGATGCCACTTTCGAAAGTGCGACCTGCCAGATGAAATCTGGAGACCGCTTTATTCTTGTAACTGATGGTGTGACCGAGGCGGAGAATCCCAAGGGAGATTTCTTTGAAGACTCGCGGCTGGAAGCAACCGCGGCCAAGTCGCCAACGCTGGAGGGAATTTTTTCTGCGGTTACAGAGTTCTGCGCGGGGAATCCCCTCAATGACGATTGCACGGTGGTGGAGTTGGAATACACAAATTCAGGCAGCTCCCACGCGTAACCCAACAACTCGAAGCTTGTCACGATATCTGATTTGGTGATTTAACCACGCGCCACTGAATACGCAACTATTCCACGACGACGCTGTAATCCCTTCCTTCCCAGCGCTGCTCTTGCGGCCAGTAAAACGTAAACACGGCCGAGCTTCCAGTCGGCAGTGACGCGGTGGGCAAATCGACGACGTACGTTCCCAAGCCTGTATCTCGCGTGTTGGTATCGGCGGCCGTCTTCCACCCATCGATACTCCAATGCACCATTGCGGGCATGAGCAGAATTATGCGCAGCTTTTTATTTCGTGGAATCGAGCGTGGCTTGTTATTGAATCGCCATCCGAATACCTGGCGAGTTGGTTTCTCAACCAGATAACGCTGCACTGCCTGCGGAGGTTGATCGAAAATCTTCCCGTCGCGCAGAGAGCGCCGCAGCTTCACGTACTCAGCATGGGCCCACACCAAAGGACACGCCGAACCTGTGGGTTTACCCCGAAATAACTCGAGCGCCGAAATGTCATCTGCATCCCAGACCTGTTCGGGAAGCAAACGGCTGTGGCCTGCGGGGCATTGCTCTATCATGGCGAGCAAGGCCTCGGCTTCTTTTGGACGCCCCGCGGCCAATTCGTAATGCGCGCGCTCGCCGGCCAGAAGCGGCCAGGGACGGCCAATGCCGGTACCATCAAACACCGAACCATCTTTGTGTTCGCCGTAACCATCACCGTTATAGCGGTACCAGCAGGGGCCTTGCGGTAATTGCACGCGCAGCAGCGCGTCGATGACTCGGACCGTATTGAGAATGCGGGGATCGTCAGGCGCGCGCAATCCGAAGCGCACCAGCGCCAGCGAGTCAGGGCTTACCAAATGAGAGGCGCGCTCAAAATTGTTTTCACCCGGTGGCCGATTCTTGATCGGCACAAAGCCTTGAATCGGCGAGGCCGCGCCATCCGTCTGCGGCGGGGCAATGCGTACGTAGTAGCCTTCGACTCCGACCTGCTGCGCCAGATCCCCGCCGGTCGCGTAAGTCCAGCGTTCGATGTTGTCATTCCAGGCATCGGCGGTGTCGCGAAGCGTGAAAGCCTGATCGCTGTGGCCGGTAAGTTCAGCGATTTCGGCTGCCACCAGAAGCGCAGAAATTTCCGCCGCCAGCGTGAACGGAGAATAGCCGGCATCCTCTTCCCAGCGATCCTGTTGTGTCACCGGCCCATTCCGCACAATAAAACCTGCTGCCTTGCGTACCATGGGCCACCAGCGCTGAAGCTTGCCTATGCCAGGGGCGCCTTCCCGCCGTAGCAGATCGAGCAGCAGAATGGGGAAAGCCGTCTCATCCATCTGCACGCCAGCCCAATATGACCGGCCATCCAGCCAGAGGTTTTGCGCCCAGTTGCCCTCGGCCTCCTGCGTGGCTTCGAGATAGCGAAGAACCCTGACCGCATCAATCGGAGCGCCGGCGGCCAGCAAAGCGCCCGCGGTCTCAACCAGGTCGCGCGGCCAGACCAGATGATACCCACCGAGATCCTCATCGCCTTTATTGAATCCCCACGGGATGGAAAGGCTGGCGATAATTCCGCCGAGAAAATCTTTGGACTCATGGGCACGCAACATCACGGTTGAGCTGCGATACAGGTCGTGCTCGCGCACTGGGTCATCCAGCTTAAGCAGGCCGTCCTGCCAGTTGTGCCAGTGCATGATGTAGTATTTGCGAATATCGTTGTAGTCTTCCAACAAGGTGGAGCGCACTTGCTGGCCAGCCTCAGTCCACATTGCGCCAAATCCCAGGGCCAGGACGAACTCGCCATTGCAGGCGGCAAGGTCGATCTCGCCCGTGCACGCGATGTTGCCGTTTTCGGCGCGGGTGTATTCCCACTCCATTTGGAAATGAGCCGCCAGATCCTGCCATCCATCGGAGGCTCCCACAAATCCCACCGACATTTTTTTCCATGGCGCGGAACATGCGAGCGCCAGAGCCGTGCCGTCGTGTTCGGCGAGAAACATTGGCAGGCCTTTGTAATCGCCCACCCAGCCCGTGTTGTGGTATCCGAAATTGGCAAGATGCGGCGCGAGCAATGCGTACAGGTGGTAATCGGAAAGCTGACCCTTCAGAGGTTCGCAGCGAACTTTTTGAAGGACGACATTGCGATAGGGATCGCAGAGAACTTCCTTCTTGATGCGATATCGGCCACCGATTTCGGTGTTGGTCAGCTCATAAACGGGCACGCCGGGCTCACATGGCCGGTTCTCAAAGGTGCAATGCCGCTTTTCTTCGGAAAAAAAAGAACGCCCATCGGTGACGATAAAGCCGAGGTCGCGGGTGCAGGCTTGATCCACACGAGGGAAATAAACTTCATTCAGGATGCCGTGGCTGATGGTGAACCAGACCTTACTGTGCTGGTTCAAGGCCGTTCCCACTCCGGATTTGGCGCTGGAACTCCAGCGGGGAGGAATCCCCGGCCAACCGGGGGCGTAGCGGACAGGCGAATCGCTCATGAAATTTGGATGTGAAGTCCTTCCCGATAGAAATTCGTTTTTTCGCAAATCATTTTTGGCTAATCAATGGACGCGGTTTTTACAAGGTTTTGACAGATCAGATGAGCGCAGCAGGAATAGGTCGCATCCAACAAGAAAACGGCAGCCTCGCCCTTTGCGAGTGGACGAAAACGAACGATAATACGAGAATTGCGCGCAATGAGACCTGGCGCCAACCCGAAACGCCGCTTGACCGTGGCTATACTAACAGCTCTGTGGCTGAGTATGTGTGCCTGGGCGCGGGCCGGCGATCCGCCCGATTCAAGCTTCGACGCAGATTTGGAGCGAGGGTTCTCTGGACTTTACAACCTGGATTTTGCAGGCGCTCAAAAGGATTTTTCTTCCTGGCAAGCGCAGCACCCGGATGATCCCGTTGGACCAGTCAGCGAGGCGGCGGGATTTCTTTTCTCCGAGTTTCACCGGTTGGGCGTGCTCGAAGTGCAGTTTTTCGAGAATGACGGCGCCTTTGCTACACGGTCGAAGCTGAGCCCGGATCCTGCTGTGAAAAGCCGCTTTCAGGCTGCACTCGACCGCGCACAAAACTTGGCACGATCGCGGCTAATTAAGAATTCCAAAGATCGTAACGCTTTGTTCGCCATGACGCTGGCTTCTGGTCTACAGGCGGACTACGCTGCGCTGATTGAAAAGCGCAATCTCGCTTCCTTGCATTACACCAAAGAAGCAACCAATTGGGCGCAGCAGCTTCTGGCCATTTGCAATGACTGTGCCGATGTGCTGGTGGCGACCGGACTCAGCAAGTACATCATCGGCAGCATGTCGGCGCCGGTGCGATGGGTGCTGCGCATGGGCGGACTTCCCGCCGACAAGCAAGCCGGGATCGCCGATCTGCAAAACACCGCCGAACACGGCCATTATCTCGCCCCCTTCGCTCGCATCCTGCTCGCGATCGCCTACGTGCGCGACAAAAACAAAACGCGGGCGCTAGAAGTCCTCAACTCTTTGCGCGCGCAATTTCCCGGCAACACGCTGTTCCCCCGTGAAATTGCGCGCTTGCAGAGTGCGCATTGAGGTGCTGAATCTTCTCAGAGAAGCTTCATTCATCAGAAATTCATGGTTTTGTCACCTTCGTGTAACATAGCGCCGATAGAAGAAAGGTGTTGATTCCAAAGGAGGAATCGCATTGATGCGCAAACTTGCCCTGCTTCTACTGTGCGCTCTTATTGCTATGCCGCTGCTCGCTCAGACTGCCCTGAATGGGGCTGGAGCTACCTTCCCGAATCCCATCTATTCGAAATGGTTCAGCGAGTATCACAAGCTGCACTCCGATATTGAAATAAATTACCAGTCGATCGGCAGCGGCGGCGGCATTCGCCAGGTCACCGAAGGGACAGTGGATTTCGGCGCCAGTGATATGCCGATGACGGATGCGCAGCTCAGCGAAGCGCAATCCAAGTTGAATACCAAGATTCTGAACATCCCAACGGTGCTGGGCGCAGTGGTGCCCGCCTACAACATTCCGGGAGTGAGTGGAGAAGTCAAGTTCACTCCCGAAGCTCTCGCCGGAATTTTCCTGGGCAAGATTACGAAGTGGAATGATAAGGCAATTACCGGAGCAAATCCGGGCATCAATTTCCCCGACAAAGACATCGTTGTCGTTCATCGCTCGGACGGAAGCGGCACAACCTTCATCTGGACGGATTATCTTTCTAAGGTCAGTCCTGACTGGAGCAAGGAGGTTGGGAGCAATACCTCCGTGAAGTGGCCGGTGGGGCTTGGGCAAAAAGGAAATGAAGGCGTCGCGGGTTCGATCCGGCAACAGCAGGGATCAATCGGCTACATTGAGTTGATTTACGCCATCCAAAATAATATTCCTTACGGCAGCGTGAGGAATTCTGCTGGAACTTTCATAAAGGCCTCGCTGGAAAGTGTCACTGCGGCTGCCGCATCCGCGAAAGTGCCCGACGATTTCCGGGTTTCAATCACTAATCCGCCGGGCAAAAATGCTTATCCGATATCGAGTTTCACCTGGTTGCTCATTCCCGAGAAATCGAAAGATTCCAACAAGGGCAGGATCCTTCGTGACTTTCTAAACTGGATGGTAACCGACGGGCAGAAGATGACCACCGCGCTCAGCTATTCACCACTGCCGGACTCGGTTGCCAAGAAGGTGAAAGAAGCGATTAAAGTAGTGCAATAAAACTAGGCAGCGACAAAAACTGTTCCACCTTGTAACGTCAGGAAAAGAAGGAAGGTCGCCTTTCGGCGGAGCGCTGCTTGAGCCGCTCTCCGTAACTCAGTAAGCTAGCATCAGACGCAGATCGCGAACATTATTCCCTGTCGGCCCAATTTCAATCGCATTGCGCAATCTGCTGAATAAAGGATATGCATCGAATTTTTCCAGCGCTGCCCGAACATCTAATCCCTTGTGTCGCGCGCGTTCCACCGTACTTCCATCCACCACGGCTCCCGCAGCCGGACTGTTCCCATCCACGCCGTCCGTGCCGCCACTCAGCACCGTGATCTTCTGGCCTGCAATTTTTTCTGCACAAGCCAACGCGAATTGCTGATTGCGTCCGCCTACTCCGCCATTCACCACGCGGACCGTCACTTCCCCACCAGAAATCAGACAAACGGGCCCGTGTTGTTTCTTAAGTTCCCGTATGCGGTTCAGCAAGTATTCGGCCGCCCGTTCGTAATCCCAGTCGTCGCAGGAGTTATCCACATGCACCTGGAATCCTGCTCGTTCCGCCTCCCTGCTCGCGGCCTCAACGGCGGTCTGGTTCGATAAAACCGTCCACCAGCGCGAGCGGGAAAATGCCGGATCATCTGACTTCGGGGTCTCCTCCAGAGCATGCCGCTCGAATAACTCACGCGCTGAATGCGGCAACTGCGGCAGCAAGCCGTGTTTTTCGGCGATGCGATAACAATCCTCGGCGCTTGTCGAATCGGGCATTGTCGGACCCGAAGCCAGCGCATCGGGAGTTTTATCCGGCACATCGGAAACAAATAATGAAACCTGCTGCGCCGGAAAGGCTGCCTGCGCCAGCCGCCCTCCCTTCACTGCTGACAAATGTTTGCGGACGGCATTAATCTCAGCGATCGGCGCGCCCGAATGCACCAGTGCTCGATATACAGCAATCAGATCAGCAAGAGAAATTTCATCGTCGATGGGCTGCTCAACAATGGAAGACCCTCCGCCGCTGATCATGAATATCACCAGCGAAGATGCTGTCTGCCCCTCCAGAGCTTTCCGAATGGCTTTCGCAGCCTGAATCGATTCTGCATTCGGAGTCGGATGCCCACCGCAGAAGTATCGAAACCCTCGCACATGCACAGGCGCAACGATCGAACTTGCTACGATGCCCTCGACCGCGCTCTCGCCCACCTGCTGCGCCAGCGCCTCAACCATCGTATGCCCAGCTTTACCGATTGAAATCACCAGCACGCGTGAGTAGGAATGCAAATCGTACAGATCTTCGCAGACCCGCAGCACTCCGCGCTCACAATTCACGTGGCGGTCGAATGCCTTGGCAATTGACGACTCGGCCAGTGCGCGATTGAAGATCTTGAGAGCGGTTTCGCGCATCTGCCGGAATTGGTCACAATCAGCCATTTAAAACTATACTCGTGAATTGTCGGCCTGGGTGGATAGCAGTTTCTCGGTTCTTTCTCGAAGACCGTGAGCTTTTTAGTTCGCCACAAGCTGCGCTGCAGCCGCAAGTGCAGCATCGATCCCATCTGCCTGGGGCACGCCTCCCTGAGCCAGGTCTTTGCTGCCGCCGCCGCGCCCGCCGAGCCTCGCCAATGTTTCTTTAATCAGAGCGCCCATATCGTAGGGTTGCCCGGCGGATTGCGCGAATACCAGCGACGGCTGCGGCGACGTGGTCGCCAGAAATGCTATGACTACCTTCGATTGCCGCGTAAGTTTCTGTGCAAGCAACTTTATAGAATTCAGATCGCGATCGGCGAACGTGCGCACGATCAGCTTGCGGCCATTGCTCGCTGGAGTTTCTGCCAGCAGTGCTGTGGCCTGTGCAACAGCCAGTTCGTCTTGGGATTGCTCGACTTGCTTGCGCAAAGATCGGATTTCTTCCAGTGACTTGCGCACTTGCTGTGGGACTTCGTAAATGTGCGATGAAAACAGCGCAGCGGTTTCGGTCAGCGTGGTGTAATCGCGGCGCGCGGTCGCGATAGCGCGCTGTCCGGCGACAAATTCGACGCGGTATCCCTGGCGAACCTTGTCAAATTTGCGCAGCAGAATGCCGCCGATCTGCCCGGTCTGGCTGACATGCGTGCCGCCACAGGCCGTCAAATCGAAATCGCGAATATCGATCAGACGAAGCTGATCTCGCTCTGCCGGAGGAAGTTTACGCAAGCCGAGGCTGGCGGCTTCGTCGCGAGTCACGTAGCGAACGTCGACCGCACGATTCTCGATCATGATTTCGTTGGCCAGCTTCTCAGCGGCCTCGACCTGCTCTTTCGTGAGCGAAGGCGTGTCAAGATCGATGGAGCAGTAGTCATCGGCCATGTGAAAAGAAACGGTTGGCATCCCGAACAGGCGCACGAAAGCCGCTGAGAGAACGTGCTGCGCGGAGTGTTGCTGCATATGGTCGCGGCGGAGGACCGGGTCGATCTCGCCGCGAACGCGAGTTCCCGGCTGTATGTTCTTGAGTGGGGCTTCAAGGTAATGGACGATGTGGCCGTCTTCCGTATCCGCGACCTCCGTCACGCGCATGCGGGCTGTAGGGCCGGATTCCGAAGTAACAGTGGTAATCCATCCCGTATCGTGGATCTGACCACCGCTGGTGGGGTAGAAGGCGGTGCGATCAAGAATGAGTGCGGGGCGTGGGGATTCGACTGCGTCGCGGACCTCAGCGTCGAAGTTATAGAGAAAAGAATCGTGGTAGTAAAGGCGGTCGGTCATGCTGCTTCTTAGGATACGCGGTTTTCAGTGCGCAGGGGACGAACGCATGCGAAGAAGACTTCAGACGGAGGACAAGGAGGATCACGGAGTAAACTTTCGGCTTGGGCTCTGGATGTTATCTTTAGGTTTGCGCTGCGCGCGCATCCCCTAAATGGACGTTCTGCAAAAACTTTTCGAACACCACTTCGGTGCGCCGCCCACCCGCGTTCAGCCGCTGCAAGGGCAGCTTGGCGGATCGGGGCGAAATATCCTCCGGCTGAGCAATGAACAGGCCAGCGCCATTGGGATTTTGTATGGCGTTCGTGAAGAAAATCTTGCTTTCCTGGAATTTTCGCGGCATTTTAGGCGACATGGATTGCCGGTTCCGGAAATTTATGAAGAAGATCTCGATCACGGAGCTTATCTGGAGGAAGACCTCGGAGATTTAACACTTTTCGAATTTCTGTCGAAGAATCGTGAGGGAGAAAAGACGGCTCCGGCGGTGGTTGAAGCTTATCGCAAAGTTGTTACGATTCTCCCGCGCTTTCAGATTGAAGCGGGCCGCGATTTGAACTATAGCATCTGCTATCCACGCGGAAGCTTTGACCGGCAATCGATAGCGTGGGACCTAAATTACTTCAAATACTATTTTCTGCGGCTGGCGGGCATTCCATTCAATGAACAGGCGCTGGAAGACGATTTCGATTCGCTGACGACGTTTCTGCTGAGCGCACCGTCGGATTTTTTTCTTTATCGTGATTTTCAGTCGCGCAACATCATGCTGCGCCATGAGCAGCCATTTTTTCTGGATTATCAGGGCGGACGCAAAGGCGCGTTACAGTATGACATCGCTTCCTTGCTCTATGATGCCAAAGCCGACTTGTCTCCGGCGCTGCGGCAGCAGTTGCTTGACGTGTATATAGAGAAAGCCTCAGAGTTGACTGCTTTGGATCGGGAAGCCTTCCTGCATCATTATTATGCGTTCGTGTATGTGCGCATCATGCAGGCTTTAGGTGCGTATGGGTTTCGCGGATTCTACGAACGCAAGTCTCATTTTCTGCAAAGCGTGCCCTACGCGCTGAAAAACCTGCGCTGGCTACTGCACAATGTTAAGCTCCCGATCGCTCTGCCCACGCTGATGGACGCTTTCAACAGCATGCTCGGCTCGGAAAAGCTGCAAGGACTGGCTTCTGAAAGCGAGAATCTGACGGTTCGTATCACCAGTTTTTCCTTTCACCGGGGGTTGCCCAATGACGACACCGGGCATGGCGGAGGGTTTGTCTTTGACGGCCGCAGCCTGCCGAATCCCGGGCGCGAAGAGCGGTTCAAGCCTCTCACCGGCAAAGACGCGCCAGTAATGGAATATTTAAATCAGCAGGAGAGCGTGCATCAGTTCATGGCCAGCGTGATGTCGCTGGTGGATGCGAGCGTGGCCAATTATCAGCGGCGCGGATTCAAAAGCCTAATGGTGTCGTTCGGCTGCACCGGCGGGCAGCATCGCTCGGTGTATCTGGCCGAGCAACTGGCCAAACATCTGCGCAAAAACAATGGAATTGATGTGATCGTTCGGCACCGCGAGCTGGAGACCTCTTTGCAATGAAAGCAATGATTCTCGCCGCGGGGCTCGGCACGCGTTTGCGGCCGCTTACCAATGATCGCCCGAAAGCTCTGGTAGAAGTCGGCGGACGGACGTTGCTCGAAATTACCCTTGCGCGTCTGCGTGAGTTTGGAGTTAACGAGGTCATTGTTAATGTGCATCACTTCGCCGATGCAGTGGCCAACTATTTGAAATCGAAGCAGAATTTCGGCATGCGAGTGGAATTTTCACGGGAGGATACCCTGCTCGATACTGGCGGCGGACTAAAGAAGGCGAGCTGTTTTTTTCTGGAAGGCTCGAGCAGATCGCAACAACCATTTATTCTGCACAACGTAGATGTAATCAGCACAATTGATCTTGCGCGCATGTTGCGGTTTCATTCTGAGCAGGGTGCGCTGGCGACTTTGGCCGTCCAACCGCGCCAGACGTCCCGATATTTGTTGTTCGACGAAAATGCACGGCTGTGTGGAAGGCAGGTGGGACGCGAGGGGTGTTCCAAGATGGTCGCGCGTTCGTCGAATGTGAGCGCGCTGGGTTTTTCGGGAATTCACGTTATTTCGCCGCGGATTTTTTCTCTGATGCGGGAAGAAGGAGCATTTTCGATCATTGATTGTTATTTGCGGCTGGTTGGGCAGGGAGAAAAGATTCTCGCTTTCCGTGCAGACGAATATTATTGGCGCGACCTGGGGCGGCCGGAACATGTCGTGCAGGCGGAGAGAGACTTGGAGAATAGAATTTTCTCGTAGATTCTTTCGTGCGGCCAGCCAGCGCTTCGAATTTCGCCCGTAGAACCCACCTTCTGAGAGCCACCAGGTACTTCTGATCGGGCCGCTTCACGGAGACTCGCGGGTCCCGCTCCAGTTACTGTAGTGTGCAAGAAACTTCACCTTTCGAGGCATTTGGCGGGTTATTATGATGTTCATACAGAACCCTCCGCGGACAAATGCAACGAAAGGGATGCGAGTCCCGAGGCCTCTTGAGGCCCTGTGGTCTAGGTGAAAGTTCGTTTTCGAAATTTTTTGCTGTTTCGCGCCTTTTGTGTCTGATAGAAGGCCCTGTTTGGAAGTGTGTTGTTTATTAGGAGGCAGAAACGATGGATCATTTTCGAAGACTATGGCAGGAGGACGAAGGGCAGGACATCGCCGAATATGCTGTCATGCTCGCCGTCATCCTGGTTATCGTGGTGGGTACGATCCGGCTGATCGGCTCCAACGCGAACAATGTTTTCTCCAGCGTCGCCAGTTCGATTCAGTAAGAGAATTCAACGGCACGGAGCAGCGACCAGTCCGTACCTGCTATCTGCGGGACCAGGCGCATCTGCCGTGCTGATGGAGCATTATGAACCGCAGTCGTCTGTTAATGATCGGAGTCCTGGCTTTGGCGCTGGGGGCCATGGCCAGCCTCATGGTCTATAAAAACCTGCAAGGGAAGGGTCCGAGCAGTGCACCTGGCTTAGACGTCTTAGTCGCTGCTGACGACGTTCAGGTGGGAGCGCGAATCGAAGATCGCGACGTGCGGGTCGCCAGATTTCCCGCAT
Source organism: Candidatus Sulfotelmatobacter sp. (assembly GCA_030041215.1). GTDB lineage: Bacteria > Acidobacteriota > Terriglobia > Terriglobales > Acidobacteriaceae > Sulfotelmatobacter. The sequence goes on along the minus strand of JASHOH010000121.1, from coordinate 40,763 downwards.
CGGGGCTTCCCGCAGGGGTTTTCGCCAGGAAGTCTCAAGTGCTGGGGCGCGGGGTAATCATACCTATCAGTAAAGGCGAATTCATTCTGCCTAGCAAGCTGGCTCCGGAAAACGCCGGAGCGGGCTTACCGGCGCTGATTCCGCCGGGCATGCGGGCGGTTTCTGTTCGTGTCAATGAAGTGGTTTCTGTGGCGGGATTTGTGGGTCCGGGAACCAGGGTGGATGTGTTGCTGACGGGGACACCTGCGGGCGGTTCAGAAACCCAGACAACCACGGTTCTCCAGAATGTTGCGGTGATTGCTTCTGGCCACACACTGGAACGTAATGCCTCCGGCGAAGCTCAGAACACTCCTGTAATCACGCTGTTGACTTCACCCGAAGACGCTGAGCGGTTGACGCTGGCTAGTTCGGAGGGCAAGATTCAGCTCTCGTTGCGCAACCCGCTCGATACGCACCAGGATCCGGTCGATGCTGCCAGTGCCAAGGGCCTGTACAAGGGTGCAACGCCACCTGCACCGCACCCGGTGGTGGTTCACTCCGTCAAGCAGCCAAAAACTGAGAAACCGGCACCCGCTCCATCGGTGCTCAGCGTTGAGGTATATCAGGGCGATAAGAAACCCGACATCGTAAAATTTCCGGAGCAGGGCAGTGAACAACCACAATAGGCTCGGGGTGGAAGGAATGTTGAGTTGTAGCGGATTATCAGGTTTCCTCAATTGGAGAAAAATCACAGGATGAAGCTTCGCATCACGGTTTTTGCAGCGTTTGCGCTGGCGTTTGCAGCGCAAGGGTATGCATTCCCGCGCTTCTTCCACATCGAGCCCTTATCGCAACAGTCTCCGTCGGCTCAGGAACCTGTGCCTGCAGCGGCGAGCCAGGCCACTCTGCCGCCGCCCTCGCAGCCGCAAGGTGCAGCGCCTCTGCGAGTGATGGTCGACAAGTCTCTTTTGATTAATACAACAGAGCGTTTGAAACGCATTTCTGTCACTGATCCCAATGTCGCCTACGCCACCGTAATCACTCCCACACAAATCCTGGTTCATGGCCGTGCCCCGGGCGAGGTTTCGCTGCTGATCTGGGACGAGAATGAGCGCTCCCGCAGCTTTGATCTTCGGGTGGACGTGGATGTGAGCGCCTGCGCGGAGGAAGAACATCGCGTGTTCCCGGACGAGCAAATTACAGTCACGCCTTCGCGGGCGGCGATTGTGCTGTCCGGTCACGTTAGCACTGAGGATGTGGCAAAACGCGCCGGAGAATTGGCCAGCGCCTATTCGAAGAATGTAATCAATGTGCTGACGTTCGGCCCCGTAGGCGCGCAGGAGATCTTGCTCGAGGTGAAGTTCGCCGAGGTTGACCGCACCGCCATGACCCAGCTTGGTGCGAATTTCCTTTCTACTGGCGCTGCCAACACAATTGCAACCTCCACTACCGGGCAATACGGCGGATTCGGATCGCAGCAGCTCAGCACCACCACCGGACAGACGGGCCCTTTCACTACCAGCGAAACGGTCAGTAATGTTCTGAACTTATTCCTTTTCCGTCCTGACATTCACTTTGGCGCGGTCATCGAAGCCTTGCAAACTAAGAACCTGTTGCAGATTCTAGCCGAGCCGAATCTGATTGCCGTCAATGGCAAGAAGGCCAGTTTCCTCGCCGGCGGCCAGTTTCCTTTCCCCATCGTTCAACCAGGTCAAGGCTTCACGGCCGTGACGATTCAGTTCAAAGAATTCGGCGTCAAATTGGATTTCACTCCGGTAATCATGCCCAACGGCAACATTCACCTTACGGTCGAACCGGAAGTAAGCACGCTCGATTATGCCGACGCACTGACGATTTCCGGATTTACCGTTCCAGCCTTGAGCACGCGCAAGGCAGAGACTGAATTTGAATTGCGGGACGGCCAAAGTTTTGTGATAGCGGGTTTGATCGACAATCGGGTGACGGATGTCTGGAACAAGATTCCGGGACTGGGAGATATTCCGATTCTCGGCACTTTTTTCAAGAGCAAGAGCGCTCAAAAGAGCAATTCGGAATTGATGGTGCTCTGCACGGTGCACCGGGTTTCGGCGAGCAATGAGGCGCCGGCTACTCCAAAGAATCCTGAGCCTTTCATCAATAACGATAAATTCGATGGAAAGAAGCCGGGCAAGTAAGCGGCTTCAAGCAGTAGTTTATGCCAGAGCTTTCAGTCGTAATCATGGCCACCGACAACGAGCAGCGAACGGTGCTGCAGGTGTTGGTGGATGGAACCAGCGTAGCCCGGACGGCCCATACGTGCGCCAGTTTTCCAGTAGCCGTCTCCGATCCCATCACACGGCGAGTGCAGGCGGCGAATCCCGACGTTCTCATGGTTGATATTCCAGCCGACAATCCCTCTCCGGCAATGCGGGCCATTGAACTGCTGCATCAGGAGCTTCCTGACTGCGCCGTATTCGCCATTGGAAATCTCAACCAGCCGCAGGTAATCGTCAACGCCATGCGTGCGGGGGCGCGGGAATTCATCGAGCGCCCCACGACCACTACGGATCTTCTGGAAGCTTTTGTACGGCTGACGACGGCCCAGCGGCGGGTGCAGAAAGAAGGGCTCCGCGGCAAGATATTCACCATTGTGAATGCCAAAGGCGGCAGTGGATCGACCACGGTGGCGGTAAACCTGGCGCTCGCACTGCAATCGGCGCATGGCAGCAGCGCGCTTGTGGATCTGGCGCCTCTGGGTCACGCGGCCTTGCACCTAAACGTGAAGCCAGTGTTCAATTTGACCGACGCTACGCGCAACCTGCACCGTATGGATAGCTCTTTAATGGAAAGTTTCATGACCCGCCATTCCGGAGGGCTGCAACTGCTGGCCGGCAGCAGCGTGCCGGCGGCGATCGAACCTTCGACCACCGAGTTTGTCCGCCTGTTTGACATGCTGGTCGCGCACTACCGTTATGTTGTAGTGGATAATTCTTCACGGCTCGACGCCGTCAGCCGCCTGGTGGCGAATTTGTCGGAGTGCGTGCTGCTGGTGGCCTGCACCGACGTGGCCTCCTTATGGAGTGCGGCGCGCGTGCAACAATACTTGGGAGAGACGGGAGGCCGCGAGCGCCTGCGCCTGGTGCTCAACCGTTTTCGCAAGGTGCCGGGCTTCAGCGAATCAGAGGCGGAAAATGCTGCAGGGGTGAAATTGCTATGGCGGGTGCCGAATCAGTATTTCGCGATTTCCTCATCCATTGATCGCGGGACCCCGGTAATGGAGCAAAGTCAGACGGACATCGCGCGTTGTTTTTCCGGGCTGGCCAACGAACTTACGCGCGACGACATAAATGTAAAACGGGAAGCCTGGTCCCTGTTCAAGACGGTATAAGGTTTTATGGCGAACCTTCAGACATTCGAGCACAGCGAGTATCAGCAGGTAAAAGCTGATCTACACCGCAAAATTCTCGACCGGCTCGATCTGGAAAAACTCGGCCGCTCCAACGGCGATTCCGCGCGCGAAGAAGTTCTGGCGCTCATCCGCAATGCCGTCAACAGCGAAGTTGTTCCTCTCAGTTTCGCTGAGCGCGAACGCTTGTCGCGCGAAATTCTCGACGAAATTTTCGGGCTGGGCCCGCTTGAGCCCCTGCTCAAGGACCAAACCGTATCCGACATCCTGGTGAACCGCTACGACCGGGTTTACATCGAGCGCGCGGGAAAACTGGAGTTAACAGGGTTGTCATTTAAGGACAACCAGCATCTCATGCAGATCATCGAGCGCATCGTCTCACGCGTGGGCCGCCGCGTGGATGAATCGTCTCCGATGGTCGATGCGCGCCTGGCCGATGGTTCCCGTGTAAACGCGATCATCCCGCCGCTCGCTCTGGATGGCGCATGCCTTTCCATTCGCCGTTTTGGACGTGACCCGGTCACTGCGCGCAATATGATCGAGAACCATACCCTGACCGAGGCCATGCTCGAGCTTCTTTCCACTATGGTCAAGGGACGGTTGAATCTGCTGATATCGGGTGGAACTGGTGCCGGCAAAACCACATTGCTGAACGTTCTTTCCGGTTACATTCCCAACTCGGAGCGTATTGTTACCATCGAAGACGCCGCCGAATTGCAGTTGAAGCAGGAACATGTGGTTCGCCTGGAGACCCGCCCCCCGAACATCGAGGGCAAGGGCGCTGTTCGCCAAAGGCAGCTTGTGATCAACAGCCTGCGTATGCGGCCCGACCGCATTGTGGTGGGCGAGGTGCGCGGCGAAGAAGCTTTCGACATGTTGCAGGCGATGAACACCGGCCATGAGGGCTCGCTGACCACAGTTCACGCCAACTCCGTTCGCGACGCCCTGGCGCGCGTAGAAAACATGGTTTCAATGGCGAATCTCAGTATTCCCGAGCGGGCGATCCGTCATCAGATTGCTTCCGCGATTCATGCGGTAGTGCAGGTTGCACGCATGTCAGATGGCACCCGCAAGGTGGTTTCCATTTCCGAGGTCACGGGAATGGAAGGCGAGATCATTGCCATGCAGGATATCTTTGTTTTCGAGCGGCGTGGCGTCGACGAGACGGGCAAGGTGCGCGGCACGTTCCGCGCCACCGGTATTCGGCCTCATTTCGCGCAGCGTCTGGCAAGTTACGGCGCCCGTTTGCGTGGTGCCTTATTCGAATCGAAAGCGGAAATCTGATCCGGATTCGTTGAGATATAAAGACTCAATTTTTGCTGATGTGGGTTGGCTGCCCTCTGCGTCAATAGTGAACAAATGTATGAATCAGTGCATCAACAGAACCTAGGAAATTTTTCGTGGCTGCGATTATTGCAATTCTCGTCTTTGCCGTCGTTGCCCTCGCAATCTTTGCGGTGGGGTCCCTGATCGATCAGCGCAGTGCGCAGGCCCGTCTTATCAAAGACCGACTGGCGACCGCAGATAAGGTGCCGGAAGCCGAAGTCAATGAAGAATCCGCCCTGTTGCGCGATGAGCAGCTGAGTAAAATTCCCGCGCTCGACAGCCTGCTACGCCGCTCCGAGCGAATCGCTGCCATGCAGGATTCCCTCATGCAAGCGGGAATGAAACTACGCGCCGGGAACTTCTTGGCGCTATGTTTGGCCTGCAGTTTGGGCGCGGGGTTGGCGGCTTTTTCCGCGAGCAAGAATCTAGGCATCGCCTGGATGGCGATGGTCATAGGGGGTTTCCTGCCTTACGCTTTCGTCTCCTACCAGCGCCGAAAACGTTTCGAGAAAATCGAAGAACTTTTCCCAGAGGCCATCGACACCATGGCCCGCGCGGTCCGGGCCGGGCATGCCTTTACAACAGCGTTGGAAATGATTGCCAACGAAGTTGCGGAGCCTTTGGCCGGCGAGTTTCGCCAGCTCTTTGAAGAACAAAAATTTGGCATGCCAGTGCGTGATGCTCTTATGAACCTGACGGACCGCGTGCCGCTGATGGACGTGAAATTCTTCGTCACCGCCGTCATGCTCCAGCGCGAAACCGGCGGCAACATCGCCGAGATCCTCGGTAATCTCTCGAGCGTGATTCGCGAGCGCTTCAAGATTCAGCGACAGGTTCGGGTTTACACAGCCCAAGGCCGAATGACCATGGCCTTGCTTATGGCCATGCCGCCGGCCGTGGTGGGAATTCTTTCTCTGTTCAGCCCTGAGTTCGTGCGCCCGTTGTTTCATGATCCCATCGGCCATTCATTGCTGGTGGCCAGCATTGCGCTGCAGACGGTCGGCTATTTCGTGATCCGCAGAATTATCAGGATTGAGGTATAGGATGCCGGCAATTGTTTTCACGATAGTCGTGTTCGTGACCGTCGTGGTGGTGGTGTTCGCATTCGGCGCTGCCCTGGTCACGCCCAGTTCGGTTCTGGGGGCCCGCCTGCGTGCTCTCGCTACCCAGCCTGCGCAAGCTCGCCAAAAACCGGCGGCGAGGATGAAAGAAAGGCTGGAGCAGGCGCTCGACCCGCTCAGCAAAGCCATTCCGCTCTCGCCTTCCGATGTTTCTCGCACCCGTGCCTGGCTGATTCAGGCCGGGCTGCGTGAATCACGCCACGTAAGCTATTACTTCGGAGCGCGCCTTCTATTCGCCCTTTTGGCCTTCGTTGGCATGTTGCTCTCTCCTTGGGGAACAAATCTTTCCCTGCTGGTCAGCGTGCCTGCCCTGGGGTTCTTCATCCCGCGCTTCTTTCTGAAACGAATGATCAGAAATCGCCAGCAGCGTATCCGGCTCGCGCTGCCTGATGCGCTTGATCTCACGGTGATATGCGTGGAGGCGGGTTTGGCCCTCGACCAGGCGCTGCTGCGCGTCGGCAAGGACCTGCAGCACGCCCACCCCGACCTGAGCGACGAATTTCACCTGGTCAACCTCGAAATGCGAGCCGGCAAGCCCCGTGCTGAGGCTCTGCGCAATCTCGTCGACCGCACCGGCGTTGACGACATTCGCGCACTGGTCGGCACGCTGATCCAGACGGACCGTTTCGGCACTAGCATTGCCCAAGCGTTGCGGGTTCACTCCGATTCGCTGCGCACCTCTCGACGGCAACGGGCTGAAGAACAGGCTGCCAAGACAACGATCAAAATGGTCCCGCCACTGGTCGTGTTCATTCTGCTTCCATTCCTGTTTGTCACGGTCGGCCCGGCGCTGATTCAGGCCTATCACTCGCTGGTGGGGAAGTAAGTTGATGTTTGGTCGCCGCAAACTGAGGCGGGGATTCTTGCAGTAGAATCGGCAGCCAATGCTGATCTCCCGCGCCAAGGCCTTCAATTTCACCCGTCAGCTCTACCTCGCCACTGACGTAGCCGTGGCCGATACGCACTGGTCGCGGTTGCGTGGTCTGATCGGAATGGGTCCTGATGACTTCGGTAACGGCCGGGGTCTCTGGATTCGCCCCAGCCGCGGAGTTCATACTGTTGCTATGCGCTTCCCAATTGACGTACTCTATCTAGACAGCGCAGGGATAGTGGTACACCTCGAGCATAGTTTCCCCCCTTGGCGTTTTGCCCCCCTACGCATGAAAGCAGCCTCAGTCCTGGAGTTGCCCAGCCATACGTTAGCCAGAACGAAAACTGCGCTGGGTGATTGCATTGAGATCACGATGAAGTAAAATGAGGTAACTTTTTTCCGTCCAATCACATCAGCGCTCTTCGTTGTCAATTGACTCCGTCGCTCCAACTCGAAGAACTAGAAGTCTCGAGGAAGATCATCGAACTTCACGACGTGCCCCGGTTGCTGGTGGAGTGGTCGCCGCGCTGGGAAAGCTTTGTAACTTCTATTGGTCCGGCCTTGGCCCGGTCGGCTCCTCGGCTGGCCGGCGAAGCGCCCCGTGGAGGCGTTCCCTATAAGAAAATTGCCCTTTCTTTCTTCCTTCAGGCCTTCGTGACGTTTGCGTTCGCCGTTCTCCCGTATGAAATCCAGCAGCTTCGTCCCTACGCCCCGCCAAAGCTCAAACCATACGAAGTAATTTATTTTTCAGGCGACGAACTGCCGCGCACCGAAGACCTGGGTGGATCTCCCTCCGGTGCCCGCGGTCGCGCAGGAGGTCACGAAGCCCACCACCGTACGCAAACTATCCATGTGGCTCGGGGCGGTTCACTCACGCCCCGGATTGTCGATGCTCCCGATCTCAAGATTCCTATCTCTGACGCCGCCGTAGCGAACCTTCTGGCATTTAAATCTGCCCCAGCACGGGCAATTCCTGCCGCGCCTTCTGCCGAAGGTCTGAATTCTTCTCTGAGGGCGAGCAGCTTGCCTGCCGACGTGATAGCGCCGACGCCCGAGGCCCCGCATGATCGCTCACGGGGCACAATCTCGCTCAGTTCGGTCGTGCCGCCACCCCCAAGTGTCGCTTCGCAAAATGCTCGAACGGCTTTTGCGCCGAATGCCGCAGTCGTGCCGCCAGCCCCAACAGTGAGATCGGATCATACGTTGTACTTGCCTGTGCTTGATCCGGCGGTAATAGCGCCTTCGCCGAATGCCGCGAGGGATCACGCGCGTGCTGCTCCATCTTTAGACGCGAGCGTGATAGCGCCCGCACCCGCGCCGGTCAGGGACGATCGTGCGCATTCCTTGCCCGCGTTTCAGATGAATGTCGTGCCCCCGGCACCCACCGCGGCGGGGCGTGAAGTTGCGCCGTCTCGTGTGCGCATGGTGGATCCATCAGTGGTGCCGCCCCCAGTTTCAGCACCGGAGCGGGATAGCAGTCGGACCGCAAAGCTCACTCTGCCCGCGCCAGCGGTCATCGCACCGCCGCCATCGGCCGATTCGACCCATGATTTGCGCCGGTTGGAAAGCGGCGGCGCCGTCGCCGGTTCGCCGAGTGTCGTCCCTCCGCCGCCCACTCCAACAGGGAATACATCTTTCCTTAGCAGCGTGATTGGAAAGATTTTCGGGACGCAGGACGTTGTGCCGCCCCCGCCAACAGTTTCCTCTCAATCGTCTGCGGGAAATTCCCGCGGAAGCAGCACACTGGCGGCGAATGTGATTCCGCCTCCTCCTGCTGCCGGTGGTGTTGCGAGTGCTTCTTCTGGGAACACACGTCGCGGCACGCTGGGGACAAACGTGATTCCGCCACCACCCAGCACCAATGGCTCAAACGACAGAATACGAGGGACGGGTGGGGGCGTTTCCCTGCAGGCGAATGTGGTTCCTCCACCTCCTGGGGTTACGGCCTCCGATTCCAAAACTCCGGGCGGAGGGCGGACGATCTCCAATAGCACGCTGTTGGCGAACAATGTTGTTCCGCCTCCACCAAATCTTTCTTCAGCGGCTTCGGGCTCGGGCAGAAAGGGAACTGGGCTCGGTGGTGCCGGCGATGTCGGCTCGGTTGTCGCGCCGCCGAAAGCTGCGACCGCAGACGACGATAGTTCCGGAGTCGTTATTTCCTCAGATCCCGGCTCGAAGGTCGGATTGCCGGGCAATCGCGGCAAGGGTTCGCTTGCAGTTTCTCCCGCAGGCGGCGAAAAACCGGGCATCGGAGGCTCGGGCGGCGGCGAAGGCATCGGCCACGGCGAAGGGCCGGGCAGTGGATTGTCCGGAGCAGGTTCAGGCACTGGCAAAGCCGGAACGAACCGCGGTTCCGATCCCAATACACGGGCTGGGATTTCACCGACTCCTGGTCCCGGCGGAGCAGGCAGTGCTACTACCGGAATTCCTACAGTGCCGGGCGTTGATGTTCGTGGCGGCAGCACGAGCATTGTCACTTTGCCCAGCTTCGGATCGGACGGCAGCGAGGGTCCCAATCTTCCGGCGCGATCTTCGGTGAAGCAGCAGCAGGGGCCGGCAATCCAGATCGTAGCCACGTCGCGCTCGGGCGGAGCGTTTGATTTTTATGGCAAGCTGCCGGGCGACAATTACACCATTTATCTCGATACGTCCGTTGGGACGGTGGTGATGCAGTTTGCTGAAGCTAGGCCTGCAGCGCATTCACAGGCGCTGATCGGGCCGCAAGGGCTGCGCACCGATCTGCCCGCTGGCTTGCCTCACGCCCGCATGGTAGTGAAGTGCAGAGTAGACGCTTCCGGCAACCTGGGGAATTTTCAGGTTCTCGAACCCGGCCCAGCGACGATGACTGCAAAAATCATGGCAGCGTTGCCAAGCTGGAAATTCCGTCCTGCCACACGCGGCGCTCAGCCGGTGGAAGTGAACGCCATCCTGGGATTCAACATCGATACTAACGATCGATACTGAGCGCGATGGAGCGCTGTGAGAGTTGTTACGGCGCGCGGGGGTCGTTCCCCAAAGTGGGGAAAGCAGATTCCTCCCTGGCTCGCTAGCGCTCGCTGGCGTCGGAATGACAGGACGAGCGTTCATCCTCTGGCGTCAGTCGCTCGCCTCGAATAACAAAGTGCGAAGCGTTAGGAGAAGGCTGGGTTCCCCCAGTCCGTCGGAGGCAGGGAAGCTCGTCAAGTTCACTTCAACTTTGAGCAGCAATGGCGGTGTGCCGAAGGGCCAGCAGGTAACCTTTAGCTACAATGGCTCGCAGATCGGAGCGGCTAATGTTACGGCGGAGGGGAGGGCGACTTTTTCAACGAAGACATTGCCGGTAGGAACAGACACTGTTCAGGCAAGCTATGCTGGCAGCGCCGACTATAGCTCCGCGTCGGGATCGGTGGAGCAGACAGTCAATTAGATGTTGCTTCGCGGGGCCAATCGTCCTTCGCTGATAAGGTAGTCGGGCAGAGCTTTGGCTCGGTTTAGCTGGAGGCCCTTATGAACAGCGTTGTTGCACTGCCAGATCTTTCCTCGAGACCGTTTCGTCTGGCCTGCGAGCGTGCGATGCGGGCTTCGCCTGAGGTTCTGTTCCGGGCCTGGACACAACAGTTTGATCGCTGGTTTGCGGTCCCTGGCACGGTGTTGATGAAGGGCGAGGTCAACAGCGTATTTTTTTTCGAAACCCACTTTGAAAGTGAGCGGCATCCGCACTACGGCCGCTTTCTGGCGTTGGATCGCGATCGCCATGTGGAGCTAACCTGGGTCACACAAGCAACCAAGGGCGCGGAAACCGTGGTGACGGTCGAACTCGTACCGAGCGATGGCGGTACGCTGCTGCGGTTAGTACACGCGGGATTCGCCGATGAGGAGTCAAAGAAGCGCCACGAAGAGGCCTGGCCGAAGGTGCTGGCACACCTCGATGAATGCATGAGGGATCGGGCCTAGCCAGGAGTCGAAAAGGGGCGGCCATCTTCGATTTTTTCCTAAAGCACGAAGAGAGACTGCGCCACTTTTGCCAGCTCTGCAAGAACGGGGTCGCGACTCTCAGCACCGGATTGTCTGCCCCTTATGGGCCAGGAGGTCAATGTATGCTTCTCCGACGAGTTCCTTTTTGTCGATCTGGAAATGTGCAAGCAACGAATCGGCGATGGCCTTTCCTTCGCTCTCCGATTGCCCGGGTCGAAGTACTACCTCCAGCTCCAAGAAATCGCCAAGATCCGAAACTTGGTCGAGGTGTACGCGCGTCTGACCAATGAGATATAGGGTTCGCATCTTCCTGACCACGCCAGTTCTGCCCAGTGTATTGGTTAGGATATCGAGCAGAACCATCGGGTCCGGAGTGCGAGCGATCAAGTAACGCGAACAACGACTCTCCTCTGTATTGGCCCTCTCGTAGCGAATCAACTCTCCTCTATCGGGGCCCAGAATCCGAAGCTTGAGGCGTGCTCCGTCGCAATGAAAAAAGTAGTCCTCCTGCTGAATTAGTTCCGGCCCCGAATCGCAGAGCCGAGCGGCAGCGGTTTCCACCCGCTTGCGATCTGTCAAAATCGCTTTGATTTCAATGTTGGCAGGCATGTTGGGAGATATTACTGCCAAAATTTTGTTTTGCACACGTTCGGGGTCCCACCCTTCGAAAATTGCCCTTCGACTTCGCTCGCGGCATGCGCCCTAAGTGTTCTCTTGAGCGGTATCGGCGAATGTAACGGTCGTAAGGTCCATCGGAGACCTGACGGTCTGCTCGGATGACATCGAAGGGGACTGTCCCGAATTCATGGTGCAAGATTTCCACATGCATCCCGAATATCACTGCCGGAATTCTTCCACGCGATGCTAGAATATCGCCGAAACCTCTACATACTTAGTGTGAGAAATTCTCCGGGCGATGAACCAGCCATCGAGTCCGGAATTGTACGCGGGTGTATGCAATGGCGCTCGGGCGGCATTTGGTTTGAGCTCCCACCCTTTCACAAAAAGCGCGAAAGAGCTTGCCCTGAGCGAAGCCGAAGGGATGGGGCACCCAGTCAGTCACCCGCAGGGGAAGCGTTTGAGGAGAATGAATGGATTCTGGATCGCTGGTGCAGGCCAATAATTCCCTTCGTGAATTTCAACCTGTAAACGCGGATTTCGGGCGAAATCTCGCTCCGCGGATTTATCCGGAATTGCCCGCGCAGGAATCTACGTTGGGCGAATACGTTCGTGTTCTCATCAAGCGCAAGTGGACTGTGCTGGCGTGCCTGATTTCGATCTTTTCCCTCGTCGCCATCGCCAGCCTGAAGATGACGCCGATTTACGAATCGAGCGGCAGCATTGAAATCAATAAACCGGACTCGGGCCTGGTCAATTTCAACAACTCTCCCACGTTTAACCTCGACTATTACGATCCTACCGAACTTGAAAGCGAGGTGATGATTCTGCAGAGCGATCTTCTGGCTTTGCAGGTCGTCAAGGAACTGGGGCTCGACCGCCGGTCCGAGTTCGGGGGAAAGCCGGCAGCGCTGCCCTCCACTCTCGATCTGGCGCCCGATCCGTTGCAAGCTGACTCGGCGCGAACTTCTGCACTGTTGGGAGTGTTTCGTGGAAATCTGAAGGTCACACTTTCTCCCAACACGCACATCATCAAAGTTTCCTTTCGCAGTCCCGACAAGGATTTGACCGCAACTGTGGTCAACACCTTGATGAGCACTTACACGGAAAACAATTTCAAGTCGCGTTTCGATTCCACGATGCAGGCCTCGGACTGGCTCTCAAAGCAGCTCGTTGACCTGCAGATGAAAGTGGAGACCTCGCAGGAAAAACTGGTGCGCTATCAGAAAGAGCACGAGATTCTGGGCATTGATGAGAAGCAGAACATTACCACCTCTAAGCTCGACGAACTGAACAAGGCGCTGACGGCGGCCGAGTCGGAACGTATGGCGAAGGAATCGGTGTACCGGCTGGTACAGTCGGGCGATCCGGAGACCATTGCTTCGGCTGCGAGCGCCATTGACAACGCTGGAGGAGGCGGACAGCCAGCATCAGGACTGTTGGAGACACTGCGCTCCAAAGACGCCGACGTCAAAATTCAGATGGCGGAATTGAGCACGCAGTTTGGGCCGTCGTATCCGAAGGTGGCGCAACTGAATACTCAGCTCAAGGAAATTCAGGCGCAGATTCTGGCGGAAACGCGCAAAGTTGCGGCGAAGATCCGCGGGCAATACATGGCAGCGCTGCAGCGGGAAAATATGTTGCACGACGCTCTGGAGAAGCAAAAGCAGGAAGCCAACAAACTCAACGAGAGCGCGATTCAATACAGCATTCTCAAGCGCGATCTGGAGAGCTATCGGCAGCTTTATGAAGGCCTGATGGAAAAAATGAAGGAGGCGGGAGTTTCCGCGGGATTGAAATCCAACAATTTCCGCATTGTGGATTACGCGCGCTCTCCTACAGTTCCAGTCGAGCCAAATATCCCACGCAACCTCGGCTTTGCCTTTGTGCTGGGACTGACCTCGGGCGTGGGACTCGCCTTTCTGCTGGAAGGACTGGACAACACGGTGCGCACGACCGAGCAGGCGCAGATGATCTCCGGCCTGCCGCCGCTGGGGATGATTCCGATGGGATCGAGAGGCGCGCGGGAGGGCGGAAGCTCGAAGCGCCTTGTAATTGCAACTTCGAAAGAAGCGGTGGAGTTGGTGACGCAGGTGCGACCGCAATCGCAGATGGCGGAGTCGTATCGTGCCCTGCGCACTTCATTGCTGCTGTCGAACCTGGGCGCGCCACCCAAGGTGATCATGATCACCAGCGCGTTGCCGCAGGAAGGGAAGACCACCACCAGCATCAACTGCGCCGTCGTGCTGGCGCAGAAGGGAATTCGCGTGCTGCTGATCGATGCCGACCTGCGCCGGCCCAGCATTCACAAAACTTTGGGAATGGGACCGCGCAGCGGGCTGAGCAATGTGCTGACTGGCAGCGCCACGCTCCAGCAGACGATCACGCGATCACCGGTGCTGCCTAATCTCTCGATTTTGCCCGCAGGAACGCCACCGCCCAACCCTGCTGAACTGCTGGCCTCCACCAACATGCGAGACCTACTGGAGGAGCTGCGCGGCCAGTACGATCACATTGTTATCGATACTCCGCCAACGCTCTCCGTAACCGACGCGGTCGTGCTTTCGCCGCGCGCCGATGCTATTGTGCTCGTCATTCGCTCAGGACAAACGACCAAGCACGCTTTGCGGCGCTCGCGCGACATTCTTACGCAGGTCAATGCCAAGGTTTCCGGCGTGCTGCTGAACGCCGTCGACCTGAGTTCGCCCGATTATTACTACTACTACGAATACCGCGGAAAGTATTCCAGTTATTACCGGGATGCGGATGCGCATGGCCACGATCAAGACGATGGCGATGAAGAGATTGAGGAGCAGGAGGAAGCTTCTTCGAACAGCGCATAGGCATCTGGTGAATTTCGTAGTTTCGCGTCAACTTGAAAACAATCCACCATCGGGAACAGTTGGGATGCAAATGGCCCTGAATTCACCCTGGCGAAAAAATGCTGTCATAGCTGTTGCGGCAGCGCTCGCCTTGATTTATCTGCTTGTGGCAGGGAGGCTATTTGTTGCATCCGTCTACGGCGATAAGCCGGAACTCGCCAGTCTGCAGCGGGCGGTGCGCCTGGACAAACGCAACGCGGACTATCGCAACCACATTGGCCGCTATTACGCTCTGGTGGTGAGAGATCCGGCAGCGGCAATCGAACCGTATCGGGCTGCCGTGGCATTCAATCCGCACTCGGCGCGATATTGGTTCGATTTGGCCTCGGCCTATCAAGTGCTGGGTGACATTCCCAATCAGAGCTGGGCATTGGAACATGCGATCGAAGCTGATCCGACCACGCCGGATGTTGCGTGGGAGGCGGCCAACTTCTACATCGTGCAGGGAGAAAACGAGAAGGCACTGCGAGAGTTCCGTGTGGTGCTGGACAACGAACCCACGCTGGCGCGCCTGGCAATCCAATTCTGCTGGCGCATCCAGCCGGATGTCGACCTGCTTTTGCGGGAAGTGATTCCCGCACGCTCTGCGGCATACATCGCGTTTCTCAACCTACTGATTAGCAAAGAGGAGACCGCCGCGACAGAGAAGGTTTGGGCCGCGCTGATCGCCAGTTCGCAAACTTTCGAGCTGAGCGAGGTTTTCGACTTTGTGCTTTATTTGGTCAATCATCGAGAGGTCGATGAAGCCCGCTTGGTTTGGCAGCAGGCGGCGCCACGTTTCGGTTTGTCCTCTTACATACCGAACTGGAGCAATCTGATTGTCAATGGCGATTTCAGCATGGACGTGCTGAACGGAGCTTTTGACTGGCAATATCAGAAACAGCAAAGCGTGACCCTTACGCTCGATAACAGCGATTTTCACAGCGGAAATCGCTCGCTGCTGATCACTTTTGACGGCCCGGGGGTCTCCGATGCAGGAATTCGGCAGTTCATTGCCGTGCAGCCAAGTACGCAATACGAATTCTCTGCCTATTACAAAAATGGAGAGATGGAAGGCGCGGGCGGCCCTCACATCACAATTCAGGATGCGTATACGCAAGAGATTCTCTACGACAGCGATGAACTGAAAGAAGCAGGGTTCTGGAAATCGGTGAACGGCGAATTCACAACCGGAGGCGATTGCAAATTGCTGGTGCTGCACATTCGGCGATTGCCGGCAGGCAGTCCCATCCGTGGTAAGCTCTGGGTCGACGATTTCAGATTGGTCGCAAAGCGAGAGTAATTTGGGCCTGGATGGTTTTTTCGGCGACGTCATTTCGAGGCCCCGCGTTTTCAGGTAGACCCCTGGCTTGAGCCAGGGGCGGCGAAGCCGCAGGGCGAGGAATCTCGCACAAAGAAGACTCTGTGGTAGGAGATCCTTCGCTCCGGCTGAAAGGCGCCTCCGCTCAGGATGGCGCTGCCGTCCGAGAATCAGGAACTTAGACTTAGCTGCACCTAATTTCGAACAAGGCCTTCATGGACTCCAGCAGCACCGATATCCTCCGGAAGCAGCGAGCCAATCAAGTGGGCTCGGTGTTGCTTTATGGAATTTTTGGCCTGCTGCTGTTTGGGCCGCTTGCCTTTGGCGCGGTCGAGCCCTGGTCGATTTTCTTAATGGAGGCGGGTTCGGTCCTTCTGTTTCTATTGTGGATCGCCAAGCAACTTGTGGAAGGCGAGTTGAAGGTCCGCTGGAATCCAGTTTTCGCCCCCATGGCGGCGTTTGGCTTGCTGGTTGCCGTGCAGCTTGTTTTTCGCCTGACCGCTTATCCGCACGACACAATTTCTTTGGCATTGCAATACTTCTCCTACGCCGTGCTGTGTTTTCTTGCGGCACAGTCGCTGATCAGGGGTTCGCAGGCACGAATTTTGGCAGTAGTTTTCTCCGTTTATGGCGCGGCACTGGCCGGGTTTGCTTTAATTCAGGGAATTTCCTCAAACGGCAAACTCTACTGGGTTCGGCAACCGCGCATGGGAGGCTGGATTTACGGCCCATACGTAAATCACAACCACTATGCCGGTCTGATGGAAATGCTGGTTCCCATTCCGCTGGTGCTTTCGCTGACCCGGATGGCTTCTACAAGAACGCGCGCCACGGCGGCGGCCATTGCAGCGGTTATGGCGGGCACGATATTTATTTCCGGATCGCGCGGGGGAATGCTGGCCATTATCGCCGAGTTCGTTATTCTCGGAATCCTGGTGGTCAAGCAGAAACGGGGGCTGCGGACGGCCATCGGTGTCGGCCTGTTTGTGACCATTGTGGCTGGCTTGCTGATTTGGGTGGGCGGATCAGAACTCAGCAAACGAATTGCAACGGTGAGTTCGTCTCGGGCCGAAATTTCCAGCGACATTCGCACCGGCATCAATCGCGATGGCTTGCGAATGTTCCTCAAGAAGCCAGTGCTGGGCTGGGGCCTGGGTGCATTTCCGGTCGTGTACCCGCAATTCCGAACTTTCTACACGAACTTCTTTATCAACGAAGCCCACAACGATTACTTGCAACTGCTGATCGAAATGGGGCTGCTGGGGTTCGTGACCATGGTCTGGTTTGTGTTTGTCGCGTACCGGAACGCCAGCAAGAAACTGGTGAACTGGGCGGCGGAGATGAGCGGGGCGGTAGCCGTGGCGTGCATGCTTGGGACAAGCGGAATTCTCGTGCACAGCTTTGTGGATTTCAATCTGCAGATTCCGGCCAACGCCGCGCTGTTTTATGTTCTGTGTACGATTGGAGCAGGGAAGCCGTTCCTCCAGCCGGCGCGCAAGCGGCGAAGTGTTCGGAGTAAGCCGCCCGAGGAAGCGCTTCCATCGCAGGAACCGGTGCCGCAGCAGACGGCGACGAACTTCTAATTGTCTTTCACTCCGCTGAGAAATTTGCTTCGCTCGGGCCCACCGTTACGCGTTGCCGCTCACGATTTCGGGCGCCTTACTGTAGCGTGCGGCATCTGGATCATTGTCGCGGCTCCAGAATTGCCAGCAAAACTGTCACCGCTCGCTCACGGCTTTTCGCAGCAACCTCCGGATTTCCCTTCGGTCTGATGCGCTCGTGTTCTGCGGGTTTTTTAAGTCGATCTTCAAGATCAAATGGTTAAGCCGATCGGCGTCAGAACGATTTGGGTTCCCCGCGCGAAAGAAAGAAAAATGCTAATTGCAATGAGGGAGCGTACGGATCGGCGTATGTGCAACCGCCATACCCGGAGGCACGTCACTGTCGCATTCAGAGTCTGTTGCGGGTCCCGGAGACATATTGATCTCTCAAGCATTCAACAGGAGGAACGCACACGGTGGAACTTCTTGTGCAGGATTCTAGGCGTGCGACGGTCGAACGGGAAGTTTACTATCGTAATCAAGGGATTTTGCTTGAGGGAAGCTAAGAGTCTGCTCCCATGACTGGCCGCATTCAGAGCGGACCATTAGTGACGCCGTCTTCGCAACCAGAGGCGGCTTTTTGATTTAAGGATTGGAGGGACTGACCGGATTTTCACTTTGGAGCAGCACCCACGTGGTGATTCCGGCAATAGCCCCTGCTCCCACAGCAATGGCCGCCGTGGAGTTGAATGTGGCCCCGCTGGCGGCTGGGGGCGCTCCCGTGCCGTGCTTCTTGTCTTTCTTTTTGTTGTCGGCTTTGTCGTCGGGCTGGTTGGATTGGTCGTCGCGGGTGGTTTCCTGGCCCTGCTGAAGAGTAGTGGTGCCGTTGTCGTCGGTGATGGTGAGATCGCCTTTGCGGGCGGCGATGCGCACTGTGCCTCCGGTATCGATTACGTTGAATTCCGTCCAGGAATTTGAAGCGGGCGCGACCCGCACGCTGCCGGCGGTCGCGAAGATTCCTTTCGAGGTAGAGATGCTCAGTCCGCCGTGCTGAATGTCCAACGAAGCGCCTTCAAATTTCACAAGGGAATCGCCGAGAACGGTAATGCTTGAGCCAGGCGCGTGAATATTCGCGGCGGAATCGGACCGCGTCTGTACGAGATCGCCGGAGAAGATGGCGGAAGATTTTGGAACATGGCTGCCATTCAGCCATGCGGCTCCATCGGCGTAGAGCATCGCCGCCCCCGAATCAGCGGCCAATAATGTAACGGGCACAATCAGCAGAAGCACGCAACTTACCATACTGCGGAAAGCAGGCATGCCCATCACACACTCCGTTATTAACTGATTTGGTGACTGTTAAGGCATCCTAACCTCCAATATTTTTAGAGTCAACCATTTTTCTGCCTCAAAAACGGTTCAATCGGTGGAAAACTTTTGGGGAAGAAGACTTTCACCACAGAGACACGGAGCCACAGAGGAAATCTCAAGAAATCACCGCGTTGGGAGGGTTTTTCCGCCAGACAATATTTCTCTGTGTCTCTGTGACTTTGTGGTGAATGGTTTCTTGGGACTCTTACCGCCACTGGTCGACGAGCTTCCACCAAATCAGCCGCAGCCATTCATCGGCGAAGGTCTTGGCCCATTCGCGGTGGGTCCACCAGCGCACGCCGAATTGGGTGTCATTGCGGGCGGCGGCGACGGAGAATTGAATTCCCGGGATATCCCGCCGGAAGACGCTCAGCGCACGCCGAGTGTGATGGTCCGAGGTCACGATGAGAACGCTCTTGGGCCGCTCGCTGGCCAGGCAGTTCTGCACATCTTTGGATTCCTCCTTCGTCGATAATCCTTTGATCGGGCAGATGCTGATCGCGGCCGCTAGCGGCAGATCGCGTATGTACTCCTGCGCTAATTCCAGCTGGGTGAACTTGTAGATCTTGATCGCGGCGGGAACATCCAGCACCATTCGCTGCCCGTAGCCCTGCTCCAGAAGCTGCAACCCGCGGGTGGGGCGTACGTCCGTCTCGCCCGCCAATACCACAATGACGTCGGAACGCTGAGGTGCATCCGTTACGAGAAAATTCCCGGCTTCGCCCAGTACTCCGAATGCTAGTAATGCCAATAGGATCAGGATCAAGCACGCCCGCGTTGTGGTTACTCTCATATGTTTTTTTGCAGAGCAAGAGCATTCGTCATTGCCAGGCGGATCGATCAGACTCAGCGAAACCACATGCTAGAATCCAAATGGATCGCACCAAAAGAGAAACCGCCGCCACGATGACCTCTTACTCTGCCGCAAATTCCGCATCCGATCAACTCAAGAACAGAATTCAGCAAAAGCAGGCCCGGGTTGGCATCATCGGTCTGGGGTACGTAGGCCTGCCCCTGGCGCTGCTGTTCGGCGAGCGCAAGTTTAAGGTCACCGGTTTCGATATCGATCGCCGCAAAGTTGAAACGCTAACGCAGGGCGGCTCTTATATCTACCGCATTACACCGGAGGAAATCCAGGCGGCTCAAGCGCAGGGTTTCACGGCCACATCGGATTACGCGCGGCTCGCAGAAATGGATGCGATCATCATCTGTGTTCCCACGCCACTCGATCAGTATCATGAGCCTGATTTGAGTTTCATCACCGACACTACTCACGCTATTGCACCGCATTTACAGGCCGGCCAGCTCATCGTTCTTGAAAGCACAACCTACCCCGGAACCACCGAGGAAGTCGTGGTCCCGATTCTCGAGAAAGAGAACAAGCATGGATTGAAAGCGGCACGGGGGAGTTCGGGCGGCGAGAAGGAATTCTTCGTGGCTTTTTCACCCGAACGCGAGGATCCGGGCAATACGACCGTTGCCCGGCGTGACATTCCTAAAGTCGTCGGGGGATTGAATCCGAAAGCTTCCGAGTTGGCCGGAGCTTTGTACGGCTCGATTTTCAACCGCACGGTCCCTGTCTCCTCGCCCGCAGCCGCCGAAATGACGAAACTGCTCGAGAACATTTACCGCTGTGTGAACATCGCGCTGGTGAATGAACTAAAAATGCTCTGTCAGCGAATGGGATTGGACATTTGGGAAGTCATTGAGGCGGCGTCGACCAAACCTTTTGGCTTTCATCCCTTCTATCCTGGGCCCGGGCTCGGAGGCCATTGTATCCCGGTTGATCCCTTTTATCTTTCTTGGAAGGCCAAGGAGTGGGACTTTCGCACGCGTTTCATCGAGCTGGCGGGCGAGATCAACACCAATATGCCATATTACGTGCTCAGTTCCATCGGCGCGGCCTTGAACCGGCAGAGGAAAGCGATTAATGGTTCCCGCGTTCTGGTGCTGGGGGTCGCCTACAAAAAGGACATCGATGATTTGCGTGAATCGCCGGCGCTGACGATTATCGAGCTGCTGCAGAACGAAGGTGCGCAGGTCAGCTATCACGACCCATATTTTCCTTTTATCAGCAAGGGACGGAAATACGACTTGCAGATGAAGCGCACGGAGTTGGATCGCCTGGACCAGTATGACTGCATCGTGATCGTCACGGACCACTCGGATTATGACTACCGCCGCATTGTCAACGAGGCCCAACTCGTGGTCGATACCCGTAATGCCACCAAGGGCATTGATAGCCCGAAGGTGGTGCGCTGCTAAGGTGGGAACCGTTCCGTCAGCTCCAAAGCGGGAGTTAGCTTCCCGATTCAGGAATAAAAGACACACTCAAAAGGGCAACGCGGTTGCACGGCATGCCCTCCTGGGTTATTTTCGAGTGGTTAGTAACTGAAAGAAAACAAGGCAGTAGGCGTAAGATAACGGGCTGTACGGGAAAAATGGCCTTTCTCGTGCAACGTAAACGACTGCGTAGCATTCCAAGCGTTTTGCCTTAGCAGTTCCCAAGGTGGCCACGTCGTGCGATCCGATAGGGGTTCTGAAACTTCGACTCGCGACGCGGGTTCTGAAAAAACGAGTACGCGGATATGAGTACTTCTCCCAGCCAAGAAGCTCTATTCTCGCTCCTGCCTCGAACGAGAACACCTTGGGCCGAATTCGTTTTCAGCACTGGAGCCCAGGCATTGGCGGTCGCAGCCTTGATCTGGGTGCGCGTGTTAACACCAGTGGCCTCGCCGGGAGGCTTTAGTCTCCATTCAGTTGTGCTGGTCAGCACGCCTCCGCCTGTAAATCATCGGCCCCAGCCCGTGACCAGAATTCAATTGCCAGAAAAAGCTCTGGCAGATGCACCCATACTCACAGTGCGAGTTCCCGCGGCACAACCAAGGGTCACTGCCAAGGTTGAGGATGCTCCTGCTCCGAAGGTGACCATTACACCGCAGAAAATGGAGCTGGTGGCGAGCTCCAATCCCGTGATTCCCAAACAGGGCGTCAAGACTGATGTTTTTTCAACTGGCAACTCGGCCAGGCCCACGATCGCCCGTGTGCTATCGCAGGTGGAGACAGGAGGTTTCGGTGATCCTAATGGCGTTCCGGCTAAAGCGGGGCAGAGCAAACGGGCGAGCATTGGCGCGCTAGGGTCATTTGATCTTCCATCAGGGCCTGGTTACGGAAATGGGACGGGCGGTGCCAAAGGCGTTCCCGGGGTCGTTGCCAGCGCGGGGTTCGGCAACGGAACAGCCATACCGGCGCCCCGGCCCCGCTATTCAGAAGGCGCGGTTCAGGCAAGCAGTTTCGCGAACGCGAACTCTCTGCCGGCTCCCGCTGTACGCTCTCACGCTTCCGAGGAAGCCGCGAAGATGGTGCCGGCGGAAATTCTTTTCAAGCCAGTGCCTGCCTACACACAGGAAGCCAGAGCCTTGCGTATCGAGGGAGAAGTTCTTCTGGAAGTAGTTTTCGAAGCTAGCGGCGGCCTGCGTGTATTGCGCGTTTTGAGCGGCCTGGGTCACGGCCTGGATGACAACGCCATTAAGGCAGCCGAACAGATTCGGTTCAAACCGGCTTTGCGGAACGGCCAGCCGGCCGATTCCACTGTCGTATTGCACATAATTTTTCAGATGGCATAACTCTCCCTGGGGAAGGTTTTTATGCGTGTCTATCGGTTGGGTTTTGTCTTCTCTTTTCTGTGGTTACTTTGCTCGATAACGGCAAAGGGGCAGGATTCTCGGGTTTCGACGGTGCCTTCCGCCGGGGAAGGTCTTGCGAGCGGAGCCAACCTTTTGTCGCGAGCTTCATTTGATAATGTGCTTGATCGCGTTGTCGAGCGCGAGCACCTTTTTCTGGCGCAGATGCGCCACATGCATCCGATCGTAGAAACCTATCTGCAGGATCTTAAGACGGACAAGAACGAAAACGACTACCCGGTGAACGACAAATACTTTCTTGGCCGCCTTACCATGAGCGATGGCCCGGAAGACACTTCTTTCATCGGGCAGCCCGGTTTCGGCCGCCGTATGCTGGACCGCCTGACCTCGATTTACGCCATGCACTTTCTGCCTCTGGGCTTCGCTCAGATGGTCGTGATCGACAATGATTTTCAGAAGAAGTACTACAACTTCACCTTTGTGCGGCGTGAGTTCCTGGGCGAAGTTCGCTGTCTTGTGATCGATGTCGAGCCAAAGAAAGATGCGTCTGCGGGGCGGTTTATCGGACGCATGTGGGTTGAGGACCAGGATTACAACATCGTCCGATTTAATGGAACGTATTCCTCACGGCCGGGTAACAATTTGTATCTCCATTTCGATAGCTGGCGTTTGAACATGCGTCCGGGAAACTGGTTGCCGGCCTACATCTACAGCGAAGAATCCGATTTGCAGAATCGCATGGGGAAGCCTTTGCATTTCCGGGCACAAACGCGGCTGTGGGGTTATGACCTGAAGGCCTTGAACAAAAATTCCGAGTTCACGCAGATTCTGGTGGATTCGCCTCAGTCTGTGACCGATCAAAGCGAGGCTGCGGCGGATGCGACACCTGTGCTAGCGCAGCGCATGTGGGAACGTCAGGCCGAAGACAATGCGATCGAGCGAATGCAGAAAATTGGGCTGCTCGCGCCTCCCGGCGATGTCGACAAAGTCTTACAGACGGTGGTGAACAACCTGCTGGTGACCAACAATATCGATTTGCAGGGAGACTTTCGCTGCCGGGTTTTGCTGACTTCTCCGTTGGAATCGTTCACTATTGGCCGCACAATCGTGGTGAGCCGCGGCTTGCTGGATGTGCTGCCCGATGAAGCGTCTCTCGCCATGGTGTTATCACACGAACTCAGCCACATCGTGCTCGGACACAAGACCGACACAAAACTGGCCTTTAATGACCGGATGTTTTTCTCAGACGAAGAAACGTTTCAGCGCCTCGACTTCAGGCGCTCGAATGCGGATGAGGAAGCCGCCGATACGAAAGCGCTGGAGCTGTTAAAAAACTCGCCTTACAAGGACAAGCTGGCGAGCGCCGGTTTGTTTTTGAAAGCTCTGCAAGAGCGCGTGCCGGAACTGCCGAATCTGATTCGGCCGCATCTGGGCAATAGCCTTGCGCAGGGCAAAAGCATCCGGATGTCCGTTTTGCTGGCGTCAGCGCCGCAACTGGAGCCGCAACGCACCGATCAGATTGCCGCCTTGCCCCTCGGCGGCCGCATAAAGCTCGATCCGTGGTCCGATCAGGTAGAGTTGGCCAAATCGAAGCCAGTGGCTTTAAGCTCGCCCAGAGAGAAAATGCCATTTGAGGTCACGCCCTTCTTTCCGTACTTGACGAGAATATCGTTGCCTGGAAACGACAAGGTCGCATCGACGGCGTCGAAATAGAGCGCTGCGAAAGCTGGAAAACCAATTCCTGGATCGGATTGGCGGAATAGGGACGGGTGTTTTTTTCGCGAGTTTCGTGCTCGCGATTCGAGACTGGCCGAAAATAAAGGGCAACGAGCGAGTCTCGAAGACGTCGGAATTGCTATTGGATCGCGCTGGCAACGGAGGAGAATACGTTGTTTGCATTCGTGCCAATAAGCTGGATCGTGCCGACTACGATCACGAGAATCACCGCCAGCATTACAGCGTACTCGGCGATATCCTGACCGCTCTCGTCCTTCCACAGTTTTTTCAGCATCTGCTGCGGGCTCCTTCAGAATTGTCTTACCTGTCCCCACGAGTTCGACGCAGCGAGAGAGAAGCGCGAATCTCGTAACTCAATTCCGAGGCTGGGTACCTAAGCGAATGGTAGGCTTCGGGCACCTACTCGCCAATGGCCCATTCGTGCCATCGCCTTCCCAATTTTGGAATTTCAGCTGCCGTCTATCCGATACTTTTCAGGGGAAGTGATTGGTTGACGGCAAACAGAGCAAGCTCGAGCCTGGTTGAGACGCCGAGTTTATCGAAAATGTTGCTGAGATGATGTTTGACGGTGTCTTCGCTGATCTTGAAGTATTCGGCGATTTCTTTGTTGGAGTATCCAGCCACTACGGCAGCAACAATTTCCAGTTCGCGCGGGGTGAGGCCAAATTTTCTCTGCCGCGCTTCGTCGCTTGATGATTGCACGAGCATCCTGAGATACTGCACCAGATTGGAGACGCTTTCCCGCCCGACCCAATACTCTCCTGACATGACGGTGTGAATTGCCTTGAGCAGTAATTGTGTGGCCGAGTCTTTCAATACGACTCCGCGGGCGCCCAGTTGCAGCGCCTCGACGATCTGACTCTTCTCAGCTGCGGCGGTCAGAAGAATTACGCGCACCGGCGCAGCTGTAGCGCCTGTGCTGAGGTCGCGCAGTGCTTCCAGGCCCGGATGCTTCGGCATGGCCAGGTCCAGCAGAAGCAAGTCTGGTTTCAGCTGGCGGGCCAGCCGCACTGCTTCCGCGCCGTCCGAAGCCTCTCCGATTACCTTCAAGTCCGGCTCCGCTTCCAGCAATCGCCGCAGGCCATCGCGGAAAATAGGATGGTCATCGGCGATCACAATTCGAATCTGAGGCTTTCTAAAGTTCATGAGGGAATTCTCCCGTTTTAGGTACTTTTACTTCCAGACGTGCGCCCATACCGGGATTCGATTCTAACGTGAGCGCGCCCGCAATCAAACGCACTCGTTCTTTAATGATCACCGGGCCCTTGCCCATATGTTCGAGTTCGTCCTGGGACAAGCGGCCTGAGAATGGGAAACCTTTTCCGTCATCTTCGATCGTAAGGTTCCAATAAATGTCGTTTGAGCTCAGGCGTACCAGCGCGTGCCGCGCCTGGCTGTGCTTGCGCACATTCACCAGACCTTCCTGGATGATCCGCACCAGCTCGCGGCAGACTTTGTCCGGGATCTCGAATTTTTCGATATCGGTGACGAAGCGCGCCGAGATTCCGGTCTCGCGTTCAAAGCGCTCCACCGTATCGATGACGATATTCCTGAACCTGCGCGAGTCTACGTCGATCGACTTCATCTGCTGCATCAGCTCACGAAGCTTGAGCACTTCTTCGCGCAGCAGACCTTGAATGCGCCGGAGTTCGCTGCCCACAATGTCGGGCGAAGTCTCCGCCTGCCGGCGCAGAACATCGACCTGCATTTCGACGGCAATCAGCGACTGCACCGCCCCGTCATGGAGTTCACGCGCAAAGCGCGCGCGCTCGGCCGCTCCCGCGCGCCGGCGCAATCGATGCAGCAGATAAACGTTGTACACCGCGGGCCCGACCTGATGCAGCACATCGAGCAGGAACCGCAGCTCCTCTTGCGTATCGCCGCGCCAGGAAGGCTCGAAGACGAACAGGCGGCCCCGCCACTCGCCGCCGAAGACGAACGAAAGAGAAATCATCGATTGGAAAGGCTGCCTTTCGCACAATCGCATCAAAGGCGCGTTCGCGGGCGACGGAACAGGATTACCGTCACCATCCAGCGCGGTCACGGACCAACGGTCTTTCTCCAGCCTGGCATAGCAAACATCTCCAGGAAAGTCGTTGAGAAATATCTTCGCGTCGCGCGGAGTGGAGTCGAGCCACACAAATTCAGCAGCCGCGGTATTTGGGTTACGCAACTCCCCGAGAAAGCTCCTGTGACTATGGATTTCCTGAGAGGCAACCAGAAGCCGCGATGCCGAGTACATCTCGGCAATTTCTTCGCACATCTGTTGTAAGGTCCCCGTCAGGCCTGCTTCCACGCGTACCTTTGCTAGCATGCGAGTCACGGCTGCCTTCTCGGCGCGCAGTTTTTTCTGCTGCTCCGCCAGATAACCGAGCAGCAAGCCCATGACAAGCAGATACACCGATAGCATGAACAGTCGCTTAGGCTCAAATTCAGAGACGTTGATTTGCAGGCCGGCCAAAACGTGCCACGGGAGTTTTCCGCCTCGCGCCCACACATGCAATAGAACAAAGCTCTCGCCCCACAGCAGCAGGACCTCAGCCGCTGCTGTGCTCAGGGTTTCCCAGATTCCCCATCGATAAGCCGCGGCCGTCAACACAAAAACAAAGAAAAGAAAAAATGGGCTGCGGGGCCCTTCGGCAAAGACTGAAATAAATGCGGGCCACACGATATCCGCAGCGTGGACGAGAAAACGGAAGGCCGGAGTGGAAGCTTTCCGCCTCCGCAACAGCATCATGATGCCGATGCCGTTTGCAAGATAGAAAACGAACAAGCCGTAGGCCGCATTGGAGTGGCCCAACTGCGTGGGATCCATGCGGATAGCCACCAGGGCCGAAACCGCCAGAAAGACCCGCGCCGTCGCCAGCCAGCGCTCGGTTCGCCGGATCTCGCTAGGATCTAAGGGAGCTTGTGCCCTTGATCCGGAAAAATGTTTTGTTTCACTCTGCACTGCGGATCACTCCCGCCGCCCGGTCCGGCAGACCTAACTTGCCACGCATATTATTGATTACAAATGGTGCAATCAAATAAAAAGAGGGTGGACATTGGCCTACCCCTGGAAGTTGCATGGATAATCGGTGGCTCATGGCTATCTTACGCCTAAGTAATGTGATTACTTGAGTAATCCGATCCTGCTGTAATCTAAGTCTAAAATAACCACGGGAGTGCAATCGTCAGCGCAGGCGGGCTGCGCATTGTTGGAAGTGGTCTATTCCACACTCTCAACGGCAAAGCTGCTACGGAAACAGAGTGGAAACTGGTCACCCCCTGAAAGGGACTCTTTGTGCGCCACTACGCCAAACTCTGGACGGCCATAATCGCGGCTAGCCTCGCGGTAGTGGTGGCGGGTGCGCTGCTGCTTAGGCACTCGTTTGGTCTCACGGCTCTCAGTGACGTGATCCAGTGTGTCCTCCTGTTGTCTGGAACTGTTTGCTTTATTCCTCATGCCTTGCGATCGAAGGGACGGTTGCGCCTGTTCTGGTCTCTGCTGGCCGCGGGGATCGGGCTGTGGTTCGTTTATCAATTATTTTGGACGTATTTCGAAGTCTGGCTGTGGCAGGATGTCCCCGACCTGTTTGCAGGAGATATTGTTCTTTTCCTGCACATCGTTCCGTTGATGGCTGCGCTGGCATTGCGGCCTCACGCTGCGGAGGATGTTTATGGCACGGGGTTGCGACACCTTGATTTTGCTCTTCTCTTCGTGTGGTGGATATATCTGTACGTGCTGACGGTGATCCCGTGGCAATATGTTATCCCGGACGGCGGCGTCTATGGTCACAATCTGAATTCGCTGTACACGGTCGAGAAACTGGCATTCGTTGTTGCCCTGATCCTCTGTTATCACGCAAGCGGAAGCGGCTGGAAATCTCTCTACGCCAATTTTCTTGGAGCCACTGTCACTTACGGAATCAGCTCTTATGTAGCCAATTACGCCATCAGCCGGAAAGCCTACTACACAGGAAGTCTCTACGATGTGCCATTGGCGGTTTCGATGGCGTGGTTCAGTCTGATCGGGATCTGGACGAGAGTGCGCGAACCGCGGCCCGGCGTTACATCGGGTTCGCCGTCGCATGGAGTATCGCTCTCCCGGCTGGGTATGATTGCGGCATTTTCGCTTCTCCTTTTTGCCGCGTGGGCGCTGACAGACAGAACGATCCCGGCGCCCATCCGCAGTTTCCGCGTGCTGGCAACGTTCGTCGCGATGCTGCTGATGGGCATCATGGTCTTTGTACGGCAGCGTCTGTTTGATCGTGAATTGCTGCGGCTGCTGGCTCATTCTCGCGATTCCGTAGACAATCTCAAGCGTTTGCAAGCGCAGATTACAGAGTCGGAGAAGCTGGCTTCCACCGGACAGCTCGTCGGCGGAGTGGCACATGAGCTGAACAATCCCATCACCGCCTTGCTGGGATATTCCGATCTGCTGCTGTGCACGCCGATGACACCCGGCCAGAAAGAATTGGCGGAAAAACTGGCGCAACACGCGCGGCGGACCCGCTCGCTGGTGGCCAGTCTGCTGAGCTTTGCGAAACAAAAGCCCGTCACGATATCGGCTGTAGATCTAACTTCTTTGTTGCGTACTGCTGTGAAGCTTTCAGAGGCGCAGTGGCAAAATCTGAAGGTGGATGTCTCTACTGACATCGCGCAAGGTTTACTGCTGGTCCAGGGAGATTCCAACCAATTGCTTCAAGTTTGCGTACAGACGATCGGCGATGCACTACTTACTGCTCGTCAACAGGGCGGCGCGAGCGTGAGGATTTGCGCAAGCCGGGAGGACAGTTTCGCCGTAGTGAAGATTTCCACGGGCCGAGCAGGGATCGATGCGAAGAACGAATTGTTAGAACCAGTGGACGAGACCGGGCAGGATGCCGCTCTTTCGGGTCTCGGACTCACTGCCTGCCAGGGCATTCTGAAACAACACCATGGGCATCTTTCCTGGAAAAAGGACCACAGCGGCGTGGTCACAATCTGTATTGAAATCCCGATCAGTGCGGCCGCGGCGGAGAAATTGAATGCAACTGGGCTTCCGGCGGGGTTGCAGCCTCAATCGTCCGCTTGAGCTGGCCGCAGGCGGCGTAGATGTCGCGCCCGCGCGGACGCCGAATGTAGGCCGGGATTCCGTTGTCCCGTAATACTTTTTGGAAAGCCTCAACCCTTTCCGCGTCCGGAGTGCTGAACTCGATCCCCGGCCCGGGATTCAGCGCAATCAGATTTACTTTGCAGCGAAGGCCTCGCAGCAATTCCGCGATTTCGCGCGCGTTTTCCGGGTTGTCGTTTACGCCGCCAAGCAGCACATATTCGAAGGTGATCCATTCGCGCGTGCGTAGGGGAAAGTCCCTTGCAGCGGCAATCACCATCTCCAGGTTCCACTTCTTGTTCAATGGCATCAGCCGCGTGCGCAGCGCGTCATTCGAGGCGTTCAGAGAAATAGCGAGCTTCGGGCGAATCGGTTCTTCTCCGAAATCGTGAATGCGCGGGATAATTCCAGCCGTCGATACCGTCATTCGCCGTTCGGCTATACCCACGGCCTCTACCAGCAGCCGCGAGGCTTTCATGAAATTGTCGTAGTTGAGAAAGGGTTCGCCCATGCCCATGAAAACCAGGTTGATCCGGTCTGCCGGGGGAGAGATGTTCTGGTCTTTCAGAACCGCGCAAACCTGGCCGACAATTTCCCCTGCGCTTAGATTTCGCTTCACGCCCAGCTGCGCTGTCAGGCAGAACTGACAGTCAACCGCGCAGCCCACCTGGCTGGAGATGCAAATCGTCGAGCGCCGTACTCGACCCGGGCCCAGTTGGGTTGGCCCGGCGAGTTCCTCATCTCCGGCTTCGCTGCCGTCGCCCGCTTCGCCGCCGTCTCCTTCCGGCATCCAAACCGTTTCTACCGTTTGGCCGTCGGCGAAGCCGATCAGATATCTCACCGTGCCATCCTCCGAAAAAAATCTGCTCTGGATTAATGGAGCACCGATGCTGACTCCGCTCGTGGCCAGGAAGTTCCGCAGGTCCTCCGGCAAAGTCGAGATTTCAGATAAATCCTGCACTCGCTGACGGTAGACGGCGTCGATAAGTTGTCTGGCACGATAGCTGGGTTGACCCGCATCGGCCATCAGCGTGGTCAACTCGTCGCGATTCATGCCCATCAACGTAACTGCCATGAATTTTTGCCCATTCCTGTACCAATTATGGTTAAGAGCCATGCGGCTCTGCTAAGTGCATGATTCTAAAGGAATAATTCGGTGTTCCGCCTGCCATCATCAAGCCGTCCAAGTGTGTAAGAATAGTAATAGTAGTTTTCCACTGGGAAGTTCCAGAATTCAAATCGCTGCATTGATTCAAGGCACGGCATGGTAAAAGAAGTACGTAGTATTCGCCGTCAGGTTCTGCCTCACGGCCTCACTGTCATTACCGAGCAGATGGAGAACATTCGTTCGGCCTCGATCGGCATCTGGCTCGAAACCGGCTCGCGTGATGAAACCCCGCAGTCGAATGGAATCTCGCATTTCATCGAACACATGGTCTTCAAAGGGACCACCCACCGCACCGCGGAAGAGATCGCCCGCCAAGTCGATTCCGTCGGCGGCAACATGGATGCATTCACCTCGAAAGAGTGTATCTGCTTCAACGCGAAGGTGCTCGATGAGCATGTTCCCGTTGCGCTCGAAATTCTCTGCGATCTGGTGCTCCACCCCACGTTTGATGCTCAAGATATCGTTCGCGAACGTGGTGTAATTCTCGAAGAAATCAAAATGGATGAGGACAATCCCGACTACCTCGTCCATGAAATCTTCACACAAAATTTTTGGAAAGATCACCCGCTCGGTAAGCCGATCCTCGGGACCAAAGAGACGGTCAAGCACTTCGAGCGCGACACTGTTGTGGACACGTACAGCCATCGTTTTGCGCCGGGCAACATTATCGTTGCGGCCGCGGGGCATCTCGACCACGACCACTTTGTCGACCTCGTGGCCAAACACTTCGAGCACCTGAAGCCAGCCAAGAACGGTTTCCACTCCGCTGAACCGAAAATCGTTCCCCGCATCATCTTGCGCAACAAGAAGGCTCTGGAGCAGGTGCAGCTTTGCATTGGCGTTCCTGCATATCCAATTGCGCACGAGAAGCGCCACGCCGGTTATATTCTCAATACGCTGCTTGGCGGCGGGATGAGCTCGCGGCTTTTTCAGAATATTCGCGAGCGCCAAGGATTGGCCTATTCGATTTATAGCGATCTCAATCCCTATCGCGACACCGGATGCCTGGCCGTTTACGCCGGAACTTCGCTCGCTTCCGCGCCAAAGGTCGTGCAATCCGTAGTGAGCGAGTTCCGCAACCTGAAAAGTCATCTCGTGCCTGAGGAAGAACTGCGACGCGCCAAAGACCAGCTCAAGGGCAGTCTCGTTCTCTCGCTCGAATCAAGCATGGCGCGCATGTCGAATCTGGCGCGGCAGGAAATGTACTTCGACCATTTTCAGGACCTGGACGAACTGGTGGAAAGAATCGAAGCCGTTACCGCCGATGAGGTGCAAGCAATCGCACGGGAGTTCTTCAGTACCGAAATGATCGCCGTCACTGCCTTAGGCAATCTCAACGGGCTGAAGATTTCGCGAGAGCAACTGGCTTGCTGAATCCAATTCCCGACTGATCGCGGCTGGGCACGTTCTCGGCTTCATTCGGTAAGCGACCGTGAGTCTTCGCGGTTCTTACTTCTGGCGTTACCCTGCCACCTTGCCGCTAAGACCAGCACCAGCGTTGGAGGCGGCCTTCAAGCGGCCGGATAGCTGGCGAGGCGCCATCGCTACTGAAGGTGCCAGGTGAACGCCAGCGCGATTACGATGACCCCCAGGATGATGCGGTAGATGATGAACACGCGCAGGGTGTTCGATTGCAGGTAGCGGATGAGCCAGGCGATGGTGGCGTAGCCAACGATCGCTGAAACCAGAATTCCCAGAATAAACGGTGCGTGCATTCCTGCTGGCAGGCCTTCTTTGCGCAGCTCGTGAGCTTTCAGCAGCGCCGCGCCCGCGATGATCGGAGTGGAGAGCAGGAAGCTAAACCGGACTGCCGCTTCGCGCGTCATGTTACGGAACAGCCCGGCAGTGATGGTTGAGCCGGAGCGCGAGACTCCCGGGATGAGCGCAAATGCCTGTGCGATGCCGACAATGAGCGAATCGCCGAAGGTGACACGGGTGAGGGGCTTGTTTTGGGTTGAGATTTTTTCTGCAAGCCACATCAGTAGCGCCACAACAATCAACGCGGTGGCGATGAAGATCACGTGCTCGCGGAAGTAGTCTTCAGCGGAGTGTTCGAGGAGTTTGCCAGCAATCGCCCCCGGGATCGTTGCTATGGCGATAAACCACAGAAGCATGCGCTCGTCTTTCTGTTCCTCGGGCGTGAGGTTGACATCGGAGCTCGTGGATTCGGAGAAGCGCACCACCTTCCCGCCAAGTGCGGCGCGAACGATCTGGAGCCACGTGCGGCGGAAATAGACCAGCACAGAAAGCAAAGTTCCGAAGTGCAGGGCGACATCAAAAGTAAGCTCCTGCGCGGGCGAAAGCTCATTCCAGCCGAGAAGGCGGCGAACCAGGATTAAATGTGCCGAACTGGAAACTGGAATAAATTCGGTGAGTCCCTGGATGATGGCAAGAACAATGGCTTGGTAGATGGGCAAGTGTTTCCTCCTGCGAGTAAGCGGATAGTATCGCAGAAAAAGCGTGAAGCGCGGAGTGCGCGAATAGATACGAAATCATACTCACTCTAGGCCCGCGGAAAGCGCGGATGCACAGGAGATCCTCGCTCCGCGTGAAAAATGGCCTTCTCGGGATGCCTTAGAGTAAGTGCGATTTACTCGGCGTTCCCATACGTAGGAATGCCTTGCTGGATATAGAAGATCAGCCGTTGCGCGCGGTAGGCGTAATCGCTTTGGCCGTATTGGCTGACGATTCTTTGAGCGAGTTCCAGAGCGCGATTTTTCGATTCGGCGGATTTTTTCTGGTTCGGCTCGGTCTTATAGATTTCAATCAGGGCCGAGCGCCGCATGGCGGCTTCGAATAGTGCATGGGGCGCGGCGGGCGATTGAGGGTGCTCCTTGGCGTAGTTTTCGTACATATCGGCTTCTTTGTCGGGACACTTTGCCAAGCCTTGCCAGTCGCCGCAGAGCTTGTTATCGAGCAGGCGAAAGGCTGCTAGATCGGCCCACTTGGTTCCCGGATACTTCTTCATCACCAGCTTCATCCATTCTTCTTGCATCTGACCGCGCAGGTAGGACTCGCGCTCGCGGGCCGAGGGGCGAGTCATGATGTCGGAGCGCTCAAGCTGCCAGCGAATATCGGCCGCGCGATAGAGGGCTTCGCCAGCAAGAGGCGAGGCCGGCATGAGGTCGTAGACACGGTAGTAAAGCCGCATGGCGTCCTGGGCGGCGTCGCGACGGCCACGGCGGCGGCTGGCCTCGTCTTCGGAGTCGGCGGCCTCGCCGAAGATGATGCTGTCGCCATCTTGTGTCGTCGTGCTGATGACGGCTTTTGAGGGGAGCCATCCGGTGATGGTTTTGCCCTCCTGCTCTTCCGGAGTTGCGCCTTCTTCATTGCTTGGATTTCTAAGAATGGCCTCAACCTGAGTCCAATCGCGGCTGGTTTGAAGGATGACAAGTTCGCGTCCACGACCGATTTGAGCGAGCTTAGCCGCGTCGGCGCTCGGCGAGACGCGCAGGTCTTCTTCATGTATGAGCGTGGCGCGGACGACGTCGGCGCGGGTGAGGATGGGATGGAAGAAGACGAAAGCAAGTACCAGGGTGAGAAAATGGCGGGGCATGAAAGGTGATTATATCGGCAAGAGACATGTAGGGACAGCCGCCCTCGGCTGTCCGGCGGCCCGGAAATACCGGGCCGCAGCGCTCTCTGGACGAATTCTTCTACTGCAGCTTGGCGTACTCCGCTTTGGCTTGCTTCAGCACCGGGATGTCAGGATCGGCATCTTTCCAAAGCGCGAAGAAATCCTGGTATGCGGTGCGACTCTTGGCGCCGTCGCCTTCGACCGCGTAGGCGCGGGCGAGGCCAAGGTAGGAAAGCGCATATTCGAGGCCGGCGGGATCGACTCCGCGATGATCGAGCACGCGCTGGAACTCTGCCGCCGCATCGGGCCCTTTCTTCATTTTCAAGTAGGCACGCCCGCGATCATACGCGGACCAAAGACCAGTGATGTTCCCGAACTCGTAAGGCTTGAGTTTCTCCAGCAACTCAATCGCTTCCGCAGGATGGTCCTGATTCATCTCGACCACGGCGCGCACCCAGGGATCAACTATCTTATTGGCGGTGTCGTCGGGATACTCCTTCAGCAGATCGGAGTACATCGCTTGTGCCTCGCGGTCCGAGCCTACCAAGGCAAGATGGTAGGCGGCGATGACCCTGACCAGCTTGTCGGGGCTAAGGGATAGCGCCTGCTTTACTTTTGCGGAAACGGCCGAGTTGTTCCCCATCATAATTTCGATTCCCGCCTCACCCAACAATGTCTGGGCCGCATTTCCCTTGAGGCCTGCGTGCATGGCGGCATCGAAGACCTGCTGGTGCATCTCCAGCGCCTTGCTGCGGTGACCACGGAAGGCCTCAACGCCGGCTAGGCTTCCTTTCATCCAAGTTTCTTCAGGCCGCCCGTTTGTCCATTGCGCCTCGCGCTGCATCGCAGCGGAGTCTCCCTGAATGAACGCGATCCGGTAGAGC
Source organism: Candidatus Sulfotelmatobacter sp. (assembly GCA_030041215.1). Taxonomy (GTDB): domain Bacteria; phylum Acidobacteriota; class Terriglobia; order Terriglobales; family Acidobacteriaceae; genus Sulfotelmatobacter. The sequence continues at coordinate 6,331 of JASHOH010000121.1, read as the reverse complement.
ACATTGTGAACTTCAAACTGATCCACTTTTTGAACGATCGCTTTCTCCCCGATCGCTTTGGCCTCGTCATAGCGGCCTAGCTTGAGGTATTCGAGAGCAAGGTTGCCGTAGGGCTGAAAACTGGCGGGCTGGAGCCGGAGCGCCTCTTGAAATTGTGGTATGGCCTGCTCAGATTTTCCCAGCTCAGCGTAAGTCGCCCCGAGAGTGTTATAGGGAGTCCAGTCGCGCGGATAAGTTTGCTCCCATAACTGCAAGGCCTCGATCTGTTTGTCCAAGTCCCCGGTGACGATGGCGTTGTAGCGAGTTGTGATATAAAGTTTTTCCAATTCGCTGCCGCGCTCGCGGCGGTCAAAGGCCTGCTTCATGTATTGCATGGCGCTCTCGCCTTCGTTGGTGTTGTTGTAAACCTGGGCCAACCTGGCGTAGGCGATAGCAAAATTGGGATCGAGATCGATGGCTTTCTTGTAAAAAGGAATGGATGCCACGTCGGACTTGGGGCGTTCCGTCTCCCCCAGATTGAACATCTTCAAGGCTTCCAGCGAAGACGTGGTCGCTTCTTCCAGAGGCGTATCGAATTTCTGAATAGAGGCAAGAGATTCGCCCAGCTTGCCGCGCAGGCTGGTGGCAGCTTTGTCCAGCGACTTTAAGACTGCTTCTTTACCGTCTGCTTCTGCCTGTTCGTGGGCGATCGAATCTCCAGTAGCGCAATTCAGCGCTTGCAAGTCAATTACATAGTGACTGCCGAGCGTGGAGATCGATCCGGTGAGCATTGCCTTAACGCTGGCGCGCTGGCAGACCTCGCGAGCGAGCTGATTCGTGAGGCGCTCATCCGGAGAGCGCCCCATGAAGCCCAGAGTTTCGCGCACGCGCTGTTGCGACATGATGTTGAGGAAAGGGGACTGCTCGAGTTGAACGGCAAGTGCCTGCTTGAGCGTGCCGTCGAATACTGCGTCGCCAGTGGTGTTGGTGAAATCTGCAAGCAAGAGCGTGTCTTTTTCGGTGAGCGCCGGTTTAGGGTGTTGATAAAAGAAAAATGCGCCTCCGGCCAGGGCGAGAGCTACGACGACTGCAACGGCCGGAATCAGCCAACGCTTGCGAGAAGATGCAGCGACGGAAGGCGAGCTGGCCTGAGCCGCAACTTGCGCGGAAATTGCGGCAGGAGAGGCACCGGAGCCCGGCACTGGCGTCACTGAACCGCTGGAAGGCGGCTTCGGCGGAGGGGCTGCCGTGGCTGGCTGCATCATTTCTTCAGTTGCGGCGATGACACGGCGGCTCGAGTCCGTATCGCGCTTCAACCGTTGTAACTCGGCGCGCATTTCCGAAGCGTGCTGGTAGCGGAGGTCTCGGTCTTTTTCGAGCGCGCGGTTGATGATTCGCTCCAACTCAGCCGGCAAATCCGGATTCAGGCGAATCGACGAGACCGGCGCACGGTTGAGAATGGATTCGAAAATTACCGCAGACGCCTCGCCACGGAATGGAACTGTTCCGGTCGCCATCTCATAGAGCACCGCTCCAAAAGAAAACAGATCGGTGCGGTGGTCGAGTTCCTTTCCGCGCGCCTGCTCCGGCGACATATAAGCAACCGTGCCCACCGCCATGCCCGGGCTGGTCAAGTGTTCCAGATCGACGGCGGAGGTCGCTGCGGTGACTGCGGTATCCACGGGGCGATTCGCAGAGATCGCTACCTTGGCGAGACCGAAATCGAGAATTTTGGCGTGACCGCGCTGCGTGACGAAAATATTCGCTGGCTTGATATCGCGGTGCACGATTCCTTTGTCGTGCGCCGCATCGAGGGCATCGGCGATTTCGATGGAGAGCGAGAGAATCTGCTCGGTTTCCATGGGGCGGCCAGCGATGCGGTGCTTCAGCGTCATGCCCTCCAGGAACTCCATGACGATGAATGGCTGGCCGTTCTCCTGGCCAATCTCGTGGATGGTGCATATGTTGGGATGGTTCAAAGCCGATGCCGCCTGTGCCTCGCGCTGAAAGCGAGCAAGCGCCTGAGAATCTTTCGCTACTTCATCGGGAAGGAATTTGAGTGCTACGAAACGGTGCAGATTGAGATCTTCAGCCTTGTAGACGACACCCATGCCCCCGCCGCCCAGTTTCTCGACGATGCGGTAATGAGAGATGGTCTGGTTGATCATCGATTTGGAATCTTAGGGATGGAGAGAAGGCAAGTCAAACCGAGACCGGGGTACTATGACCCGAGGGGATTTTGCTCCACCCCTACCCCAGTGGGGTATTCGGGGTTGGGCGGGGCGTGGCTCGCGGCTCTGATGGGAATCTGCGTGGTCAATTCCCAATTGGCATGTTCCGTCCGTAACATCTAAACATAAAAATTGCCGTTCTACGGGGAAAGAGGGGGCGACGGCAGTGAATACATCATGGCTCGTGTTCGGAGCAGTGTGCCTTGCTCTTGTAGTCCTGTATATCCTTGAAAAACAGCAACAGGCGAAGAAACGCAGGCGTGTCATGACGCAGCGCATGTAGTGCGTATGTAGAGGAGCAGGTTCTGTCAGTGAGGAAAAGAATTGGATGCCACAGCTGATTCCGAGTTGACAATTCTCGTCGTGGACGACTCGCGCCGTGAACGCGAATGAAATCAGTGCCTACAATTTGGGGGTGAACTTGTTGGGCTAATGTATAGAGTAAAGGTGCGCGGAGCAGCGCGCTGGGGAATGACCATTCGGAATTCCGCCCTGGGAATTCGGGGGCAAAATTCTAGATCGCGATACCCCCTCCACCTCTTGGCTCCCTCGCGACACCTGAGCGCGGGCGACGACAACTTCACAAAGCCCGGTGAGTTGTTTGCAACGCCAACTTACAGATTAAAACCTGAGCCTACCGCAAAACGGAAGCGTCGCTGATCTGCGGGAGTGTTCCTACAGAAAATGAGTAGCGGCTCCCCCCGAGGTGCCTCCCGGCGCCCCCCAAGTGCGCCAGGGTGGGCCATGGCCTCGCAGCGCGGTGGTGCGCGGGGGCGGGGGAATCACACACGACGCGAAGGTAGATAGTGAAGCAGAGCTGCCTCGATCTTGGACCCGAGGACCGAAAGTGGGTCACCCTTCGCCAACCGGTTTCGGTCAAGAGACCGCACTACCAAACTAGTCAGCTCGGATGAATCGCTAAGACCTAATATGTCGCGGAGTAAGCTAAGTAAGTGCTTACCGGGCAGGATCGCGAGCATCTCCTCGCCACCACTCACTAAGGCAGCTGTCACGCGCTTGGACTCCTCTGCGAACATAGTCTCCGTCTTCAGCGGAAGATCCAATGCGATCAGCCTTGCGGTGTGATTCTTAGTACTCGCCGTGAGGTCGCTAACCACTTGCGAGCCAGTGAAGACCCCATCGAGGAGATCGCCGACGCGTGATCTAACCCTGCGAGCCACCACACCGTTGAACGTTTGGCCCTTATACTCCTTCCTTACCCGAGCTAGGAACTCGTTCCAGACGTTTACTGGATCCTTGCCGAAGTGTTCCGCTAATGCCGCTACAACTCTCTCATCGCAAAGCATACTCTCAACTTCGTGCAGTGGGAGAACGGTGACACCATTCGTGACTGCATGGAGGACTTCATCAGAGTAAAAGTCCCGATCAATCAAACCTATAACCTCAGCCGCCACAACTCCCACTTTTGTCAGACCAGACACGGCGGCAGACACCGAGTTGCGATCACCACAGGGCATGGCAAACGTTTCATCGCCGTCGAACCACACCGCAAAAAACTCACTTGCAAACCCCTTCCCTGACTCTCCCTCGTAAAGAAAGATTCGCCTTGCGTAGAAGGGCAGGGTAGCCGCACCCAGCACCTCAGCGGCCACTGACGACGGAATTTGATCGACTAAAATAGGCGACGCTGCTTCGCTGGACCGCGCTATAAGAAGAACGGCTCTCCGTCTGGACAGCGTGAAATTCAGGTCGTGCGTTACGTACACAAATCTGCAATCTGGTCGTAACTTCTCTGCCTCGTCCCAGAACTCTACGGCGAGCCTGCTATGCATGTGAAGTTCCGGTTCGTCAACGAGGATGATCGGTTGCTCTGCCATCATCACCCGCGCACCCATGTAAAGAACAGTCCTTTCGCCATCGCTCATCTGTCGCAGTAGATAGGGCCCCGTCGGCCTTGCTGCGTCCAGGCGGCTCACTTTAGGAAAAAACCCCCCAATTTCGAGCTTCCGATTAGGAAATACCCTGTTCCAGAGGCCCTGAAGAAGGATCAGTCTGGTGTCCTTGACTGGCTCAAGTGGTTTGCCCAAATCTATCGCTTCCTCGTTCCTCCTCGTCAGAATGTTTGTATGATCTTGAATTAAGTTCGATAGGATGAAGTTGATTTCTTCAGTAGGAATCCACGAGTGTTGGCGCCATCGATCGATCTGATGTCGGACGTTCTGCCGGAGTTGTTGCTCTTCCTGGACAGGGAGGTTGTCATCGACCCAGATACGTCGCTGTGCGCTGATGGCACTGACTGGATTCTCCCCAGCGAGCCGTTGAGCAAGTTGCGTTTTCCCCGAACCGTTTGGGCCGAGAATGACAATGGGCGCTTCACTATCACATTCACCATAGCCTGGAATTTTGATTTTGACCTGCATCACCCTTAACCTCCTCGTCATGCAGCCTGGTCCCAAAAACAGAATAGACTAAACTCTACCGTGGAAAGGGTACTGTCACCGTCCAATTGGCACTGTAGACGAATTGCCCGACCCACCGCTCTTGACTTGAAGCAGGGTCGCGCCCGCTCTCGTACTTAAGCCGCCGCAAAAAAGTAACCCAGCGTAGCGATGCTTACACGCTGGGCGTTTTCGTGTATTCCGCGCAGATCTCGTTGGCCCTGACGCGCTCTGCGTCGAAGCCCAATGCCCCGGTCACAATCACCGTTCCCATTGCGAACGCTAGAGTGCACATCCTAATCACGTCCCACTTTTCCGCGTCGTTGTACGACGGTGTGATGGTGCTCCCGTCGAAGCGCCTCGCGATTTGCATGGCGCCGGAATGAGTGTAGCTGTGCAACGCGTCGCGCACTCTCTTGTCGAAAGTCTTCGCGAAGAACCCAAGCTTGAATAGCCCGTCCAGTTCCTGGGCTACACCCTCGAAGTTCGTGCGGTAGCTATCTGCCTTGATGCGCTTCACGTCGCGCTGCCTGCCCCCGGCTACCACGTGGATGCGAAGGAGCGCCTCGACCATCGGCCGTGCCAGCGCGAACCCGCCGCCACACAGGTTGTATTCAGGCTTCAGCAGGAAAAGGACGGATCTGTGGTAGTCGACCATCAAAGCCCAGTAACCTGCGATGAGCATCTGGCGGTCGCCTTGTAGAGGGAACGGAGCACGCTTGTGAATCATCTGTTCCAGTTCGTTTGACCGCTCAATCGCCTGTTCGATCTTCTGCTTAATGTCTATCACCATGCGCGGGATTCTATGCCAGCGGACCGTAGATCGGAGCAGCGAACGTGTACGCGTTACGGAATCAGGACATCCCATGACCTACCGTCACCCACACCCCCACGTCCTTCGTCCTGTGATTGCGGAGTCGCTTCTGGTACGACTGCGAGAATTCTTGTTAGACAGGAGCCGTGACGCCGACCAGCTCTGCCAGCGCTTGCCAGTGCATCGGGTGCGGCACGTGACACCCTTTCCGAACTTCAGCCGCATACGGCTCCGTTACGTTCATCGTCCGGGCGAGAGTCGGAACGGTGATTGTGGCCAGCCGAGGCAGAATCATTTCGCGGTAGCTCGATTGAGTGAGCCACGCGGGAAGGCTCGAAGGCAGCCAGCCGCGTCTCGCCGCTCTTTGCCGTTTCTGTGAAGCCGAGAGCCGCGCTCTCGATTTCTCGCTGTTTGCAAAAGCCATTCGGCCTCGCTTGGCAAGTTCGATCATGTTGGCTCGCGAAATAGTCACTCCGCACAGGGCGCAGTGCTCCAGTTGCTTGCCGGAAAGCACGGCTCCACAACCTCGACAAACCCGCTGCGGGCGAGGTGCGAACACGTTTGGCAGTGCGGGTTGTCCCTTAGCCTCTCTCCGGTGCTGCTGGGTTAACGGAGTCGAGGGTGAACGGCTGCTCCTAGGCTGCGAAGTGCTGGCCCATAGCGTCCGTGCCACGTATTCCGCCCACGGCGCTACGAGCTTGCCCCAGGTCGGTGCGGTTTCACTCAGCTTGGCGCAGAGATGAGACATCAAACGGCAATTGCCAGTCGAAGTTTCGAAGAAATCAACCCGACGCAACGGCTCCCTCATGATCCATGAAACTAACCAGCTCTCCACGCTGGGGCGCACCGGTTCGAGAACGTCCAGCGCCAGAGAATCCCGGTTGGAAGTATCGGTGTGCAAACCTAAT
>JASHOH010000120.1 GCA_030041215.1 Candidatus Sulfotelmatobacter sp. | reverse complement strand
TCATTCGACGAAGCTGCAAGAGCTAAATTCGCCAGCAAGAAAAATCTTCGCCTGGTCGAAGTCAAAGCTGAGCCCCAGAAATGGATGCTCAAAAACATTTCGGGCGGAATTCTTCTGCAAGACGCGGACATACGGCCATTGCAGGACGTTGATTTGAAGGTAGTCACCAAACGTCCGCCGACGCCGGAAGAAACTCGTGCGCTGCTGTTCGCCTGGAAGATCTGCAAGCACGTCAAGTCGAATGCCATTGTTTACGCGCGCGACGGACAGACCGTGGGTGTGGGCGCCGGGCAGATGAGCCGGGTCGATGCCGCCAAGATTGGCGCGATGAAAGCGCAATTGCCACTGAAAGGTACGGTCGCCGCCTCCGACGCTTTTTTCCCCTTTCCCGACGGCGTGGAGGAAATCGCCAAAGCTGGGGCCAGGGCTATTATTCAACCCGGTGGCTCACAACGGGATCAGGAAGTAATCGATGCCGCTGATCGTCTGGGTCTGGCTATGTTGTTTACAGGGGTGAGACACTTCCGCCACTAGGCAAACGTGGAGTGTTCGCCTTCCTTTTACCAATCTTTACACTCGCTGCTGCAACGTCCCCGTGGTATCGGCACTTTCGGCTGGTCAAAGATTCCGCGCTAAGCAGGATGTTTTCCTAATCAGCCGGGCGGCAGGTTAGAATTGATAACACGCAGCATCCCCCAGCGGTTTTGCATCCAACTGGTGGGGATTCATGAAGTGCAAGCGGCCACAGGGACTTCGTTCTGAGAAAAGCGCCGGGAGAGAGTTCGTACATCATCAGGTCATTCATGAATAAGATTTTTCGTATCGCTTTGTTCGTTTCCGTTGCGGCAATCGCCGCTGCCGCGCAGTCAAACTCCAGCTCCTCTTCGCCGCAATCGAGTACATCCCAGTCAGCGGCTGCCAATTCGAGCACTGCGGTGATTCCGCACAAAATCGACCGCGCGGCCGCCTACTACCACTACACGCTGGCCCACTTGTACGAGGAGCAGATCACGATCTATGGCCGCAGCGAACTAGCCAGCAAGGCCATGGAGGAATACCGCCTGGCCATCGAGGCCGATCCATCTTCTGAATTCCTGACCTCCGCACTGGCCGAGCTTTACGTCAAGACCGGGCACATTCGCGATGCCGTGCTCCAGGCCCAGGACATTCTCAAGCGCGACCCAAACAATCTCGAAGCGCACAAGCTTTTAGGGCGCATCTATCTGCGCTCGCTGGGTGATATGTCCGGCGCCGGCAACAGCTCCGACAACATGCTGAAACTGGCCATCGAGCAATACGAGGAGATCGTAATGCTCGAGCCCGACAATGTTGACGATCACCTACTGCTCGGCCGTCTTTATCGTCTGAATAACGATCTGCAAAAGGCGGAGAACGAGTTAAAGACGGCGGTCAAACTCGATCCCAGTTCGGAAGAGGCTGTCACCACGCTTTCTTTGCTTTATAGCGACGAAGGCGATACGACAAAAGCATTGCAGGTGCTGAGCTCGGTACCGGACGCATCCCGTTCCGCGAAGCTGTATGCTGCCCTGGGCGCAACCTACGAGCAGCGCAAGGAATATAAGAGCGCAATCGACGCTTATAAGCGCGCCATCGAACTGGATCGCGACAACCTCGATTCCATCCGCGGGCTGGCCGAAAATCTCCTGAATGACGGCCAGATCGATGCCGCGCTCGATCAGTACAAAGTAATCGCCGATGCCAATCCTGAGGACGCGCAGACTTATCTGCGTATCTCCGAGATCTACCGCCGTCAGGGTAAGTTCGATGAGGCGCTTGACAGTCTGAAGAAAGCGCAAGCCATGGTTCCCGACGCGCTGGAGATCCCTTATAACATCGCCGTGATTTACGAGGCACAGGCGCGCTACGAGGATGCCGCCCAAATCCTCCAGGACTTGCTGAAAAAAACCGAGAAGTCCGGGGGCAGCTATTCTCAGGCCGAGCGCAGCAACCGCGGCATCTTTATCGAGCGGCTGGGAATGGTCTATCGCGACCAGGAAAATTACGAAGCTGCTGTCGATACCTTCCGCAAAATGATTCCGCTGGGGGGAGATGAGAACGTCCGCACCGGCTATCAGGACGTTATCGATACCTATCGCGAGGCCAAGCAGTGGGCGCAGGCGACGGCGGTGGCGAAGGAGGCTACGCAGAAGTTGCCCAATGACCGCGATCTTCGCATGGTCTACGACGCCCAGCTGGCCGACACCGGAGATCCGGAAAAGCCCCTCGCCGATGTGCGCTCCCTGCTCAGCGGTACTCCAGAGGACCGCGAAGTTTATCTCCGGCTGGCGATCATGTATACGCGCCTGAAGCGCTGGAGCGAAGCAGAGGATGCGCTCAATAAGGCGGAAAAGCTCTCCATTAAAACTGAAGACAAAGAATATGTATACTTCCTGCGCGGTTCCACGTACGAGCGCGAGAAGAAATACGACGCCGCGGAAGCCGAGTTCAAGAAAATCCTTGCCGTCAATCCGCAGAGCGCGGCGACTCTCAACTATCTCGGATACATGAACGCCGACCGTGGTGTGGAACTGGAAGAATCTCTCAACTACATCAAGGCCGCTGTCAGCCTTGATCCCACGAACGGCGCGTATCTCGATTCTCTCGGCTGGGCGTACTTCAAGCTGGGTAAGTACGATCTCGCGGAAGAAAATCTTTCCAAAGCGTCGATGCGCATGGCTTCTGATCCAACCGTGCAGGACCACCTCGGCGATCTCTATCAGAAGACTGGCCGCTTGAAATTAGCTGCCGCACACTGGGAGCGCGCCGTCGAAGAGTGGAACAAGACCATTCCTCCGGAAGTTGATACCGACTTGTTCGCGGCCACCCAGAAAAAACTCGACGCCGCCAAGGTTCGCCTGGCTAAGGAAGAATCGGAAAAGCGCTAGTCTCTTACAGTCCTATAGAGTTGGAGTGGGGCTGGCATTTCGCGCAATCCCCCGTTACCATTGCACCCGATGGCTCGCGATGCTGTGGTTGATCCCCGGCAGGAAATTCTGCGCATGGCAGCCCGCCTCTTTCAGCAGCGCGGCTATGACGCCACTTCCATGAACGATGTGGCAGCCGCCCTCAAGCTGAGCAAAGGCGGCCTCTACCACCATTTCCAGAGCAAAGACGAAATCCTGTTCGAGATCATGAATCACGCGATGGAGATCACCGAGGACCGCGTGCTCGCTCCCGTGCGCCGCATCGCCGACCCTGAGGAGCGTTTGCGGGCGCTGATCCGGCTGCATATCGAGGTCGTGCTCAGCCCCCGCGACCGCGAGATTACCGTGATGCTCCACGAGAATCATCCCCTGCCGCCTTCTCT
>JASHOH010000012.1 GCA_030041215.1 Candidatus Sulfotelmatobacter sp. | reverse complement strand
CGTAGTCCCCAATTTAGTCCCCAGTCCCCAATTAGTCCCCAATTTCGGTCTGACGTTCTGTCGCTACGAAGCATCCGCGTCTACGGTTTGAGGGAAGGGTGATTCTTCGCGATCCACTGCTCAACCACCTCCGCGAACTCTTTCGCTGTCGTCAGAATCTCAGTGGCCTCAGTCTCAGTGGCGACAAAGGCGTCATCGTAATCGATGACGTTCCGCTTGCGCCGGCACCGGTCGAAGTAATCGCTGTACGGGTCCGCCGCTTTGCCAAGAGCCAACCTAACCACGTCGAAGGAAATCCTGTGGTGTCCAGCGCCTACTACGCGGTAGCCAGCACACGCAATCGCCATCTTTGCAGCTTGCAGCGCTGCATTGTAGGCGGTAGCAAATCGTCTGTCGGCCGATGGGCCTTTCCACGATGCATCAGCGAGGTCGCGACTGATGACGGCCCGCAGCTTGTCTAGTTCGTTCTTCGATGTTCTGTGTCGCTGGATTTCGTTACTTGCCAGCAACTGCGTCCAAGTCACGTTGTCCACCTTTCACGAACTGGACACTGCCCTTGAGCACGGTTGTCAAAAAGTGATCGCCCCTGGCGATTTTTTTGCGAAACTCGTCCACTGAGTAGTTTGTCACATTCACTTCGCGGCCAAGGCGGTTTTCGGTCTTTCGGAGAGATGGTGCGAGATCACCCAAGCCGACGTTTCCAATTACCATGAGGTCTACATCGCTTGTAGCGTGCTCTTCGCGGCGGGCTATCGAACCGTAGACGAAAGCGCAGGCGATCTTGTCGGCGAAAGGTTGTAGAGCATTTTTCAACGAAGGAATCAGTCCTACCGTCTTTTCGAATATACTCCGCAGTTCCCGGAAGATCGGGGATCGCGTCTCTGCCTTAAAGTACGTTCTGCGCCCATCCTTGCGCTGCTGCAAAATACCGCTTTGCTCCAGCGAGCTGAGTTCCCGTTGGAGGCTGGATGGCCGCGTGTGAAGGAAGTTTGCCAACTCGGAGAGGTACCACCACTTTTCTGGCTGGCCCAGAGTAGCCGCAAGCACACCCTGCCGCACGCGCGGAAAGAGGGTCTCCAGTGCTGGCGCGTTATTACGCATAATGCGTATATTATTACGCACTCTGCGTAAAATGCAAGCTTAAGAAGTTTAGATTTGGGGCGCACGGTAACCCTGTGAAGCGCCGGATTCGGAACAACGATGCGGCCAGCATGGTTTCACGTCCGCCCACCATGGTCAGATACCGGAAAAGATTTTTCAGCTGCGGTAGCCGCAGTCTTTTCAGTGTTGGTTTATGTTGTAGTTTGAACGACTTACGTGACTCTGGGTGGCCGCCTAAGTCTTTGAAAAGTCGTTAGAGACGCAGCGATCATGGGTTGAAATCGTGGGTTCAAGAACTCGTCGCTCGCCCACACGATTATCTTTCTCCAGTCTGCGGTCGTTTTGATCGAAAGCGTCTTTCACTTCGTGATTCTTTTTCTGCCGCCAGAATAGACGCTTCGTTTTGCAGGGCCACGAGACGCCCGAGTCTTCCTATGACGGCGGGCATGGACTGTTGTGGACTTAGAAGAGCCGACAGCGGCAGCGAACGCTGCGGGATTTAGCGCAGTGAGCACGGCAGCGGGATTCTTGTCGATCACAGTCAGCAGAGTGCGTGCCGGAGCTTCTGGAGTTCTCCGCCCTCCCTCCCAGTGCTTGATGGCATCAAGGCTGAATCCAAACGTGTCAGAGAATTTGGCTTGCGTCATGCCCAGTCGATTGCGGATCGCCTTGACGTCAACTTCCTGGGGCACATATGCCTTGAATCCTTCTTGCTCTCCAGCAAGAAACGCCTCAACGTCGTTAAGGCCATCCATCATCTGCTCGAATTGCGTTTTCATGCTACCTCCCGTAGGCTTCGAAAATACTGTCGGCCGCAGCAGCAATGAATTGCCGGCGAGAGAATTTCCCGATGGGCATCAGTATTCCTCCGGGTTCAGGTGAGGAGACCTTCCCTCTTACCTGGCTAGCCGCTGACCATCACCGGGAAGACGCCGAACCTGCTGCGCGCTTCTGTAGCAAGACTTCCTTCAGCGACTGTCCGGCACGCGTGATGTGCTCACCCAGCAGCGTGCAGGCCGCGGGTGTTTCACGTTCACGGCACAACTCGAGGATTTTGTGATGTTCTTCATTGGCACGCTTCATCCAATGAGTCAGATACAACTGTAGGCGGATATATCTCTCGCTACTGCTGTTGACGTTGCGAATGATGGCCATAAAGCGGGGCCGATTCGCGCGGGAATATAAGGTCGAGTGGAATTGCCAGTTGAGACGACCCCAAGCGGAAACGTGATCCTCCCGGCGAAGTTCATTCACGTACTTGCGCAAAATCGATTCCGCCTTCGCAAGGTCCTCATCCTTAAGACGCGGGATCGAAAGCTTAAGCACCTCAGGTTCGAGCAATGCTCGAATCGTGAATAGCTCTTCAATGTCGTCGGGTGACAACGCCGGGACAATTGCCCCTCGGTTGGGAACGATGGCGATCAACCCCTCGGCATCAAGCTGTCGCAGGGCTTCGCGAACCGGAATACGGCTGACCTGGTATTGGCTGGCGATGGCATCCTGCCGGAGCTGACTACCCTCGGGTATTTCTCCTCGAATAATCTGCTCGCGCAGCTTGTCAGCCACCGCGGAAGTGAGCGACTGGCGCGGGATAGCAGATTCAGATTCGGTTGCGACTTCGGGGTCCATTTCGCAATTCTTACAGATCAGCGGAAGTTTTATTCTACTGCGTATTATATTCGGCCCTCTGCATGACCGGATTCTCCGATCATTGCCAAGGGCTTCGGTGCCGCAAATCAACTGCGCAACTTCGTCGTGACCGACTGTGGTCCTCCGGCCCGCCGGATTGACCAATAAACTGGAATGCCCGCCAGCACGATCAACAAGCCCGGCCAAGTGGTTGTGGGGCGATACACAAAGAGCACAATGACGATGACGCTGGCAGCGAGTATGTAGAGCGCCGGTACGACAGGGTATCCGAACGTCCGATAGGGACGCGGCGCTTGGGGACGCGTGACGCGAAACCGGAAGACCGCCGCGACCGTCAGCACGTAAAAGATCAACGCGGCAGAGATTACATACTCGAGCAAATTGCTATAAAGATTTCCCCACACCCGGGTGGAGGGATCGTAAGTCCTGGGCAGTACCAGAAGCGCCGCCCACAGTCCCTGGAGCTGCAAAGAAGATGCAGGCACGTTGGCGGCGTTAAGCCCGTTGGCGAAAGGGAAGAAAAGCTTTTGCCGCGCCATTGCGTAATACACTCGCGCCCCGGTAAGCGTCAGGGCATTGATTGTGCCGAAGGTCGAAACCACGATTGCGCCAGCCATGACTGCGTCTCCGACGCCCGGGAAAATTGCCCGCAAGGTGGCCGTTCCCACGCGATCGGCAGGCGCATGTTGAATCATCGGCAAGGGCAGCGTAAATAGATAAGCAACATTGGCAAGCAGGTAAAGGAGGATTACAACGCTCGCGCCGATCACCATAGCCAGCGTTACGTCGCGCTGGGGTTTCTTCACCTCGGCTGCAGCGAACGCTATGTTGTGCCAGGAATCGGCAGAAAACAACGATCCGGTTTGGCTGAGGCAAATGGCCACGAACAGCCCAAACCCCGTCGCGGCCTCGGCTCCCGGCTGACGACGCCATAGCCCGCCGAAATTCGTATGCAGCGCTGTTGCGTTGCGTCCAACAAAAATACCCAGAACGATCAGCGCAGCAAGGGCGCCCGTCTTGGCGACGGTGAACACATTTTGAATCAGCTTGCCGTAGCGGAGCCCGAGGGCATTGCCGAAGGTGAGCAGGGCAATCGCTCCAATCGCCAGTAGTTGAGCCGTTGAGAGCGAAACCGCATAGTGGGTCGATAGGTGCACCGGCGCAATTAAATATCGGTCTTCGGAGATCAGCGGCCAGAGCACGCCGGAGAATCGCGCAAAGGCAACCGCCACAGCGGCAATGGTGCCGGTCTCAATGACCGCGAATAAGGTCCACCCGTAGAGGAACCCCCACAAAGGCGAGTACGCGTTCCGGAGATAAACGTACATGCCACCGGCTTGCGGCATCATGGAGGCAAGCTCGCCATAGGAAAGTGCCCCGGCGATGGTCAACGCGCCAGTTATGGCCCAAGCCACCAGCAACCATCCGGGACTCGCAATCGTCCGCGCCATTTCCGCAGGCACGATGAAGATCCCCGACCCGATCATGGCGCCGACTACTACCATGGTGGAGTCGAACAGCCCCAGTCCGCGTACGAATTTGCGTTCTTCGGCCGCCTTTGGGTCCGAGATGGCTGCCTCGGTTCGTTCAGTCAATGGAGCCGCCACGGGGAAAGGGTCGATTGTCATGATTATTCAGGTATGTTTTGAAAGGGTTTGACAATTCCCTACTTGCCCCAATTCGCCCTCGGGAGCGACAGTTCTAATAACGCGATCGTCGCGGTCTGAAGGTTGGCATTTTCTCCTCCTTAATCTCGAATTCCTTCGGCGGAGTAACACCCAGCAAGTACTCGACAAAATAGTCCCACCGGCGCCGCACTAAATAAAGGGAGTGAGTCCCACTTTCGCCGTGAAACATGTTCGGCACGAGCAACATATCAAAGTTCTTGTTGGCTTTCATCAGGGCATCAACGAAACGCATGGTCTCAGCCGGGTGCACGTTGTCATCGACGTCGCCATGCTCAATCAACAGATGTCCCTCCAGGCGCCCTGCCATGGTCACGTTTGATTGTGCCGCGTAATCGTCCTGCATGGGATAGCCTTGGTAGAGTTCGTTCCACCACGCCTTGTCCAATCGCGCATCGTGATCGGCCGAGATCGAAACTCCGACTTTGTAGAAATCGGGGAAAACGAGCATGGCGTGAGCCGCGCCGTAGCCGCCAGCGGAAGTACCATAGATTCCCACATGCGTGGCGTCCATGTACGGAAAGCGGGCAGCCATTTGCTTGATCATCGCCACATGGTCCTCGAATGCACCGCCCAGGTTTCTATAGGAAAACACATGGAAAGCTTTCGACCGGCCGCTGGTACCCCGGCCGTCTACCATTACGACGACGAATCCCAACTCCGCCATGGGTTGCAGGCGGAAAGTGCCGGCAAAGGTTTTAGGGACAAAAAATCCTTGTGGACCCGTGTAAACCTGTTCAATGATGGGATATTTTTTGGAGGCATCGAAATTCGACGGCTTCCAGATCAACGCGTAGAGATCAGTCGTACCATCAGCTGCCTTACCCTCGAACGCTTCGGGAAACTTCCATCCGGTTGCCAGCAACGCGCTAGCGTCCGTCTTCTCGAGGACGCGCACTTCCGAGCCATCTTTCGTGCGCCGAAGCACAGATTGGCCGGCCAAGTCCGGGCGCGAGTGGTTATCCACGAAGAACGCCCCATCTGGCGACACTTCCACAGAATGATTGGCATTCTCGGGAGAAAGCAGCGTTAATCCTCTGCCATCGAAGCCAACGCTGTACAAGTGTGTCTGATAAGGGTCTTCATTTTTCTCGCGTCCGCTGGCCAGAAAGTAAACACGCCGGTTCTTCTCATCGACATAGGAAATTTCTCGTACAACCCAAGGCCCTTGCGTGACCTGGTTTTCCAGCTTTCCGGTCTTGTCGTAAAGGTACAAGTGATTCCAGCCATCCCGCTCCGAGGTAACGAGAATCTCTCCGCTGGCATGATCGAACCGAAAAAACGTCTCGCCCGGATCGATGTACTGGTCCGAGTGCTCGCGAATCAGAACCTTCTGCTCTCCAGATTCCGGATCCACGACTCGGAGCTCTTTGGTTTTAAATCCTCGTTCGTCGTAGTCATAGAAGATCGTCTTGCTATCTGGGAACCAATCGAAATCCGGCCCGTCCTGAAAGGGAATTTCGAGGGGCGAGGTTTTGACCTCGATACGCTTCCCAGATGGGACATCGAAGATAATCGGAGCCGCAGCCGGAAGTGTTTCTCCGGGCAGCGGGTAGACAACGGAAAATGCCTTCGGCCTGAGCTGGTCTGAAGGGACGAATTGAATACTGGGGAAACGCCCTGCGTTCCGCGAATCGATACGGTACGTAATCAGCTTCGAAGAATCCGGCGCCCAAACAACCGCTGGCGTCGTGGTGTCGCCATCCGCTCCCGGCTCGATGAAATGGCGCAGTGATGGGAGCGGCGTGGCGTAGTCCCAAGCGGAGGCTCCGTCCTGCGTCAGTTGCAGTACCTGGCCGGTCGAAACGTCGCGCAGATATAAGTTAAAGTCGTGGACATACGCGGCCCACCGCTTATCCGGTGAGAGAGATTCGTGCGGGTTTTCTGCTGGGCTTTCCTTGCATTCATAGTTGGCGAGCGTGCAGGTCCATGGTGCGTTGTCCACTTGAAAACGGATTGCCTGCCCGTTATCGACGAACTCAATGCTGTCGAAGGGTAACTCCGTTGGCTTGTATTCCCGCTTCGTAGTCCGCGAGAGTGCTGCGGCTAATTTTTGGTGGTCGAAAGCTGGAGCACTAGTGTTGTGCTCCGCGTCCACCAGAATGAATTCAGCCTCCGTGGGACCGACTCGGTGATACCAGAAGCGACTTGTCCTCTCAATCCAATTGGGCCTCACATCGGCGACAAAAACCAAATGGCGCACGTTTCCTGGAAGAGAACGTTGGGCGCGTTGATAATCCTCCACGGTTCCCTGCGTCACAGCCGGAAGCGTGCTAAACAGGAGAAGTGCACCAGGAACAAGCCAACGCCGACGATTCAAGAGCATCTTTTTCCTCCAACCAATCGACTACTGTCGGCACCGTCCGTTGCCGGAGGACGAAAAGCAACACTGAAGCGTCCGCCTCAAGGCACGCGGAGCTTTGTCACTTTTGCCCAGACGACGTTGTAAATAGGGCTGTGTCTTCTGCCAGGTCAGGCATCAACAAAGGTACTTCAAGAATGTGGGCAGGAGAATCGCTTTCTGCTCCCCTGCCCTTTTTCTTCGTCACCGTCGCTCTTTCCATGCTGGTTGCGACGAAGCCCGCTTCAGTTCTTAAAACGCCACTTGCAGCCGGAACTGAATGTTGCGCGGAATATACGGATCGCTCAACGCCGGGAATGTGCTGCTATTGATGTTGGCATACTGCGCTGGGTTATTCGACCCGGGCGTATAGGGATCGATGACGTTCCAGTTCGTATGGTTGAACGCGTTCAGGAATTCGGCGTAAATGTTGAACTTCACACGCTCCGTAATCGGGATGGATTTCACAATCGAAATGTCGGTATTGAAGAACATGGGTCCGGTCAGGTAGACGAACTGGCCAAGCTGGCCGGGAGTGGTAGGCGAAGTGATGAAGCTCGGGTTGGCGGTGCCGATACTGGTCAACAAACTAGGCGGAAAGAAAACTTTGGGCTCTGCCGGGGTCGGCCCCGGATAAAGGCCGATTTTGCTCTGTAACTGGCTGACGCTAATTCCGTTCAAGACCACTCCGGAGTCGCTGGCGTCGGGCCAGTAGGCGTTGGAATAATTGAAGGTGTTGTAACCGCTCTGTAGCTTGAAGTTGCGGCCGGATTGCACGGTAACGATGCTCCCGACCGTCCAGCCACCAATAACGTTGTCGGCAACGGAATTCCCCGTTCTATACGATTTGCCCTTTCCGAACGGCAACTGGTAGGTCAAGAACGTCCGGAACGTATGCCGCTGATCGTATGGCGAAGGCCCTCTATTCAGGCCGGGATCGCGCAGCGTGACGTAATTGACAAGGGCCGAATCCGCCGTATCGTAGTCACCGAGATAGCGGTTGGTCAGCGAGTGGCTGTAAGCGTAGTTGATGTTGAAGAAAAGGCCGTAGCCCGTTTGGTGCTTGAGTTGGACCTGTAATCCGTTGTAGGACGAGCTGCCCGGATCGGAAAGTTCTGTAAGGTAACCTCCGGCCGCAAACGGATTCAACTGGAAGAAGTTACTGGGATAGTTGCCCGGTCCCGTTAAGCCAAGGGTGCTGCACGGGGGCAAATTAGTACCCACCATATTGCAGAGAAAAACCCCACCGGCCTGAGCGGCCAATTGGTTGGCAAGAGCTCCCGCCTGACCTTGTTGCAGCAGAGCAATGTACTGGGTAGTCGTAAAGCTGGCTGATTGGTTTGAAGCTCCTGGGGCGGCGCCTGAGACGCCGAATGCCGCGTCAAAAATGGGCAGCGGAATCAGGCCAGGAACGCCTGTGTTGTCGGCAAATGTTGTGCCACTGTTAAGCGCCAGGTTCTGTTGGGCATGCTGGAACTCCTTCAAAAATCCGTTCTCGAAGATGTTGGTCTCGTTCAGATCGTACGCCATCCACATGTGCACGGCGTGATTGCCCACATAGTTGGCCTCAAACACAGTGTTTCCGGGCAACTTGCGCTGGATGCCAAAGTTCCAGCTCTGTACGTAAGGCGTCCGGATTGCTGGGTTAACGGTGGAGAAGTCGGCATCCGGAAAGAACCCGGACATCGGCTGCGGGAAGGTAAAGCTGGTGGGAAACGTCTCAAGCGTGACAGGCGAACCCACACTCAACGACCCCGGAAATTGGAAATTGGGGGAGCCAGGATATAGGAATTCCGATTGCGTGCCACCGGGATTGCCGAACAGGGTGACGCCTTCCACGGGAACCCATCCCTCGTCATAGTGGCTGATGGCAAAACCGCCGCGGATCACGAGCTTATCGCCGCCCGAGAGTTTCTGCAGAAAACCATGGTCGAAGGTTGGGTTCCAGGCAAACCCAACGTTGGGATTAGGTTCCCTAAAATCGCCGCTGTAGGGGTCAGGCCGGAGAGTGATCTGGGGATTCTGAACTCCATTCAACACGCCTGGCTGGAACAGTGCGGTTGAGGGACCGTAGAGGTTGGCGAGCGTGGGGCCGGTCCAAAGGCCGTCAGTGTTGTGGATGGCTCCGGACATCTGCCAGCGGAAGCCATAGTTCAGAGCGAGGTGAGGCGTGGCCCGCCACTTGTCCTGGAAATACATGCCACCGACGGTCTGGCCTTCCCAGTTCGTCCCCTGCCCCAGGATTTGATACTGGTGCGTGTGTACATTCACCCAACTTGAGCCGAAGATGTAGTTGATGCGCCCGGTCAGAGTAGCGTAGAGGGCCTGAGCGTTCAGCAGATCCGGGGCTCCGCTTGCCAAGTTGATATCCGGGAAGTTGGCCTGCGTAAACATGCCGAGCGCCGGGTCGGCGCTGCTCAGACCCGTGTTTATTGCGGGAGGATTGTTGATTTCCAGCTCGTGGCTGTTCGAGATACGAACATCGCCGCCGAACGTGAAGGTGTGCTTCCCGCGCGTCCAAGTCAGGTTGTCAGAAATGCTCCATACTGGGTTATTGCGAGGCAGCGGCAAGACAAAGCTGGGAATCACGGGCGCAAAAAGATAAGTGCTCGTATTGGCCAGATAGGGGGTATTAATGACGAAGTTATTCTGGCTCCCAAAGGGATTGAAGCTGTTGCCGGGATTGAACAGCTCGGAGTCGCCCTCGATGCCGAAGTTAGTCTGGTTGATAAGGCGAGGTGAGATAGTCCAGTCCACTCCTGTCGATTCGACGTAGTAAGTCGACTTGAAGCCGTTGGCTTTGTACGGGTCCCCCGGATAATTCACGTACTCGTTCCCAATGTTGCGCCAATACAGGTCCCCGGAACTGTGCAAGAGAACCTTCGGCGTGATCTGAAAATCAATGCGGACCGTCGGATACCGCTCGGTGTCGGGTTCGATCCCAGTGAAGCTAACGCTTTGCTCGTACGGGAGGCCGCTGACCGGGCTCACGACGCCCTGTAACGCATAGCCGTTAATTGCCGTAAGCATGGTGCTGATCGTCGGGTTGACCGTGGTCCCGCAAGGCGTATTGGCAGGATTGTTAGCACCGGTAGGACAGCTTGTCGCCGCCAGGTTCAAAAGATTGACGGTGTGCTGGTTCCCGTCGGTTCCAATGTAAGTAAAGTTGCCTTGTTGGGCTTGCGGGGTGGGGAATGGAGTGGTTGTCGGTGAGGGGAATTTCTGACTTATCCCCTCGAAGTTGACGAAGAAAAACAGTTTCTTTTTCCATAGGGGCCCTCCCAAACTCCCACCCCAATCGTTCAGCACCTCAAACGCGCGTGGAAGTCCGAGGGCATTATTCGTATAGGAGTTTGCATTGAAAAAGGAGTTTCTGGCTTCCCAGAAGGCATTGCCGTGAAACTGACTGGTTCCTCGTTTGGTGACGAACTGGGCTTGCATGGAGCCTTCAGCACCGGCATCCGCCGTCAGTTCGCTGGTGGAGACGGTCATTTCATCAAATGCGCCCAGACGAAGCGGGGCAAACGTGAAGAAGCCCGTCGTGGAGGTGCGGTACCGCATGGAGTTGGCAGTCATTCCATCGATGGTGATGGAGATCGAGCCGTTGGGCAGCGAATTGTAGGTGGTAAAACGTTCATCGCCTCCGCTTTGCGCCCCAGACACCAACTGGGCCATGGGCAGGATGTCCCGTCCATTTAGAGGCAGGTTCTGGATGGCATCGGGATCGATCGTCGTGGCCAGGGTGTTGGTAGTGGTTTCCAATATCGCTCCCTGCGCTGAGACTTCGACGCTCTCCGTGGCCTGGCCGACCTTCATTGTGATCCCCAAGTCCTTGTTTCGCGACGCTTCGATAATCACGTCGTTATAGACGGCGGTAGCGAAACCGGAAGCAGTTGCGGTCACCTGATAGGTGCTCGGCAGCAGATCAGGAAAAATATATTGCCCCGACGGGTTGGTGGTTACGGATTTGGAGAGGCCCGTGGTCGTATCCCGGGCTGTCACCGTGACGCCCGGCAAAACGGCACCCGAAGGGTCGACCGCGGTTCCTGCGAGTTGCCCCGTGGTGCGAACCTGAGCACTGGCTGAAAGGAGAGACGTAACGAGGATCAACAGGAAGAATGCCTTCTGAAACAATGTGTGGCGCATGACATCCTCCAAAGCACGCGTTCTTAATTCGGTTTCGCTCGGAAG